>QXCQ01000253.1:0-10061 GCA_003576535.1 Nakamurella silvestris | reverse complement strand
CAGCAGTTGTTCTCCAGCACAGCAGTTGTTCTCCAGCACAGTTGTCCCGCCGCCGAAGGAGTTGCCCGATGAAATTCACCGTCGACATGAAGAAGTGCCAGGACCATGGCCAGTGCGTGTACTCCGCGCCGACCCTGTTCGCCCTCGACGACCTGGGCAAACTCACCTTCCGCGAGGAGACCGACGGCCTGTACGAATCCGAGGAGGTCGACGAGTCCCTGCGGGACGACCTGGAGGAGGCGGCCGACGTCTGCCCGATGCAGGCCATCGAAGTCCTGGACTGAGACCGTGGAAGAGACGACCAGCACGTCGGCCGCCGGGAACGGCATCGTCGTCGTCGGCGCATCGATGGGCGGGATGCGGGCCGCCGAGGCGGCGCGGAAGGCCGGGTACCAGGGCCCGATCACCGTCATCGGCGACGAACCGCACATGCCGTACAACCGACCGCCGCTGTCCAAGGAGGCGCTGGCCGGTCGACCGGATCCCGCTGCCCTGATCTTCCGGGTTCCCCGGGCCGCCCAGGATGTCAACTGGCGGCTCGGCACCACCGTGACCGCCGCCGATCTCACCGCCCGCACGGTCACCCTGGACACCGGCGAGGTGCTGCCGTGGGAGGGGCTCGTGGTCGCCACCGGCCTGCGCCCCCGTCGACTTCCGTTGCCCGGCCCGGCGGCCGGCCGGTACGTCATCCGCACCCTGGCCGATGCCCAGGAACTGCACGAACAGCTCGAACCCGGCCGCAGGCTGGTCGTCATCGGTGCCGGGTTCATCGGCTGCGAACTCGCCGCCACCGCGCGCAAGCTCGGTGTGTCGGTGGATGTGGTCGCTCCCGAACCCGTCCCGATGCAACGACCCCTCGGCGACCTGCTCGGGCAGGCGCTCCAGCAGCGGCACGAGGCCGCCGGGGTGCGGTTCCATCTCGGGGTGCTTCCGGTCGCCTTCGGCGGCTCGGCGGAGGATCCGGACGCGGTCGGGTCGGTCTCCTTGTCCGACGGGACCGTCCTGCCCGCCGACCTGGTGGTGGAGGCCGTCGGCTGCGCAACGAACGTGGAGTGGTTGGAGGGCAACGGACTCGATCTCTCCGACGGTGTCCGTTGCGACAACCACCTCCGCGTCGAGGGTCGGCCGGAGGTGGTGGCCTGCGGGGACGTGGCGAAGTTCCCGAATCTCCTGTTCGACGACATCCCCCGCCGGGTGGAGCACTGGACGATGGTCACCGACACCGCCAAGCGGGCCGGGTCCACCCTGGGCCGGCACCTGGCCGGGAACGGCGAGGCCGAGGACGTGTTCGCACCGGTGCCGTCGTTCTGGAGCGACCAGTACGACATCCGGATCCAGTCCTTCGGAGCCGTGGGGCTGGGCACCGAGGACATTCGTGTCCTGGAGGGTTCCCCCGACACCGATGTGGTGGTCGGGTACCACCGGGACGGCGAACTCGTCGGTGTGGTGATGGTGGGGTTCGGCGGCAAACACGCCCAGTACCGGACCCTCATCTCGACCGTGGGGCAGGGGGCAGTTCCGGTCCGTCCCACCGCCCCCGAACCTGTCTGACCCGGCGACTACCCTCGTTGACGAGAACGTCGTCTGTGTCTGTCCCGTCAGGAGTCACGCCATGCCCGTCCCGTCCGACCCGAATCCGGCCTTCGCCGACTACGCCGCCCCCGGGCGGCTGGTGTCCACCGGCTGGCTCGCCGAGCACCTTCACACCCCCGGTCTGGTGGTGGTCGAATCGGACGAGGACGTGTTGTTGTACGACGTCGGCCACATCCCCGGTGCGGTCAAGGTCGACTGGCACCTGGACCTCAACGATCCCGTCACCCGCGACTACGTCGACGGAGCCGCCTTCGCGGACCTGATGGCCCGCAAGGGGATCGGCCGCGAGGACACCGTCGTGATCTACGGGGACAAGTCCAACTGGTGGGCCGCCTACGCCCTGTGGGTGTTCACCCTCTTCGGGCACGAGGACGTGCGGCTGCTCGACGGCGGGCGCGATGCCTGGATCTCCGAGGGCCGCGAACTCACCACCGACGCCACCGAGCGCGGTGTCGCCGAGTACCCGGTGGTCGAGCGGGACGACAGCCGCATCCGTGCCTACAAGGACGAGGTGCTGGCCCATCTCGGCACCGGTCCGCTGGTCGACGTCCGCTCCCCCGCGGAGTACTCCGGGGAGCGCACCCACATGCCCGACTACCCGGACGAGGGAGCCCTGCGCGGCGGCCACATCCCCAGCGCGCTGAGCATCCCCTGGGCCAAGGCGGCCGCGCCGGACGGACGTTTCCGGACCAAGGCGGAACTGACCGAGGTCTACGCCGGGGTCGCCCCGGACACCGATGTCATCGCCTACTGCCGGATCGGAGAGCGGTCCAGCCACACCTGGTTCGTGCTCACCCATCTGCTCGGCCACCGCAACGTCCGGAACTACGACGGTTCCTGGACCGAGTGGGGCAATGCGGTCGGCGTCCCGATCGTGCAGGGCACCGAGCCCGGCGACGTACCGGGAGCCGGAGCAACGGCCCGATGAGTCTGCCGACCGCCCTCGCCGAGATCGTCGATGACTTCGGGGCCGTCGAGGGACAGGACAAACTCCAGATGCTGCTGGAGTTCTCCCGTGAGCTGCCGCCGCTGCCTGCGGAGCTCGAGGAGGGGGCCATGGAACCGGTCCCGGAGTGCCAGAGCCCGCTGTTCCTGTCGGTGGACGCAGCCGACCGCAGCCGGGTGCGGCTGTACTTCTCCGCCCCGGCGGAGGCACCGACCACCCGCGGGTTCGCCTCGATCCTGGCCCAGGGTCTGGACGGACTCGCCGCCGAGGAGATCCTGGCGGTGCCGGACGATTTCTACCTGGAACTGGGGCTCGGCCACATCGTCAGTCCGCTGCGGTTGCGCGGGATGTCGGCCATGTTGTCCCGGGTGAAACGCCACCTGCGGGCCTGAACCTGCCTCAGTGCACCCCTGCCACGTCGGGAACGGACCTCCTCCGTGGTGGGGGTGCACTGGAAGGTCGGCCCCACCAACAACAAGACCCAGATCCACGGGGGATCTGGGTCTTGGTGGCTCCCCCGGCTGGGTTCGAACCAGCGACATTTCGATTAACAGTCGAACGCTCTGCCAGCTGAGCTACAGGGGAATGCTTGTGAATTTGTACCACGTGGATCTCGTACCTCTTGCACTCCGGCGATCCGGCCCGGTTTCCCGCCCCGCTTCGCTGTGTACTCGTCAATAATAAACCAGCCGCAGGGGTGGTTCTGACCATTTCGGGGGCAAATTGTGTTGTCCCAGGTCGCCGCCCGCTCACCCCTTGCGTCCCTCGGGAGGTCCGGGCGTTTTCCGTTCTGCCCCTCGGGTAGGTAAGACTGGTGGGGCCTGACATCCGATCAGTCCGTACCCGATCAGTCCGCCACCGATCAGTCGAGAGGGGTAGCCCATGTTCCGTCTTGTCATCGGTGCCGCCATTGGTTATGTCCTGGGGTCCCGCGCCGGCCGTGAACGGTACGAGCAGATCAAGCGCTGGTCCCAGCGCGCCGCGGACAACCCCGCCGTGCAGGCAGTGGCCGGTGTCGCCCGCGCCCAGGCCTCCAGCGCCGTGCACCTGGTCACCAACAAGGTCACCGCGGTGGTCAAGCGTCACGGCTGATCGGCGACCTCAGACCGGCGGTGCGTGCTCCGCCCTCGCCACGGCGACCAGCTCCGCGACCGCCGCCTCGATCTCCGGGCCCTCCGCAGGGGTGCCCGGATCCAACCGCACCTGGGGCACCAGCCCGTCCCGGCCGGGGATCTTGCGCAGGACCACCCACCCGCTGCCGCCGGGCAGTGCGTGGTGGGTGGAGCTGACGATCCCGGCCCTGGTCCGGGTGTGGATGATGTCGGTCACCTTGCGCGGCTCGACCATGACGAACCGTCGGCGCGGCCGATCCGCCAGATATTCGGCCCCGCCGAGGGTGCCCACCACATCGGCGATCGTCAGCCCCAGAACCTTTCCGTCCCAGTGCGCCTTGGACACCGTCTCCCAGCCGATCCGGTCGGTGCGGTCCAGCACCACCTCGTCGGCGGGCAGGAACCAGATCCCGTAGCGGGTGACGGCCAGCTGCCCCGATTCCACCTCCGCGATCGAGAGCACGGTCTCGTCGGTCTCCAGCACAGGGCGGATCTGCCCCGGCACCGGTACCCGGCGCAGGAATCTGGGCATCTTCATGGGTTGCTCAACTCTCCCCGCGTGACCGCTCGTCCAACGCCCGGCGGTAGGCCTGGACGGCGATCAGGTCGCTCTGGATCTGCCGGATCTGCTCGGTGTCCCGATCGGCCGCCGCGCGTTGCAGGGCGGACCTGAGTTCGGCCTCGGAGACCGCGGCCACCCGGGCGGCCAGGCTGGCCAGCACCGCCCCGGCGTAATGGCCCACCGATTCGTCCCCGCTGTAGCGCAGGGGCTCCACGGACAGTTCGGTCAGCAGGGAGGCGACGGTCCCGCGGGGCAGGTGGGCATCCACCGCGGCCATCCAGGCGGCACCGGTCAGCCCCGACTCGCACCCGCCGGCGGCCTCGATGGCCGTGTGCAGCGCCGCGTAGGCCTCGTTGGTGTAGGCGGCGACCTCGATCTCCGCATAGGCCCCGGCCAGCTGGTCCGGTTGCTGCAACGCCAGTTTCAGCGCCTCCCGTTCGGAGAACAGCATCCGGTCCTTGGGGTTGGGCCGCGGCGGGCCTTCGGGGGCGGGAGGCTCGGCCGCCTCCACCCGGCGGTCGGCGAACACCCGCGGCGGGGGCGGCGGGTTGCGCACCGCGGCCCGGACCTTGGCCCGGATGTCGGTGGTGTCCGCGCCGAGCCAGCCGGCGAGTTCGTTGACGTACTGGTCCCGGACGTCGCCGTCCTTGATCCGGGCGACCATCGGCACGGTCGCCCGGGTGGCCGCCACCCGCCCCTCGGCGGTGTCCAGGTCGTACCCGGCCAGGGTGGACCGGACCGCGAAGGCGAACAGCGGCCGACGGGACGCCACCAGATCGGCCACCGCCGCGTCCCCGTTGGCCAGCCGGAGGTCACAGGGGTCCATCCCGTCCGGGGCGATGGCCACGAAGGTGTTGGCGGCGAACTTCTGGTCGGAGTCGAAGGCCTTCAGCGCCGCGTTCTGCCCGGCGGTGTCCCCGTCGAAGGTGTAGATCACCTCGCCGCGGATCACCTCCGAGTCCATGAGATACCGCCGCAGCACACCGATGTGTTCGTCACCGAAGGCGGTGCCGCAGGAGGCGACGGCCGTCAGCACCCCGGCGGCGTGCATCGCCATCACGTCGGTGTACCCCTCGACCACCACCACGGTGCGCTGTTTCGCGATCTCCCGTTTGGCCAGGTCGAGCCCGAAGAGGACCTGGGACTTGTGGTAGAGCTGGGTGTCCGAGGTGTTGATGTACTTCGCCTCGATCTGGTCGTCGTCGAACAGCCGGCGGGCACCGAAACCGACGACGTCGCCCGCGGCGTCGCGGATCGACCAGAGCAGGCGACGGTGGAAGCGGTCGATCGCCCCCTGGCGGCCCTCCCGGGCCAGGCCCGCCTTGTACAGCTCCGGCAGGGTGTACCCCTGTTTCGTCAGGGCCTTGACCAGGTTGTCCCAACCACCGGGGGCGAACCCACAGCCGAACAGCTCGGCCGACGCCATGTCGAAACCACGGTCCGCCAGGAACTTCCGGGCCGGCTCGGCCGCCTCGGTCTTCAACTGGGCGGCGTAGAACTCGGCGGCGGCCTTGTTGGCCTGGATCAACCGGGAGCGGGTGCCGCGGTCGACCCGGACCGAGCTGCCGCCCTCCACCCGGGTGAGGACGTACCCGACCCGGTCGGCCAGCCGCTCGAGGGCCTCGGGGAAGGTGACGTGTTCCATCTCGACGATGAAGGTGAAGACGTCACCACCCTGGCCGCAGCCGAAACAGTGGTAGCTGCCGTGGGAGGGGCGGACGTTGAAGGACGGTGACTTCTCGTCGTGGAAGGGGCACAGCCCCTTGAGGTTGCCACCACCGGCGGACTTGAGGGCGACGTAATCGCCGACGACGTCCTCGATGCGGTTCAGGTCCCGGACCCGTTCCTTGTCTGAGTCCAGAATCCGTCCCGCCACGCCGTCAAGTCTAGTGCGGACGGCACGCGGCCGGCGCCGCTGTCCCCACCCGGCCCGTCAAGCCCCTGTTCCCGCGCGCCTCCTTGCTCCTCCCGCGCGGGAACGGAGGGGTTTTCAGGTCCAGGCTCTGCCGGTGAGCCGGGCCCATCGGGCCGTCGCCTGCGCATCGGTCAACAGCGACACCTGGTCGATGACGGCCCGCAACCGTGCGGCGTCGTCCGCGGCGGCCGCATGCCGGATCCGGAAACCGGCGTCCAGACTCTCCGGCGTCGCCGCCGTCATCGTCACCAGTTCGGTCAGCCGCTCCCGCTGGACCGCCTGCAACGCGCGTCGCTTCGGATCGTCCATGACGTACCTGAGCGCGATCGCCTTGAGCACCGCGACCTCCGCCCCGAGCAGCCGGGGCACCACCAGATCCGCCGAGTACCGGCACATCCTGGCGTCACCGAACTTCGCCCGGGTCGCCGCCGCGGCCCCGGTGGCGAACCGCCCGGTCAACTCGCTCGTCATCTGTTTCAGGGCGCTCTCCCCCCGCAGCTCGTCCCCCGCCCCCGTCCGGAGCCAGCTGACGGCCCGGACCACCGGGAGGGCGAGCAGATCGGCGAGCACCTCACGCAGATCATCGGGGCTCTCCGCCGAGTACCCCCGACCGGCCGCCGCGCAGACCTGTTCCTGTTCCTCGGGGTCGTACAGCCGGCTCAGGTCGATCCGCCCCGAGTGGATGCCGTCCTCGACATCGTGGACGGAATAGGCGACGTCGTCGGCCCAGTCCATCACCTGCGCCTCGATGCACCGACGCCCGACCGGAGCGCCGTCGCGTACCCACTCGAAGAGCTCGAGATCGTCGGAGTACACACCGAACTTGTGGGCGGCCGCTCCGGAGGCCGGATCCGCCCCGCCCCGGACCCACGGGTACTTGAGCACCGCGTCCAGCGCGGCCCTGGTCAGGTTCAACCCGTACGGCCGGCCTTCGGGGTCCACCGATTTGGCCTCCAACCGCCCCAGCAGCCGCAGGTTCTGCGCATTCGCCTCGAACCCGCCGATACCCGCGGCGGCCTCGTTGAGCGCCCGTTCCCCGTTGTGCCCGAAGGGTGGATGGCCGATGTCGTGCGCCAACCCGGCCAGGTCGGTCAGGTCCGGGTCACAGCCGAGCTGTTCCCCGATCTCCCGGGCGATCTGCGCCACCTCCAGGGAATGGGTCAGCCGGGTCCGCGGCACATCGGCCTCGTCCGGTCCCACCACCTGGGTCTTTCCCGCCAGCCGACGGAAGGAGGCCGAATGCAGGACCCGGGCGCGGTCCCGGGCGAACGGGCTGCGCACCGCGAAGGACACCGCCTCCGGCAGGGCCGCCGATTTCGGGCCCTCGATCAACCGCCGCGCGGTGTCGGAAGGGGTGTAGCCGACCGGGACCGACGGAACTGCGACTGTCACAGGCCACCCGTCCGGGAACCCGTCGGGCCGCCGATCACCCGGTAGAACAGGGTGCCGAAGGTCTCCCGCCAGAGGTAACGCCCGGAAGCACCCGCCGGTGTGCCCGGACCGGTCTCCACGCTCGACACCTGGACCTGCATACCGAGGTCGCGGGCCATCACACTCGACCGGTAGGCATGCCAGGGGTCGGTGACCAGGACCACCGAGTCCCAGCCGCGGCCGGTCAGCTCCACCGCGGCGGCCCGCAGGCTCACCAGGGTGTCGTTGCCCTCCCCGACCGGGACGATCGCCGACTCCGGGATCCCCTTGCCTTCGAGGTACCCCCGGCCGGCCTCGGCCTCCGTGTAGTTGTCGCCCTGCTGGGAGCCGCCGATGGTCATGATCACCGGGGCGACCCCCTCGTCGAACAGCGCAGCGGCGTGGTCCAGCCGGTTGGCGAAGATGGTCGACGGGGTGCCGTTGTACTGGGCGGCCCCGAGGACGATGATCACGTCGGCGGTGGCACGCTGATCCTGGGACGCGGTCCGGAGGGTCTTGACCACCACCCCGGCCACCACCAGCACCAGTACCAGTGCCCCACCCGCCAGGTACCGACCGAACGCCCTGCCTGCTGAACCCATTGATGCCTTCCCGACGTCGACTGCTCCACCTCGAATCATGCCAGTACACCGACCCCGGACGAGCGGGGTCAGGACCCGGCGTGCCCTCGTCAGGGCAGACGTACCACCACCGATCCGGTTGTCCGATCGGCCCGAATTGCCCCGTTGCCCCCTGCGGACGGGCGGCAATTGTTACCGTTCGACCATGAAGATGCCCCTGGCACGGCTGCCGCACCTGTCCGCCCTTGGTCTGGTCCTGGTGCTGAGCGCCTGCGGCAGCACCGTGGACGGGGTCGCCGAGCTGCCGAGCACGGGGTTCACGGCCCCGGCCACCGGGCCCACCGTCCCCGCCTCCACACCGGACCCGTCACCGTCGGCCACCCCGACGATTCCGACGAGCCTGCCGGACACCACCCCCGAGGATCCCTCGACCTCAGGGTCTGCGCCCGTGTCGCCGACGGTGCCCGCCGTCGACGGGGAGGTGGGGGCGACCGGGATCGGCGATCCCTACTACCCCGAGTCGGGCAACGGGGGCTACGACGTCCAGGACTACCTCGTCGAGCTGACCTGGAACGACAAGGATTCCTCGATCCAGGCGAAAACCACCATCGCCGCGACCGTCACTTCGAAGGAGAAGCTCGGCCAGTTCTCCTTCGACTTCCAGGAGACGTTGAAGGTCGCCTCGGTGACGATCAACGATCGACCGACCGCCTTCGAGCAGACGCCGGCGAAGCTGGTGCTGACCCCGGAGGTCGGTCTGGAACCGGACAGCGACCTGGTGGTCGTGGTGACGTACTCGGGTGTACCGAATGCCGTCAGCCATGGCACCGCGGGTCTGGGTGACGGCGGTTGGGTGACCCTGCCGGACGGCGGTGCGGTCGTCGCCGGCGAACCGTTGTCGGCCTCGACCTGGTTCCCGGCGAACGAACATCCGCTCGACCGGGCGTCCTTCCAGGTCATCGCCACGGTTCCCGAAGGCTGGTCGGTCATCTCGAACGGCCTCCCGATCGATGACCTGCCCGCCCCGGCGACCGGCTCGGCGGTTTTCGGCTGGCGCGAGAAAGCGCCCATGGCGACCTATCTGACCACCCTGTACATCGACAAGTTCACCACCACCACCGGTACCACCGGCGACGGGGTGCCGATCATCAACGCCTTCGCGCCGAACGGCGGGGACAAATTCGGCCCGCTGGCCGAGAAGACCGCCGGTATCGTCGATTTCCTGTCCTCCACCTTCGGCACGTACCCGTTCGAATCCGTCGGCGGGATCTACTCGAACCTGCCGCTCAGCTTCGCCCTGGAGACCCAGACCAGGCCGGTGTACGCCGATTGGGTCGATCTGGACACCGTGGTGCACGAGCTGGCCCACCAGTGGTACGGGGACGACATCGCCGTCAAGAGCTGGGCCGACATCTGCCTCAACGAGTGTTTCGCCTCCTACGCACCGTGGTTGTACCGCGAGGCCACCGAGGGCGAGGACCTGGACGCGACCTACCGGCAGAACATCGCCGCCTACAAGGGCGACAAGAGCTTCTGGGCCTCACCGCTGGTGGACATGGGGGCTGGCAACGAGTTCACCGCGGTCTACAGCCGCGGACCGCTCGCCCTGCACGCCCTGCGCAACGAGATCGGTGACGACGCCATGGATGCGTTGCTGTCCGGGTGGGTCAAGGAGAAGGCCGGGAAGAACGTCTCCTTCGACGAGTGGGAGGCCTACGTCAACGATGTCGCCGGCAAGGACCTGACCCCCTTCCTCGACGCCTGGTTCCGCGGCACCACGATCCCGGCCAAGAAGTACCTGTTCCCCGGTAGTCTCGCCGGCTGAGCAGTCCCGGTAACGCCGACGGCCCCCGCACACTCTGCAGTGTGCGGGGGCCGTTCGTGTGCCGGGTGCCGGTTACAGGTTGTGCAGGCGGTACAGGAACGCCGCCATCGCCTGACG
>QXCQ01000175.1 GCA_003576535.1 Nakamurella silvestris | reverse complement strand
CCGGCAGGCGATGGCAGCATTCCTGCACCGCTACTCCGCCCGGTAACCACGCGGGCGTTCTCGCAGCAACGCGCATCCGGGGAGCGGACCACCACGTTCGCTCCCCGGGTGTGCGGGGGCTCCACCCGCCGACCCGCCACCTCTGCCGGCATCGGCGCATCGCTGGGGGTGCGGCAAACCTGATGCGGGGCAGTTGATCCGGGGATCGGCACCTCGCACATGCACCACCCTCGAACAAAGAACGGACACCGGATCTACACCATGAACCATTCGATTTGTGTCACCCCGCGTGGCGGGCCAGGGCAGGTGAGCCGCCTTGATTCGACCATCACGACCGGAGCGGCCGACCACGCAGCGGAAGGAGAATCCCGATGCTGAAAGGAATCTCACCCATTCTTACCGGCGCGCTGCTCGCTCATCTCGACGCCATGGGTCACTCCGATGCGGTTGTCGTGGTCGATGCGCACTTCCCGGCGGCTCGCATCGCCCAGCGCCTCGTGGAACTACCGGGCCTGAGCAGCACCGCCGTGATGCGTGCGGTCGGCACCGTCCTGCCGCTGGACGACGCCCCGTGCCTGGACCTGATGGCCCACCTGGACGGGGAAACCCTGGCGATCCACGACGAGTTGACCTCGGCCGCCGGTGCCGCCGACGATCAGATCCGTCATCTCGATCGGCACACCTTCTACGATGCCGCCCGCTCGGCCTATGTCATCGTGCGGACCGGGGAGACACGGACGTACGGGAATGCCATCCTCCGCAAGGGTGTCGTGGTCGCCGACGACGATCGGACCCGGTGATGGGCAACCGTGGAACGACCGTGGACGCCGCACTCCTGGAGGTTCGCGGGGTCTCCAAGAGCTTCCCCGGGGTCAAGGCCCTGCAGGACATGCACCTGGAACTGCGCCACGGCGAAGTGCTGGCCCTGGTGGGTGAGAACGGTGCCGGCAAGTCGACCCTGATGAAGCTCCTGTCCGGGATCTACACACCGGAGGAGGGGGAGTTCTCGATGAACGGCAGCCCGGTCGTGGTCCAGAACCCCCGACACGCCCAGGCTCTCGGTATCAGCATCATCCATCAGGAGTTCAACCTGATGCCCGACCTGACGGTCACCCAGAACATCTTCATCGGGCGGGAACCGCGGGTGGGCGGGGTGTTCCTGAACGACCGGGCGCTCCATCGACGGGCCCAGGAGCTGCTCGACCGGCTGGAACTGCCCTTGGACCCGACGGCCAGGGTGGGGTCGCTCACCGTGGCCCGGCAGCAGATGGTCGAGATCGCCAAGGCGTTGTCCTACGACCCCCAGGTCCTCATCATGGACGAACCGACGGCAGCCCTCAACGATGCCGAGGTGGCGGTCCTGCACGGTCTGATCCGTCGATTCGTCAACCCGTCGACCGGTGTCATCTACATCTCGCACCGGATGGACGAGTTGAAGGCGATCTCGCATCGGATCGAGGTCATTCGCGACGGCAGGTACATCGACACCCTCGACACCGCGACAACCTCGATGCCAGAGGTCATCTCCCTGATGGTCGGTCGCGACCTCGTGTCCGATGCCCGTCCGGAGAACGTTCGGACCGACCGCCCCGTACTGCTGTCCGTTGTGGGCCTCCACACCAAGAACCTGCTCAAGGACATCACCTTCGAGCTGCGGGAGGGGGAGATCCTGGGTTTCGCCGGTCTGATGGGGGCCGGTCGGACCGAGGTCGGCCGGGCGCTGGTGGGTGCCGACCCCCTCACTGCCGGATCGATATCCCTGCGGGGGGAGCCCATCTCGGTGAGGAACCCGGCAGCGGCCGCCGCACTGAGGATCGGCTACCTGTCGGAGGACCGTAAACACTTCGGCCTGCTGCTCAACCAGACCGTCAGCAGCAACATCGCCCTGAGCTCCTTGTCCACCTTGTTCGCGCGCTTCGGTTTCGTCAAGGACCGACTGATCAAAGCCCGCTCACGGGAGATGGTCGACAGGCTTCGGGTCAAGACACCGTCCATCAACCAGACCACGAAGAACCTCTCGGGTGGCAACCAGCAGAAGGTGGTCATCGCGAAATGGCTGCTCAAGGACTGCGACATCCTCATCTTCGACGAGCCCACCCGAGGGATCGACGTCGGCGCCAAGGAGGAGATCTACCGCCTGCTGAACGAGCTGGCGGCGCAGGGCAAGTCGATCGTCATGATCTCCTCGGAACTGCCGGAGGTGCTGCGCATGTCGCATCGCGTCGTGGTGATGAGCGAGGGCAGGATCACCGGCCTGCTGGAGTCCGGCGAGGCCACCCAGGAGAGCGTGATGCACCTGGCCACCCTCCGACCGGGCGACGGCTCCGGGCGGCAGAGCGCCCCGAGCGAATCTGCAGGCGAGCAACACCCGCATTCCCGGACCCCGAACCACCGGGCACCCGGTGATGCCTCCGACACCGACCCGAAAGGCCATGCCTGACATGAGTGACACCAAGAACACCGCCGCTGTGGCGACGGCCCGCGGCTCGATGCGTGCCCGGATCGAGCAGCTCCTTGCCTTCGGCGGACTCATCGTCATCGTGGCCTTCTTCTCCATCGCGAACGAGAACTTCCGCACCTTCTCGAATTTCACCGCGATCCTGTTCTCCACCGTGGTCATCGGGCTGCTCGCCCTCGGTACGACATTCGTCATCATCACCGGGGGCATCGACCTGTCGATCGGAACAGGTATGACCCTGTGTGCGGTGATGAGTGGCGTCCTGATCATCAACTGGGATCTGCCCCTGGGGCTCGGTCTCGTGCTCACCGTGTTGTTCGGCGGTCTGATCGGATTCGTCAACGGCTTCAACGTGGCGGTCCTGAAACTGCCGCCCTTCATCGCCACGCTGGCGATGATGCTGGTGGCCCAGGGGCTGGCCCTCGTGCTGTCCAACAGCGTGCCGATCTATTTCAACGCACTGCCCGAGTTCTCCCGGATCTCCACCGGCGAGCTGATCCCGAAGGTGCCGAACGCGGTGCTGGTGCTGGCTGCGGCAGCTGTCGTCGCGGCCGTCCTGCTCAACCGAACCCTGTTCGGCCGCTACACCTTCGCCATCGGCAGCAACGAGGAGGCCACCGAACTGTCCGGGGTCAACGTACGGCGTTGGAAGCTGCTGATCTACACCGTGGCCGGTCTGTTCACCGGGCTGGCCGGGATCATGATCTCCGCCCGCCTCGGCTCCGCCCAGCCGGCCACCGGTATGGGGTACGAGCTGCAGGCCATCGCGGCAGTGGTGATCGGCGGGACGTCGTTGGTGGGTGGCAAGGGGTCGATCATCGGCACGGTGATCGGCGCTCTCATCATTTCCGTCATCAACAACGGACTCCGGATCATGTCGATCCCGCAGGAGTGGCAGAACGTCATCCTCGGTGCGGTGATCCTGGCAGCCGTCTACGCGGACATGGCCCGGAAGCGGTCCGGGTCCTCGACCTGACCTGACCTGAAAGACCTTTTACCGACCGACGCCCGTCCGGGTGCGGTCGTCCACCCACGCCGGATCCCCGGCACCCAACCAAGGGAGTTTTGAACACTATGCAGGCCAAAAGAATCAGGCTGGCTGCGCTGGCCGGTACCGCCGTGATGACACTGTTGCTCGGTGCCTGTTCGAAGGCGAGTGACACGGCTTCGCCGAACACCCCCGCCCCGACCACCTCCTCCACCCAGGTGGTGGACAGCAACTCGCCCGTCCAGACCTCGGACCCGACCGAGGGCACCGACCCGGTGGCACCCTCCGACACGGTCCAGCCCAGCAACGCACCCGTGGCCGAGCTGAACCCCTCCTCGATGTCCGAGGATCCGAAGCCGCTGATCGCGATCCTGTGCAAGGGCTTCAACCACCAGTTCTGGCAGGCGGTGAAGGCAGGCGCGGAGCAGGAGGCGGCGAAACTCGGTGCCCAGATCACCTTCGAGGGCCCGGCCACCGAGGCCGAGGTGGAGGTCCAGATCGACATGCTGACCCAGGCTCTGGCCAAGAAGCCGGCGGCCATCGGTTTCGCCGCCCTGGATTCCCAGGCAGCAGCCCCGCTGATGGACAAGGCCAAGGCCGAAGGCATCCCCGTCATCGCCTTCGACTCCGGTGTCGACAGTGACGTCCCGCTGACCACCGCCTCCACCGACAACAAGAAGGCTGCTGCTGAAGCGGCCAAGCGGATGTCGGAACTGATCGGCGGCAAGGGCAAGGTGGCGATGGTCGTCCAGGACCAGACCAGCCAGTCGGCCCGGGACCGTCGGGACGGGTTCATCGAGTGGATTCGAGACAATGCCCCCGGTATCGAACTTCTCGAGCCCCAGTACGGCGGAGGGGACCAGGCCAAGTCCGCCGACATCGCGAAGTCGATCATCGCGGCGAACCCTGATCTCGCGGGGATCTTCGGTTCCAACGAAGGATCGGCCGTCGGTGTGGTGAAGGGTGTCGAGGAGAGCGGAGCCACCGGTATCACGGTGGTCGGCTTCGATTCCGGCAAGGCGCAGATCGACGCCGTTCGCAGTGGTGTGATGGCGGGTGCCATCACCCAGAACCCGGTGGGTATCGGCGAGCAGACCGTCCGTGCGGCCGTGGCCGCGATCCAGGGTCAGGAGCTCCCGGAGGTCATCGACACGGGCTACTACTGGTACGACAAGTCGAACATCGACGATCCGAAGATCGCCGCGGTGCTCTACCAGTAGACCCGCAGGCTTCCCGCAGACTGCACCCTCACCACCTGATGTCGTCCGCCCGGACGTGGTGGGGGTGCAGTCGAAGGGGAGCGGGCACGTCAGGTCTGCGCATTGGCCGCGCGATAGACGCTGACGTGCCGGGTGCTGTCGGCGGTGAACGGCTCGTGCTGCCAGCCTCCCCATCGATCGACCAGCTCGAGGCCGGCGATCCTGGCCATCAGGTCCAACTCGGCGGGCCAGGCCAGCCGGCAGGAGATCGGTCCGAGCCGGATGCCGGCCTCGGTGAAGGACACGTGGCTCTCGTCCAGGATCTGGGTCACCGGGTCGTAGCGGTTGATGTCGAGCACCACCTCACCAGGGCTGATCCGCTCGACGTCGATGTACTGGCGACCCTTGATCCACGCCGACGGTACTCCGGCCTCGACCACAAACCTCCCTGTCGGCCCGAGGTGCCGGGCGGCGTTCTCGTAGCAGCGCACCTGGGCGTCCTGGGTGAGCAGGTTGAAGATGGTGTTGTAGACCAGGAACACCAGCGAGAACTCCCCGGGTACAGCCGTGGTGCTCATGTCGCCGAGGGTGACGGCGATCCGGCCGGCCCCCGGTTTCTCGCGCAGGATCGCGAGCATGTCGGGGGAGAGCTCGATACCGGTTACCGGCACACCCCTGTCGGCCAGTGGGAGGGCGATCCGGCCGGTACCGATCGCGAACTCCAGGGCCCGACCGTCACCGGCGAGGCCGGCGAGGAAGGCGACCGTCTCGGGCTCGTCGCCGCGGGGATGGTCGTCGTACCTGGCGGCCGCAGACGGGCCGAAACCGGCGACCGGGTCGAATCCTTGCATGGGCCCATCGTGGACACCAGGGTGTGGACGAGGCAACCGAATTTACTCGTGCTCGGCGTCGCCGGACCGGGTCTGGTCAAATCCCTGACCGGGCGACATACTGACGCGGGGGAGCGCTGCCGACCTCGGGTGGGGCGATCGGGAGGAAATCGTATGCAGCGCAGTCGGGTGATCGGCGCACTGGTGGTGGCGAGCCTGTTCCTGGCCGCCTGCGAGCAGCCGCAGCAGGCCCCGGGCCCGGCTGAGACCTCCGATTCCCGCCCGCCCGCGCCTACCGCGTCGGGACCCGTTGGTACCGTTGATCTCTCCGCCTCATTGGAGCCTGCCGCAGGTGGTCCCACCACCACCGCAGCTGCGACCTCCGTTGTCGGTCTGTCGACGTCGGTCACGTCCCGGGGTACCTCCGGGACGGCCGCCCCGCCCGCCGGGCCGGTCGGTGGGGCCGGCGGAGACCTCGTCATCTTCACCTGGTGGAATGCTGGTTCGATGCTCGACGGGTTGAACGCCCTGGTCCGCCTGTTCGCCGCGCAGTATCCGAACGACACCCTGGTGAACCACTCCGTCGGGAATGGCTCCAATGCTGTTGCCAAACTGGACTCCGATCTGGCGCACCACGAGCCCCCCGATACCTTCCAAGGTCAGGTCGGCGGTGGGCTCACCGAGTACATCGCCAAGCAGCAGATCCAGCCGGTGGACGGGATCATCGCCGGGTTGGGTGGATCCGCCGTCTTCCCGCAGGGGCTGCTGGACCGGATGACCGTCGACGGTCACCTCTACTCGGTGCCGGTGTACGCCCGTCGAACCAACCTCGTCTGGGCCAACCCGCAGGTCATCAGGGACGCCGGTCTCGACCCCGTGACACCTCCGGTGGACATCACTGCCTGGATCGCCGACCTGGAGAGGATCAAGGCCTCCGGCATCGAGACCCCGCTGGCCATCGGCGGCAGGTGGACCCAGGTCCAGCTGTGGGAGAACGTGCTGCTGGCCGATCTCGGAGCCGACGGCTACTCCGGGCTCTTCGACGGAAGCACCGACTGGGCCGGGAGCGGGGTGAGCGCCGCGATCGCCGACTTCGCCACCCTGATGACCTTCACCAACACCTCGGCAGACGATGACGACTGGCCGGGCGCGGTCGACGCCGTTGCCGATGGCACTGCCGCCTACACGGTCCAGACCGACTGGGCACTGTCCGAGTTGAACTACCAGAAGAAGGTCGCCGGAACCGACTACGTCTACTTGCCGACGCCGGGCACCAGCGGCAGCTTCGCGTTCCTCGTCGAGTCCTTCACCCTGCCGACCAGGGCGCAGAACGAGGGCAGTGCGAAGGACTGGCTGAACCTGCTCGGCTCGGCCCAGGGACAGAAGGCCTTCAGCCTCGCCAGTGGGACCATCCCGGTTCGCAGCGACACCGTTGCCTCCGACTACCCCGCCTATCAGCAGACCGCCATCGCCTCGTGGACGAAGGACACCATCGTGGCCTCGATCGCCGACGGCTCTGCGGTGAGCCGGGCCTGGAGGTCGGACATCGTGTCCGCGATCTCCACGTTCCGTGCCGACAAGGATCAGGCCGAACTGCAGGCTGCCCTTGCTGCTGCGGCCCGGAAGCACCTCGGCTGAGCCAGACAGCCCCATGCGACACCAGCAGTGACCGCGGTTCGGCACTCTCTGTTTCAGGTGCATCCTGCGGCGGGATATGCGCAGCTGTGAACGCTCACAGCTGCGCATATCCCACCGCGCGATGTGGGGTGGGGCGGGG
The DNA here is from genome assembly GCA_003576535.1 of Nakamurella silvestris. Taxonomy (GTDB): domain Bacteria; phylum Actinomycetota; class Actinomycetes; order Mycobacteriales; family Nakamurellaceae; genus Nakamurella; species Nakamurella silvestris. The sequence continues at coordinate 12,849 of QXCQ01000175.1, read as the reverse complement.
CATGAATCCTCAGAGGGCCGCAGCGGTCCGGGCGGCGACCGAGGCCATCTGCAGGGCACCGGTCAGCTCGGAGCGGATCCCGAGCTTGCTCGCCGACACCTCCACCGAGGCCGCCGTCGCGGGTTGGGCGTACCGGTGGATGGAGGAGCGGACCCCGTCGATCAGCGCCGGGCCCGAGGCACCGAGCTCGCCGCCGATGATCAGTGCGCTCGGGTTGATCAGGTTGCACAGATCGGCCAGCACCCGCCCGATGGTCCGACCGGCCTCGTTGAGCATCCGCGCGCTGATGGCGTCGTCCAGTTCGGCCAGGTCGATCTCCTCGGCATCCAGATGCGGATGCGTGTGGGCCAGTTGGCTGCGGATCGCCTGCACCGACACCACCGCCTCCAGGCACCCCCGCTGCCCGCACCGGCAGAGCTCGCCGCTGCTGGGAAGTTGGGTGTGCCCGATCTCCCCGGCGATCCCGTTGGCCCCGACGAACGGTTGGCCGTTGATCACGATGCCGGCACCGATTCCGTTGGAGGCCTTGATGTACAGGAACTCCCGGTGTCCGACGCCGGCACCCAGGCGCAGCTCCCCGTAGGCGCCGAGCACGGCGTCGTTCTCCACCCGGACCTCCATCCCCAGACGCTCGGCCAACTCGTCACCGGGTGAAAGGCCGACCCAGCCCGACAGGATGGTGGGGGACTTGACCCGCCCGGTCCTGCCCTCGACGGGGCCGGGCACCCCGGCGACCACGGCACCGATACGGTCGATCCCCAATCGCTCCCGCAGGCCCGTGAGCAGATCGGTGGCGGCATCCATGGCCTCGGTCGCACTGTTGTCCACATCGATCCGGACCCGGGCATCCCCCAGTGGTTGCCCGAGGGCGTCGGCGACGGCGACCCAGACGTGATTGTGGCCGAAATCCAGTCCTACCACCGGAATCCCGGAGGCCCGCGGCACCACCATGCGGGCCGGTCTGCCGCTGCCCCCGCCGGGTCCCTTGATCCGGGGATCCTCCTCGACCACCCGTTGCTCCTGGATCAGCTGGCCGACCACATTGGTGACGGCGCTGCGGGACATCCCGGTGAGGGCAGCGATCTCGGCCCGTGTCATCCCGCCGGAGTTGAGGATGAGGCGGTGGACCTCTTCCCGGCTGCGATCTCGGAACCCACTGGTGGACATAGGCCAAGGGTAAGGCCGCCAGGGAAGAATTCGCCCAGTTACTGCCCATTTAATTAGCCACTTACTGGCTTAATGCCAGGTAGAACTGCCTGTCTTTGTGCATTGACGAGACAAAAGAAGGGCCGTACCCTCGTCACAGCACCGGGTAGCGGTCGGTGTCCGACGATGTTGTCAGAGAGGATTTTCCGGTGGTCCCGCGCCACCCGGCCTGAGCCACATCGGACTGCACGGTTCGGGCCACCCAGACACCGCATCGCGAGCAGGTTGTGCCCGCCCGGTTCTGGCACCGACTCCGCGGCAACCTGTTTCGCCGAGGAGTCTTCTCCGCCGTATACGAAACCCACCGGAACACGCCCGGTATCAGCACCCATCGCACGTCGAAGAGATGCCCACCGGCCGCGAACCCGGTCCGCACCGCCCCCGTCGTGCGACCCCAAGGGCACCCCGCCACCTCCCGGTGACGCCACCGTCACCGCGGTGTGCCCGCACGCCTCCCACCAGGCCGGCGGCACCACCCCCGTTCCAAGGAACCTGTTCAACGACGAAAGGATCTTCCGTGCGTCCAGAAGTGTCCACGTACCCACGAGGTCGACGGCCCGGACCGTTGCGTCGCCTCGCCACCCTCGGTGTGGTCTCCAGTACCCTGCTGGCCGGGGTCGTCACGACCTCCGCGACCCTGCTGACCGGTGCCGTGCTGCCCGCAACCTCTGCGGCCGCCGCCGACACCCCCACCGACCTCGCCCGTTTCGGCACCGCGACCGCCGACAAGGTGCAAAGCGACAGCACCGGCAACTTCCCGGCCTCCAACGCGATCGACGGCAATGACACCACGCGCTGGGCCAGCGGCAACGGTACCGACAGTGCTGCCTCGACCTTCACCGCCGTCCTCACGACGGACCTCGGCGCCTCGGCCACCATCTCCGGCCTGACCGTCAAGTGGGAGGCCTCCTACGCCTCCACCTACCGGGTCGAGGTCGCCTCGGTCGACCCGGCCAGTCCGTCGAGCTGGACCCAGGTCTACGCGACGACCACCAGCACCGGCGGGACCCAGAACTTCACCGTGACCGATCCGGTGAACGCGGCCAACCCGGTCAAGGCCCGGTACATCCGGCTCGACATGGACAAACGCGGTCCGGTCAACACCACCCACTACTACGGGTACTCGATCTACACCCTCTCCGCCTTCGGCACCTTCGACACCCCGCAGGTCGGGTTCGGCAACCAGAACCTCAGCGTCGCGGGCGGTTCCACGGCAACGGTGCCGCTGACCCTGTCCAACGCCGCGGCCACCGACCAGACCGTCCACGTGCGCACCTCGGGCGGCAGCGCCACCGCCGGCGTCGACTACACCGGTGTCGACACCGATGTCACCTTCCCGGCGGGAGCCCTGACCGCCTCGGTCAGCGTGCCGACCACCGACGAAGGCGCCCTCGTTCCCACCCGGACCGTCGGCCTGACCCTCACTGCCCCCTCGGCCGGCATCGTGGTGGGCAACCTCGGCACCTCCACCCTGACCATCACCCCCAAGGGCACCCCGGTGGATGCCGGTACCAGCAGCCTGCTGGACGGTTTCGAGTCCGGTGTCCCGACGTCGTACACCGGCTGGGGCAGTGCCACCGCGGCCACGCCGGTGCTGAGCACCGTGAGCAACACGGCGGTGCCGAACGGTGTCGCCGACAACCACGTGCTGCAGGCCAGGCTCGGAACGACCGGCAGCTACTACGGTTTCACCTTCGAACCGAAGGACGGCAGCGGGAAGAACATCCTGCTCGACTGGTCGAACTACGACGGGTTCAGCTTCTACTTCCTCGGCAAGAACACCGGCAAGACCTTCAACTTCGAGCTCCACAACCGTGACGCCAGCAACGCCGAGGTCGCCTTCGACCAGAACGTCGTGGACAACTCCACCGGCTGGCGCAAGGTGTCGGTGCTGTTCAGCGACCTCCGGTTGAAGTCCAACCACGCCGCGCCGAACCGCTTCAACCCCACCACCTCCACCGGCTTCGCCGTCACCCTCACCGGCTTCGGCGCGACCGGTGACTACACCTTCGACGACTTCACGCTGTTCTCCCGGTCCAGCCTGATCGACGACTTCGAGTCGCCCATCACCCTCGGCAGCCCGGCGAACCAGGTGGGCTACTTCGCTTCTGCCTCCACCCCGGGCCAGGTCACCGCAGCGGTGTCCACCCAGGACCGTGGCACGGTCGCCGGGAACCACGTCCTCGGCGGCACCTACCAGATCACCACCGGTGCGACCGGTTCCCTGGTGAACAACCTGACCTACTCCCAGGACTGGAGTTCCTACCGCGGCCTGAGTTTCTGGTGGTACGCCTCCCAGCCGGTCCAGCCGGCCTCGGCCACCACCGGAGCGCAGATCCCGGTCCAGATCAAGGTGGGCTCCGGTGCGTCCGCGCAGACCTGGACGGCCTCCTTCATCGACAACTGGGCCAACGGCAACCGGTGGAAACTGGTGAAACTGCCGTTCATCTCCTTCGCTCCCGTGGGTGGCACCGCCGATGCCGTGCTCGACCTGAGTGCGGTGCGCGGGTTCTCCCTCGGGTTCCCCGACGGCACCGCGGCCACCCCGTACTCCATCGATGACGTGCAGGTCTACGGCACACCGTTGGTGCAGACCGATGTCTCGGTGAGCGCGCCGGATGTCACCCTGGTGAACGCGGGCCAGACCGCCCACATCGGGCTGACCCTGACCACCGCCTCCGGTCAGCCGACCTCTGCCGCTGTCGCGGTCAAGTGGGCCACCGGGGTCAGCTCGGCCACCGCGGCCGACTACACGGCCGGATCCGGCACCCTGACCTTCCCGATCGGCACCACCTCGGGCACCACGTTGACCTTCGATGTGAAGGCCCTGGCCGGTGCGGCCCAGGCTGCCGCGCTGACGATCCCGATCACCCTCACCAACCCGGCCGTCCAGCTGCCGCAGACGGCGCCGATCGTGGTCGTCAACGCCCACGGCCTGCCGTACCTGGACAGCACACTGCCCACCGCCCAGCGGGTCTCGGACCTGCTCGGCCGGATGAGCCTGGCGCAGAAGGCCGGCCAGATGGCCCAGGCCGAACGCGGCAACATCACCAACCCGCGCACCATCGCCTCCCTGGGCCTGGGCTCCCTGCTGTCCGGTGGCGGTTCCGTCCCGGCCGGCAACACCCCCGCTGCCTGGCAGGCGATGATCGACGGCTTCCAGACCGAGGCGCTGGCGAGCCCGCTGCAGATCCCGTTGCTGTACGGCGCGGATGCGGTGCACGGCCACAGCAACGTCAAGAATGCGACGATCTTCCCGCACAACATCGGTCTCGGTGCCACCCGGGATCCCGCGTTGGTCGAGAAGCTCGCCAAGGACACCGCTTCGGAGACCAAGACCACCGGCGTGAACTGGGCCTTCGCCCCGTGCCTGTGTGTGTCCCGCGACGAGCGCTGGGGACGGACCTACGAGTCCTTCGGTGAGGACCCGGCGTTGGTGACCTCCTTCGCCGGTCCGAACATCATCGGCCTTCAGGGCTCCGACCCGACCGACAAGAGCGGTGCCGACGAGGTTCTCGCCTCGGCCAAGCACTGGGCCGGTGACGGCGGCACGAGCTACGACGCCAGCAAGGCCGGCACCGGTGCCTACCCGATCGATCAGGGCATCACCAACGTCACCTCGATGCAGCAGTTCAAGGACCTGTACACCACGCCGTACGTCCCGGCCATCGCCGCCGGCATCGGCACGATCATGCCGTCGTACTCCTCGGTGTCGGTCAACGGCTCGACCCCGATCAAGATGAGTGCCAACAAGGAGCTCAACACCGATCTGCTCAAGACCCAGATGGGCTTCAGCGGCTTCCTGATCAGCGACTGGCTCGCCATCGACCAGATCCCGGGCGCCAACTACAAGGCCAAGACCGTCACCGCCGTCAACGCCGGGATGGACATGGCGATGGCCCCCAGCAACTACCCCGATTTCATCACCGCGGTGATCAGCTCGGTGGGCGACGGCACCATCACGATCGACCGGGTCAATGACGCGGTCAGCCGGATCCTCACCCAGAAGTTCGAGCTCGGCCTGTTCGAGCACCCCTTCACCGACACCAGCCAGCGCGACCAGTTCGGCGGAGCGGCGCACCGTGCCGATGCGGCAGATGCGGCCGCGAAATCCCAGGTGCTGCTGAAGAACACGAACAACGCACTCCCGCTCGCGACCACCGGCAACCTGTACGTGGCCGGTTCCAACGCTAACGACCTGGGCAACCAGATGGGTGGCTGGACGATCTCCTGGCAGGGCGGATCCGGTAACACGATGACCGCCGGAACCACCATCCTGCAGGGAATCCAGGCCGGTGCACCGGGTCTGGACGTGCACTACTCCAAGACGGCCGGCGACCCGACGGCCGGTTACACCCAGGGCCTGGTCGTGGTCGGCGAGACCCCGTACGCAGAAGGGCAGGGCGACGTCGGGAACAACGGCCGGACCCTGAACATGAGTGCGGCGGACAAGACCGCCGTCGACACCGTGTGCGCGGCGATGAAGTGCACCGTGCTGGTCATCTCCGGCCGGCCGCAGCTCATCACCCCCGTGCTCGGTGAGGCCAACGCCGTGGTTGCCGGGTTCCTCCCGGGCAGCGAGGGTGAAGGTGTGGCGGACGTACTGCTCGGCACCAAGCCCTTCACCGGCCGACTGCCGCTGACCTGGCCGTCCTCCATCGCCCAGGTGCCGATCAACGTCGGCGACGCCGACTACAACCCTGCCTTCGCCTTCGGCTGGGGCCTGCGGACCGACGACCCCGCTGCCCGGCTCGTCAAGGCCGCCTCCCTGCTGCCTGCGGGACCGACGAAGACGGCGCTGTCCGACCTCGCCGCCTCCTACACCGGCACCGAGCGTCAGTTCGTCACGGCCCACGCCCCGCAGCTGGTCGCGATCGCGGCCCAGCTCAACGGGACGGACCAGACCCGGTCGGCAGCAGCCGATCTGGTGGTCTCCCTTCCCCGTGACGTCGCCCAGGCCGCCATGGTGGCCGGTGCCGCGGACCTGCCCGCAGGATCGGCGGCCGCCTCGGCCGATGCCGAGCACACCCTGTTGACCGGTCAGGCCGAGACCGCCGCCCGCGCTCTGCTGACCATCGCCGGCATCTCCGCCGACGTGCCGGCAGTTCCGGAAACGACCGCCACGACCAGCCCGGCCACCGCCGACGGCGCCCACGGCTGGTTCGTCCACCCCGTCACCGTCACCCTGACGGCCACGGGTGGCAACGGTGCCCGCACGATAGAGTACAAGATCGACGGGGCCGCCGGCTGGACCGAGTACACCGCACCGGTTCTCGTCTCCGCCGAGGGCACGCACACCGTCAGCTACCGGTCCCGGACCGCCTCGGCCACCGAGGAGACCCGGACCCTGTCGCTGAAGATCGACACCATCGCACCCGTTGTCGGGGCGACGGTCTCGGCGGCCGACCCGGCCGTGGTGACCCTGACCGCGACCGATGCGGTGTCCGGTGTCGACTCGATCCGGTACCGGGTCAACGGTGGCCAGTGGAACGTCTACACCGCAGCGGTGTCGGTGCCGCGCACCGGTTCCGCCCAGACGGTGGAGTTCTCGTCCACCGATCAGGCCGGTAACACCGGGACCACCGGATCGGCCACGGTGGCGGCGAAGGCGGATGTGCAGACGAACACCGTCATCACCTCCGCTCCGACCACCCTGTCCACCAAGGAGACCGGGGAGATCGTCGCCCGGACCCAGGCTGCCGCAGCATTCTCCGGTCGCTTCCGGTTGTACGACGGCACCACGCTCCTTGCCGAGAGCCCGGTGTACCAGGGCCAGGGCGGTACGGGGCAGAACCCGGTGTACGAGGCTTCGTACACCTTCCGAGAGGCGGGTTCGGGCCTGGCCACGGGACGCCGTCAGCTCTCGGTGCGCTTCGTGGGTGCGACGGGGACGGCGTCCTCGACCTCGGCGGTCGCCGAGGTGTCCGTCTACTTCACCGACACCCCGCCGGACTCGAAGTTCTACACCGAGATCAGCTGGTTGTCCGAGAGCGGCATCACCACCGGTAATGCCGACGGCACCTTCGCACCGGGCAAGCCGGTGAGTCGCCAGGCCATGGCGGCCTTCCTCTACCGGTTGGTGAATCCCGGTGCCACGGCACCGGCCTGCACCGTCGCCCCGTTCGCCGACGTCCCCGTCGGCAGCGACTTCTGCGGCGAGATCAGCTGGCTCAAGAGCAAGAACATCACCACCGGCTTCGAGGGCAACACCTTCCGTCCCGGTGCCTCGATCGAGCGGCAGGCGATGGCAGCCTTCCTGTACCGGCTCGAGCACCCGGCGGCGCCGGTCGCGCCGGCCTGCACCACCAAGCCGTTCAACGACGTCCCGGTGAGCAATGCCTTCTGCGGTGAGATCACCTGGCTTGTCGCCAAGGGTGTGACCACCGGCTACGACGGCGGGTTGTTCAAGCCGACGGTGTCGGTGGAGCGGCAGGCGATGGCGGCCTTCCTGTACCGATTGGAGCACCCGACGACCTGACGGTTGCCCGAAGGTCCACCGCGTCGGTGGACCACAGGTGCTGATGCACCGAGAACAGGAGGGCCCGGCCGAGAGGAATCTCTCGGCCGGGCCCTCCTGTCTGTCTGTCGGATCAGATCAGCCCACCGCGGGATGCGAGAGCCGGAACAGGAAGGCCGCCATGGCCTCCCGGGTGACCGCGCCTGTCGGAGCGAACCTGCCCGCGGCCCCACCGGCGATCACGGTGATGCCCTGCTCTGCGAGCCACCGGATCTCGCCGCAGAACGGGTTGTTCACGGCGACATCGGCGAACGGTTTGGTGGTGCAGGCGGGAGCTGTTGCTCCGGCATGGGTTGCCCGGTAGAGGAAGGCTGCCATGGCCTGTCGCTCGACGGAGGCACCCGGCTTGAACGTGCCGTCCTGGCCGGTGGTGATCCGGGCCTCGGCGAGCCAGCTGATCTCGCCGCAGAAGGTGTTGGTCACCGGCACATCGGTGAAGGGAGCGGTGACGCACTCCGCCGGTGGGGCACCCGGGTGTTCCAGCCGGTACAGGAAGGCTGCCATGGCCTGTCGGGTCACCGGCAAGGCAGGGGCGAAGGTGGTCGGGGTCTGGCCGCTGGTGATACCCGAACCGGCCAGCCACATCACCTCGGTGAAGAAGGTGCCACCGGCGTAGTCGGCGAAGGTGACCGAGAACGGCACGCCGGAGGACACCGAACCGGCAACCGAGGCATCCCCGACGAATCGGGCCGTCAACTGGTGGGTGCCCGCCGGCAGGGTGAGTGCGATCTGTGCCGTGCCGGAGACCAGAGCACCGACACCGACCGGGGTCTGCCCGTCCAGGACGGCCACGTAGCCACCGGCGGTGCCGCTGGAGGCCGTCACCCGGACGGTCGCCGTCACGGGCTTTCCGCTCGTGACCGAGGGCACCGACAGGGTGAGTGCGGTGGTCGAGGTTGCCGGTGCCGGCGTGGCGAGCACCGTGAAGGCCGCGGTGGCCGAGCCGGCCGAGACCGATCCGGTCAGCACCAGCTGGTGGTTGCCGGCGAGAACTCCCGCGGGCAGCGGGAAGGAGCCGGCGGCGCCACCGTGGTTGCCGTCCGCGGTGACCGTACCCAGACGGGTCCCCTCCGGTGCGGAGGTCACCACGACCTCCTCCCCGGGCAGAAAACCGTTGCCGGTGAACATGATCGTGCCGCCCTCGACCAGTTTGCCGCCGACCACCGAGACCGCCGGCGGGCCGAAGACCCGCAGGGTGGCCGGATCCGAGGTCACCGAACCCACCAGGTTGGAGAACACGGCGCGGTAGCGGGTGCCGTCGGTGTCGACCGAGGGCGTGGCCACCGTCAGCGTCGTGGCTGTGGCACCGGGAACATCGACCCAGCCGCCGGTGCCGAGCTGGGACTGCCAGCGGACCGTCGCCGCCGGATCGGACTTCGCGGTGGCGGTGAAGGTGGCGGTACCGGTGGCCGGGATCAGCACATCGACCGGTTGCGCGCTGACGGTAGGGGCGACCGGCAGGCCGGAGCACAGGTGCATGGCCTTGACCCCGGTGCCCTTGGTGGCCACCGAGACCCGACCGATCGTCTGCCCGCCGGCACCGATGTTGATCCGGAAATCCGCACCGGCGTTCTGCCGGCTCTCGAAGCGGACGTTCGCCAGGGTGAACGTGGCGGTCTTCCAGGTGTTGGTGTTGGTGTTCCGGAAGTTCGGCGAGCCCTGGTACGCCTGGTTCGGCGTCCGGGAGTCGTACTGGATGTTCCAGGTGCCGGTGCCCTGGTCGAAGTAGGTCACGTTGATGACGGCATCGTAGGTGCCGCCGGGGACCAGCAGGTTGTCGATGTCGAAGTACATGTACCCCGAACCCGCCGTCGTCGTCCGTCCGGTCTGCCCGCCGACGGTGACGACAGTGGTGTGTCCGTCACCGTTGTCGACCCACCGCAGCCCCGCCGCCTCGACCGTGGCCAAGGTGTTGCAGGTGATGGCGGTGTTGTCGTCGGCGAGGGCGGTGAGCACCAGTGCCCCACCCGGCAGTGCGGTACCGCCGGCCGTGCTGAACTCGAACGGCACCGGGTAGTACCCCGAGGTGATGCCTGCGTCGACCGTGACCTTCACCTGGGTGGTGGCCGCCCCGATCGAGGGTGCGGTGAGGGTGCCGGTGGACGGGGTCACGGTGATGCCCGCCGGGAGCTTCCCGGCCTTCCAGGTGACCGGGGTGGTGCCCAGGCCCGTGCCCTGGGCGCCGATCGTGACGTCCAGGGAGGTCCCGGCGGTGACGTTGACCGGACCGGTCGGGTTGGTCAGTCCGACGGCCGGCTTCTGGTGGTCCTGGTAGGACGGCGGAGCTGCGGTCGGAGCGGTGGCCCAGGAGGTGTTCGGCTGGGTCGACAGGCTGAAGTCCAGCCGTCCGCCGTCGGTCACGATGGACTGCGGCAGCGCCGTGCTCTCGTGGTTCTGGCCGTTGAGGGTCAGGCCGGTGACATACGGTGCGTCCGTGGCGGCCTCGGGGGCGTTGACCTCGATGTCCTTGCCGTTGCCCAGATGCATCACGGCCCGTTTGAAGAGCGGGCTGTTGACCGAGAGGTCGGGGCTGCCCGGGGTGACCGGGTACATGCCGAGCGCGGCCCAGACGTACCAGGAGGACTGGGCGCCGAGGTCGTCGTTGCCTGGGGAGCCGCCGGGGGTGGCGGAGAACAGCTGGGTCTGCAGCCGCCGGACGGCGGCCTGGGTCTTCCAGGGGCGGTCGAGATAGTTGTAGATCCACGGGACCCCGAAGTTCACCTCGTTGCCGGCCCACATGTACGGCACGTTCGGACCGTTGTTGATCTGGGTGAAGAAGGTGTCGAGCCGGTTCGCGGTGTAGTCCTTCCCGCCCATCGCGGCGATGAGACCGGCCATGTTCTGCGGTACCAGCCAGTTGTACTGGGCGGAATTGCCCTCGGCGTAACCGGTTTGGCCGAAGGTGCCGGCAGCCGGGGTGACGAATGCCGGGCCGTTCGGGAAGGCTCCGTTGTCGTCGCGGGGCTGCAGGTAGCCGGTGGTCGGGTTGAAGATGTTCTGCCAGTTCTGCGCCCGCCGGGCGTACTCGACCGCGACATCGGTGCGACCGATCTTCTCGGCCAGTCGGGAGATGGCGTAGTCGTCGATCGCCCATTCCAGGGTCTGGGAGGCGCCTTGCAGGCCGTGGTCACCGCGCGAGTCCTCGTTGTTCGGCTGGTATCCCAGGCGGACGTAGTCCTCGACCCCGCGGCGTTCCCACCAGCCCCAGCCGATCGGCGCGGACTGCGTCGCGCCCTTGATCATGATGGGCAGGGCGTTGGCGATGTCCAGACCGGTGGCTCCGAAGGCCGAGTAGTTGCCGAAGAGCGGAACCGAGTTGTCGCCGTTCATCTGGGAGGTGGTGTCGTTGGCGAGCGGCCATCGTGGCCACCACCCGCCCTGTTCCTGGGCCGCCCGCAGCAGCGAGTTGCCCATCTGCCCGGTCTCGGCCGGCATCAGCATCGCGTGCAACGGGGCCAGTGAACGGTAGATGTCCCAGTCGGAGAAGTTGGCGTACTGGACCTGACCGGCCGGGAGCTGATGGATCTTGTCGTCGAAGCCGATGTAGCGGCCGTCCACGTCGTTGAAGGTGTTGGGGTGCAGGAAGGAGTGGTACAGCGCGGTGTAGAAGGTCTTCAGTTCACCCTCGGTCCCCCCACCCACCTGGATCTTGTTCAGGATGCTCTTCCACTTCGCCCTGGTGTCCGCGGCGACCGGCGCGAGGTCCCAACCGGGGATCTCCGCCGCCATGTTGGCCCTGGCACCGGCGACGCTGACGTAGGACATCGAGACCTTGGCCGTCACGACCTGGGTCCCGCTGGTGTCGAAGCTCAGGTAGGCACCGGAGTTGGCACCCGAGGAGGTGGCCGATCCGGGTGTCACGCTGGAACCGCGCCAGGTCCCGTAGGCGGTGAAGGGGCGGTCGAACACGATGCTGAAGTACACGGTGTAGTCGTTGTTGTTGACCCCGCAGAATCCACCGGTCTTGCTGGAGCCGGCCACTTCCCGGTTGCCGAGGACCTGGACCTCGGCATCCCGGCTGCCACCGATGCTCGAACCGGCCTTCACCAGCACCTGCGCCGAACTTCCGGCGGGATAGGTGAACTGGGCCAGACCCGTTCGGGTGGTTGCGGTCAGTCCGACGTTGACATTCGAGTCGGTCAGGCGGACCTGGTAGGAACCCAGGGTCGCCGATTCGTCGGTGTGGTTGAAGCGTTCGGTCCTGTTGCCGGGGTTCGCCGGAATCGCACCGGTGATGGGAAGGATCGGGATGTCGCCGAAGGCAGGGCAGCCGACGGAGGCATGGTTGAGACTGAACCCCTTGATGGTGGTGGCGTCGTAGGCGTAACCGGCGGGGGAGCCGGGGGTGTCCGGGCTGAACTGCATCATGCCCAGCGGGGCGGCGACACCGGGGAAGTTGTTGACCTCGCCGACGGATTCCCCACCGTTGCCGGTCCCGATCATCGGGTCCACGTACAGAGTGGGATCGGCGACGAACGGCACGTCGTCCGGGGCTGATTCGGCCGAGGCGGGAATTGCGGTGATGGCACCGCTCAACCCCACGGCAAGGATCAGGGCGGCGGTGACCGCCCGTGCGAACGGTCTGCGACCACGGTCGCGCAAATACGGCATTCTGGCTCCTCTCAAGAGCACCAGCAACGACAGGCACCCATCGACACGGGGTGATGGGGCGTCGCCGCAGAACGCCACAACAGTGCTGCCGCCAACAGGTTTCGGCCCTGGAACAGGTACACGAAATCAGATGACGGTCAGGGCTATCCGTTTCGATAAAAGATCGGGTGTCTTCGTCTGACAACGTTGTCCTGTCGAACTATGTCAGAAGGCCCGGACCTGGTCAATGGCGGGGGTGGGATCCTCGCCATTGATATCACCGGATCCAGTGGGAATCGGTATTTCGAGGGAATCCCGGGTGCCCGAACGGGCCCGCGGTGGTCGCCGGTGCACCGATGGGGGATATCAGTGCAACGCAGAGTAAAGATCGGGTCTATTCCGGCGGCGTCGAGGTGAAGAAGGTCTCGACCCGAGAGCGCACCAGGGCGGATCCGTCCCGGAGCTGTCCTGGGGATCCGTCCCCGGACGTGGAGCGGCCCCCCGGCACATTGGGATGCCGGGGGGCCTGGGTAGGC
>QXCQ01000141.1:41507-48503 GCA_003576535.1 Nakamurella silvestris | reverse complement strand
CCCAGGCCCACGCAGCAGCAGCAGGTCCCCCCGTCCGGTCCGGTACCCGTCGGGCCGACGGGCCCGGCATCGGCGACCCCGGCCACGGGATCGGCTCCGGCCGGAGGCGGGTCGGGCGGCCTGCCGCCGGGAAGCCCGCCGCGCCAGCCACAAGGGGCCGTCCCGGCAGGCGGAGCGGCCGCACCCGGCCGGAGGAGGATGTTGGCGGCCGCCGCCGCGCTCGCGGTCGTGGTGATCGCCGTCGCCGCCTACTTCCTCCTCCGGCCGGATTCCGGTGGTGAGGCCGTGGTCGACCCCCTGTCGACGACGCAGACCACCGCCGCGGCGACGGACACGTCCGACACCGGTGACACGGCCGGGCCCACCACCGAGGGGACCGGGTATGCCGGACGGCTCTACTGCTGGGACGAATCGGTGGCCGAACCGGGTGAGAGCTGCCCGCCGATCGCCGGACTCGCTGCCCTGCAATGGGTTTTTCCCACCGATGCGGATGCGGCCGATCAACCGACGTGTGTCCCGGCGACCTCGACCCGGATACCGGCCGCATTCCGGGTGGATCTGCTCGAATATTTCAGCTGCACCTATCCGAACCTGCCGAATTCGACGGTGTATCTGGGACGTTGGCTCGATGCCGAGGCGGCGAGATCGGCGATGGATTCGATCATGTCCGATGCGGTGAAGGCGACGCCGCAGCCCTACGACAACAACGATCCGACCGAATCGGCCGGCGTCGACGGTACCGTCTGGGGCGGAACGGATTCGACCCTCGACGAGCAGCGGTTCGGATTCGTTTACAACGCGCAGCCCTTCACCCTCGAACTGGTGATCGGCGACTCGGCGAAGAGCGGCCAGGCCGAACTGACGAAGTGGAACGACATGCAGCAGTTCAGATATGCCGATGGAGTGGCACTCGGCGGATCGTCGAAGAAACCATGACCGAGAGCATCGCCGGGATCGGACCGGCTCCGCTGCAAGGGATGTGGCGGGTGTGTCAGGCTGTGGTCGCCCTGGGTGGACCGGCCCTGGTGCCCACCGTCGACGCCGTCCGGATGTCGTTGACCGAACCGCTGCGGGTGGCGGTGGCCGGACGGATCAAGGCCGGCAAATCGACTCTGGTCAACGCCCTGGTGGGTCGACTGGTCGCACCGACCGCGGCCGGGGAGTGCACCCGGGTCGTCACCTGGTACCGCTACGGCTCCCCCGATCGGGCCGAGATCGTCCGCCGGGACGGGTACCGGGTGCCGTTGGCCTTCGACGGCCGGCTGCCCGAGGAACTCGGGATGCCCGTGGAGGAGATCGACCACATCGAGGTCCACCTCCAGGCGGGTGCCCTGCGACATCTCACCCTGATCGACACCCCCGGTCTGGCAACGACGACGACGGTGAACGAGGCGGCCACCCGCCGGGCCCTGCTCGGGGACAGTGCGGCCTCCAGCCGGGCCGTCGGCCAGGCGGATGCGGTGCTGTTCCTGTTCCGGGAGGCCGAACGCAGCGACGAGGTCGAGTTCCTGCGGGATCTGCAGGCCTCGTTCGGCGAGTTGGGCGCCTCCGCCGTCAACACCATCGGCCTGCTCTCCCACGCCGACCTGTTCGGAGCCGGACCGTTCTCCGGCGAGGACCCGTTCGTCATCGCCGCCGAGCGCGGCCGACAGCTCGCACTGGACCGGGCGGGTGAACTCGGCGAGGTGATCCCGGTGGCCGCGCTGCTGGCCGAATCGGCCCGGACCGGGCGGCTCCGGGAATCCGATGCGCGGCAGCTGGCCGCGCTCACGGGGGTGAACGTCACCGCACTGCGGCTGGCGGATCAGCTGGGACCGCCCCCGGGGATCGATGCCGAGGCGCTGGCCCGGCTGTTCAAGATCCTGGGCCCCTACGGTGTCGCCGAGGGGCGGAAGAGGGCGGTGGCAGGGGCCGGGCCGGTGCTGGAATGGATGTCGACCGTGTCCGGGATCGCCGCGGTCGAGGAGTTGATCCGGTCGCGGTTCCTCCGGCGGGCCCAGGTGTTGAAGGCCGACCACGCGTTGGCCGCCCTCGAACAGGCCGCGCTGGGTCTGCCGAACGAGCGTCAGGTGCTGGCAGCCCTGGAACAGGCGCGGCTGGATCCGGACCTGCAGCCCCTGCGGGAACTGCGGGCGTTGGGGCTGTTGGCCCGGCTGGACCCGAACAACCCGCTCCGGGAGAAACTGGCCAGGGTGGTGGACGCCCAGAGCGACCTTCAACGGCTCGGTCTGCCCGACGATCCGCACACCCGTCACCTCGGCCCGGCGGAGCTGGCCGCCCTGGCCCGGGAGCAGGGGGCAGCTGCCCAGGCCACCGCGGGGTTCGCCGTCACCCCGGCGGCCGCGGAGGCGGCGCGGGTGCTCGCCCGCTCGTTCCTGCTGCTGGCCCGTCGTCAGCTCGCCCGTCAACAGGGCCTCCAGGCCCATCCGCAGAGCCCACAGATACCGGGACAGCACTATCCGCCGCCGGGGGCAGCGCCCTACCAAGGACAGCAGTACCCGTCCCAGCAGTCCCCACCTCCGCAGTACCCGCGCCAGCCGTATCCGCCCCAGCAGTACCCTCACCCGCCCGCGCAGCCCTGGCACCAGGGCGGTTCGTGATCGCGGGAGGGCCCGTCACCGTCGTGAGCGGGGGCAGAGCACCCCGGTGGGTCAGCCGCTGGAGGCGAGCAGGATCGTCGCCAGTGCGGTACGTGCGCGGTTGATCCTGCTCTTGACGGTCTGCACCGGAACCCCCTGGTGGACGGCGATCTCGTCGTAGGTCATGTCCCCGTACTCGCGCAGGACGATGGCCACCCGGAAGTTCTCGGGCAGCTCGGCCAGTGCGGCCTGGACCCGATCCGCCTGGGCGATCCGCTCGTAGGGGTCGGGACCGTCGTCCGCGACCTCGACACCCTCGGGCTGGACATCGGCCAGGGCGACGTCCTTGCGACGGCGGACGACGGCCAGAGCCGCGTTCGCCGCGATCCGGTGCAGCCAGGTGCTGAACTTGGCCTCCCCACGGAATTTGCCGATGTGCTGCCAGGCGGCGGTCAGAGCGTCCTGCAGGGCGTCCTCGGCATCGGAGCTGTTCCGGGTGATCCGCACACACACCGCCCAGATGTGCCTCTTGTGCAGGCCGACGAGTTCCTCGAAGGCCCGATCGTCACCGGACCGGGCGCGTTCCAGGAGCACACGTTCGAGCTCGCGTGGCTCCATGGGACCTCCGATTCTGCGGTGACGGCTGTGTGGCGCGGGGCGGGTGCACGGTCTGATCTGATGGTAGGAGTCGCGGATCGATGAGAAAATTCGACGGATCGGGAACAATCTACGACCGGGGCCACTCCAAGTTGTGTGCGTCACCCCCAGGAGGTCACTCCAGGGGTCGTCACCGACACGATCAAGAAGATCAGAGTAACCGTCGGTGTGTCCGGTAGAGGCGGCAATGGGAAGGATGATCGAGATGTCTGATCCACAATGTCCGTAGGCGACGGTTCGGTCCCGGCCGACTTCTTCGCCGAGACCCCCGGAACGCCGTCCGTGAATGAGATCGTTGACCAGGAGGTTGTTGTGCCCGATCTGGATCTCGAGCTGCCCCCGCTGCCGGAGAGCGTCTGGTTGCGGGCCGTGGCGAATGCGCTCGATCCCGATGCTCCCGCGGTCTCCGACGACATCGTGCCCGACCCGTCGACGGAATCCCCGGTCGACGCCGGGGAGCTGGACGTGGACGCCGACCATCACACCGCAGCCGATCACGGTTCGGATGATCATCTGCTCGGCCCGGACGGAGCGGGCGAGCACCACATCGGTACCCACGAGGGCCAGGACGACGCCTCGGACGGCTCCCACCACTCGGGGACCCCGGACGCAGGCCCCCACCAGGACGGATTCTCCGACCCGGCACACACCGACGACTTCGATCCGGCGTCCGGGTTCGGCAGCGGACACGAGTTCGGGTCCACCCACGATTTCGGTGGCGACACCACCTTCGGCGACAGCACCCTGGACGGGACCCCGGAGGTCAACGGCGACTCCGGTGACGGGCACGGGTGGTTGAGCTGACCGCAGGTGGGGGGACGTCGACGGGGCTCGACCCGTCGATCCGCCCGAAATTCAGTCAGGTCGCCGGGGTGCTGAGCCTGCGCTGGTTCCGTGGGCCGAAGGCCCGCCGGATCGGCGCACGGGTGGTGCTGATCCTGGCCGCGCTGATCACCGTGATGATGCTGGTGCTGGCCTTCGGGATGTGGCGCAACGACCGGACCATCGACGGCGACGTCGTCACGGCCACGGCGACCGTGCTGAAGGTGACCCCGCTGCGGACCGGTATCGAGTTCATCGATTCGGCCGGGATCTCCCAGCGGCCGACGGACGGAGTCCTGTACCCGGGTGGTCTGCGGGTCGGCCAGCAGTTCCTGGTCGAGTACTCGGCGGCCGATCCCGGGTTGGTCCGGGTGGCCGGGCGGACCTGGCTGGACGGGGTGATCATGCCCGGTTTCGTGGTGGCCGGGACCTGGGTCATTGCCCTGCCGCTGGTGTTCTGGCTGCGCCGACGGGGGCGGCGTCCGGTCGAGCCCGCCGCCTCCTGAGCCGTTCTTGCTGAGCCGTTCTCGCACTGCCCCTGGTGACGTCACGCGGCGTCGGCATCGTCGACTCCCGTTCCCGCGCACGTTCCTGCTCCTCGCGCACGTAATTTCGTGCGCGAGAACGAACACCGTGCGCGGGAACAGGGTGGGTGTGCGAACAGGGTGGGTGCGGAACAGCGTGGGTGCGGAGCAGGCTCAGGAGCCCGCACGTTCGGCGTCGCTGCGTTCCACGCAGAACTCGTTGCCCTCCGGGTCCGCCATCGTCACCCATCCCTTGCCGTCGGCGGTGCGATGGTCGGCGACCACGGTGGCCCCGATCTGCTCCAGTCGCGCCACCTCCTCGTCCCGGGTCCGGTCGGTCGGGGCCAGGTCGAGGTGCAACCGGTTCTTGCCGGTCTTGCCCTCGGGCACAGCGATGAAAAGCAGGCCGAGGGAGGTCCCGGGGACGGACAGGAACGCTTCGTCGCCCCCGGCCGTGTTCGGGTCCTGGGGATCCTCGACGTAGCCGGTCGCCGCGGACCAGAAGCCGGCCAATCGATAGGGGTCGGCGCAGTCGACGGTGATGTTTCTGATCCTGGTCGTCATGGGCCCAGTCAAACACCGTTGCCGACTCCCGGCTCGGCGAAACCCTGCTGACCGCGCTCCTTCTCGACAATCGCGCTGTCTGCAGCGCGCGCGATTGTCGGGACGGAGCGCGGTCGGGGCGGGTGACGGTTCGCTCGACGCGGCGCGTTAGGATGTTCGCATGTCCACACCCACTCCGATCCGGAACTGGTGGCGGCTGCCTCTCGCAGCCGTGTGACGTCAACCCATGTCCGAGCTGCCCCGGCGGCTCGGTACGTGAACGGACAGGACACGGACCTCGGTCGTCCAGGGTGGCATCACACCCCTGGAGCACCTCGATGTCCCCCCTGATCTCCACCCTCCCCACGACCCCCGCAGCCGATGACGACCTCTCCTTCCGGCGCGCCCGGGACCGCAGCGTCGAGCTCGAGACACAGATCGCCGCCAACCCCTCGGCCTTCCGGGTCCTGACCGGCGACCGCCCCACCGGCCCGCTGCACCTGGGGCACTACTTCGGCACCCTCGCCAACCGGGTGCGACTGCAACAGGCGGGGGTGGAGCTCTTCGTCGTCATCGCCGACTACCAGGTGATCACCGACCGTCGGCTGGCCGGTGACGTCCGTGGCAATGTCCACGAGCTGCTGCTGGACTACCTCTCCACCGGGATCGACCCGGAGTCGGCGACGATCTTCACCCACAGCGCGGTACCCCCGCTCAACCAGCTCCTGTTGCCGTTCCTGAGTCTGGTGACCGTGGCCGAGCTGCAGCGCAACCCGACCGTCAAGGCGGAGGCCCAGACCGCAGGCATCACCGCCTTGAGCGGTCTGCTGTTGACCTACCCGGTCCATCAGGCCGCGGACATCCTCTTCTGTCACGGCAATCTCGTGCCGGTGGGACGGGACCAACTTCCGCACCTGGAGGTCTCGCGGCAGATCGCCCGGCGGTTCAACGACCGGTACGGACGGATCTTCCCCGAGCCGGAGGCGCTGCTCTCCGAGGTGCCGCTGCTGGCCGGACTCGACGGGGCGAAGATGAGCAAGAGTGCCGGAAATGCCGTGTACCTGCGGGATTCGGCGGACGAGACGGCGCGGAGGATCCGCAGCGCCCGCACCGACGGTGAACGCCGGATCCGGTTCGACCCGGTGAACCGGCCCGAGGTGTCGAACCTGCTGGTGACGGCGGGTCTGTGCCAGGGGCGTGCGCCCGAGGAGATCGCCGCCGAGATCGGTGACGCCGGCTCCGGTGCGTTGAAGGCCGTGGTGGCCGAATCGATCAACGAGAGGTTCCGGGAAACCCGCAGGGTCAGGGCGGAGCTGGCCGCCGAGACGGGGTACGTCGAGCAGGTGTTGACGGTGGGCAACGCCCAGGCGCTGGCCATCGCCCACGACACCCTCGCCCGGGTCCGGGAGGCGATGGGGATGACGTACTGAGCCACGGGAATCGGTGCCCCCGGCGTGGAAAAGAAATTCTCCATCCGCCGGGAACATCGGTGGCACCGCCCCCCTCTGATTGACCAGAAGCCCGCAGACAGCGGGAACACCGGCACCAGCTCAGTGGAACGGACAAGGTCATGGACACGATCGGTTACGACAGCGACTACGGCTACCAGGACTACACCACCGCCTCGCAGGAAGCCGGCACCTTCGCCGACCAGGCCTGGCAGGCCGGGGACATGGACACCTTCAACCAGTGGAACACCGTCTCCTGGGACAGCTGGAACACCGGCACCGACCTCTACGTCGCCGGCGCGGACCCGTTCGGCACCGAGTCCCCGTCCACCGCCGAGGGCTACTTCCCCGACGCCCAGGCCTGGACCAGCTACACCGAGCCGACCGTCGACTCCACCTGGTCCGCGGCGACCACTGATTCAT
>QXCQ01000141.1:0-41138 GCA_003576535.1 Nakamurella silvestris | reverse complement strand
CGGATTCGAGCTGGAGCGCGGCGAGCACCGACACGTCTTGGCCCGCCTCCGCCGAGTGAGCCCCGACCCCCTATCTTCCCGCGCACGTTGTTGCTCCTCGCGCACGAAACATCGCGCGCGAGGAGCAACAACGTGCGCGGGAACTGGGCAGGGGTGGCCGTTCCACCTGCGGGTATGCGGTGGCTCCCGGGAATACCGTAGCCCCGGAGTGGGTACCCGAGGTGCATCACGAGTTCATCCACCGCCAGGAGGAACGATGCCCACCAGCAAGTCGCGCGCCAGCAAGACCTCCCGCAGGAAAGGCCCCGGCCCCAGCGTCAAGGACGCGGGTCTGTACGAGGCGCTGCGCGAGGAGGGCAATTCGAAGGAGAAGTCGGCCCGGATCGCGAATGCGGCGGCCAACACCTCCCGCAGTGCCGTCGGCAGGAAGGGTGGGGCCTCCCCCGCCTACGAGGAGTGGACGGTGGCAGATCTGCGGGACAAGGCCAAGCAGGTGGGGATCGTCGGCCGATCCCGGATGAAGAAGGCCGAGTTGATCGATGCCCTGCGCGAGCACTGACCCCCACCCCTGCCGCGAGTGGACTCCCACACCTCAGATCTCGGGGTGTGGGAGTCCGCTCGCGGCAGGTTACTGCTTCCCGCGTGATCCTCGGTAGGCTGTACCACCATGGGACGCGCCGGGCTGGAGAAGGATCCGCACCAGGTGGCGGACATGTTCGACGATGTCGCCCCTGCTTATGACAAGGCCAATTTCTTCATCTCCTTCGGCCAGGACCGGCGCTGGCGACGGCACAGCGTGCGTGCCCTGCAGCTCACCCCCGGCCAGAAGGTGCTCGACGTCGCCGCAGGTACGGGAGTGTCCACCCAGGCCATCGCCAAGACCGGTGCCTGGGCCGTGGCCGCCGACTTCTCCCTCGGCATGCTCAAGGCCGGTGCCCGGCGTGGCCTGCCCCGGGTGGCCGCCGATGCGATGCGCCTGCCCTTCGCCGACGCCTCCTTCGACGCGGTGACGATCTCCTTCGGGCTCCGGAACGTGCAGGACCCGGAGGTCGCCCTCGCCGAGTTCGCCCGGGTGACCCGCCCCGGGGGGCAGCTCCTGGTCTGCGAGGTCTCCCGGCCGCGGTTCGCCCTGTTCCGCTGGGGCCACCGGGTGCACCTGCGCCACGTGCTGCCGTTCCTGGCCAAACGTTTCTCCTCGAACCCCGAGGCCTACACCTACCTGGGCGAGTCCACCGAGGCCTGGATGGATCAGCGGACCCTGGCCCGCGCCATCGCCGACAACGGCTGGTCCGCGGTGGCCTGGCGGTCCTTGACCTTCGGGGTCGTGGCCATGCATCACGCGATCAGGACCGAGCCCGCACCGGACTCCGCGCAGGCCGCGGCCCAGGCGCGGAACGGGGTCGTCCCGAACCTCTCTGCCGCTCAGGAAGCCTCTTTCGACACGCCGTGACGCCGATCACGCCCCCCTTGTACGACGCGGGGTGAGCGGGCCTACACTGGCGCTCGTGATCGATTTCACAAGCGCGACGGACCACCGCCGTTCCGCGGTTCGTCGCCTCGCCGGATCCCCGGGTCCGGCGCGGAGTGAATGATGTAACGATGCGAGAGGATTCCATGAAAGCGCCGTCATTCGATACCAGCGCCGACGTCATCGTCGTCGGTGCGGGTCCCGCGGGTGCGACGGCTGCCACCTATCTGGCCCGGGCCGGTATCGACGTACTGCTGCTGGAGAAGTCGACCTTCCCCCGGGAAAAGGTCTGCGGTGACGGCCTCACCCCGCGCGGGGTGAAACAGGTCCTTGCCCTGGGCATCGATGTCAGCGGCGACGACTGGGTCAAGAACAAGGGCCTGCGGGTCGTCGGCGGGGGAGTCAGCCTCGAGCTGGACTGGCCCGACCTGACCAGCTACCCGCCCTTCGGTCTCGTGCGGACCCGCCGCGACTTCGACGAGATGCTGGCCGATCTGGCCGTGAAGGCAGGCGCGAGGATGCGCCAGGCCACGAACGTCTCCTCCCCGATCATCGACGAGCGGACCGGCCGGATCATCGGGGTCACCGCCAAGACCCCCGAGGGTCCGACGAACTTCCACGCTCCGCTGGTGATCGCCGCCGACGGCGTCTCCGCCCGGGTGGCCATCGGCATGGGCATCGACAAACGCGAGGACCGTCCGATGGGGGTGGCGGTCCGCCGCTACTACCGCAGCGACGTCCGGACCCATGACGACTACCTGGAGTCCCACCTGGAACTGTGGGACCGCAGCGATCCGGCGAAGCCGATGCTGATGCCCGGCTACGGCTGGATCTTCGGCCTGGGCGACGGCACGGTCAATGTGGGCCTGGGAGTCCTGAACTCCTCCAAGGCCTTCGGGCGCACCGACTATCGGGCCCTGCTGAAGACCTGGATGGAAGGCACCCCCGAGGAGTGGGGCCTGCGCGAGGAAACCGCGATCGGGACCACCTTGGGCGCCGCCCTGCCGATGGGTTTCAACCGCACGCCGCACTACCGGAACGGTCTGCTGCTCATCGGCGACGCCGGTGGCGCGGTCAACCCGTTCAACGGGGAGGGCATCGCCTACGCGATGGAGTCCGCCGCCCTCGCCGCTGATGCAGTGCTGCAAGGCCTGGGACGCCCGGAGGGCCCCGCCCGCGAACACGCCCTGGCCGGCTACCCGGCTGCCATGAGCGACCACCTGGGCTCCTACTACCGCCTGGGCAACGTGTTCTCCAAGCTCATCGGTCAGCCGAAGATCATGGCCGCGGCAACGAAACTCGGCCTGCCGCGCAAGCAGCTGATGTACCTGGTGCTGAAGGTGCTGGCCGGCCTGTACGACACCCGTGACGGCGACTGGGCCGACAAGGTCACCGTCGCCCTGACGAAGGTGGTGCCCCGTGTCTGAACGAAGAACCTCTGAACTGCGGGTACGTCGAAAACCCATCGGGTCGGCCGACCCCGCTGCACGAGTGCACTTGAGTACCAACTAGATTCACAGATCATTCCACCGGGCCGCCGCCTTCCGTGGGATCCGCCGAAGTCCCGCCGCACAACGATGTGCGGCGGGTCTGCTCCACCCCCCAGCACCACCCGAGCTCCACCGCCGCAGTCGAACAGTCGCAGTCGAACAGCCGTAGTCGAAGTGCCGCACTTGCACCGTCGCAGTCGCACCGCCGCAGTTGACGTCGAACCGCCGTTATCGCACCGCCGCACAACCGAACAACCAGAGCCGCACCGCACTTGCACCGTCGCAGTCGCACCGCCGCAGTTGTCACATCCCGCAACAACGCCTTCCCGTTGCGGGCAGTACATCAAGTCCACCGTCGCCGTAGCCGGAAAGGATGTTGCTACTCGTGCTCAGCGCTTATCTGCCGATCCTGATCCTGCTCGTCGTCGCGGGCGGGTTCGCAGTCACCAATGCCACCGTCGTCACGGACAAGTTGGGTCCGCGGCGGTACAACCGCGCCAAACTCGACGCCTACGAATGCGGGATCGAACCCACCCCGCTGCCGGTCGGCGCGGCAGGTCGATTCCCGATCAAGTTCTATTTGACCGCAATGCTTTTCATCGTGTTCGACATCGAAATCATCTTCCTGTACCCGTGGGCCTCCTCGGCCGACTACCTCGGTGTGCTGGGCCTGATCGAGATCGCCGTGTTCGTCGGAACCGTGTTCGCCGCCTACGCCTATGTCTGGCGTCGCGGTGGATTGGACTGGGACTGAATGAAACAGATTATGAGGCACCAGCAATGGGTATAGAAGAGAAACTCCCCAACGGCATCCTGCTGACCAGCGTCGAGAAACTCGTCAACTGGACCCGCAAGGCGTCCCTGTTCCCTGCCACTTTCGGGCTCGCCTGTTGTGCCATCGAGATGATGACCACCGGGGCCCCCCGGTACGACCTCGGCCGCTTCGGCATGGAGGTCTTCCGGGCCTCGCCCCGGCAGGCGGACCTGATGATCGTGGCCGGGCGGGTGACCCAGAAGATGGCACCGGTCCTGCGCCAGATCTACGACCAGATGGCCGAGCCGAAATGGGTGATCGCCATGGGTGTCTGCGCCTCGTCCGGTGGGATGTTCAACAACTATGCGGTTGTCCAGGGGGTGGACCACATCGTCCCGGTGGACATGTACCTGCCCGGCTGCCCGCCCCGGCCGGAGATGCTGATCGACGCGATCCTCAAACTTCACGCCAAGATCCTCGACGACCCGATGGGCCCCGCCCGCGCGGCCGAGTGGGTGGAGCAGGGAAAGCGCACGGATCTGGTGGCTTCGTCGGTCAAGTACGGGCCGAAGTTGGACGGCCGTCCGGTCCGCACGCCTGTCGGAAGGCCGAAGGTATGACCGACCCGATCCCACCGACGGCGAACCCGGCCGTGCCGTCGGCCGCCACCGAGGCCAACGCCGTCGACACCACCGTTCCGGCCCCGCCCGGCGCCTCGACACCACGGTCGGCCCCGGCCACCACCACCGCCCGCAGCGGGATGTTCGCCGCCCACGGTTCCGGCGACACCTCGGGGTTCGGCGGTCTCATCACCGCCCCGCACATCCCGCAGCCGAGCCCGCGTCCGTACGGCGGGTACTTCGACGAGGTCGCCGACGCCCTGGCGGCGGCCATGGCGGACCGGGGCATCCCGGACTCCGCCATCTACCAGACCACCGTCGCCCATCAGGAGATCACCTTCTACGTGGGTCGGGAGCACCTGGTGGCCCTGCTCTGGGCACTGCGGGACGACGCCTCCCTGCGGTTCGAGTTGGCCTCGTCGATCTCCGGGGTCGACTACGGCCTCGGGGTGCCGCAGCGCCTGCACGTGGTCTACCACTTCACCTCGATGACCTACCGGCGCCGGATCCGGCTGGAGGTCGCGGTGGAGGTCGAGGACGCGCATGTGCCCAGCGCGGTCGAGGTCTATCCGACGGCGGACTGGCACGAGCGGGAGATCTGGGACATGTTCGGGGTGGTGTTCGACGGACACCCCGCCCTGACCAGGATCCTGATGCCGGACGACTGGGAGGGTTTCCCGCAGCGGAAGGACTACCCGCTCGGCGGCATCCCGGTCGAGTACAAGGGAGCCGAGATCCCGCCCCCCGATCAGCGGAGGTCGTACACATGAGTGTTCACACCGACACCCCGGAGGACGCCTACACGGCAGGTCCGGAGGGTCCACGATCGGCGAGGTCCCAGAACACCACCGAGGGGCGGGTTTTCACCGTCACCGGCGGCGACTGGGACGCGTTGATGGCGGACGAGAACTTCAACGACGAAGAACGTCTGATCGTCAACATGGGCCCGCAGCACCCGTCGACCCACGGTGTGCTCCGGCTGGTGCTGGAGATCGAGGGGGAGACCGTCACCCAGGCCCGGTCGGTGATCGGTTACCTGCACACCGGGATCGAGAAGTCCTGCGAGTTCCGCACCTGGACCCAGGGTGTCACCTTCGTGACCAGGGCGGACTACCTGTCCCCGGCCTTCAACGAGGCCGTCTACTGCATGGCGATCGAGAAGCTCCTCGACATCGAGGTGCCGCGGCGGGCCCAGGTCATCCGGGTGCTGCTGATGGAGCTGACGAGGATCACCTCCCACCTGGTGGCCCTGGCCACCGGAGCGATGGAACTCGGTGCGCTGACCGGGATGACGGCCGGCTTCCGGGAACGGGAGGAGGGCCTGCACCTGATGGAGTTCCTCACCGGCCTGCGGATGAACATGGCGTTCATCCGCCCGGGCGGTGTGGCCCAGGACCTGCCCTTCGGCTACGAGGACAAGATCGCCGGGTTCATCGAGGTGATGGAGAAGCGGCTGCCCGAGTACGACAAACTCCTGACCGGCCAACCGATCTGGAAGGCCCGGCTCAAGGACGTCGGTGTGCTCCCGCTGGAGGGCTGCATGCAGCTGGGCATCACCGGACCGGTGCTCCGATCGGCCGGGCTCGCCTGGGACATCCGCAAGACCGAGCCCTACTGCGGGTACGAGGAGTACGAGTTCGACGTCCCCACCTCCACCGATGCCGACTGCTACTCGCGGTACCTGTTGCGGTTGGCCGAGATGTGGGAATCCTTGAAGATCATGAAGCAGGCGTTGGCCAAACTGGCCGAGCCCGGTCCGGTGATGGTGGCTGACACGAAGATCGCCTGGCCGGCGCAGTTGTCGGTCGGCGCGGACGGGATGGGCAACTCCCTGGAACACGTCCGTAAGATCATGGGCCAGTCGATGGAGTCGCTGATCCACCATTTCAAGCTGGTCACCGAGGGTTTCTCCGTGCCGGCCGGACAGAGCTACGTGGCCATCGAGTCCCCCCGGGGCGAACTCGGCTGCCACCTGGTGTCCGCGGGTGGCACCAGGCCCTGGCGGGTGCACCTGCGCGACCCCGGATTTGTGAACCTGCAGGCGATGCCGGCGATGTCGGAGGGCGGCATGATCGCCGACATCGTCGCCGCCGTCGCCTCCCTCGATCCCGTGATGGGAGGGGTGGACCGATGAGCACCGCGCACCACCGGATCGGTGTCCCCGAGTTCCTGCGCACCGGAGTGGTTTTCGACCAGCTGACCCAGGACCGGGCGACCGAGTTGATCGGTCGGTACCCGGTGCCGCGGTCGGCCCTGCTGCCCCTGCTGCACCTGGTGCAGTCGGTGGAGGGTTTCGTCTCCCAGGACGGGATCGCCTTCTGCGCCGACCAACTCGCGTTGGAGACCGCCGAGGTCGCGGCGGTGGCCACGTTCTACACGATGTACAAACGCAAGCCGTGCGGTGAGCACCTGGTGAGTGTGTGCACCAACGCCCTCTGCGCGGTGCTCGGCGGTGACGCGATCCTGCGCACCCTCACCGACCACCTCGGGGTCGCCAAGGACGGGACCGCCGGTGAGCCCGGGGAGACCGGCTCGATCACCATCGAGGCGGCGGAGTGTCTGGCCGCCTGCGATCACGCGCCGGTGGTGACGGTGGACTACGAGTACTACGACGAGCAGAACCCGGACTCCGCACTGGATCTGGTGCAGGCCCTGCAGCGCGGGGAGAAACCGCACCCGACCAGGGGTGGGGCGCTGTCGGACTTCCGGACCGCCGAGCTGGAGATCGCCGGCATCTTCGGCGACACCCCCGAGGGTGCGGCCAGGGTGGCCGCGGAGGTCGACGGTCCGTCGGCGACCGAGCAGACCCTGCGCGGCTCGCACCTGGCCGAGCAGAACCATTGGCAGGCACCCGTGATGCCCGAACATGTCGACCTGCCGCCCGTCCCGGAGAAGAAGTGATGGCCATGTCCGACGAGAGCCCGACCCCGGCAGCGGCAGCCGTTGCCCCGCTCACCCCGGTGCTGACCCGACGCTGGGCCTCCCCGCGGTCGTGGACCATCGGGACCTACGAGCAGCTCGACGGGTACACCGCCCTGAAATCGGTGCTCGGCGGTCCCTCCCCGGCGAACCCGGACCAGCTGATCGAGCTGATGAAGAACTCGGGCCTGCGGGGGCGTGGCGGTGCCGGCTTCCCGACCGGACTGAAATGGTCCTTCCTGCCCCAGGGCGACGGCAAGCCCCACTACCTGGTGGTCAACGCCGACGAGGGAGAACCGGGTACCTGCAAGGACATCCCGCTGATGATGGCGGACCCGCATTCGCTGATCGAGGGCTGCATCATCACCTCGTACGCGATCAGGGCCCCGTTCTGCGCGATCTACGTCCGGGGCGAGGCCATCCATGCCCTGCGCCGCCTGACCGTCGCCGTCAACGAGGCGAAGGCGAAGGGGTACCTCGGGAAGAACATCCTCGGCAGCGGTTTCGACCTGGAGATCGTGGTCCACGCCGGTGCCGGCGCCTACATCTGCGGGGAGGAGACGGCCCTGCTCGATTCCCTGGAGGGTCGGCGCGGTCAGCCAAGGCTGAAGCCCCCGTTCCCGGCCGTCGCCGGCCTGTACGCCTGCCCGACCGTCGTCAACAACGTCGAGACCATCTGCTCGGTGCCGCCCATCGTCCTGGGAGGGGCCGAGTGGTACCGGAGCCTGGGCACCGAGAAGTCCCCGGGGCCGAAGATCTATTCGTTGTCCGGCCACGTCACCCGGCCGGGACAGTACGAGGCCCCGATGGGCACGACCCTGCGGCAGCTGATCGAGATGGCCGGTGGGATGCAGGGCGGGATCCCGCTGAAGTTCTTCACCCCGGGCGGATCCTCCACCCCGATCTTCACCCCGGAGCACCTCGACGTCCCGTTGTCCTTCGACGATGTCGCCGCTGCCGGGTCCATGCTCGGCACCACGGCGCTGATGTGTTTCAACGAGACGGTGTCCGTGCCCTGGGCGGTGTGGAAGTGGTTGGAGTTCTACAAACACGAGTCCTGCGGCAAATGCACCCCGTGCCGTGAAGGCACCGGGTGGCTGGTGCAGATCCTGCGCCGGGTGGTGACGGGGGAGGGCACGATGGCCGATCTCGACACCCTCGCCGATGCGGCCTCGAACATCGCCGGCCGTTCGTTCTGCGCCCTCGGGGACGCCGCGGCGACCCCGATCCTGAGTTCCTTCAAGTACTTCCGGTCCGATTTCGAGGACCTGGTCACCGGCCGGACCGCGCCGGTGGTCAGCACCCACGATCTGGTTGGAGCCCACTGAGATGACCAGCACGCTGCCGGCAGCCACCTCTCCCGCACCCCAGGACCCGCCCGGCCTGGTGGTGCCGGAGGGCCATGTGAAACTCACCATCGACGGGGTAGAACTGACCGCCCCGAAGGGGGAACTGCTGATCCGCAGTGCCGAGCGGATCGGTACCGCGATCCCGCGGTTCTGCGACCACCCGCTGCTGGAACCCGTCGGGGCCTGCAGGCAGTGCCTGGTCGAGGTGGAGATGGGTGGGCGACCGATGCCCAAACCCCAGGCCGCCTGCACCCAGACCGTCGCCGACGGCATGGTGGTGCGCACCCAGCTGACCTCACCGGTGGCGGAGAAGGCCCAGCGCTCCAACCTGGAGTTCCTGCTGCTCAACCACCCGCTGGACTGCCCGGTCTGCGACAAGGGCGGGGAATGTCCGCTGCAGAACCAGGTGATGGCCAACGGCTCCGGCCACTCCCGGATGGTCGACACCAAACGGACATTCACCAAACCACTGGCCATCTCGACCCAGATCCTGCTCGACCGGGAACGGTGTGTGCTCTGCCAACGCTGCACGCGATTCTCCGACCAGATCGCCGGTGACCGGTTCATCGACCTGCTCGAGCGTGGATCCAGCCAGCAGATCGGCATCGCGACCGACCAGCCGTTCCAGAGCTACTTCTCGGGCAACACCATTCAGATCTGCCCGGTGGGGGCCCTCACCTCGGCCGCCTACCGTTTCCGCTCCCGGCCGTTCGACCTGGTGTCCACCCCGGGTGTGTGCGAGCACTGCGCCGGCGGCTGCGCGATCCGGGTCGACTGGCGGCGCGGTGAGGTCACCCGC
Organism: Nakamurella silvestris; assembly: GCA_003576535.1. Lineage (GTDB taxonomy): Bacteria > Actinomycetota > Actinomycetes > Mycobacteriales > Nakamurellaceae > Nakamurella > Nakamurella silvestris. The sequence goes on along the minus strand of QXCQ01000141.1, from coordinate 31,739 downwards.
CGGATGGCCGCCGATGACCCGCAGGTCAACGAGGAGTGGAACTGCGACAAGGGCCGGTTCGCCTTCACCTACGTCGGGCTGGACGACCGGTTGACCAAACCGTTGGTACGCAACGCCGACGGTGTACTGGCCGAGGCCTCGTGGACCGAGGCCATGTCCGCGGCCGCGGCGGGCCTGGCCACCGCCCGGGACTCGGCCGGGGTCGGTGTGCTGACGGGGGGACGACTCACCGTCACCGATGCCTACGCGTACGCGAAATTCGCCCGTCTTGCCCTGCGCACCAACGACATCGACTTCCGCACCCGCGCCGGATCGGCCGAGGAGGACACCTTCCTGGCCCGGCACGTGGTGGGCAACACCCCGGAGACCGGTGGGGTCACCTACACCGATCTGGAGCAGGCGAAGACGATCCTGCTGGTCGGCCTGGAGCCGGAGGAGGAGGCGGGCATCCTGTTCCTGCGTCTGCGCAAGTCCTGGCGGCAGCACGGCAGCCGGATCTACTCGGTGGGCGCGGTCAAGACCCGCGGACTGACCAAGCTGGGCGGCATCCTGGTCCCCGCCGTCCCGGGGGCGGAACCGGGAGTGGTCGCCGGTCTCGCCGACAGCCCGGTGGGGGAGGGCCTGCGCGCCGCCCATGCCGTGCTGTTGGTCGGCGAACGCGCCGCCGAGGTCCCTGGCCTGCTGACTGCCGCCGCGCAGCTGGCCGAGAGCACGGGGGCCCGGATCGCCTGGGTGCCGCGCCGGGCCGGGGACCGAGGGGCGGTCGAGGCCGGAGCCCTGGGCAGCCTGTTGCCCGGCGGTCGCCCGGTGGATGGTCCCGCCGCCCGCGCCGAGGTCGAAAAGTCCTGGGGCGCTTCGGTTCCGGACCGTCCCGGCCGGAACACCGGCGAGATCCTCGCCGCCGCAGCCGCCGGTGAACTGGCCGGGCTGGTGGTGGCCGGGGTGTCCATCGAGGACCTGCCCGATCCGACAGCAGCCGCGAAGGCGCTCGCCGGGGTGGGATTCCTGGTGAGCCTGGAGATCCGACGCTCGGCCGTCACCGACCTCGCCGATGTCGTGTTCCCGGTGGCCGCCTCCGTCGAGAAGGACGGGGCCTACCGCAACTGGGAAGGACGGGACCGTCCCTACGACGCGACGATCACCGGCAAGGGAACCCTCGCCGACGCACGGGTGCTCGACACCCTCGGTGTGGAGATGGATGTCGACCTGTACACGCAGACGGTGAAGGCGGCGACCGCCGATCTGCAGCGGCTCGGTGCCTTCACCGGCCCGCGCCCGACCCTCGCCGAGGTACCGGACCGCCCGACCCGGCCGGCCGTCGAGGAGCCACGCGGATTCCTGCTGGCGACCTGGCGGATGAACCTGGACGGCGGTTCCCTGCAGGACGGGGAGCCCTACCTCGCGGGCACCGCCCGCGCGGAGGTCGCCCGGATCTCGGCGGTGGCCGCAGCCGCGCTCGACCTGACCGACGGCAGCTCCGTCACGGTGAGCACCGCCCGTGGCGCGCTCACCCTGCCGGTCGAGATCTCGCCGGTGGCCGACGAGGTGGTCTGGTTGCCCGGTCGGGTCGCCGGGGCCTCGTTGGCCTCGACCATCGGTGCCGGACACGGCGATCGGGTGCATCTGGCCGCCGCGACGACGAAGGGCGGAAGCTGATGCCACCCACCGAACCCGTACCCCCGGCCGCCCAGCCGACCGGATCGGTCGCCACACTGCTGGCCGGTGATCCGGTCTGGCTGATGCTGATCAAGGCCGTGGTGGTCTTCGCCCTGCTGCTCCTGCTCACCCTGTTCGCGATCTGGTTCGAACGCAAGGTCGTCGGCCGGATGCAGCACCGCCCCGGCCCGAACTGGAACGGCCCCTTCGGCCTGCTGCAGTCCATCGCCGATGCCCTCAAACTCATGTTCAAGGAGGGCATGATCCCGGCGCGGGCGGACAAGTTCGTGTTCATCGCCGCCCCGTTGATGATCGCCATACCGGCCTTCCTGACCTTCACCCTGATCCCGATGGGTGGACCGGTGCGGATGTTCGGCCATGACACGGCCCTGCAGATGACGGACCTGCCGGTCGGCGCGCTGGCCATCCTGGCCTTCGCCTCCATCGGTGTCTACGGGATCGTCCTCGGCGGTTGGTCCTCCGGCTCCACCTACCCGCTGCTCGGCGGCCTGCGCGCGGCCGCCCAGATGATCTCCTACGAGATCGCGATGGGGCTGAGTTTCGTCGCCGTGTTCCTCTACGCCGGAACGCTCTCCACCTCCGCGATCGTCTACCAGCAGGAGTCCGGCTGGTACATCTGGCTGCTGCCGGTGTCCTTCGTCATCTACTGCGTGTCGATGGTCGGTGAGGTCAACCGGGCGCCCTTCGACATGGCCGAGGCCGAGGGCGAACTCGTCGCCGGCTTCAACACCGAGTACACCTCGATGCGGTTCGGCCTGTTCTTCCTCGCCGAGTACATCAACATGATCAACGTCTCGGCCGTCGCCACCACCCTGTTCCTCGGCGGATGGCGCGCCCCGTGGCCGTTCTCGTTGTGGGACGGCGCGAACACCGGCTACTGGACCCTGCTGTGGTTCTTCGCCAAGGTGCTGATCTTCATGTTCGTGTTCGTCTGGCTCCGCGGCACCCTGCCCCGTATCCGGTACGACCAGTTCATGAAGGTCGGATGGAAGGTGCTGGTACCGGTCTCGCTGGTCTGGATCCTGCTGGTCGCCACGGCACGGGTGCTCAACCGCTCGACCGATCTGAGCACCCGTGAGGTCATGCTCTGGATGGGGATTCCCGTTGCGGTGCTGCTGATCGCACTGCTGCTCTGGCCCGACAAGAAGAAACCGGACGACGAGGACCTCGACGAGTACCCGGACGGCGACTACACCGTCGACGAGCACGGTCACCCGATCCCGGTGGACGACCGGCTGCCCGCCGGGACCGCGATCGGCCAGACCACCACCGGTTACCCGGTCCCGCCGCTGAACCTGAAGGTTCCGGTGCCACCGATCCGGAACGGGGCCCGTGTCTCGACCATCGCACCCAGCCCTACTGAGCAGGGAGATACCTGATGTCATTCCTCGATCCGGTCAAGGGTTTCGGCGTCACCTTCGCCACCATGTTCAAAACCGTGGTGACGGAGGACTACCCGAAGAACCCGGAGGCCCCGGCGGAGCGTTACCACGGTCGGCACCAGCTCAACCGTCACCCCGACGGCCTGGAGAAATGTGTGGGCTGCGAACTGTGCGCCTGGGCCTGCCCGGCCGACGCGATCTTCGTCGAGGGTGGCGACAACACCGACGAGGAACGGTATTCCCCCGGTGAGCGGTACGGGGCGAACTACCAGATCAACTACCTGCGCTGCATCGGCTGCGGTCTGTGCATCGAGGCCTGCCCCACCCGTTCCCTCACCATGACGAACGAGTACGAGATGGCCGACGACGACCGCCAGCGGCTGATCTACACCAAGGACATGCTGTTGGCGCCGTTGCTGCCGGGAATGGAGCAGCCGCCCCACCCGCTGCGCCTGGGCGACAGCGAGGACTACTACGTCAAGGGTCCGGAGCTGTTGCGTGACCGGACGGCCAACCGGACGAACAGCGAGGGCCCCCAGTGAGTGTGCTGCTGACGGCGCTCGCCCCGGCCGTCGGCTACCTCGCCGAGGACCCGGTCACCGTGGTCGTCACCACCGGGGAGAAGATCGCCTTCTGGGTGCTCGGACCGCTGTCCCTGCTGGGCGGTGTCGGGATGATCTTCGCCAAGAACGCGGTGCACTCGGCCCTCTGGCTGGTCCTGACCATGTTGAGCCTGGGCTGCATCTACCTGGCCCAACAGGCGCAGTTCCTGGGTTTCGCCCAGATCATCGTCTACACCGGCGCGATCATGATGTTGTTCCTGTTCGTGCTGATGCTCACCGGACGAGAATCCTCCGACTCGGTGATCGAGGTGCTGCGCGGCCAACGCGTCGCAGCACTGCTGGTCGGGATCGGTTTCGTCGGCATCCTGGCGACCGGGATCATCCACGCGGTACGGGGTCTCACCGTCGTCGGGTACGAGACGGCGGTCGCCAGTACCGGTGGCGCCGGGTCGACCGAGATGAAGGCCATCGCGACCACCCTGTTCACCGACTTCCTGTTCCCCTTCGAGCTCACCTCGGCCCTGCTGATCACCGCCGCCCTCGGCGCGATGGTGCTGGCCCATGTGGAGAAACGGCCCGGGGAGAAGAAGTCCCAGCGCCAGCTCGTCGCCATCCGGATGCGGTCGGGCCGGATGTCCCCGCTGCCCGGGCCCGGCGTGTTCGCCACCTCTTCCTCGAACGCCACCCCGGCCCTGCTGCCGGACGGGACGATCGCCCCGGAATCGGTGTCGGCCCTGGTGGAGCAGTCCGAGAGTCGGCGGGTGGTGGAGAGGTACCGGGCGGACCGGTCGCTCACCGCGATCGAGAGCGCCGAACACCAGCAGTCGGGACGCCCCGACGGTACTGCGGACGAGGGGGGTGTCGCGCGATGACGCCGACCTACTACCTGGTGCTCTCGGCACTGCTCTTCGGCCTCGGGGCGGTGGGAGTGCTGGTGCGCCGCAACGCGATCGTGGTCTTCATGTGCATCGAGTTGATGCTCAACGCGGTCAACCTCTCCTTCGTCACCTTCTCCCGGATGAACGGCAACCTGGACGGGGTGGTGATGGCCTTCTTCGTGATGGTCGTGGCCGCGGCCGAGGTCGTCGTCGGGCTCGCCATCATCATGTCCATTTTCCGTAGCCGCCGATCCGCGTCCATCGACGACGCGAACCTGCTGAAGTACTAGGGGACAACGGATGACAGACATGCTCACCGCGACCGAGCCGTTCAGCGGCAGTGCCGCGGTCGCCGCCACCGGAACCTCCTCGCTGGCAGCACTGTTGATCGCACTCCCGCTGCTCGGCGCGGCGGTGCTGCTCATCGGCGGCCGGCGCACCGACCGCACCGGACACCTGCTGGCCATCGTGATGGTCGTCGCCTCGTTCGTCCTCGGACTGTTGATCTTCTTCGAGACCGTCGGGCGCGACGCCGGGGCGAGAACCTCCGACGTCGACCTCTTCTCGTGGGTGCCGATCGAGAACTTCCACCTCGACCTCGGCCTGCGGCTCGACCCGCTGTCGTTGACCTTCGTCCTGCTGATCACGGGTGTGGGTGCGTTGATCCACATCTACTCGATCGGCTACATGCAGCACGACGCCGAACGACGGAAGTTCTTCGCCTACCTCAACCTCTTCGTCGCGGCGATGCTGCTGCTGGTGCTCGGCAACTCCTTCGTCGCCCTGTACGCGGGCTGGGAAGGTGTGGGCCTGGCCTCCTACCTGCTGATCGGTTTCTGGTCGGACCGGCCGAGTGCGGCCACCGCCGCCAAGAAGGCCTTCATCATGAACCGGGTCGGCGACGTCGGTCTGGCCCTGGCGATCTTCCTGATGTTCAAGGAGCTGGGCACCACCAGTTTCAGCGGTGTCTTCGCCGGGATCGGTGAACTGGCGGACCGGTCGCCGGCCACGGTGACGGTGATGGCCCTGCTGCTCCTGCTCGGTGCCTGCGGCAAGTCCGGTCAGGTGCCTTTGCAGGCCTGGCTTCCCGACGCCATGGAAGGCCCCACCCCCGTCTCGGCGCTGATCCACGCCGCCACCATGGTGACGGCGGGTGTGTACCTGATCGCCCGGTGTGCGCCCATCTACAACCTGACCGAGACCGGCGGACTGGTCGTGTCGATCGTCGGCGCGGTGACCCTGCTCGTGGGCTGCATCGGCGGTTGCGCCAAGGACGACATCAAGAAGGTGCTCGCCTACTCCACGGTCTCCCAGATCGGTTACATGTTCCTGGCCGTCGGCCTCGGGGCCGGGGTCTACGCGTTGGCGATCCTGCACCTGCTGACCCACGGGTTCTTCAAGGCCGGCCTGTTCCTCGGGGCCGGGTCGGTGATGCACGGGATGAACGACGACGTGGACATGCGCCACTACGGCGGGCTGGCCCGCAAGATGCCGATCACCTTCGTCACCTTCACCCTGGGATACCTTGCGCTGATCGGTTTTCCGTTCCTCTCCGGGTTCTTCTCCAAGGATCCGATCATCGAGGCGGCGTTCTCCGCCGGCGGCACCAAGGGTGCGTTGCTCGGTGGCGCCGCCCTGTTGGGCGCCGGTCTGACGGCCTTCTACATGACCCGGCTGATGATCATGACCTTCTTCGGCGAACCCCGCTGGAAGCAGCTCACCTCGGCCGACGGCCGGGAGTACCACCCGCACGAGTCCCCGTCGACGATGACCTTCCCGATGATGGTGCTGGCCGTCGGTTCCGTCGGTGCCGGTGCCTTCCTGGCCGGCGGTGAACGCCTGGCGAACTGGCTCGCCCCGTCGGTAGGGGAGTTCCACCACCCGGAGCCGCCGATCCCGGCCATCGCCGTCACCCTGATCACCATGGCTTTCATCGCCCTCGGTGTGCTGGTCGCCTACCTCGCGGTCGGTCGCCGCCCGGTCGAGCTGGCCCGACGGGAGGACGTCTCCGCGGTGGTCCGGCTGGCCAGGGCCGATGTCGGCGGCAACGCCGTCAACGAGACCCTGTTCGCCCGACCGGGTATCTGGGTCACCCGCACCCTGGTGTACCTGGATGCGAAGGCGGTGGACGGGGCGGTCAACGGCCTGGCCGCGGCCCTGGGTGGTCTTTCCGGTCGATTGCGCCGCACCCAAACAGGTTTCGTCAGGTCCTATGCCCTGTCCATGCTCGGCGGCACCCTGCTCGTCGTCGCCGCTCTGATCCTGGTGAGGTTCGCATGAACGGCTTCCCGTACCTGTTGCTGCTGTTGGTGATCCCGCTCGTCGGTGCGGTCGTGGTCGGCAGCATGAAGGGCGCCCCGGTCCGGACGGTCAAGCTGGTCGCCCTGGGAATCTCGCTGCTGGTACTGGTTCTCGCCGCCGCCCTGTGGATCGCCCACACCCCCTCCGACGGCGGCCTGCAGCACACCATGTCGGTGACCTGGATCGCTGCCCTCGGCCTGAAGTTCTCCCTCGGGGTCGACGGCATCTCCTTGGTGATGATCGCCCTGATCGCCCTGCTGGTCCCCATCGTCATCGGGGCCTCATGGGAGGAGAAACTGCCCGAGGGACGCAGCGTCGCAGGCTATCTCGGCCTGTTGCTGTCCCTGGAGGCAGCGATGATCGCGGTGTTCGCGGCCTCGGACGTCTTCGTCTTCTACGTGGCCTTCGAGCTGATGCTGATCCCGATGTACTTCCTGATCGGCGCCTACGGCGGACCTCGTCGGGCCTATGCGGCGATGAAGTTCTTCCTGTACTCCTTCGTCGGTGGCCTGCTGATGCTCGCCTCGCTGATCGGGCTGTACGTGACCTCCAAGGACCACCTGCCCGGTGGTACCGGGAGCCTGGACTGGGAGACGCTGAAGTCGATCGCACACCAGATCCCCGAGTCGACCCAGATGTGGATCTTCGCCGGCTTCGCCATCGCCTTCGCGATCAAGGCACCCCTGGTGCCCTTCCACACCTGGCTGCCCGACGCCGGTGCCGAGGCCCCCATCGGGACCGGGACCCTGCTGGTCGGTGTCCTGGACAAGGTGGGCACCTTCGGTTTCCTGCGGATCTGCATCCCGTTGCTGCCGGCCGCATCCTCGAAACTTGCCTGGCTGATCATCCTGCTGTCGGTGATCGGGATCTTCTACGGTGGTCTGCTGGCCGCCGGCCAGACCGACCTCAAACGGTTCGTCACCTACACCTCGATCGCCCACTTCGGGTTCATCGCCCTCGGGGTGTTCGCCTTCACCACCCAGGCGATGACCGGTGCGGTGTTCTACATGGTGGCCCACGGTCTGGCCACCGGCCTGCTCTTCCTCGTCGTCGGGATGCTGACCCAACGCGGTGGCTCCCGGCTGATCTCGGACTACGGCGGGGTGTGGAAGGTCGCGCCCCTGTTGGGCGGGATGTTCCTGATCGCCGCCCTCGCCACGGTCGCCCTTCCCGGCACCAGCTCCTTCATCGCCGAGTTCCTGGTGCTGCTGGGCACCTTCGCCGCCCTGCCCGGCTGGGGCGTGGCGGCCACCGTCGGCATCGTGATCGCCGCGATCTACATGTTGTGGATCTTCCAGCGCACCATGACCGGCCCGGTACGTGGGGTCGGTGTGCTCGGATCCGACTCCGACGGGGAGTCCTTCCTGCCCTCGGTTCCGTTGCCCACGACCTCGGGCTGGTCCGCCGGTTCCGTCGATCACGACGGGCACGGTGACACCGTCACCCGCACCATGACCATCGCCGCCGAGGCACGCAAGCGGTTCCCGGACCTGAACGGGCGCGAGATCGCCGTCCTGACACCATTGGTGGTGCTGATCGTCTTCCTGGGCATCTACCCGAGGCCCGTGCTCGACGTCATCGACCCGACCGTGCGTTCCACCATCTCCCAGTTCCAGGGACAAGCCACCGATGACGTGACCGTCGGACAGACCGGAGGCGGCAAATGAGCCTGTTGACAGCGGCGCCGGTGGAGACCATCGTCGCCCCGTCCGTGGATTTCGTGGCGATCATGCCGGTGTTGATCCTGCTGGGGGCCGCCGTGATCTCGGTGGTCGTCGAGGCCGCTGCGGGCCGTAAGGCGAGATATCCGCTACAGGTGGGCCTTTCGGCGGTGGCGATCCTCGGTGCCGGCGCCTGGACGGTGGTTGCCGGGTCGAAGAGCCACTTCGCGGTGACCCTGGCCGGGGCGATCTCGGTCGATCAGGCGACCTACGTGATGTGGGGCATCCTGCTGGCCCTCGCCCTGGTCTCGGTGCTGCTGATGGCCGACCGGGTGTCCGAACCGGGTGGGGCCTTCGTCGCCCAGGCCGCCGCCCGGATCGGTTCGGCCCGGGACCGCACGGCGGCGCTGACCGCGACCCCGATGCAGACCGAGGTCTTCCCGCTCACCCTCTTCGCGATCAGCGGGATGATGGTGTTCCCGGCGGCCTCGGACATGATCACCCTGTTCATCGCCCTGGAGGTGCTCTCTCTTCCGCTGTATCTGATGTGCGGACTTGCCCGGCGCCGCCGGCTCATCTCCCAGGAAGCGGCCGTCAAGTACTTCCTGCTCGGTGCCTTCGCCTCGGCCATCCTGCTCTACGGGATCGCCCTGCTGTACGGCTACGCGGGCAGCCTGCGGTTCGCCGACATCGCCGCGGTCTCCCAGGCGGGCGGGCGCAACGATCTGCTCCTGCTCATCGGGATGGCCCTGCTGGTGGTCGGCCTGCTCTTCAAGGGCTCGGTGGGACCGTTCCATTCCTGGACCCCGGACGTGTACCAGGGAGCACCGACCCCCGTCACGGCATTCATGGCCTCGTGCACCAAGGTGGCCGCCTTCGCCGCCATGCTGCGGATCTTCATGGTCGCCTTCGAACCGACCAGCTGGAGCTGGCGCGGGGTGATGTGGGCGGTGGCCATCGCCTCGATGCTGATCGGCGCGATCATCGGCATCACCCAGACCGATCTGAAGCGGGTCCTGGCCTATTCCTCGGTCGCCCACGCGGGGTTCCTGCTGCTCGGGGTGATCTCGCTGTCCGAGAAGGGGGTCTCCTCGACCCTGTTCTACCTGCTGACCTACGGGTTCGCGACGATCGGGGCCTTCGCCCTGCTGACCCTGGTGCGTTCGGGGGAGGGGGAGGCGCCGCACCTGTCCGCCTGGGCGGGCATGGCGAAGAAGTCGCCGGTGCTGGCCGGGATCATGACCCTGTTCCTGCTGTCCTTCGCCGGTATACCCTTGACCAGCGGCTTCATCGGCAAGCTCACCATCTTCACCGCGGCAACCGAGAGCGGGATGGCGCCGCTCGTGGTGGTGGCGATGGTTGCCACCGCGATCACGGCCTTCTTCTACCTGCGGGTGGTGGTGTTGATGTACTTCGCCGCACCGGTGCCCGTCACCGGCGGGGTCGACGACTCCGAGACGGTGGCGGTGGCCCTGCCCGGTGCCTTCACCATGATCGTCATCGCCGTGTGCGCGGCCGTGACCCTGCTGCTCGGGCTGCTGCCCTCGGCGGTCATCGACCTGCTCACCGTGCACTTCCCGCTGCTCTCGTAGTCGGCCGTGGCAGTTCCCCCGGGGGTGACCGGACTGGACCGAGCGACCGTCGTACGCGACGGCTCGGTGGTCCTGCACGAGGTCACCCTGCTGGCTGAACCGGGGGAACTGCTGGTGGTCCTCGGCCCGTCCGGCAGCGGTAAATCGACCTTGCTCCGTGCCATCGCCGGGCTGGACCGGCTCAGTGCCGGCACCGTGCTGATCGCAGGCACCCCCACCAGCAGCCAGACCCACCAACGGGATCTGGCGATGGTCTTCGAACGCACCCACCTCAACCCCGTCCTGGACGTGGCCGGCAACATGGCTTTCGGGCTGCTGCTGCACCAGACCCCGAAGGAGGAGGCCCAGCGGAAGGTCGAGGAACAGGCCAGGCTGTTGCGGCTAAGTCGGTTGCTCAAACGGCGGCCGACCGGACTGTCCGCCGGGGAACACGGACAGGTCGGCATCGGTCGCGCGCTGGTGCGGGTGCCCAAGGCCTTCCTGCTGGACGAACCGCTGGCCCATCTCGACGCCCAGGAGCGGGTCCGGATGCGCCACCTGATCGCCGACGCGGTGAAGGCCACGGGCGTGAGCACGATCTACGTCACCCACGATCAGACCGAGGCCCTGTCGATCGCCGACCGGATCGCCGTCCTGAACGCCGGGGAGGTGGTCCAGATCGCGCGGCCCCAGGACCTGTACCTGCGGCCGGCCAGCATCTTCGTCGCCGATTTCGTCGGCCACCCCTCGCTGACCCAGCTGCCGGCCCGGCTGGTGGAATCCGGCGGAATGGCCGGCTACCGGGTCGGGGCGCGGACCTTGCCCACCTGGGCACCGGTGCCGCCGGAGCTCGCAGGGCATGTCGGTCGAGAGGTGATCCTGGGGGTCCGGCCGGAGGACATCCAGGAGGCCGCGCCGGACAGCGATCCCGACCGGGCGTGGCTGCCCGGCACGGTGGTTGCCGCCGAACGCCTGGGCAGCGACACGTACCTGACCATCTCGACCGCCGGGCACCGGATCGTCGGGCGGTTTCCCGGCTGGAACACCGCGCGGGTGGGGGATGCCATCGACATCACGGTGGACGCCGCCTCGATGCACGTCTTCGACGCGGGGACCGGGGTGGCGTTGCACCACCCGGACGTCTGAGGGTTACCGCGCTCCATCTTGACGTCCGCGCGCGTTGCAGCGAGCGCGGTAGTCGGCACGGAGCGCGGTCAGCTCGCCTGGGTCTGCGCGGGTGGCCAGGCCCAGGCGGAGCGCAGGATGAAGGCCAGAAGCAGCAGCTCGAGTCCGATGGAGAGGCCGTAGAAGTAGGAGTAGCTCCAGGACTCCCCGGCCGCGTTGTAGATCGAGACGGGGATGTAGAGCGTTGCCACAACGAGGTTGAGGCCGCGGCTGACCCGGGCGGGCAGTGTCGTGGAGAGCAGGATCATCAGGATCGGGACGGCCATGAGCGTGAGCGCACTGGCGACAAAGGTGGGGCCGGTGTCGAACTCGTGGACGATGCCGGCCTGGATGTCGTCGACGAAGCCCGGCTTGTACAGGGCGAGGTAGTCGACGTAGATGTAGAGGAACATGAAGCTGGTCCATGCTGCGGCGAGGGTGGTCCGCACGGGCACACGCAGATCTTCCAGCGTGCTCTCCGGCGGCGCATTCTCCGGTGCGGTGCGGGATGGAGGCGTTCTCATCACATGCTCCTTGGCTTGACAGGCTTGGTGTTTCCACCTTCGCGGATGCCGGCGGCGGGCACATCAGTCGCGGAGCCTGGTCCGACCTGGCCGTTGGCACAGCCGTGCTCTAGTACTTTCGGCGGATACACCGGGCACGCGGGCTGCCTAGGCTGATCAGATGGCCACCAACGCGCTCGGCTCGCTGTGGGCCGAACCTCGACCCGCGAATGCCCCGGGCCGGGGGCCGCGGGATTGGGTTCTGGTCGCAGTACTGGTCTGCTGGTCGGTGGTCGAAATGGTGCTTCGCCAGAACCTGGCACCACCCCCGCTGCTGCTGCTCGCCGTTCTCGCGGTCCTGGGCCCACTGCTGTGGCGACGCACGCACCCGCTCATCGCGGTCGCGGTCGCCTTCGGCACGTTGACGATCGTCGACACCGTCAGAATCCTCACCGACTCACGAGGTGCCCTGCCGAACAGCATCGGCGCAGCACTGATCCTGGCCTACGCCCTGTTCCGGTGGGGCTCCGGCCGGGAAGCCGCCGGCGGCCTCGGCGTCATCCTGCTCTGGCTGCCCGTCACCACCGTCGCGGACCCGACCAGCCTGGCCGAGACGGTCGCAACGTACGCGTTCTTCCTGTTCGCCGCCGCACTCGGTGCCGCGATCCGCTATCACGCGAAGATCCGTGCCCGGGACATCGATCAGGCCAAGGCCCGCGAACGCGAACAGCTCGCGCGCGAGCTCCACGACACCGTCGCCCACCACGTGTCGGGTATCGCCATCCAGGCCCAAGCAGGACAGGCCATCGCAGCCTCCCATCCCGAACGTGCCTTCGAGGCCCTGGCCGTCATCGAGAACGCAGCGACCCGGACCCTCACCGAGTTGCGCGCCATCGTCGGCGTGCTCCGCGCTCCACAGGACACTGCCTTCGCGCCTCAGCCCGGCCTGGCCGAGGTCGAGCTGCTCGCCACCGACGGCCCGAGGCGTCCGTGTGTCGAGGTGACCCTCTCGGGCGAGTTCGACGACCTCAGCCCAGCGGTCGGGGCCGCGATCTACCGACTGGCCCAGGAGTCCGTCACCAATGCTCGGCGGCATGCCCGCCACGCGACCCAGGTCACGGTCGCCGTCACCGGCGACGCCGACCGGGTCCGGCTGACCGTCGATGACGACGGTTCCTCCGGTGCCGGTGTCCGCGCCCCGGCGGGCTACGGCCTGGTGGGCATGCGGGAACGCGCCTCGCTCCTCGGCGGCACCTTCCACGCGGGCCCCGCCGCCGAGCGGGGCTGGCGGGTAGAGGCTGTCCTGCCCCGAACCGGGACGCCCCGATGACCATCAGGGTCCTCGTCGCCGACGACCAGGCCATCGTGCGCACCGGTCTGACCATGCTGCTCGACGCCCAACCCGACATCGAGGTGGTCGGCGCGGCCGCCGACGGTGTCGAGGCCGTCCGTCTGGCGCGCGAGCTGCGTCCCGACGTGGGGTTGTTCGACATCCGCATGCCGGTGATGGACGGTATCGAAGCCACCCGACGCCTCGCCGGCCCCGACGTCACCGATCCACTGCCGATCGTGGTCATCACCACCTTCGACCTCGACGAATACGTCCACCGGGCCCTCAAGGCCGGTGCCCGCGGGTTCCTGCTCAAGGACGCCGGACCGGCCCTGCTGACCCAGGCCATCCACGCCGCCGCCGACGGTGACGCACTGATCGCGCCCAGCGTGACCGTCCGGCTGCTTGCGGCATTCGTCCACGCACAGTCCTCACCGCCCAGACAACCGATGGAGCCACTCACCGCCCGCGAGGAGGAAGTCCTCGTGCCGGTAGCCCAAGGCCGCACCAACAACGAGATCGCCGGCGAGCTCTACATCACCCCCAGCACCGTCAAAGCCCACCTCGCCAGCCTGATGCGAAAGCTCGGTGCCCGAAACCGCGTCGAGGTCGCCATGTGGGCCCACGAGACCGGCCGCATCTGACCCCGGCTGACCGCGCTCCTTCTTGACTACCGCGCTCGTTGCAGCGCGCGCGGAGGTTGGTGCGGAGCGCGGTCGCCGAGCCCGGGGCGGAACATCGGACCTACGGGGCCACCACCACTTGATTCCGACCACGGTGTTTGGCCTCGTACAGGGCATTGTCGGCGCGGACGAGGCAATCGGTGGGGGATTCGTCCGGCAACAGGACGGCATAGCCGATCGAGCAGGTCTGGTCGCCGGGCATCGCCCCGCGCAGTCGTTCGAGGATGTGGGCCGCCTCCGGCCCGCCGCACCCGGGCAGGGCCACCGCGAACTCCTCGCCGCCCCAGCGGGCGATGACATCCCCGGAGCGCAGCATCGCATTCGCCCGGGCGGCGAACTCGCGCAGGAGCACATCCCCCCGATGGTGGCCGTAGGTGTCGTTGTACTTCTTGAAATGGTCCAGGTCGACCACGGCCAGCGTGAGCGGTTGGCCGTTGCCGCGGGCGCTGGTCGTCAGCTCCCGGACCTGGGTGTGCCAGCCACGGCGGTTGGCGACCCCCGTCAACGGGTCCGTGTCGGCGAGGGACCGCAGTTCATCGCGGAGCCGGGCCGCGGTGAAGGCCGCCGCCGCTTCGGCGGCCAGGGCCTGCACCGCCCGCAGCTCCGGATCGGCCGGCTCGGCGATCGGATCATCCCAGGCGATGACGAGCAGGGCGATGACCTGCCCCTGTTCCAGCACCGGCTGCCACAGGGAGGCCGCGGCCCAGGGCGGGATCAGGACCTCCATGGCGTTGGGGGTGACGGAGGACCGGCGGTCCGTCCCGCGCCGCGCCTGCGGGTGACGCCCGATCAGGAGCTCCCGTTTGCCGCTCTCCCAGGCCTTGCTGGCGACGGTGTTCTCGCCGAGGGTGAGCAAGGACCCCACGGCATCGGTGCCGATCGCACCCGTGACCTCGAGCAGACCCGCCCCGCTGTCCTCGAGCACGGCCACCGCGCCCGCTCCGCTCAACCTGCGCAGTTCCTCCAGCAGCACCGGTCGGGGGTCCTCCCCGGACTGGACCGATCGCGCCATCCGGGCGATACCGGCCAAGGTCGCCCGCGAGCGCTGCAGATCCGCTTCGACGGCCTTGCGTTCGGTGACGTCCTGGGCGTGGGCGAGGGTCCAACGTTGACCGTCCGGGCCGTGGACCGCCGCGATGGACAGCCAGCCCCAGCGGATCTCGCCGTTCGGTCGGATCCAGCGCTTCTCCACCCGGACGATCCCGTCGGTCTTGACCGCCTCGTCCATGGTCTGCCGCATACCGGCATGTTGAGGCAGGTCGTCCGGGTGGGTGAATTCGCGGGAGGAATGGCCGAGCAGTTCCTCCGGTGTGCGTCCGAGCAACTCGCACCAGGCATCGTTCACCTCGGAGAACAGGCCGTTCTCGTCGGCAAGTGCGACCCCGACCGGACTGGCCGTGAACATCTCCCGGAAGCGACGTTCGCTCTCCTTCAGCGAGGCCTGGGTGCGTTCCAGATCGACGTACTGGGCGCTGGCCTGCGACCGCGCGCGTTCCAGCGCGTGACTGGTGCTGTACCGGACGGCGAAGAGGAACGCCGCCATCACCGTCGCCAGGCAGAGGTAGAAGAGGTACTGATCGGTCTCCTCGGTCGGACTCAGGTGACCGAGGCCGAACATCAGCGCCCAGGGAACCCAGATGAGGGCGGTGAACAGGGCCATCGACCGGATCGTGGGCAGCACGGCGGAGCCGCCCATCAGGATCAACATCAACGGCGTCGTCGCGTGGATGTCGCCGGTGTTCGACAGCACGACCAGGGTCTGGACAGCGGGGGTCAACGCCACCACAAGGGCGGGGCCGGTGGACGATCCCGAGTAGCCCCGGCGGTACAGCTGCCAGATGCCGAAGTTGATCACCACCGAGGCGAGGGCGATGGTCAGGCTCAGCGGATCCGGTCGTTCAGGGGCGAGCAGGTACTGAACCGTCAACAGCGCGAGGTAACACAGCGTCATCCCTGCCGCGAGCATCTGGACGATCGTTGCTCCGGTCCTGACCATCGCCGAAGTCTGGTTCATGAAACATCACCGTCCCACTGCTGCATCCCGTGTGAGCTGGCCCACAAGATGATCTTCCCGGAAACGTACCGGATGGGTGTTTTCGCCTGCAATTCGTCACCGAAGGGTTATCTGCCTGTTCTCCCACCACCCCTTCAGGCGATCGGTGTGGCGTAGATCCGAGTGGATGTCCTCCGTACCTCCGGTGAGCGCCGTTCTTCCGTTCTCCCGTCCTTCCGTTCATTCCCCGTTCCCGCACGCGCTGTGACCTGTGCACGAGGAGCCACCTCATTCGCCGGTGACGGGTAGGGCGAGCCCACCGCAGGTCCGGACAGCGGTCTGATGGGATCGTCGTCATGAATTCCGCCAAATGGGAGAAGTTCTCCGACGGGCCCTTGACGATCGCTGCCTTGATCTTCCTCGTCGCCTACGCCTGGCAGGTACTCGGGGATCTCTCCGGCTCGGCCTACACGGTGACCCAGGTGGTCATGTGGATCACCTGGGGCGTATTCGGGATCGACTACGTCATCGGGTTGTGTCTCGCCCGTCAGCGCGGACGCTGGTTCCTGCGTCACCTGCTGGACCTGGCGATCGTGCTGTTGCCGATCCTGCGTCCGCTGCGTCTGTTGCGGTTGGTGGCTCTGCTGACGGTGTTCCAACGGGTGGCCGGCACCAACCTGCGTGGGCGGGTGGCCGTCTACATCGTCGGCTCGACGTTCGCCCTCATCCTGCTGTCCGGGCTGGCCATGCTGGATGCGGAGCGGCACGCGATCGACACCCACATCACCTCCTACGGCGACGCGCTGTGGTGGGCGTCGGCGACGGTCACCACGGTGGGATACGGGGACGTCTACCCGGTGACCGTGACGGGCCGGTTCATCGCAGTGGGGCTGATGCTGTCCGGGATCGCGCTGCTCGGCATGGTCACCGCGACGCTGGCGTCCTGGTTGGTCCAACGGGTGGCCGAGCAGGACGAGGCCGCGCAGGTGGCGACCCGGCGGGAGGTCTCGGAGCTGGCCGGCCAGGTGGAGGAGCTGACCCGGTTGCTCAAGGACCGAAAAGCTTTGTAACACCGTCGTTCTCGCGCACGTTCTTCGTCCTCGCGCGCGATGTTCCGTGCGCGAGGAGCAACAACGTGCGCGGGAACGGTGGATGGTCCGGGAACGGGATCAGGTACGGGAACGGGAACAGAAAGAGAACGGGGATCAGGAACAAGAAGGGCCGGGGCCTTGCGGTGGTCGTGGTGACCACCGCAAGGCCCCGGCCCGGGTGCCTTACTGGACTGCTACCTCATCGTCTGGATCAGACGGCGGGGTGGGCGATCCGGTAGAGGAACGCGGCGAAGGCCTGACGTTCCACGGAGGCGGCGCGGCGGAAGGTTCCGTCGTCCCAGCCCTTGGCGATGTTGGATTCCACGAGCCACTTGATGGCGCCGCAGAATTCGTTGTCCACCGGTACGTCGGTGAACGGCTTGGTGGTGCAGACCGGCAGTGCGGTGTTCGGGTGGGTCCAGCGGTAGAGGAACGCCGCGGTGGCCTGCCGTTGTACCGATGCTCCGGGGGAGAAGGTCCCGTCGGTGTTGCCGGTGGAGATGCCCTTGTCCTTCATCCACTTGATCGCCCCGCAGAACGGGTTGTCCAGGGGGACGTCGGTGAAGGGCTTGACCGTGCAGGTGGGCAGTTCAGCGCCCGGGTTGGAGGCCCGGAACAGCATCGCGGCCATGGCCTGACGGGTGATGGCCAGGGTGGGCTGGAACTGTCCCTGCGGGGTTCCGGTGGTGATGCCCTGCGAGGCCAGCCACAGCACCTCGGTGTAGAAGGACGAACCGGGGGCGTAGTCGGCGAAGTTCACCGTCACGGTCGCCGTGGCCGAGGTGGATGCCGCGACCGTGGAGGATCCCACGAACGTGGCGGTCAGCTGGTGGGTACCAGCTCCGAGGCCGGACACCGCGATGGTGGCCGTGCCGCCGGCGAGGGTGCCGCCGCCGACGAGGGTTTCCCCGTCGTGGATGGCGACGAATCCGCCGGTCAGGTTCCCGGTCGAGGTGACCGTGGCCTTCACGGTGACCTTGCTGCCGATGACCACCTGGGGGGTGGTGACGGTCAACGCGGTCGTGGAGGCCTTGGGCTCCGCGGTGGCGGTGCCCGGGATGGACACGGTGCGAACCTGCTCGACGTTGCCGGCCACGTCGGTGGACCGGAACGAGAACTGGGTGGCCGTGGCCGGGCGGTGGATCTGGAAGGTGTCCTCGTAAGGAACCCACGGACCGTTGCCGACCTTGTACTCGCTGGAGGTCACGCCGGAGGCGGCATCGGAGGCGACCAGGGTGATGGTCACTTCGTTGCTGCCCTCGTCCAGACCGGTGATCAGCGGTGCGGTGATCGGGGCGACCCGATCGATCTTGACCAGCTTGGTGACGACGTCGGAGACGTTGCCGGCCGCGTCGGTTGCCCGCAGCTTCACTTCATGGGTGCCGTCGGTGGACAGGACGACCGGGGCGGTGTAGGCCACCCACGGTCCGCCGTTGACCGAGGACTGGATCGACGGAGCGGTGTCGAGTGCATCGGTGGCCGCAGCGGTCACCGTGACGTTGCTCGTGTTCCAACCGGCCGTCGGCGGAACCGGCGCTGCCGTTCCCGTCACGGTCGGCTTGGCGGTGTCGATCTTGAACGTCACGGTCTTCACCGCGGCGGTCTGTCCGTCCTGGGTGGACCGGTACCCGACCGTGTGGTTGCCATCGGCAGAGACCACGACGGGGGCGGTGTAGGCCGTCCAGGCCCCACCGTCGATCTGGACCTCGGTGGTCACCGCGCCCGGGAGCTGCCCGGTGGCGGTGACGGCCACGGTGACCGGACCGGTGTACCAACCATTGGTGCCGGTCGGGGCGGCCGGGGTCACCGCCGCCGACGTCGTCGGAGCGGCCGAGGCGCGCTGGACGATGTAGTCGAACGAGGCGGTGGTCTGCGTCGCGGCATTGGCGCCCAACGCGTACAGGCCGACCTCGGCAGTGGCGACCGAGGCGTTCGTCCACGCCGTGGGCAGGTTCACCCAGGTCGTGCCGTTGAGCGAGTAGCTGCCCGAGTACACGTTCCCGGTACGGGTCAACCGCAGCCAGTAGGTGTCATCGGCGGTCTGCGGCAGTTCCAGGGTCCGGGAGTTTCCGGCGTTGACCGCGGCCAGCTCCGATCCCAGATCGATGTACACCGAGCCGTTGTTCGCCCGTGCCTGGGCGGACAGGCGGACGAAGTTGTCCACGTCCTTCATCACGATGATGCCGCCCTGCTGGTACATCAGTGCGGTATCGATCTTCACCTTGGTCTCGATGACCCAACTCGTCCCAGCGGGCTGGGTCGTGGTGATGATGTTCGGGATCACGCCGTTGGACGTCTGGTAGATATCGGCGTTGGCCGTCTGCACGGTCCAGGCGCCGTTGACGATCGAACCGGTCGCGGCGTTGCCGTTGATCAACGTCCAGCGGCAGGTGTCCAGCGCAGCAGCGTTGAACTGGTCGTTCGGACCACGATCAGCCGGCAGGCAGGACGAGTCCGCCGCCGGGATGGTCAGGGTCTTGTTCGCCGCCTGGTTGCCGGCGTTGTCGACCGCGTAGTACTCGAGGGTCTGCGCCGCGGACGTCTTCGGGACCGACACCGGAGCGGTGTAGGTCAGGTAGGCGCCGGTGGTGCCGAGGCGGTACTTGATCTCCTTGACGCCGGACTCGGCGTCGGTGGCGGTCAGGGTCACGATGGCCGGGTTGGCCGCCGAGACGGTGCCGCTGGTGGTCGGTGCGGTGACATCGGCCGGTGCGCCGGTCGTGGTGACCCGGAAGTAGTCGACCGGAACCGTGACAGGGGTGACCTGTACCGGTCCGAGGATGTGCAGACCGATCTTCGTCATCGGCGTGGCATGGGTGACGGGTGCGCCCATGGAGTTCCACGTCGTGCCGTTGACGCTGACGAATCCTTCGTAGTTGTTACCGGTCTTGACCAGCTTCACGTACCAGTCACCGGTGGAGGTGCCGGCGGGCAGCGGGTAGTTGCGGTTGCCGCCGGTGCCGAAGGCGCCATTGGTCTCCGCGACGGTCTCCGCGTAGAAGACGGTGGCCGCGGACGGAAGGTTGTTCGTCGCGACACCGCTCTTGATGAAGTTGTCGTTGCTGTTGTACGCCATCAGCATCGCCTGCTGGTACTGCTGCGTCATGGCGGCCTTGAACTTCATCTCGATCGTCCAGTCACCGGCAGGGGCGTCCTGCAGGATCAGGTTCTTGCCGTCGACGCGGGCGTTGTTGAACTCACCGTTCTCGGTGATGATCTTCAGCTCGCCACCGGAGACCGACAGGTTCGCCGGGTTGCTGCCGACGATCGTGGTCCAGCGGCAGGTGGTGTTCAACGAGGTGCCGTCGAACTCGTCGCTGGGATCGCAGGTGGGCAGGTCGATGGTGAAGTTGACCGAACCCGTTCCGACGTTGCCGCCGTTGTCCGTCGCGCGGTAGAGCAGGTTGCGGACGCCACCGGTGGTGAAGTTGACGACGTACTTGCCGGCCGTCGGGTTGACGGTGATCCAGGACGTCCCGTTGTTCGTGGAGTACTGGACCGAGGCGATGGTGCCGTTGTCGGTCGCGTCCAGGGTCAGGGCGACCGGACCGGTGTACGCGCCACCCGTGCCGGTTCCCGTTGCCGGGTTCAGGGTGTGGGTGATCGTCGGGTTGATGACGTCGTCCACGCCGTTGCCCAGGAAGGTCAGGGCGTCGACGGAGAGCTCGTCGTTGGAGGTGACGAACAGCTGGCCCGAGCCGGTGGGGACGTTGGCGAACGTGTGGTTGACGTTCTGCCACGTGGTGTTGCTCGACACCGCGATGGTGGCGAACGGGGCGGCCGTGGCCGAGCCGAAGCGCAGCTGCAGGTTGCCCGTGCCCTTGGCGGTCAGCTTGACCCCGGTGATACCGGCGAAGTTCACCGGTGCGTAGCGGAGGTAGTCGGTGGCACCCAGGCCGGTGATGGCCCCGGTTCCGTTGGCTGCCGCGTCGAAGATGACCGAGACGCCCTTGCGCTCAGTGGCGTGTTCGGCCTGCTGGAGCTTCGGGTTCAAGGTGATCTGGGTTTCGCCCTCGGCACCCGGAAGGCCGTTGTTGCCCTTGTCGGTGTACCGGACGACGACGCCGCCGTAGATCTTCTCGGTCTCGCCGTGCTCCGGTGCGTCGACCGGGGTCGGCCAGGCACCGGTGCAGCCGGTTCCGTTGGTCAGCGGGTGAGCGTGCTCGGCGTGGCCGAGTCCGAACTCCCAGGTGACCTTGGAGCAGACCGTGTCGGTTCCGTCCTCGGTGTCCTTGGTGGAGACCTTGAACGGGACGGCCTTGCCCCAGTCGAAGAAGGATCCGTCACCCGGCAGGTCGATGAAGACCTCGGGGGCGACGTTGCCGACGGTGATCTTCTTGGAGATCAGTCCGGTGCGGCCCTGCGGGTCGGTGACCTTCAGGCGTGCGGTGAACTGGCCGAGGGTGGTGTAGGTGTGCGAGGCCGTGACGCCGGTGGCGTCGTAGGTCCCGTTGCCGTCGAAGTCCCACTGGTAGGTGAGGGCTTCACCTTCCGGATCCGAGGATGCGGAGGCGTTGAAGTTGACCGTCAGCGGCGCGGAGCTGCTGGAGATCGGGGTGGCGGTGAACGAGGCGACGGGCGCCTGGTTCCCCTGGGTGTAGCTGATCTGGTACAGACCGGCGTCGGGGTTCTCGGTGAAGAATCCGTCGCCGTACTCGAGGACGTAGAGGGCGCCGTCGGGGCCGAACTCCATGTCCATCGGGTTGTCGTGGATCGGCATGTTCTGCGCGGTCAGCGCCGAGTTCGGCAGGAAGTTCTCGATCGTGGAGACCGGTCCGCCCGGCCACTCGACGGTGAAGGCCGCCAGGTAGTCCTGGGAGAACTCACCGAAGAAGGACTTGCGGTCCCAGTACGGCGGGAACTTCAGACCCGAGGGGTTGTCGGCGTCGTAGTGGTAGACCGGACCGCCCATGGGGCCCTGTCCGTTGCCGCTGCCGAAGTTGACGAGCTCGTCCCGCGGCTGCTGGCCGGGGTTGTCCCCGTACCAGAGCGTTGCCGGGCGTGACGGCGGGATGTCGACGAGTCCGGTGTTCCAACGCGAGTTGTTCTTCAGGTTGGCGCAGTCGAACCACGGGCCCTGGGTCGAGGTGGCGAAGTTCCACTCGTTGTAGGGCTTGTTGTCGGCGACACAGTACGGCCAGCCGCTGTTGTGCGGGTCGTTCAGACCGGTGGTGTTCCACTCGACGAGGCCCATCGGCCCGCGGGTGGCACTGGCGTTGCCGGCATCGGGACCGTAGTCGCCCCAGGAGAGGGAGTTGGTCTCGACGTCGACGTCGATCCGGAACGGGTTCCGGACGCCCATGACGAAGATCTCGGGCTTGGTCTTGGCGGTGCCGGCCGGGAAGAGGTTGCCCTCGGGGACGGTGTAGCCGGGGGTGGTGGCGTTGGGCTTGATACGCAGGATCTTGCCCCGCAGATCGTTGGTGTTGCCCGCGCCGCGACGATCGTCCATACCCGGGTTGACCCGGGGGGCGTCGTTGTTCGGCGCGTAGCCACCGGCGCCCGGTGCGTCAGCCGGCGTGTTGTCGCCGGTGCCCAGGTACAGGTTGCCCTTGTCGTCGAAGCCGAAATCGCCGCCGACGTGGCAGCACTGGCCACGCTGGACGGGGATCTCGATGACGGTCTGCTCGGTCGTCAGGTCGAGGGCGGTGCCGGTCCACTTGAAGCGGGACAGACGGTTGACGCCCTCCCACTGCTTCCAGTAGGTGGCCTCGTCCGCGCCGGTCGGCAGGGTCGTGGGAGCCGAGCCGTTCGGGGTGGTCAGCTTGGGTGCGTAGAAGACGTACACCCACTTGTTGGTGGCGAAGTTCGGGTCGATCCCGATCGTCTGCAGGCCGTCCTCGGAGTTGGCGTACACCGGGATCGTGTTGATGATCGAGGTGGTGCCCTGGGCCGGGTCGGTCAGGCGGATGTTGCCGTTGCGGGCGGTGTGCAGGATCTTGCCGTCCGGAAGGATCGCCAGATCGATGGGCTCACCGGTGTTCTTGGTCAGCAGCACCTTCTGGTAGTGCGACCAGTCCTTGGCCTCGGCGCCGTTGTCACAGGTGTTGACGAACGGATCCTTGCCGGTGTACTCGCCGACGATCTCACCGCAGTAGGAGGCGCCCGAGTTGAAGACGACCTTCGGGGTGTTCGTGCCGAGGTTGATGTTGCCGGTCACGGTGACGAGTCCGACGGTGACATCGGCCTTGTTGTCGGCGATGTCGAGCCGGCCGCCGACGGTGCTGACATTGCCGCACGCCGCGTTCGGGGTGTTGGCGAAGGCCGCGACCTCGTAGCCGTTGTTGGTCAGCGAGGCGTTGCCGACGATGTTGACCTGGCACAGGTACGCGCCGAAGTCGTTGCCGGTGATCGACAGGCTGCCACCGACGGTGACCTTGAACAGGTCGGTGTAGTTGGCCTTGGTGCTGGTGATGCCGCCGGTGACCTTGGTGCCGGAGAGCTCCAGGTCGACGCCGCCGTTGGACGCGCCGGTCCGGTTGAAGGTTCCGCCGTTGACGGCAACCGATCCGCTGACGGTGGAGTCGATCAGGTACAGGTACCCGACCTCCCAGTTGGTGCCGTCGGCGTTGGCCGTGACGTTCTTCTTCAGGGTGGATTCCTTGAAGGAGACACCCAGGGCGTTGGTGGCGATGACGTTGTCGTTGACGATGGCCTTGCTGGCGGTGAGCCAGCCGTCGGCCTCGACGACGATGTCACCGGTGACGGTGGTCCCGGTGAGGTTGCATCGTGCACCGGCCGGGACCCGGAGGCCGTCGGTGACGGTGACGGCACCCAGGTCGGTGGTACAGACCTGGGGTGCGGCGATCTTGGCCACGGCGGCCTGGGCCGGTGCGGTCGCGATCGCGAAGAGACCTGTGGTCGCCATGGCGGCCACGAGTCCGAGTCGGCCGAGACGGCCGAGCGTGGTGGGTTGGCTGTTCTTCAGGTTTCTCATCCGCGGAGTCCGATCATGCGGTCGTAGCTGCGCTCGGCGTTCCCGAAGGAGTTGATCGCCGCGCCGCCGGCCGCTGTGCTGGCGGCGTTGTCCTGCTCGACGACCCCGACGCGGCTGCCGCGATCGGGCAGCTGGGACAGGAAGTCCCGGTAGGGGATGGAACCGGCGCCGAATTCGATGATGTCGTAACCGTTTCCGCTGCCCGGGTTGGACTTTCCGTCCTTGAGGTGCAGCAGCGGGTAACGACGCGGGTTGTCCAGGATGTACTGGATCGGCTGGAAACCGGGGTACTTGTACTGGCCGACGTATGCCCAGTACACGTCCATCTCCAGGAAGACCAGTTCCGGGTCGGTGTTCTGCAGGAAGACGTCGTAGCGACGTACGGCCGGCTGATCGGTGGCGAAGGCGAATTCGCTGTCGTGGTTGTGCTGGTAGATCTTGATGCCACGGGACTTGGCGATCGTGCCGGCGGCGTTGAACGCCGCGCCCGCAGCCTGGTAACCGGCCACGGTGGTGGACCCGGTCGGGGCCTCGGCGGTACCCACGTAGGGCATACCCAGGGTCTGGGCGATGTCCAACTGGGCGTTGGTGTTGTTCAGCAGGTCATTCCGGCCGATGTGCGATCCGAGGGCCTTGAGGCCGAAATCGTCCATGAGGGTACGGATCTGGGCCGGGGTGATGGCACCGGTTCCCTGGGTGTAGCCGGCGAACTCGACTTCGCTGTACCCGATACGGGACAGCTCCTCGAAGACCGCGCGGAAGCCCAGGGAGCTGACCTTGTCCCGGATGGTGTAGAGCTGGATGCCGATCTTGCTCGGCGGTACGAGGCGGGTGCGCCCGGGGAGAACCCCCGGGGCGGGGGCGGCGCGGGTTCCCGCTTGCGCGAGAGCCCCCGTCGTCACTGTGGCCATACTGACGGCCACTGTTGTTCCGGCCAGGGCTTTGAGGAAACCCCGCCTGGAACTCTTGGACATGGCAGGCATTGCTGGCACTCCTTACACATCGTTGTGTTTTATCGGCCTGCCGGAGCCGAAAGATGAAGCGGGGGACAGCCATCCGGCTGTTTCGTGTGTTCTGAAGCTTCCTTTCCTGCTGCAGCGGGATCTTGACGGGTCAGCGGAAGAACCGATCACGCAGGCGTGATCGGTCGAACCGGGTGAGAAGTCCTCGACGGCCCGCCGCAGAGCCCGTCGAAGCGCTACCGACCACGCGAGTGGACGGTGCTGAACCACACACTGACATCACTTTTAGCGACTGTCAATCAAAAGATGCTGGTTTGTCGATCGTGTTGGTGTGGGTGCACGATGGAAGCGTCCTCCAGGTCCGGTAAATGCCCTTAACAGGAGGTTGTTAACGCTCAACCGTCACATTGTTCGGATTGCCCCGATGATGGGTCCAACAGTCGAAACCAGCTGGAATTTCGCCTGTTTCCGGCATAAGTACCCCGGCCCGTCGGCGATGTTCGTCCTCCCCTCGGTGCTCTCCTTCGCTCTCCGTGTGCGTCGCCGTACCTGTGATCTGCAGGGTCGGTGTGGTCCGGTGGAGTACCCCTGTGCCCCTCCAACGGGGTGATCGCCCGCCCGGGTTCCCGGTGTGTTCCGATCGTTATCTCCGAGCGCGGCCGGGCCCAGATGGGGTACCAGCGACCAAGGGTGGGGCCCGGGTCGTCACCGGGTGGGGTCCGGGTGGGGCCAAGGTCACGCACCGATGACAATCCGCCGTCCGGGGTTGTCGTAATCTCATAGTGTGACTACACCGGGTGTCCTCGCCGGCATCGACCTGGCAGATCCGGCCCTCGCTGCTCGGGTGGCCGAGGGCCTTGTTGCCGTTGAAGGCCTGCTCGACGAGGAACTGCTCAGCCAGTTCCCCTTTGTGACCGAGGCCGCCTCGCACCTGATGCATGCGGGTGGCAAGCGGTTCCGTCCCATGTTCACCCTGGTGGCGGCGGGAATCGGCCCCGCGCCGACCTCGCCGGACGTCATCACCGCCGCAGCGGTGGTCGAGCTGATCCACCTCGCCACCCTCTATCACGACGACGTGATGGACGAGGCCGAGATCCGCCGCGGGGCGAAGTCGGCCAACGCACGCTGGGGCAATTCGATCGCCATCCTGACCGGCGACTTCCTGTTCGCCCACGCCTCACGGCTGGTGGCCGGACTCGGACCGGACGCGGTGCGGATCATCGCCGACACCTTCGCCGAGCTCGTCACCGGGCAGACCAGGGAAACCGTGGGCGCGGCCCCCGGCGCCGATCCGATCGAACACCACATCAAGGTGCTGGACGAGAAGACCGCCTCCCTGCTCGACACCTGCGCCCGGTACGCCGGGATGTTCTCCGGTGCCACCGAGGAGCAGATCACCTCGCTGCGGCGGTTCGGTCGCGCCGTCGGCGTCGCCTTCCAGATCTCCGACGACATCATCGACATCGTCTCGACCGACTCCGGCAAGACCCCGGGCACCGATCTGCGTGAGGGGGTCCTGACCCTGCCGGGTCTGTACACCCTCGCGTCCGACCCCGGGTCCCGGCTGGCCGAACTGGTCGCCCGCCCGCTCACCTCGGAGGTGGAGGTCGCCGAGGCGGTCGCACTCCTGCGGGAGTCGGACGGCATGAAACAGGCTCTGGCGACACTGGAGTCGTACGCGAGGACGGCGGCCGAGGCCCTGGCCGAGCTTCCCGACTCCCCGTCCCGGGATGCGCTGAGCTCGCTGAGCCGCTTCGTCGTCGAACGCACCCGCTGAACCTTTCCCCGCGAGTGGACTCTCGCACCCCAGTTTCTGGGGTGCGAGAGTCCACTCGCCGGGGGTGCAGAAGTCCACTCGAAGGGATCAGGCGGTCAATGGGCACACAGCTTCGGTGACCGCTGCCCCGGCCTGGGCCACCAGATGGTCGGCATAGGCACCCGGGGTGAAGAAGGCCCAGCACTTCTCCTCCAGCGCCACCCGGGTGAAGACCTCCCGCGCGGCGGTGACGGTGCCGCCGCGCGCACCTGCGCTCCGCAGCCGGATCTCCTCGGCATCGAGCAGTCGCTCGACCAATGACCTCGTGACGACCGGCCCGTCGGCGGTCCGGACGCGCCGCTGCACCCATTGCCAGATCTGGATCCGGGAGATCTCCACGGTGGCCGCGTCCTCCATTGCGCCTTCGACGGCCACCGCACCGATCCCGTCGATCCACGAGGTCAGATAGGCCAGGTCGACCGAGATGTTGGTCCGCACACCCTGCAGGGTCACCTCCCCACGAACACCCGTGACGTCGGTCAACGCGGCGACGAGTTCCGCCGGACTGCGCCGGGGAACCTGCGGCGGGAGTCGTTCGTCCTCGACCGGGCGCACCGTCGGGGCAAAGGCCGCCAGGCATGTCGGCACCAGCCCGGGGTGGGCGACCCACGAGCCGGCGAAACCCTCCGCGGCCTCGCGTTCCTTGTCCGCCTTGACCTGGGCCAGTGCGCGGGCGGTACCGGGCCCGTCGCCGCGAACCGGCACGGTCGCCGCCATCCCGCCGATCGCCGGTGCCCCGCGACGCAGACAGGTGCGCACCAACAGCTCCGAGTAGGCGCGCATGAAGGGCACCGTCATGGTCAGGTTCGACCGGTCGGGCAGGATCGGGGCGTCCTCGCGTCCGGCGAAGGTGCGCAGGAACGAGAAGAGGTAGTCCCACCGGCCGGCGTTCAGCCCGGAGCTGTGACGGCGCAGTTCGTAGAGGATCTCGTCCATCTCGAACGCGGCCGTCAGGGTCTCGATCAACACGGTCGCGCGAATGGTGCCCCGCGGGATGTCGAGCAGATCCTGTGCCAGCACGAAGATGTCGTTCCAGAGCCGGGCCTCGGCAGCCGACTCCAGTTTGGGCAGGTAGAAGTACGGCCCGGTGCCGCCGGCGATCAGCTCTCGTGCGTGGTGGAAGAAGGTCAGACCGAAATCGACGAGGGAGGCGCTGAGCGGGCGGCCGTCGATCGTCAGGTGCTTCTCGACCAGATGCCAGCCGCGGGGGCGGACGACGATGGTTGCCACGGTGTCGTCGAGCCGGTACTCCCGGCCGTCGGCGGTGTCGAAGTCGATGGTCCGGCGGATCGCCCGTCGCAGGTTCAGCTGACCGTCGATGATGTTGAACCAGGTCGGTGACGTCGCATCCTCGAAATCGGCCATCCAGACGTCCGCGCCGGAGTTGAGGGCGTTGATCGTCATCCGGCGGGTGGGTGGTCCGGTGATCTCGCAGCGCCGACGCTCCAGACCCGGTGCGACGGCGGCGATCTGCCAGGTGCCCAGGGCGCGCAGGTGAGCGGTGTCCGAGCGCAGGGCGAGTGGTTCACCTTCGGTGATGCGGCGGGCGCGGGCGCGGCGGTCGGCGAGCAGGTCCGCACGTCTTTCGGCGAAGGCGGTCTCGAGGGCGGCGAGGAAGTGCAGGGCCGGTGGGGTGAGGATCTGATCGAACTCCGGGTGCATCTCTCCCCGGATCCGGATGGTG
Organism: Nakamurella silvestris; assembly: GCA_003576535.1. Taxonomy (GTDB): domain Bacteria; phylum Actinomycetota; class Actinomycetes; order Mycobacteriales; family Nakamurellaceae; genus Nakamurella; species Nakamurella silvestris. The sequence goes on along the minus strand of QXCQ01000141.1, from coordinate 3,543 downwards.
CTCAGGGGCATGTTCATGGCGGACTCCTGTGACGTGGCGGGCTGGGTTCAGTGGAACTGCTGGGCCTCGGTGGAACCGGTGAGGGCGGTGGTGGCGGACTCCGGGTTCAAGGCGGTGCTCACCCGGTCGAAGTAGCCGGTGCCGACCTCTGCCTGATGGCGAACGGCCGTGTAGCCCAAGGGTTCGTCCTGGAACTCGGCCTGTTGCAGCTCGACGTAGGAGGTCATCCCGTCCCGGGCGTAGCCGTTGGCGAGTCGGAACATCGAGTGGTTCAGCGCGTGGAAGCCGGCCAGGGTGATGAACTGGAACGCGTACCCCAGTGCACCGAGATCGTCCTGGAAGGAGGCGATCTCGTTCGGCGAGAGGGCGGCGCTCCAGTTGAACGAAGGAGAACAGTTGTAGGCCAGCATTTTTCCCGGGAAGTCTTGGTGCAGCTCGGTGGCGAACTCCCGTGCCAGGCCCAGGTCCGGGGTTCCGGTCTCCACCCAGATCAGGTCGCAGTACGGCGCGTACGCGCGGGCCCGGGCGAGCACCGGTTCGATCCCGCTGCGCACCCGGTAGAAACCCTCGCCGGTGCGCTCCCCGGTGGTGAAGGCCGCGTCGATCTCGTCGACGTCGCTGGTGAGCAGGTCGGCGGCCAGCGCGTCGGTGCGGGCGATGATCAGGGTTGGCACGCCGAGGGTGTCGGCGGCCAACCGGGCTGCGTTCAGGGTCCGGACGTGTTGGGCCGTCGGCACCAGCACCTTGCCGCCGAGGTGGCCGCACTTCTTCTCCGAGGCCAGCTGATCCTCCCAGTGCACCCCGGCAGCCCCGGCGGCAATCATCGACTTCATCAGCTCGAAGGCGTTGAGCGGGCCGCCGAAACCGGCCTCGGCATCCGCGACGATCGGGACCAGGTAATCGGTCTCGTCCGGGTCGCCGCCCTCGGACCAGGCGATCTGATCGGTGCGTTGCAGGGCGTTGTTGATCCGACGGACAACGGCGGGCACGGAGTTCGCCGGATAGAGCGACTGGTCCGGGTAGGTCTGCCCGGCGAGGTTGGCATCGGCGGCGACCTGCCAGCCGGAGAGATAGACGGCGTCCAGTCCGGCCTTGACCATCTGCACGGCCTGGTTGCCGGTCAGGGCCCCGAGCGCCCGGACGAACGGGCGGCTGTGCAACTGCGTCCAGAGTCGCTCTGCCCCGCGTCGGGCGAGGGTGTGCTCTTCGACCACCCGGCCGCGCAGGGCGACCACGTCCTCGGGCCGGTAGCTGCGGTCGATGCCGGTCCAACGTGGATCGGTGGCCCACTCGTGCGCGAGGAGGTCGATCGCGTCCTGGCGGCCGGTGCGGGGCGCGGTCCGGGTGTCGGTCCGGGTGTCGGTGGAGGAGGGCGGCAGGGTCGTCATGGGAGGCCTTTCAGCTGTGGGGCGGATCCGTCCGCCGGGCTCTCGGGGGGCTTGCTGCAGTCAGACTGCGACGCTGCGCAACAGCTCAGAAGGCGAACGTGAGGTGAAGATTCGGATTTCTTGACGATTGATCGATCAAGGGCGGTCTTTCACGATCGGTTGACCGGAAAGATTTCGTCTTTCTGTGACCGTGGTCACTGTGGAGGCGGCGGTTGAGGTGGTGCACTGGTGTGAGATCCCTTCCGCCCGAAGGAGCCCCGACATGACCAAGGCCATCCGGACGTCGTCCACCGCTCCGCCCGATCAGGCCGGGCCGGACCCGCTCACCATCGGGCGGCGGATCCGTCACCTGCGGCGTCGGTCCGGGTCCACCCTCGACCCGCTGGCGGCGGCGGCCGGGATCTCCCCGTCGGCGCTGTCGCTGATCGAGAACGGGAAACGGGAGGCGAAACTCTCCGTCCTGCATGCCCTTGCCGCCGGGCTGGGGGTGGGGCTGGAGGAACTGCTGGACGCGGATCCGCCGAGCCGCCGGGCGTCGCTGGAGATCGAACTCGAACATGCCCAGCGGTCTGCCGCCTTCCCCGGACTGGGGGTGCCGGCGGTGCGGACCGGGCCCCGGCTGCCGATGGAGGCCCTCGAGGCCCTGGTCGGCCTGCACCGTGCCCTCGCCCGGGTCACCGAGGAGAGGGTCGCCACACCGGAGGAGGCCCGCCGCGCCAATGCGGCGCTGCGCCGGCAGATGCGGGACCAGGACAACTACTTCCCGGAGCTGGAGACGGCGGCCGCGGATCTGCTGACGGCGGCCGGGCACGACGGCGGGGCCATCACCCGAATCGACATCGACCGGATGGCAACCTATCTCGGGTTTGCGCTCGTCCTGGCCGACGATCTGCCGCACTCCACCAGAACCGTTGTCGACCTGGCGAACCGGCGGATCTACCTGCCGCAACCCGCGCCCGGTCAACACCGGTCCCGGACGCTGGCGCTGCAGGCAATGGGTCACGTCATCCTGGGGCACCGGGTGCCGAAGAACTACGCGGAGTTCCTGCAACAGCGGGTCGAGGTCAACTACTTCTCGGCGGCGGTGCTGATCCCGGAGTCCTCGGCGGTGGCCGCCCTCCAACGTGCGAAATCCGCCAAGGACATCGCGATCGAGGACCTGCGCGACGGGTACGCCGTGTCCTACGAGCAGGCCGCCCACCGGTTCACCAACCTCGCGACCCGCCACCTGGATCTGACGGTGCATTTCCTGCGCACCCACGAATCGGGGGTGGTCTACAAGGCCTACGAGAACGACGGGGTGACCTTCCCGCAGGACGCGGCCGGCTCGATCGAGGGGCAGCGGGTCTGCCGGTACTGGACGGCGCGGACCGTGTTCGCCCAGGCGGATCCGTCAGCGGCGTACCAGCAGTACACCGACACCCGCTCCGGGACGTTCTGGTGCACCGCGGCGGTCGAATCCACCCCGGACGGTTTGTTCTCGGTGAACGTCGGGGTGCCCTACGCCCAGGTGAAATGGATGCGGGGCAGGGACACCCCTGCGCGGTCGGCCTCCCGGTGTCCGGACCCGGCCTGCTGCTCGGTGCCGGACCCGGAGCTGGCCGGTCGGTGGGAGGGTCTGTCGTGGCCGAGCGCGCGGGTGCCGACGAATCTGCTCACGGTGCTGCCGCCGGGGGTGTTCCCGGGGGTGGACGACACCGAGGTGCTCACCTTCCTGGAGCGTCACACCCGCTGAGCCGCCGCCTTTTTCTCCCTCGCTCGCCGAGTGGACGTGTGCACCCCGTCTTCCTCGCCGAGTGGGCGCTGACTCCCTCCCGCCTTCGCCGAGTGGGCGCTGGCCCCCCAATTTGTGGGGTGTGGCAGTCCGCTCGCGGGGGTGGGGTGGGGTGTTCTTCGCCGAGTGGACGCTGACCCCCCAATTTGCGGGGTGTGGCAGTCCGCTCGCGGGGGAGGGCTGGGGTGTTCTTCGCCGAGTGGGCGCGGACCCCCCTGTTTGTGGGGTGTGGTGGTCCGCTCGCGGGGGTGGGGTGAGGTGTTCTTCGCCGAGTGGACGCTGACCCCCCAGTTTGTGGGGTGTGGCAGTCCGCTCGCGGGGGTGGGGTGTCGTGGTTTGCCGAGTGGACGCTGGCCCCCCAGTTTGTGGGGTGTGGGGGTC
>QXCQ01000232.1 GCA_003576535.1 Nakamurella silvestris | reverse complement strand
CACAACCCACCACCGCGTCCCAAGCAGCTTGACAACTACCGTACGGTGCGCGGGAACTGTGGTTTTCCGGCCCTGGAGGTCAGCGCTGGCAGCTCGGGCACCAGTAGAGCTTGCGGCCGGCCATCGTCTCCAACGCGATCTCGGTCCCGCAGACCCGGCACGGCAGCCCGGCCCGGCCGTACACCCAGTGCCGATCCGCCCGGCTGGCCAGGGCAAGGGCGGACTCCTCCGGACCCAGCCCGTCCATCGTGAGCATGAGCCCGGTGTCCACCCCGACCTGCAACAGCCCGACCCAGTCCCGCCACAGTGCCGCTGCGGTCTCGGCCGACAGGGAACGCCCGGGCAGGTGTGGCTCGAGGCCGGCCCGGAACAACATCTCCGCCCGGTAGATGTTGCCGATGCCGCTCACCACCCCCTGGTCCATCAACAGCTGACCGATGGCCACATTTCGGCCCCTCACCCGCCGGACGAACTCCTGCTCGGCCTCCTCGGGCGAACCGAGCGGACTCAACGGGTCCGGGCCCAGCTTGTGGATCACCGCATCCATCTCGTCGGCGGTGAGCAGTTCACAGGTGTTGGGGCCGCGCAGGTCGGCGACCGCCACCGCAGTCGCCAGACGCAGGCGGACCTGCCCGACCGGCTCCGGCGGGAAGGTGCCGGACCCTGCCCGGGCAGCCTCCGGATGAACCGTACGCAGGGTTCTGGTCCCCGCCCGCGGGTCGACCTCGACCTGCTCCCGGATTCGACCGGCGAAGTCCCACATCCCGTAGATCCCCAGGTGGACCCGCAGCCAGTGCCCGCCGGTGAAGCCGAGGAACATCTGTTTGCCCACCGCCCGCGAATCCGTCATCTTCCGGCCGTCGAGCACGGCGGCGCCGGCGGCGAAACGTCCCTGGGGCGACCGGGCGGCGATCTTCTTCCCGACGAAGTCCGCGGCGAAGGCCCGGGAGATCCGGTGGACCTTGTGCCCCTCAGGCACGGGGCCGGACCCGTTCGAGGACCCGCTCGGCAACCGCGGTGATCAGGTCGATCTCCGACGGGTCCAGCAGGTCGAGGAAGTTCTCCCGCACCGACTCCACGTGTCCGGGCGCGGCCGCCTCGATGGCGGCCCGACCCTGCGGGGTGAGCCGGATGAAGGTGCCGCGGGCATCGGTCTCGCAGTCCACCCGAGCCACCAACCCACGCTGTTCCATCCGGCGGATCTGGTGGGACAGCCGGCTGCGGTCCCAGCCGGCCTCGGCCCCCAGGTCCCGCGCACGCAGCTGACCTTCCGGGGACTCCGAGAGCGGGACCAGCAGGACGAAATCGGCCATCGACATCCCGGCATCGGCGAGGTTCTGCTCCAGCACCCGGTCGAGGTGGCGGTGCATGTCGATCCAGGCCCGCCACATCCGGGATTCGGTGCCGTCGAGCCATCTCGGAGCGGCCTTGTTCTCAGTCACAGGAATAATCCTACGCCCAACTTGTTGACATGTCAGCAAACCTGACCTAGGTTGTTGATACATCAACAAGGCCCCCGCTCGGAGGCCTTCGGATTCCAGGAGACCCTCATGAGCACCAGCACCCTCCCCGCAGCCCTGACCGGTGAGTACACCCTCGACACCACCCACTCGCGGATCGGCTTCGTCGCCCGTCACGCCATGGTGACGAAGGTGCGCGGCAGCTTCAACGAGTTCGCCGGTACCGTCCACCTCGACGCCGACAACCCCGCCGCCTCCCACGCCGAGCTGACCATCGAGGTCGCGAGCATCGACACCCGCAACGAGCAGCGTGACGGACACCTGCGCACCAACGACTTCTTCGACGCCCCGGCGTTCCCGCAGATCACCTTCGCCAGCACCGCCACCGAACTGGTCGACGGCGACACCTTCCGCGTCACCGGCGACCTGACCATCAAGGGCACCACCAAGTCCGTCGTCATCGACTTCGAGTTCGCGGGCCTGGCCACCGACCCGTACGGCCTGGTCCGCGCCGGTTTCGAAGGCTCCACCACGATCAACCGGACCGACTTCGGCGTGACCTGGAACGCCGCCCTGGAGACCGGCGGTGTCCTCGTCTCGGAGAAGATCACCCTGGAGATCGAGGTCTCCGCGGTCAAGACCCCTGCCGCCGCCTGATCTGTTTTCCTCGCGCTGCCGCTGACCGCGCTCCTTGCCGACTTTCGCGCTCCTTCCGTACTGCGCGAATGTCGGGCCGGAGCGCGGTCAGCTGTTTCGGTCGGCTGATGCCAGGGCCAGCACCGACGCTGGGACCGGCACCCCGGCCGGGGTCAGGGCGGAGGTCTGCGGCGTACCGGGGTGCACCGCCAACGGCAGCACACCGGCCCAGACCTCGCGGGACTCCCCGTCCCCCTCCTCCTCGCTCGCCCCGTAGGCCCGGACCTTGACGCTCACCTCGTCCAGCGGGATCCGCAGGACCATGGTGGCCGCCATCTCCTTCTTGGTCATCGCACGCACCTCCGCGACCCGGCCGGGCATGAGGTGCTCGCCGATCAGATCGAGGGCCGCCGCCTTCTCGGCATCCGGGACGACGGACGCGACGCCGAGCACCACCACACTGCGGTAGTTCATCGAGCTGTCGAAGAGGGTGCGGGCGAACACCAGCCCGTCCAGGTGCGTCACCGCCACCGACACCGGGCGACCGGCCGCCGCCTCCCGCGTCATCCCGCCGCCGGAGGAACCGTGGAGCAGGATGCTCTCACCGTCCCGGGCGTACCCCATCGCGATCACCACCGGGTAAGCCCCCTCGGGCCCCTGTCGGATCAGCCCGACATGCGCGACCAGGCCCTCATCGAGGATCCGGTGCAGGGCCTCCCGGTCGACGACCTGGCGTTCGGCCATCCGGCGGACCCTGGTGCGATCGGTGACGGGAAGGGTCGGCCCTGTCGTCGGGCCCACGACGGGTCCCGCGATTGACGGTTCCGTGGTTGTCTGCGAGTTCACCACGTCATCATCCCCCGCAAAGTGGCCCAGCAGCAGAGCCACTTCTTGCCGATGCCATTAGACCAATTGTTGGTCGGCCACGGGATGGAACCATCGGACGCCCTGTGTCGCACAGCGCCGATCAGTGGCACGGTAGGGGCATGCGCACCTCCGGGCTGGACCTTCCCCTGCGGATCGACCGGTCCGACCCGCGTCCGCTGTCGGTGCAGCTCGCCTCCGGCCTGCGCGCAGCGGTGACGGGCGGCCTGCTCCAACCAGGGGACCGCCTGCCGGCGAGCAGGGCCTTGGCCGGTGAGCTCGGCATCTCCCGCGGGACCGTCACCGCCGCCTACGAACAGTTGGACGGGGAGGGGTACCTGCGCAGCACCCAGGGCGGCGGGACCTACATCAGCGGCAGCCTGGCCCCTTCGGCGGCGACAGCCCCGCGCCGCCCCGCCCACGAGCATCCGCCGGCCCGGGCGTTGCTGGATCTGACGCCGGGCCAACCCGACACCCGACGGCTCGCCGACTCCTCCTGGCGACGCTCCTGGCGGGAGGCCTCGACCGAGTCCCTCCACGTCACCGAGCCACCCGCGGCCGGACTGTCGGAACTGCGCACCGAGATCGCCGAGCACCTGCGGATCGCTCGCGGATTGGCCAGCAGGACAGAAGATCTCATCGTCACGGCCGGCACGCGGGAGGGACTCACCCTGCTGGTGCAGTCGATGCAGCTCGACTCCGCGCGGCCGATCCTGGTCGGGATGGAGAACCCGGGTTATCCCTCCGCCTGCGCGGTTCTCACGCAACTCGGGGCCGAGGTGCTGTACCTCCCGGTCGACGACGACGGCCTGATGGTGGACCACCTGCCGACCGGAAACCCTTGCCCACAAATCATTTTCACCACACCCAGCCACCAGTACCCGCTCGGCGGGCGGCTGTCCGTGGCTCGGCGGCAGGCCCTGTTGAGGTGGGCCCGGCACCACGAGGCAGTGATCGTGGAGGACGACTACGACAGCGAGTTCCGGCACACCGGCATGCCGTTGCCTGCGATGGCCGCCCTCGACCCGGCCACCGTGGTCCACCTCGGGACCTTCTCGAAGATCCTCACCCCGTCGTTGCGGGCCGGCTACCTGGTCGCCTCCCCCGCCCTGATCAGCAGGATGGTGGCGGTCCGGGAGCGGATGGGGAACCCCGTGTCGATCCAGACCCAACTGGCGCTGACCCACCACCTCGCCTCCGGCGGGGTGCGCCGTCACATCGCGCGGACCCGGCGTGACTACCGTCATCGACGGGAACTGCTGATCCGCACCCTGGCCGGGTGCTCGTCGGTCAGCACCCGCGGGCTGGACGGGGGCCTGCACGCCGTGCTGGACCTGCGGGTCGGTACGGACGTGGCGTCCTTGGTATCCCGTGCGGCGGAAGAGGGGCTGCTGGTTGCCGATCTGGCCGAGTACTACTTCGACGGGCGACCCGACCCCGGGGTGGTGCTCGGGTACGGCGGTGCCACCGACACCGAACTGGTGCGGTCCCTGAAAATCCTGATCGACCTGATCGAGAACCCCTGACCCCCTTCATGTTCCCGCGCACGTTGTTCGTCCTCGCGCGCGATGTTTCGTGCGCGAGGAGCAAGAACGTGCGCGGGAACAGGGGGTTTGGTCAGCGGCGGGTCGGCTCCACCGGTCCGACGTAACCCTGACGATTTGGGTCCTGGATGGTCGGATTTCGACCATCCAGGACCCAAATCGTCGTGGGGCGGCGAGGGCAAAGGATCACCACACAGCAGGAGGGCCGAAACCACCCCTGGAAAACGCCGAACGGCCCCTGACGTCGGGATACTCACCGACAGCAGGGGCCGTTCGTTGGCGGTAGCGGTGGGATTTGAACCCACGGAACGCTTTCACGCTCACACGCTTTCGAGGCGTGCTCCTTAGGCCGCTCGGACACGCTACCGCGGCAAACTATACCGGCTCGGCGGAGCCGCTTTGCACACCTGCGACCTACCCCGGCACATGATCGGCCTCCGGATCCGACCACCCGTAGTGCTCCCCCTGCCCCGACCTGCGCGGAGCCGTCTCGACGGCCGCCGAATCCCCGGTGACGACGGCGGCGATATTTTTCAGCGACTCCGATCCGACCTCGTAGTACCGGGAGTGGTTGGTGTAGTCCAGCTGGTCCTCGCTCGGGGTCTCCGCGTGGAACCGCCGTCCGCCGAACACCTCCGCCGCCGGGTCCTGCCCCAGGTCAGCGGCCACCACCGGGGCCAGCGCCGCCCGGCCGCCTGCCCCGGATGCGAGCACCACCCCACCTCCCACCACCGCCCCGAGCACCACGGCCCCGGGGCCCAGCACCCGGCCGACATCGGCACCGGCGATCACCCCGACCTCGACGGCGTTGTCGGCCGACTGAAGATTCTGGAACACCGTGGTCACCGGGTCCGAGGACGACGACCCGACCCAGACATGGTCCGCCCCCGCCGGGAACCGGTCTGCCGTGACGCCCGTCCCGACCCCGGGCGACCCGATCAGCACCACCTCGTCGGCGCTCCCGCCGCCCCCGGTCAGGGCAGCGGCCACCGTCGTCGACCCGTAGGAGTGGCCGATCACCGTCACATGGGCCGGGTCGGACCGGGTGGCCGCCAGACCGGCCAGGTCGGCGACGACCCACGGTGCACCTTGCCGTGCCATGTCCTGCTGGGTCACCCCCACATCCACCCCTGGTGCCTGGTACTCGATCCCCGCCACCACCGCCGTGGTGCCCGACCCACCGGCGGCCTGGTCGAAGAGATTGACCGCGTTGGCCACCTGGTTGTCCAGGTATCCCGGTACGTCAGAGTTCATCCCGGGTACCAGCAGCGCCACGTTGTCGGCCGTCGCCACGTCCCCCAGCGCGATCGCCGCCCGCCCCTTGCCACCGAACGCCTCCGGCTCGTACACCAGGAGTTCCACCGGCCCGTCGACCTGCACCTGGGCCCGATCCAGCTGACGGTGCACCGCCAAGGTTCCCCGCAGCGCACCAACCGCGGCCGTCGACAGCCCCGCTGCCGCCAGGGTGTCGGTCAGCGCCGCGCTGTTCTCCTCTGTTCCCGGATCGATCTCCGGGCTGACACCGGAACGGTCGAGCAACGGCCCCCACCGTTCCAGGTCGGCCGCAAGCGCGGCCCGGTTCGCCAGGTCCCGGTCCTGCGCGGGCAGCCCGTCCAGATTGCCCAGACGCCGGGCATCGGACCGCAGCTCGGCCTGACGGAGCAGCGGATCCTCCTGCGCCCAGCGACTTCTCACCTCGGCCGGCGTCCGGCCGGCACCCTCTGCACTGCCACCCACCCCGAGGGCCGGTACCAGGTCGACCAGGTATGCCTGTTCACCACTCGACAACATGTTCCAGCTGGTCCCGGGGAGCGGAGCCGGCACCCGCAGCACCGTCCCGGCCAGCACGGACGCACACCGGTCGACGGACCGCTGGGCCTCGGCGAGCAGACCCTGCCAGGCCCAGGAGATCTCGTCCAGGAGCCCGGCGACCGTCTGAGCCCCCACACCCGCAGAACCCGCACCCGCCACCTCTGAACCCGCCGACCCGGGACCCATCCACACCGAATCCACCAACCCCGAATCCACCAGCGCCGAATCCACCGGCCCGATGAACTGCCCCGCCGCACGTTCCGTCGACAGATCGACGGCCGCCGCCCGCGCCCGCAGCCGATCCACCTCGGCCCGAAGGGTTCCGAGAACCCCGGCCAGCTCGTAGATCCCGCGGACGGCATCGTCCAGCCGGGCCAACCCGGCCCCGAGCCCATCAGCCAGCGTGGCAGCCCTCCCGGCGAAAGACGCGCCGCCCCGGCCGTGCCACCCGTCGGCCGCAGCCGCGATCCCCCGGGCCAGCCCGACGGCCACCGCCTCGAGAGTCGTTCTCAGCACGGACATCCGGCCGGCGACCAGGACCAGCGCCGCGGGATCGTCACCGGGGTAGGGCAGGTCCAACGAGACCGCCCGGGACGCCGACGTCATCGGATCGCCCGCGGGGCCGACCCCACGGGGCCCTCGTACATCTGCCCGGCGGCACCCACCAGGTCGGCCAGTTGCACCAGATCGGTCACCAATGACCCGACCGCCGCCGCCCATTCCTGCGCACACACGTCGAGCCCCGCCGCCACCGATGGTCCGGCAAGGACGGCAGGCAGGAACCCGACAAGGTTCAGCGCCGTCCCACCGGCACGTGCTGCCTCCTCGGCGGCGGAGCGCAGCACGACCGCCACCACCCCCAGCCGGTCGGTGTCGACCAGCAGATCCTCCCCCACGACCCACCCCCTCGGATTCGCCCCGGGAGGACCCTAGTACGCGAGCCGCCCTAGCCGGCGGGGTTGTCCACAGCCCGGTGGTCGGCGAAGAACTCGAGCAGCGGGGCAGCGCACTCCTGCGCGAGCACACCGCCACGCACCCGCACACGATGGGTCAACCGTCTGTCCCGCAGCACATCCCACAGGGAGCCGGCCGCACCGGTTTTCGGTTCCCAGCACCCGAAGACGACGCCGTCAAGCCGGGCCAGGGTGATCGCCCCGGCACACATCACACAGGGTTCCACCGAGACGGCGAGGACACAGCCCTCCAGCCGCCAGCTGCCCAGCTCGGCCGCGGCCGCCCGGATGGCCAGCACCTCGGCGTGGGCGGTCGGGTCCCCGGTGGCCTCACGGGCGTTGCGACCGGTCCCCACGATCCGGCCCTGGGGGTCGATGACGATCGCACCGATGGGCACGTCCCCGGTGGAGACCGCGGTACGGCCGATCTCCAGGGCGGCCCTGACCCACTGCTCGTCCAGTTCGCGGCTGCCGGAGACGTAACCGCCCGGCCCGCTCCCGGTCAGCTCAGGCCTTCTCGAGTGCGGCCGCCAACTCGTCGGCGAAACCGCAGCTGCGGGCGATCATCGTGAGCTGCTCGTCCGGGTACAGGTCGCCCTCGTCGACGATGAGCTGCATCTCCTGTTCCGGCACACCGAGGTCGGCCAGCAGGGTCAGATCCCCCTCCGGCCACGGCTCGTCGTCGATCTCGTCCTCGTCCGGGGTGTCCAGGTGGAGCAGGTCGAGCACATCGGCGGCCAGGTCGTAGTCCAGGGCGGCCGTCGCGTCGGAGAGCAACAGGGAGACCCCGCCGGGGATCGGCCGGATCACCACGAAGAATTCGTCGTCGATGGCCACCAGACCGAACACGGCACCGTCTGCGGCGACCCTGCGGAGCCCGGTGATCAGTCCGTCGAGATCGTCGAGAAGTTCGGTCGCCAACAGGGAGCAACGCCACTTCCCGTCGGCGCGGACCACAGCAACGGCAAAACCTTGTGTGCTCACGTGGGCAACCGTACGTGGTTAGTCGGTGGAGGGCCAAGCAGTCTTTTCCGCAACATGCCTCACCCGGTCTTTCAGATAGACCCTTCGTGGGACCACAATGCTCGAGTGACAGCTCATTCCACACCGGACCTGCCCCCGGTTCCCGCCCCCGCCCTGCCACCCATCTGCGTGATCGGCCTCGGCCAGATCGGCGGCTCGTTGATGAAGGCGGCGCAGCCCCTCACAACGGTGTTCGGCCAGTCACGCAGCGATTCCACCCGATCGGCGGCACGCGCCGAAGGATTCGACGTGCTCGACACGGTCGAGTCCGCCCTGGAACGCGCCAGGGAGGTCGATGCCCTCGTGGTGCTCGCCACCCCGATCCCCGCCTTCCCCCAGATCCTCGACACCGTCAACCGGATCTGCCCGACGGTCCGACTGACCGACGTCGGCAGCATCAAGGGGATCGTCGACGACCAGGTAGCCGAACACGCCCCGGCCGCCAGGTTCATCGGCTCCCACCCGATGTGCGGCACCCAGTTCTCCGGCTGGTCTGCGTCCTCGGCGGATCTGTTCACCGACGCGGTGTGGGTCACCGCCCTCACCGAGAACTCCGCCGTCGCCGACTGGTCCGTCGTCGCCCGTCTGGCCCTGGCCATCGGCAGCAGGGTCGTCCCGGCCGACCCGCGTGCCCATGACGACGCCGTGGCCCGGATCTCCCACCTCCCCCACCTGCTCGCCCTGACCCTCGCCCAGGTCGCCCAGAGCGGCGGGGCGCTGGCCCTGGCCCTGGCGGCGGGTTCCTTCGCCGACGCCACCCGCGTCGCGGCGACCCGGCCCGAACTCATCCGGGCCATGACGGAGCCCAACAGCGAGGCCCTCATCGGCGCCACCGATGAGCTGCTCGGGCTGCTCGGTGTGGCCCGCGGCTCGCTGGCCTCCAGCGGTTCCCTGCGCACCCTGACCGAGAACGGTCACCTGGCCCGGTCCGCCTACGAGTCGCGGTCGGAGCAGCTGGGCGAGTTCGCGCTCAGCGGCGCGGACCTGATCGAGGAGCTGCAGTCGGTCGGTGCGGCCGGCGGCTACGTGTACGCCATCGAGGGTGACGCCAAGGATCCGCTCGTCCGGGTCCGTTACCCCGACGAGGTCTGAGAGCACCCCCGGGGGCCCCGGCAACAGGGGTGCCCCGGGGTGGGAACCAGGGCCGAAAGGGTCCACGGGTCAGGGTCACGCACCGTACTCTGGTGTGCACAACCTGGCCGGATCCGCCGATCGGGACAGGCAGTTGTCAGAGGGGAAAGGCCGGGCCATGCAGCATCTTGGTGCGTTTCTGCGGACCTATTGGACGCGGGGGGTGCCGGGGCGGCCCACACCCCGTTCGTTGCAGATCGTGCTCTACCGCTGGTGGATCGCGGCCTTCATCTTCAAGATCATCGGCTCCTCCTGGGACGTGTCCTGGCACTTCAAGTGGCTGCGTGACGACCTCGCCCCGCCGCACCTGATCAACACCATCGGCACCGGCATCGCCATCGTCCTGGTCCTGGTCCACTCCTTCACCGGCTACGGCATGGACAAGCTGACCCTGCGGATCACCCAGTGGGGCACCGCGATCTTCGTGGTCGCCGCACCGATCGACGTCATCAACCACCGGCTCAACGGGCTGGACCTGACGGCCTGGTCCCCCTCGCACGGGATGTTGTACTTCGGCACCGCCGTCATGCTCGCGGGTGTGATCCGCGGCTGGTACCTGCAGTTCCCCCGGGACGGCAAACAGGGTCGGGAATGGGTCATCGGGCTCACCGCCCTGTGGATCTTCTTCTTCGAGAACGCCCACTTCGCGCAGTTGCAGCAGGAGTACGGGATCCTGGAGATCGCCTCCTGGTTCCGCGGGACGCCGTACGGCGAGGGGGAGCTGCTGGACTTCGCCGCGGCCCAGCTGGGTCGTGGCGTCGACGCGATCGCCCTGCAGCACTTCGCCCTGCCGATCCCGCCCTGGGTCTACCCGATCTGGGCCATGGTGGTCTGTGTGCCGCTCCTGGCCTTCGCCCGGCACATGATCGGCCGGATCTGGGCCGCGACCGCGATCACCGCCGTCTACGTGCTCTACCGCGCCGTCATGAAGCCGCTGCTGGTCCTGGGGACCTTCCCGCCCTCGGTGGTCCCGTTCTGGCTGATCGGTCTCGGCGTCGCCGTCGACCTGGTCTTCCTGCTGAAGGTGGCCGACCGCGGTGCGTTGGCCTACGTCCGCGCCGCCGTGGGGGGCGCTGCCGTCGCCGCCGCGGGTTACGGGGTCCTCTACCTGCAGAACTGGCTCAGCGGGGCACCGCTGAACCTGGGCACCATGACCATCCAGGAGATGGAGGCCGCCTACAACGCCGGGGACGGCGAGTTCACCCTGAACATGCCACCGGTCGCCTACGGCACGATCTTCTACGCCATGGCCGGCACCGCCCTGGTCTGGTTGGCCGTCACCCTCGTGGTCGACCGGTCCATGGGCCTGGACACCCCACGCCCGCCTGCGCTGCGCCGGGAGTTCGCCCCTGAACCGACCAGGAATGCCGAGGGCCTGCTGGTCCCGGCCGAGGAACCGACCCGCGGTCGCGCCCACCAACCGCACCAGGGCTGATCGGCGTACCCGAGGGAGGCCGGTCACACCGACCGGCTCCCCTCGGGTCACCCGAACCCGAGGTCGCTCAGAACGGGACCACGGAGGTGCGGGTCAGCACCACGGCAACACCGAAGGCCAGCGAGAGCACGATCAGCTCCCAGCCGCACCACAGGGCGACGGCGGCCTTCCGCCCGGCCTTGATCTTCGGCAGCAGTTTGAACCGGACGTGGGCGGCCAGCGCGGCGACCACCACCATCAGGACCGCCTTGGCGAGCACCAGCACCCCGTAGCGCGTCTGCCACAGGGACTCGGGCAGGTCCGCCACCGGGGAGAGCGCCAGCTCGACCAGCCCGTTGAACACCCCCGTGACGCCGACCAGGATCACGCAGATGGTGGCGAGTTTCGAAAACCGCGGCAGGGCGACGGCCAGCAGGGCCGGTCGCCGCCAGAGCAGCAGGATCACCGCGCCCAGACCGCCGGCCCAGGCCGAGGACCCGACGACGTGCAGCTCCATCGACATCATCGTGAAGTCGTGCCAGTACCAGTTGGAGGCGTGGCCGGTCAGCGGCAACGGCAGCAGGCCGAGCAGGGCGATACCGGCCCGCAGCTCCGCCGGGACCCGTTCCCCCTGCCGGAGCGACACCCGGCAGATCCACACCGAGAGCAGTCCGGCACCGGCCGAGATCAGCAGGCCCTTGCCCGCCGGGATGTTGCCGATGAAGGACCACACCTGGGCCGGGCTCGGCACGCCCGACTCGATCTCCGCGGCCAGCAGCACGATCGCCAGCAGGGCGGACACCGTCCATACCCAGGAGGTCCACACCGCCCAACGGCGGACCGGGACCATCACCGGTTCGGTACGGTCCGGCCGGTCGAACCCGAGGAACTTGGCCAGCAGGGCGAAGCCCACGGTCGCGACGACCGAGATGTCCAGCAGGGTGCGCACCACCGGGATGCCGTAGCGGATGACGAAACTCGGCTCGTCCACCCCGATGCTCGGCGGCTGCATGGTGACCGCACTGCCGACCAGGGTGGCGACCAGGGCGGCCGCGGCCAGCAGCGCGGCGAACATGGCCGAGGAACTCACCAGACCGGCGAGCCGCCCGGGTGCAACCTCCTGGCCGGAACCGCCCGGACCGGACCGGACGGGCTTGTTCACCCGCTGTCCGCTCGCCGGGGTCTGTCGGTCCGATGTCTTCGCCACCTCACCATGGTGGCATGGGCAGCCCGGTCAGCGAACCCGCTTCACCCGGGCGACGTCCCAGACCGGCCCGTCGGCCTCCACCACGTTGCCGTCCTCGGCGAACACCAGGAACCGGTCGAAGGTCCGCGCGAAGGTCCGGTCGTGGGTGACGGCGACGACGGTGCCCTCGAACCGGTCGAGGGCCAGCTCCAGGGCCTCGGCCGAGTACAGGTCGAGGTTGTCCGTGGGCTCGTCGAGCAGCAGCAGGGTGACCCCGGCCAGTTCGAGCAGGAGGATCTGGAACCTGGCCTGCTGTCCGCCGGACAGGGTCTGGAAGGTCTGTTCCATCGACCGGGCCAGGCCGTACCGGTCGAGCACCTTGGCGGCCTGCTCCCGGCCCATCCCGTCGCGGTGGTCGTCACCCCGGTGCAGGATCTCCAGCAGGGTCTTCCCGTGCAGCTCGGGGTGGGCGTGGGTCTGCCGGAAGTAACCGGGCCGGACCCGGGACCCCAGGGTCGCCGTGCCGGTGTGTTTCACGGCCTCGATCGGCGGGCCGACGGGTTGGTGCTCGATGTCCGGGTCGGAGCCGCCGGCGGCGAGCAGCCGCAGGAAGTGCGACTTCCCCGAACCGTTCGCGCCCAGCACGGCCAGCCGTTCGCCGTAGAAGACCTCGATGTCGAAGGGTTGCATCAACCCCGACAGTTCCAGTTCGGAGGTGACGACGGCCCGTTTGGCGGTGCGCCCGCCCTTGAGCCGCATCGCCACCCGCTGCACCTCCGGCAGCTCCTGGGGCGGTCCGGCGGCCTCGAACTTCGCCAGCCGGGTCACGGCCGCCTGGTAGCGGGAGGACAGCCCGTCGTTGAAGGCCGCCTTGGTGCGCAGGGTCAGCACCAGGTCCTTGAGCTTGGCGTGCTCCTCGTCCCAGCGTCGACGGAGTTCCTCCAGGCGGGAGTTCCGTTCGTTCCTGGCCTCGTGGTAGGTCGCGAAGGACCCACCGTGCACCCAGGAGACCGCCCCGGCCATCCCCGGTTCCAGGGTGACGATCCGCTGCGCCGCCCGGGCCAGCAGCTCCCGGTCGTGGGAGACGAACAGGACGGACTTCTTGGTCTCGGCCAGCCGTTCCTCCAGCCATTCCTTGCCGGGGACGTCGAGGTAGTTGTCCGGCTCGTCGAGCAGCAGCACCTCGTCGGGTCCGGCCAGCAGCAGCTCCAGGACCAACCGCTTCTGCTCACCGCCCGACAGGCTCGTCACCGCCCGGTACTTGGCCCGGTCGAAGTCGATGCCCAGGGCGGAGACCGTGCAGACGTCGAAGGTGGTCTCCCAGGTGTACCCGTCGACGTCACCCCAGTCGGACAGGGCCTGGGCGTACTTCATCGCCGTGGCGTCGTCGTCGGACTCCATCATCGCCAGCTCGGCCGCGTCCAGGGCGGCAGCGGCCTCGCGGACCTGGGCCGGCGACACCGACAGCAGGAGGTCACGGACGGTGGAATCGTCCCGCACCGAGCCGATGAACTGCGGCATCACCCCGAGACCCCCGGACCGGGAGATCGCCCCTTCGTCGGGTTTGAGCTCCCCGGTGATGATCCGCAACAGCGTCGTCTTGCCGGTGCCGTTCGGTCCGATCAGCGCGGTCACCCGTCCCTCACCGACCCGGAAGGTCACATCGGCCAGCAACGACCTGCCGTCGGACAACGCATAACTGATACCGCTGATGTCGAGATGGCCCACAGGTGCCACAGTGCGGGCAGACGGTGCCGTCCGTCAAGCCGATTACCACGCCCCACCGGACGTGACGGTCCCGACGTACCTCACCGGCCATACATCTTCGACAGCTACGGTTGGGTACGTGACTGCCCCCCGATTGCCCCGCATGCTCGCCTGGTCCTCCGACAACCACCACCGGCTCGAAACTGTGCGCACGGTCCTGTCCGATCGCGGGCTGCGCGCCAACGGCTACATCATCCGCGGCGGCCATGACGCCGGTTTCGGCTGCTCCTACTCGATTCTCGCCGACGCCCAAGGACGGACCCGGCGGCTCTCGGTCCAGTCCGACGTGTTCGACGGCGAACGGCATCTGTCGCTGACCCGTACCCCCGGCGGCCCCTGGGTGCTGGAGTCCAGCTCCGGGACGGTCCCGCTGCCTGCTCTGGACGCCGCCCAGGACATCGACCTGCAGGCCTCGGCCTTCACCAACTCCCTCGCCCTGCGCCGGGCCGGGCTGATCGGCCCCGATGTACCGATCGGCACCGAGGCCTCCGTCGTCGTCGCCCGGGTGTCGATGCCCGAACTCACGGTCGAACCGGTGGAGCACCACTACACGGTGCTGGGCAGTAATCAGATCGCCTACAGCGGTCTCCTCGGCGACCTGGTGCTGACCGTGGACAACGACGGTTTCGTCATCGACTTCCCCAATCTGACCCATCGCATACGCTGAGCATTCATCCGTACGGCAACGTGCCGGACGAACCGGTCAAAAGGGGAACGTCATGGTGGATTTCGGTGGCCTCGCAGACAAGGCCAAGGACCTGGTGGCCGATCACGCCGACCAGATCAAATCAGGTGTCGACAAGGCCGGTGACTTCGTCGGCGACAAGATCGGCCACGACAAGGTCGACGGGATCGAGGACAAGATCACCGGGTTCGTCGACAAGATCAAGGCCGAGCAGGATGCTGCCCCCGACGCCGCGCCGGAGGCCACACCCTGATCCGCCCCGCCTGACCCGGCCGGCAACGGAGCCGACCGGTCAGACCTGGATCTGATCGAGGGCCGCCGTCACCCGTTTCTCCGAAACCGGGACGGCGGTCTTCATCGGTTGGGCGAACAACCCGACCCGCCATTCCGCCAGCAGTGTGCGTGCCTGTCGAACCTCCGGGTCGGACTGCCGTTCCGGGCCGATGGCCGCCAGAACCTGCCGGAACCGTTCCTCGTGGGGCAGGATCTCGCCCATCCTGGCCCGATCCCGCTCCGGATCGGTCGGCACCCGTCCCACCCGGGTGAGCAGGGCCTGCAGGTGCCGGTTCAGATCGGTCAGCCCGGCGGCCGTGGTGGCCATGATGAAACCCCGGGGCAGCAACCACTGCAGCTGGGTCTTGACGTCGATCACCGAGAAGGCCAGCGTCGAGCCGGTCAGGGTCGGGACGACCGCGGCCACCTGGTTGGCGGTATGGAGCACCGCATCGACCGCGGTGAGGACGTCCGCCACCGCCTTGTCGACATGCGGGGCCATCCTGGTGCGGACGCTGTCGAACTCCTTCGCCGTCCACGGCACACCACCGGCCCAGTCCAGCAGGCCCTCGACCGCGGCCTCCGTGGCATCGGCCACGAACTCGGCGAAGGTGCCGTAGGGCGACGAGGTCAGGTTCAGCATCACGGGTTTGGGCAGCGCGTACTTCAAAAAGCCCAGCGGACTGCGGATCCCGAGCACCAGCAGCCGACGTACACCGGCCCGCATGGCCCGTGTCTGGTCGGCCTCCAGCGCGAACACCCGCACCCCCACCGAAGCGCCCTCGTCGACGAGCGCCGGGTACCCGCGGACGGTATGGGTCTGGGACCCGCTCGCCTCCAGCGCGGTGTCGATGTACCGGCTGACGCCTTCGGCCGGGAAGGTGGTCAGACCGGTGCGTTCCAAGCCGCCGGAGACCTTGGCGACCGCCGTCCGGGTGTCCGACCGCAGCCCCTTCTGGATGCCGGCGAGATCCTTGCCCGAAGCCACCGGGGTGCCGTCGGAATCGACCACCTGGAAGGTGATCCGCAGGTGCGCCGGCACCTTGTCCATATCGAAGTCGGAGGCTTCGACCACCACCCCGGTCAGTGCCGTCAGCGCCGCGGCGAGTTCCGCCGCGAGCGGCTCCGGGTTCGGTTGCTTGCGGGCGGCGCGGTCCTGTTCGGCGTGCTGCAGGGCGGCCTTGGCGAAATCAGGGACCGGGACGAACGCCCGGCGAAGGGTTTTCGGCAACGAACGGATGAGGGCGACGGCGAGGTCCTGCCGGATCCCGGGCACACCGGCGGCGAAACTGGCCGGGGCCACCCGTTGCAGCACGGTCAGCGGGATGGTGACGGTGACACCGTCGTCCTCCCGGCCAGGCTCGAAGACGTAGCTGACCGGCAGGTCCACCCCGCCGCTGTTGAGCTGGTCCGGGAAATCCGTGGCCGCAACATCTTTCGCACCAGCGGCAACCAGATCGGCCTCGGTGAAGGTCAGCAGGCCGGGTTCGGTCCGCTGGATCTTCTTGTACCAGGTGTCGAAATGCCGCGCCGAGACGGCCTCGGCACCGATCCTCGAATCGTAGAGGGAGAACAGGGTCTCGTCGTCGATGGCGATGTCCCGGCGGCGGGCCCGGTCCTCCCGCTCGGTGATCTGTTCGAGCAGTTCGTTGTTGTGGGCGAAGAAGGCGTGACGGGTGTGCCATTCCCCTTCGACCAGGGCGTGACGGATGAACAGCTCGCGGGAGAGCTCCGGATCGATCCGCGAGTACTGGACGGTGCGCCCGTCGAAGATGGTCACCCCCAACAGGGTTGCCCGCTCGGTGGCCACGACGGCTCCCTGTCGGGCCGACCAGCGAGGCTCGGAGTACTGGCGTTTGAGGAGGTCTCCGCCGACCGCCTCGACCCATTCCGGTTCGATCTTGGCCACGGTCCTGGCCCACAGCCGCGAGGTCTCGACGAGCTCGGCGGCCATCACCAGACGTGGGCTCGATTTGGCCAGCCGTGACCCCGGCCAGATGGAGAACCGGGCGCCGCGGGTGCCCTGGTAGTCCTTCTTCACCTCGTCCCGCAGACCGATGTGCGAGATCAACCCGGACAACAGGGCCGAGTGGATCTGCTTGGAGTCCAGGGTGATCGTGGTGTCACCCGCGCCGGCCATCTCCACCACGTCGGTGGGCTTGGTGATCGCCGCCCCGTCCCGCCGGATGCCCTTGCGCTTGGCGACGTGGGCACGGCCGTCGGGGCGTTGCTGCCCGCGCTCGACCGGCGCGGCCTCGACCGTGACGGACACCGTCGCCGCGCTGGAGTGGGTGTCGATCCCCATCCCCTTGGCGATCTGGCGCAGCTGGCTCACGAGGTCCTGCCACTCCCGGATGCGCAGGTAGTGCAGGTACTCGGTTCGGCACATCCGGCGGAAGGCGCTGCCCGACAACGCCTTCCCCTGATCCCGAAGGTAGGCCCACAGCCGGATGATCGACAGGAAGTCCGACCCGTGGTCGGCGAAGCGGCTGTGGAAGGCGGTGGCCTTCTCCCGTTCCTCCAGCGGGAACTCACGGACGTCCTGGATGGCCAGGGCCGCCGCGATGACGATGATCTCCTCGGAGCAGCCGAGGGTGTCCGCCTCGATGATCATCCTGGCCAGCTGCGGATCCAGCGGCAGGGCGGCCAGCCGGGTGCCGATCGGCGTCAGCCGCACCCCACCGGCAGTGGAATCCCGTTGCAGGGCACCGAGTTCGGACAACAGGGTCAGACCGTCACCGACCTGGCGGGGGTCCGGTGGATCCAGGAACGGGAAGGAGTTCACATCCCCCAGGTCCAGCGAGGCCATCTGCAGGATGACCGAGGCCAACGAGGTGCGCAGGATCTCCGGGTCGGTGAACTCCGGCCGGGCGAGGAAGTCCTCCTCGGAGTACAGCCGGATGCAGACACCGTCGGCGACCCGGCCGCACCGGCCGGCCCGCTGGCCCGCGGAGGCCTGGGAGATGGGCTCGATCGGCAGACGCTGCACCTTGGTACGCAAGGAGTACCGGGAGATCCGGGCCGTGCCCGGGTCGATGACGTACCGGATACCCGGAACCGTCAACGAGGTCTCGGCGACGTTGGTGGCCAACACGATCCGTCGACCGCTGTGCGCGGAGAACACCTGATGCTGTTCGGCCGAGGACAGCCGTCCGTACAAGGGCAGCACCTCGGTCGCCGGCCGGGCGTCGGCCAGATGGCCACGCAGAACCTCAGCGGTGTCGCGTATCTCGCGTTCCCCGGACAGGAACACCAGGATGTCTCCGTCACCCACCATGCCGAGTTCGTCGACGGCGTCGCAGATCGCCTGGATCGGATCACGATCGGCCGACCGCGGGGCACCGGAGGCGTCGTCGTCATCGGGGTCGGTGGGCTCACCCTCGATCGGCCGGTACCAGATCTCGACCGGGAACGTCCGGCCCGAGACCTCGACGATCGGGGCTCCGGCGAAGTGTTTGCTGAACCGCTCCGGGTCGATGGTGGCCGAGGTGATGATGATCTTCAGATCCGGGCGACGCGGCAGCAGCTGGGCGAGATACCCCAGCAGGAAATCGATGTTGAGACTCCGCTCGTGGGCCTCGTCGATGATGATCGTGTCGTACTTCGTCAGCAACCGGTCCCGGACGATCTCGGCGAGCAGGATGCCGTCGGTCATCAACTTGACCATGGTCTGCGGGCCGGTGTGATCGCCGAACCGGATCGTGTACCCGATCGCCTGGCCGAGTTCGGTACCGGTCTCCTCGGAGATCCGCTCGGCAAGGGCGCGGGCGGCGATCCGCCGCGGCTGGGTGTGGCCGATCAGGCCGTTGACCCCACGACCGAGGTCCAGGCAGATCTTCGGGAGCTGGGTGGACTTGCCCGAGCCCGTCTCACCGGCGACGATGATGACCTGGTTCGCCTGGATGGCGGCCTTCAGATCGTCCACCCGCGCCGAGACCGGAAGCTCCTCCGGGTAGGTGATGGTGGGCCGGGCGGCCTCACGCTGCGCGGCGCGGGACTCCTGGCCGTCGATCTGCGCGGCGATCCGGTCGAGCATGGTCGCGGCGACCTCCGGGTCGGCGATCCGCCGGACCCCGGACAACCGGCGACGGAGCCTGTCGGCATCGGCCTCGTTCAACGTCCCTGCCCGCGCCATCAGCTCGGCGGTACGACTGCGGATCTCCGGGCTGGGGGCGGTGCGTTCCCCCCGGCCCGTCTTCTCGGCCGCGCGGCCGGTTCTCTCCACTGCGCGGCCGGTCTTCTCTGCTGCACCGCCGGTCTTCTCTGCTGTTCTGGCGCTGCTCCGGCGGCCCGCGCCGCGGCCTTCCACCGGTTCGGTGGCGGTTCCCTCGACCACGGCTTCCTCGGCCGCCTGATCAGGCGTCGTACGGGGGTCCTTCTGCTGCCCGTGACGGCGAGGCGGCCGACGGCGGGGCGGCCGGGAGCGACGCGGTTGGCCGGCCTCGGGTGCGGCGGCCTGCCCTGCGGGTTCGCGTGTGGCCTGCTCAGCGGGCGGGACGGGCGGCAGTTCGGGGACAGTCATATCGGTTCAAGGATATGTGCCCCGCGCAACCACGTTTTCCTCATCGTTCCGGTTCCTCCCACCAGGGCGGATGTGTGACGCGGTCGACGCAAAAACCCCCGTGACCGATTCGTGATCAAGCCTTATGCTGGATGGACCGGCACACGAAAGTGTCCCGCTAGTCCAGTTCCGCTCCATGACGTGACGCCTGGTGACTAGATCTTCCCCACCACCAGATCCGAATGGGTAGGTACTGCCGTGTCCTCGTCCTGCGCCACCGAGCCAGGTGTCATCACCACCCCCGTCACCTCCACGGCCGATGCCGCGCCCTCGGCGACCGCCGGCGCTCCCGGTAACGGCGGGGTCGACTACAGCCGCTTCGGTGTCCTGCTGATCGGTTCGATCGCCCTGATGTCGGCGATCTCCCCGCTCGCGACGGACATGTACCTGCCTGCCTTCCCGACGATGGCCACCGAACTCGGCACCGACGCCTCCACCATCCAGCTCACGCTGACCACCTTCATGATCGGCCTGGCCCTGGGCCAGCTGGTCCTGGGCACCCTGTCCGACCGCATCGGCCGCCGCCCGCTCCTCATCGGCGGTGCGGCCCTGCTGACGATCAGCTCGGCGCTGTGCGCCCTCGCGCCCTCCATCGGTTTCCTGATCGTGCTGCGATTCATCCAGGGGCTGGCCGGTGCCGCCGGGATGGTGCTCGGCCGGGCCGTCGTGGCCGATCGGGCCGTGGGTGCCCGCGCCGCACGCATCTTCAGCGTCCTCGGGGTGATCGGTGCGCTGTCCCCGATCGCCGCGCCGATCCTGGGCAGCGTCCTGTTCTCCTCGGTCGGCTGGCGTGGCATCTTCTGGGCGATCACCGGGGTGGCCGCCGTGCTGTTCCTGGCCATCCTCGCGCTGGTCCCGGAGAGCCTCCCGGTCGAGCGTCGTCACCGTGGCGGCCTGGCGGAGTTCCGCCGGACCGCGGCCGGGGTGGTCCGCAACCGGGTGTACATCGGGCACACGCTGACCCTGTGTTTCGGGTTCGGGGCGATCTTCGCCTACGTGTCCGCGTCCCCGTTCCTGATGCAGAACGTGCTCGGCTTCTCCAGCACCGGCTTCTCGATCATCTTCGCCGTCAACTCCTGCGGGCTGATGCTGGCCAGCGGCACCAGCGCGCTCATCGTCGGCCGGGTGGCGCCGGAGAGCATCCTGCGGTTCGGGGTGGTCTGCCTGTCCTCGGCCTCGGTGCTGCTCGCCGTGGTGGCGCTCGCCGGCTGGACCAACGCCTACACGGTGCTGCCGCTGCTGTTCATCGTGGTGTCGAGCATCGCGCTGATCTTCAGCAACGGCATGGTGCTGGCCATCGCCCAACTGCCCCGCTCCGCTGGAACCGCCTCGGCGATCCTGGGGTCCGGACAGTTCACCATCGGGGCCCTCGTCTCGCCGCTGGTCGGGCTGGCCGGGGAGTTCTCGGCAGTTCCCATGGCCATCACCATGGCGGGGTGCGGTGTGATCGCTGCGGTGGGGCACTTCGTCGTCGCCCGGCCGAAGGCAGCGGTGGCCGACGGTGTGCTGGTGGCCTGACCCGCGCCTGACACTGCCCCTGCACCGCCCATGACCGCGCTCCTTCCCGACTACCGCGCTGCTTGCATCGAGCGCGATTGTCGGGACGGAGCGCGGTTGCCGTTGCCGTTGCCGTTGCCGTTGCGAATACCACAACAACATGGCCCCGAGCGGCGTCTACTCACTTGGTTGCACACCCCGCCAAGGAGGCACACATGTTCGGTCTGCTCACCCAACGCCGGTTCTTCGTTCCTGCCCTCGCCGGCCTGCTTGCCGTCGGCACACTCCCGCCTGCCCCAGCGCTCGCGGACACCGGCCTGCACGCCTACACGCTGACCGTCCGTTCGATCTACGTGAACGACGACGGCGACAAAGGGGCCTACGGGCCCGGCGATTTCCACGTCATGCAGCTGTGGATCCACGGGCAGAACAACGCCATCCACATCGACAACGGGCATGGCTGGTTCTACGGCGTCGCCAACCGGGTCTGGCAGCACTACTCCAGCGACACCAACTACCCGATCGGGAAGATCGACGACGCCAACAGCGGCAACGGGGCCGGCACTGTCGGCCAATCGGTCGCGATCAGCGGTGAAGCGCACGAACTCGACAACCTCCCGGCGTACGAGGTCCGCGCGCTCACCGACACCCACTTCACGGTTCCGCCGGCCGGCAGCCACCAGGACTTCCCGATCCAGTTGGAGGCCACCCACGGCAAGAGCCACATCCGGCTGACGATCACCTTCCGGATCACCACCGCCTGATCCAGCCTGCGCCGCCTGACCGCGCTCCTTCCCGACTACCGCGCTGCTTGCATCAAGCGCGATTGTCGGGACGGAGCGCGGTTGCCGTTCCGAGGTCCGTCTCACCACCGCCTGACCCGGCCCCCGAGCGGCCGTGCCAAGATCGAGGCATGACCTCGAACGAACAACCGAACACCCCCGTGGCCGACACCACCACCCCGGACGAGCTCTGGGTCGAGCGCACCGGTACCCGGACCTACACCGGCCGCAACAGCCGCGGCGGCGAGGTGAAGATCGCTCCGTTGGACACCGCGGACGCCTTCAGCCCCGGAGAGCTGCTGAAGATCGCCCTCGCGGGCTGCACCGGCCTCACCGCCGACGAGGTGATCGCCCGTCGTCTCGGCGCGGATTTCCAGGCCCGGATCGACGTCGCCGGGGTGAAGAACCTGGAACTGGACCGCTACCCCGAGCTGACGGAGGAGTTCCGCCTCGACCTGTCCTCCCTCGCGGAGAAGGAACGGGCCAAGCTGCTGATCATCCTGCGCCGGGCGGTCGAGGAGCACTGCACCGTCAGCCGCACCATCACCCAGGGCACGGTGGTCCAACTGCAGGTCGTCGACACCGCACCGGAACCCACCTCCTGACCCGTCGCGCGATCCCGCGTCTCCTCCACCGGACGGCCCCGCACATGACACCCCCTGGTACACGCACCGCACCCGCCGGAGCCCTCGACGGCTACCGCGTGCTCGAGATCGGCACCCTGATCGCCGGTCCCTTCGCGGGGCGACTGCTGGCCGACATGGGCGCGCAGGTGATCAAGATCGAGGCCCCCGACCGGCCCGACCCGCTCCGCGAGTGGGGCCAGGCCGAACGGGAGGGTCATCACTTCTTCTGGACCGTGCACGCCCGGAACAAGGAATGCGTCACCCTTGATCTGCGTTCGCCGGCCGGGGTGGAGATCTTCCTCGACCTCGTCGCCCAGGCCGACATCGTCCTGGAGAGTTTCCGTCCCGGCACCCTGGAACGCTGGAACCTCGGCTACGAGGTCCTTGCCGCCCGCAACCCCGGGATCGTGCTCGCCCGGGTCTCCGGTTACGGCCAGACCGGCCCGGATGCGGCCCGCCCGGGGTACGCCTCAGTAGCGGAGGGCCTGTCCGGAATGCGCTACCTCAACGGCTACCCCGACCAGCCTCCGCCCCGCCTCTCCCTCTCCCTCGGCGACTCGTTGGGCGGCATGTTCGCCACCCAGGGCATCCTGGCCGCGCTGCTGGCGCGGGTCCGCACCGGCCGAGGTCAACAGGTGGACGTCTCCCTCACCGAGGCCTGCCTGGCGGTGACCGAATCGGTGATCCCCGACTACGACGCGACCGGATTCGTCCGGCAGCCCTCCGGCACCAGGCTCGACGGGATCGCCCCCTCGAACATCTACCGTTCGGCGGACGGCACCTGGCTCATCATCGCCGCCAACCAGGACACCGTGTTCGCCCGGTTGTGCGCCGCCATGGACCGGACCGACCTGATCACCGACCCGCGCTTCGTCAACCACCTCGCGCGCGGCCGGCACCAGGACGCCATCGACGGGATCGTCGCCGAGTGGGCAGGCGGGTTCCGGACCGAGGAGCTGCTCACCCGGCTGGCCGACGCAGGAGTGGTCACCGGGCCGGTCAACACCGTCGCCGAGGTCGTCCGCAACCCCCAGCTGATTGCCCGCGGGGCGTTTGCCGCCCATGACGACGAGGCGCTCGGGACCTCGGTCCTCGGCCCCGGGATCGTGCCCGTCCTCAGTGACACCCCTGGATCGGTTCGGTGGGCGGGCCGGCGGACACCCGGGGCGGACAACCATCGGATCTACGGTGAACTGCTCGGGTTGCCGGCGGACACGATCGAGGGGCACATTCGATCCGGCGTGATGTAGGACCTGTACGACCCACACAGACCACCGCGGTCTGTCGCGACGAAGTCCCTGCAGCGTGGCAGGACGAAGGAGAACCATGAACGGCCAGGCACTTCCTGCAGCGGTCAGCATCAGAGAGGTCGGACTGCGGGACGGCCTCCAGATCGAGGAGCCGATCCCGTTCGAGTCCAAACTCCTGCTGTTGGAGGCGATCGTCGCCACCGGCGTACCCCGGGTCGAGGCCACCGCGTTCGTCTCCCCCCGGGCCGTGCCGAGCATGGCCGACGCCGAGCAGGTCGCCGGGGCCCTCGGGCGCTGGCCGAAGGTGGCCTTCTCCGGGTTGGTCGCCAGTCCCAACGGGGCACGACGGGCGGTCGCCGCCGGGGTGGTCGACCTGGAGTACGTGATCTCCGCGGCCCCCTCGCACAGCCTGGCCAACGTTCGAATGACCACCGAGGCCGCCGTCACCGCCGCCGAGGAGGTCATCCGGGTGGCGCACGAGGCCGGTGGTCGGTGCGAGGTCATCATCGCCACCGCCTGGGACTGTCCGTTCGACGGCCGCACCGACCCGGCGCGGGTCACGGACATCGCCCGGCGTACCGCCGAGATGGGGGCCGATCAGCTGTGTCTGGGGGACACCATCGGGACCACCAGCCCACTACGTGTGGTCGACCTGGTCGAACGGGTACGCGCGGTAGCACCGGGTCTGTCCGTCGGGGCACATTTCCACAACACCCGTGGCACCGGGATCGCCAACGCCCTGGCCGCGGTCCAGGCCGGGGTCACCCAGCTGGACGCCTCGGTGGGAGGCCTGGGCGGCTGCCCGTTCGCACCCGGGGCGACCGGGAACATCGCCACCGAGGAACTGCTGTACCTGCTTCAGGAGATGGGCATCGTCACCGGGATGGATCTCGACGCCACCGTCACCGCGGCGGCCCTGGCCCAGGAACTGGTCGGTCACCCGGTACCCAGCAGCCTGCTGAAGGCCGGTGGACGGTCGGTGCCGCGAGGACCGATCGAATCCTGACGCGGGTCCGGCAGCTCAGGCCGCCGGCGTGGCCACCTTCGGCTTGCGTTTGGCGATCGCCACACCGGTCAGACAGACGACACCGCCGACATAGGCCAGCAGCGCCGGGGTTTCCCCCAGGAAGATCCAGCCCATCAGGATCGCCAACGGCGGCACCAGGTACATGGTGGAGCCGAGTTTGCCCGCGGTCGACCGGGCCAGTGCGTAAGCCCAGGTGGTGAAGGCGATTGCGGTGGGGAACACCCCGAGGTAGATGAGCCAGAGGATGGAGGACGTGTGGGCCTCGCCCAGTTCCCGCAGCAGGGTCGGGAGGAACGGCAGGCAGGCGATACCGCCGATGGATGCCGCCACCAACGTCACCTCCAAGGCGGGAAGCCTTCGCAGGACGGGCTTCTGGGCGACGACCCCGATCGCATACACGGTCGCCGCCAGCAGGGTCAGCAGTACACCGGAGATCGGCACGTCCTTGCCCGACGAACTGGCGAAACCGATGATGACCGCACCGGCCAACGAGACCGAGATGCCGATCAGCAGCAGCCGGGGGAAACCCTCCCCCAGGAACAGACCGGCGAACAGTGCGATCAGCACCGGCCCGACGTTCACCAACATCGAGGTGGTGCCGGCATCCAGCACCTGTTCAGCGGCGTTCAGGGCCACGTTGTAGACACCGAACCAGGCCAGACCGCACAGGATCAGCAGCCACCACTCCCGACCGGTCGGCCGGAACTTGACCTGGGCCGGACCGGACTCCCGCTTCCGGCCCGCCTTACGGACGATCAGGAAAATCGACAGTGCGATGACACCGGAGATCAGCCTGCCCAGGGTCAGCGAGCCGGCCGAGAAGTCCTTGCCGACGAAACGGATCGCCACGAAGGCCGAGGCCCACAGCAGGACGGTGACTCCGGCGGCGACGGTCGCCCAGATCGGCGAGGTCACGCGGGCGGGAGTGGATGTCTGAGTCACCCGGGGAACGCTAAGTGATGGGTACGACAGTCGTCCAACCGTGGGCGAACCCCCGGAGTCACTTGTCCGGAACTGCACGGGATTAGGCAGTTTTGCTCCGCCGAGCGGACCGTCACACCCCTGCGCGGTTCCGCGAGCGGACCCCCACACCCCAAAACCTGGGGTGCCACAGCCCACTCGCGGAAGGGACCCGGGTGCCACAGCCCACTCGCGAAAGGGCCCGGGGTGCCACAGTCCACTCGCGTGATCCACCCCGCCCGCCCCCGCGAGCGGACCCCCACGCCCCGCCCACCCCCGCGAACGGACCCCCACACCCCGCCCGCCCCCGCGAACGGACCCCCACACCCGCGAACGGACGCCCACACCCCAAAACCTGGGGTGCCACAGTCCACTCGCGGAAGGGACCTGGGGTGCCACAGTCCACTCGCGCACGGGCGCCGGGGGTGCAGCCGTCACTCTGTACGACGACGCGACCCCGTGCGTGCCGCGGCGAAGGTGAGCAGCAGGAAGCCGATGAGCACCAGGACGAGACCGATGGTCAGCGGGGCCGAGATCGGTGCCCCGGTATAGGCGAGGGACCGGTCATCGCTGCGCGACAGGGTGTTGATGACGGTGGACCGAGGTACCGGTTGCACCCGACCGGCGGGCTGCGGCCCCGGACCGGCCGGGATCGGGCCGCAGGCCTGGGCCGAGAGCGGTGCTGCCCCCTGCGGGACCAGCGTCGCCCGGTTGAAGAAGCCGGATCCCGGCGCACCCGTGCACGCCCCGGCGGTGGATCCGGCGCCGGGCACCTTGACCCGCGCGGTGACGAGGTAGTGCTGGGTGGCCCCGGCGGCGATGGACACATCGGCGGCGATCTCCGGCTGCCCGGACCCGTCGAAATCAGAACGTACGCCGGTCGCCGGATCCGCGTCCTCGCTGGAGACCTCTGCCGACAGCACCTGGACATCGGTTGCCATGCCCCAGTTGTCCATCAGCCGGTAGCGGCCGGCCGTCGAACCGTCGTTCTGCACGCTGATGTCGTAGGTGAGAAGGTAGATCCCCTGTTCCCCCGTCGGCACCGCCGATCGGAAGGTCTTGGCGATCGTCATCCCGCCACCCGGATCGCAGGTGACCCGGTTGACCACGATCAGCACCGCGTCCTGCCGATCGACCGGCTGTGGGCCGGCACCGGTCACCTCCTGAGTGCAACCCGTTGGCAGATGCACCTTCTCACCGATGGTGATGGTGTCGCCCACCGACCAGCCGGTGAGCGGGTGGCCCCAGTCGACCGGGGCCGAGGTGGTCTGTTCACCCGTCGACGGCGATGACACGGTCAGCGCAGCCGAGAACCCGTCGGGCTGATCCCCGTTGTCGTAGGACACCCCGTTGATCGACCAGTGCTTTTCGACGGTCACCTTCGCCGCCGGCGCGAGCTCCCGGTTGATCACCTGACACGAGACCGTCTGCAAGGCTTTGAGTTCCACGGTGAATCCGAGGCCGTCATCGGTGACGGGCAGTTCCACCCCGTCGCTGGTGCAGATCGCGTTGTGTCCGGCCTGCGGCTCCAGCTGGTATCCGGACGTCTGACGTTCGGTGACCGTGACGATCCTGGTCTGCGACAGATCCGCGAAGTCCACCACCACGTTGGCGGCCCCGGTGGTGTCCTGGGTGGTCAACAGGGCCGGTTCCGCGTTCTTCCCGGGCGCATCCGCCGGTGCCGAGGTGACGTCGAACTGCCAGCCGCCGGCCGGGGTGAGCTGCCCGGTGACCGAGTCCCGTACTTGCTTGACCACGGTCAAGGTGCCGGCACAGTTGGCGGCCCCGAGCTGCCGGAGCGTGTCGGCCAGGGCGTCGAAGGAGGTGTTGACGTAGTCCGTCCCCGCCTTGGGCCCCGAGATCAGCGACAACCGGTGCTGGCCGTCCGCACCGTCGACACTGCCGCCGATCCCTACCGCGACCACTCTGCTGCCCGCTGCTTTGAGCCCGTTGGCCGAGGCGATGGCCTGTTCGAGGTCCGGCAGGTGCAGTTTCGTGCCGTCGCCCACCGGCGGGTCCCCGTACCTGTTCGGGTCGCCGTCGGTGAGAAAGAGCACCACATCGGGGATATCGCCCGAAGCCGTCACCTGCCGCAGACCCAGGTCCCAGTTGGTCGCGTTGTCCGCACTGGGGGTCAACCCGGCGATCCACACATCGGCGGCCTGTACCCCACCGGCGGTGGACAGCGCGGTCGGAGGCAGCGGGGCGTCGACACCCGCCGACGTGGCAAAGGTGTACGCCGAGACCCGTGACGGCGTGCCGGCCAAGGCATGGACGAACTGCGAGGCCGCATTCCGGTACTGCTCGAAGAGGGCCGGGTCCTTCGTCACCGACCCCGACAGGTCGATCACCAACCCGACGTCGATCCCGCACTGCGCCGGTGTCGGCGGATCGTCCCGCACGGTCGGCCACGACCTCCCGTCCGGCGGAAGCGACACCACCTGGCCTGCGTCCTGGGCCCCGAGGGCACCGGTGTTGAAGCGGTAGACGTCCGAGGGCGCTCCCCAGTTCTGCAGGGCATGCCATCCGGCCGGGGCGTCCATGGCGGCGACGGTGTAGTAACTCGGTTGGTCGACCTTCACCGGAACCTTCATCGCGCAGGTGCCGTCCGGGCCGGTGACGCAGGTCGCCATCGGCGGACCTGCCGCGGCCAGATCGTCGGGCCCATCGGCCTGGTAGGCACCGAACCCGACCCCCGCCAGCACGCCCACACCGTCGGCCGACCTGTCGCCCGCGGCCCCCACCACGATCGTGGCCGGCGCGAGCGGCGGCGAGGCCTGGGCCGACGCCCCCGCCCCCCAGCCCACCGGAACCAGCGCCAGCAGCACCACGGCCACCACCCACGCCGACGTACGACGGCAGCACAGATCCAACATCCCAACCCCCTCGAAACCCGATCCGACCAGAGCGGCGGATCCCTGCGCCGACTCTAAAGCCCAGGTGAGGGTGGTTCCCGTGCCCTGTGCAGAATGTGGACAACCCCCGTCCGGTGACGGCAACGGCGCTCACACGGGCAGATGCCATACTTCAATCAGGTCCAGCGGTACAGCCCGCCGCGACCGTGTGGAGAGGGACCAATGACCAGCGACACGACCGACACCCCGCAGACCGTGGATGCGCCGCCGCCGGCGGACGCGCCCACGGCGTTGGAATTCGCCGAGGCTGCGCGCAAGCTTGCCTCGGAGAAGGATCTGGAAACCGCGCTCAGCTCTGTGGTGAAACTCGCCGTAGACCTGGGCGCCTGCGAGTTCGCCTGTGTCACCCTGCGACGGGGGAAGGACCGGTTCGAAACGGCGGCACCGACGGACGAACGGGTGATCCAGGCAGACCTGCTCCAGTACGAGTACAACCAGGGCCCCTGTATCGATGCCCTGTGGACCAACGGTGTGTACGCGGCCAACGATCTCGCCCATGACGATCGGTGGCCGCAGTGGGGCCCGGAGGTGGCCAAACTCGGCCTCAACAGCATCCTGAGCGTCCATCTGTTCACCGACCGGCTCGCCCTGGGCGCGATCAACATGTACTCGGCCACCCCACGGACGTATGCGGTGGAGGATCTCGAAGTCGCCCGCATCATCGCCGCGCACGCCTCGGTGGCTTTGGCACGCATCCGGGTGGAGACCGACCTGTGGGGTGCGATCGATTCACGTCACCTGGTCGGTCAGGCCCAGGGCATGCTCATCGAGAGGTTCAACCTGACCTCGGAGCAGGCCTTCGCTTTGCTCAAACGGTATTCCCAGCAGTACAACATCAAGTTGAACGAAGTGGCCTCGCACCTCGTTCGCACCCGCGAACTGCCGGGTCAGGCGATCGACAGCTGACCCTTGCGGTGACGTGTCCGGCACGGACCCGTTGCCGAGCAACGGGTCCGGGCCGGGCGGACCGGCAACCTGCCTCAGACTGCGATCGAGGTTTCCAGCGCACCACGGAGTTTGGCCAGCACGTCCCGGAGCAACCGGGAGATGTGCATCTGGCTCAGGCCCAGTTCCTCGCCGATCTCGGCCTGGGTCCGGCCGTCGACGAAGCGCAGTCCGACGAGCTGCCGTTCGCGTTCGCTCAGCCGGGCGACGAGCGGTCGGATCATGACGCAGTCCTCGATCCAGTCCTGCCGTTCGGCGCTGGTGGAGCACCCGCGATCGAAGGTGACACCGCTGTCCGCCAGGGCATCCAGCGAGGCGATGCGCAGGTACTGGCCGGCCTGGGCGGCTTCCCGGATGGACGCGGCATCACTGCCGACCAGGGCTGCCACCTCGGCCTCGGAGGGCTCCCGGCCCAGGGTCTGGATGAGTTCGGCCTGGGCCGCCCCCACGGCGGCGTGGAGTTCCTGGATGCGACGGGTCGGCCGGACAGCCCACCCGCGATCACGGAAATGTCGTTTGATCTCACCGACTATCGTCGGGACGGCGTACTGCAGGAACTCGTCGCACCGCTCCGGGTTGCAGCCGGCAACAGCCTTGACCAGGCCGAGATAGGCGACCTGGGTCAGGTCGTCCATGTCGATCCCGCGACCGCGGTACCGGCCGGCCAGACTTCGGGCGATGCCCACGTGATCCAGGATCACCTGTTCGTGGATCTCCTTGCGATGCAACAGGTCAGTGGTTTCGGCAGCTTCGCGAAGGAGTTCGAGGGTACGCGCCGCTCGGGCGGTACCTTCCTCGGTTCTCCGGCGGGTCTGCGCTTGGTTCGATCGTGTCGCACTCTGCAGAACGTGCAGCATGGCGGACTCCCCTACATGGTGGGAACTATCCGGCACGCTGCTGAACCGGATCTCCATCACACCACTGATCGGGCTCCCAAGTAAAGGGTCCGAGTACATTGCCCAGCTTCAAAAGACCTTCGAAAGCGTTCTACTCATGTCGGCCTGCCAGCACCGATAAAGATCGTTAGATCGGCTAAATATTTCTCGGATGTTTATCCGGAACCCCGGCCGGACATCAAGGTCACACACCGTGTTCGGCATTGCCGACCACCGGATCCATCCCAGGACGAGGCGGGCACCAGTTGAATCACGCGATCACCCCGACGGCGCGGTCGGTGAGGGGTCGGACCCCCGCGCCGGCAACTCTTGGGCACACTGATCCGGCCGACCTGGATGAACTCCTGCGCGCCGTCGACCGGGCCCGGGCAATTGGGGGTGCCGACGGCACCGGCAACCCGGTGGCCGGGTACCTCGCACTGGCATCCGAGGTTGCGCAGCTCACCCCGCACCCAGGCAACGGGTCCACCCGGACACGGTGGACCGTGCTCGCATCCCTTGCGGCACTGGATGTCACGGCGGCGCGGGTGATGGAGCCGCACCTGGACGCCTTGTCCGTCCTTGCCGAGGCCGGCATCACCGAAGGTGACCTCGACGCGGTCGCCGTCACCGACCGGAGCACCTGGGGGGTCTATGCCGCCGAGGGCAAAGATGTTGCCGTCACAGCGATCCAGACACCGCAGGGCTGGCGACTCCAGGGCGTCAAACCGTGGTGTTCCCTGGCCGGGGAACTCAGCCACGGCCTGATCACCGCCCATACCGGCCCCGGAACACGTCGACTGTTCGCCGTGGATCTGCGCACCCAGGCCGTCGCCCGCCAGGACGGTGCCTGGATCGCACGCGGACTGCCCCACGTCAGCAGTGGGCCCATCACGTTGACCGACGCACCGGCGGTACCGATCGGCGAGGACAACTGGTATCTGAGGCGAGCCGGTTTCGCCTGGGGTGGAGCAGGTGTCGCCGCCTGCTGGTGGGGCGGCGCCGTGGGGCTGGCCCGTCGACTGGTGGACCGTGTCCGAGGTCCGGCCTCGCCGGACACCTTGACGGCCCTGCAGCTCGGGGCCGTCGACCTGCTCCTGGACTGCGCACGTAGTACCTTGATCGCCGCCGCCGACCAGATCGACAGCAGCGGTGGGGACGTCGTTCTCGTCGAGCGCACCCGCGGAACCGTGGTGCAGGCCGCCGAGCAGGTACTGCATCGGATGGGCCATGCACTGGGGCCGACCCCGTTGGCCTTCGACGACTGGTATGCCGGCCAGTACGCGGGGCTCGAGTTGTACATCCGGCAGCACCACGGGGAGAAGGACCTCGCCCGACTCGGCGAGCTGGTGCTCGACACGGAGTCGGTGCGCTCCGGGGCCTACCCGTGGTGAGCCTGCCGTTCGGCGTCCCCGGGACCAGCGAGACCGACTGGGAGGCCGCTTGTCTCTGGGACCAGGTACCCGTTCTGGACACGACGGACATCACGACCCTGGTGCTCCTCGCAGCCCACCCAGACGACGAGATCCTCGGAGCAGGGGGTCTTCTGACCCGAGCAGCCGGGTGCGGCTGGGACGTCCAGGTCATCGTCGCCACCAACGGCGAGGGCTCCCATCCCGATTCCCCGACGCACTCACCGGAGCAGCTCGCCGAGCGTCGTCGGATCGAGGTGGCGGAAGCCGTGGAACTGGCCGCACCGGGTGCCTCGGTACTGTTCCTCGACCTCCCCGACGGCGAGTTGTCATTGTTCGCCGACGATCTCGACGGGCGGCTGCGCGCAGAGCTCGCACCATTGCCCCCCTCGGCCCTCGTCGCCTCCCCGTGGCGGGGCGACCGACATCCGGACCACGAGGCCATGGGCCTGGCGGCGGCACGCATCTGCTCCGACCTGCGGATCAACCTGCTGGAATACCCGATCTGGCTCTGGCACTGGTCCAGCCCGGAGGAAGACCATCTGCCGACCGACACCCTCGTCCGGTTGGATCTGACCACCGGCGAGCGGGAGACCAAGCTGGCCGCCCTCGACCGGTACACCAGTCAACTTCGGCCGCTGTCCCCGGCCGCAGGTGACGAATCGGTGGTGGAACCTGCGATGGTGGAACACTTCTCCCGGCCGTACGAGTTGTTCATGGCTACCGCCGTCACAGCGGACCAGGACGCGGCCGCCCCGGTGGCGAGCCTGGACCGTCCGTTCTTCGACGACTTCTACGGGGACCGGCCCGATCCGTGGGGCTTCGCCGACCGCTGGTACGAGATCCGCAAGCGGAGCATCCTGCTGGCCTCCCTGCCCCGGGAACGATTCCGATCCGCCCTCGAACCCGGTTGCGCCAACGGAGATCTGACAGAGGACCTCGCCCGGCGATGCGAGCGCGTCCTGGCGACCGAGATCAGCCCGGCCCCCCGTGCCCGCGCAGCCGCCCGGCTCGCCGATCTGAGCGGTGTCACCGTGAGCCCCGACATCGACCCCGCTCTCTGGGCACATGGCGCCTTCGACCTTGTGGTCATCTCCGAGATCGGTTACTACTGCGATGCGGCCGATCTCGAGCGTCTGGTCCGCGGCGCAGTCGCGGCCCTCGCCGAGGACGGTGTGCTCGCGGTCTGCCACTGGCGGCATCCTGTTGCCGAGTACCCGCTCACCGGGGACACGGTTCACCTGGCCTTCCGGGCTCACCCCGAGGTCGAGGTACTCGTCGCCCACCAGGAGGAGGACTTCCTGCTCGACCTCCTGGTGCGTGCTCCCGCGGTGTCGGTGGCGTCCGCGACCGGCCTGCGTCCCGCTCCCGAGACACGTTGATGGCGGCGGTGAACCGGCTGGCCGTCGTGGTCCCGGCCCGTGACGAGCAGGCCCACCTGGATCACTGCCTGCGCTCCCTCCACACCGCCGCGCGTCATGTTCGCGGGGTGGCCGTGAGCGTCGTCGTCGTCCTGGACCGTTGTGTGGACCGATCGGCGGAGGTCGTCGCGGCCTGGCCTGATGTGACGGCCGTCAGGATCGACGCCGGGGCGGTCGGAACCGCTCGGGCGATCGGCATCTCCCGCGCGCTCGAGGGTGTCGAGGATCCTTCTTCGATCTGGCTGGCCTGCACCGATGCCGACTCCCGGGTGCCGCCGCACTGGCTCGCCCACCAACTCGCCGAGGCAGCCCGTGGCGCCGATCTGTATCTCGGTCTGGTCCGGCCGGACCCGGAGGATCTGCCTGCGGACCTGCACACCAGCTGGTTGAGCAACCACCGGGCCGAGGTCGCACGGGCGATCGCGGCGACCGGCCACCACCAGAACGTCCACGGCGCGAACATGGGTTTCCGCGGCGACCGGTATCTGCAGGCCGGTGGGTTCCCGATGGTCGCCGAGCACGAGGACCGCCGGCTCAGCGAACTGATCCTGGCCGTAGGAGGGCACGCCGTCTATCCGACGGATCATCCGGTGCTGACGAGCGGCCGACGCATCGGCCGAACCCCCGGCGGATTCGCCGGCTTCCTCCGTCAACTGGCCGAGCGCCCTTCTGTTCGGCTGCCGGCGTAAACCGCTCCAGTGCCTGCTGTGCCACCCTGGAGGGGTGAGTGTGGATATGGACAGGGCCGCGGAACTGCTGGCCGATCGGCCGCTGGCAGTGCTGACCGGCGCGGGTGTCAGCACCGATTCCGGCATCCCCGACTACCGCGGACCGGACTCCCCGGTCCGCACCCCGATGACCTACCAGGACTTCACGCGGACCTCGGCCGGGCGACAGCGTTACTGGGCAAGGAGTTTCGTCGGCTGGCGACGGATGAAGACCGCCGAACCCAACCGGAGCCATCGGGTCATCGCCGCATGGGAGGCCCAGGGCCGGATGGCCGGGCTGATCACCCAGAACGTGGACGGACTGCACCAGCAGGCCGGGTCGGAGCAGGTGATCGACCTGCACGGACGACTGGACCGGGTGATCTGCCTGAACTGCCGCGAGCTGACCGGCAGGGTCGAACTGGAGCGCAGGCTCACCCTGCTGAACCCGCATTTCGATGTCTCCCACGAGGTCGAACTCGCCCCGGACGGCGATGCCCTGGTCGCAGACACCTCCTCGTTCGTCATGGCCGACTGCCTGAACTGCGGTGGTGTCCTCAAACCTGATGTGGTGTTCTTCGG
The DNA here is from genome assembly GCA_003576535.1 of Nakamurella silvestris. Lineage (GTDB taxonomy): Bacteria > Actinomycetota > Actinomycetes > Mycobacteriales > Nakamurellaceae > Nakamurella > Nakamurella silvestris. The sequence goes on along the minus strand of QXCQ01000232.1, from coordinate 21,224 downwards.
GGAGAGTGTTCCGCCCGAACGTGTCTCGGCCGCCTACGAGGTGATCGAGACCGCGGGCGCCCTGCTGGTGGCCGGCAGCTCACTGACCGTCTACTCGGGACTGCGGTTCGTCCGACGGGCCGCCCAGGAGGGTCGGCCGATCGTCATCGTGAACCGGGGTGCCACCCGCGGGGACGACCTCGCCACCGTCAAGATCGACGCCCCACTGGCAGAGGTGCTGCCCGCGCTGCTGGCGCGCGTGCACTGATCCGCCCCGGCCTGATCCCCCCGGCCTGATCCGCCGCGGGCACTGAACCGCAGCGTGCCTGATCCGCGGGCACCGACCCCGGTCCCGCCCCGGTTCCCGTGGTCGATTCAGAGGTGGCCGCCGCAGCGGCGCACGGCCAGCAGGGCCAGGGCCCGGGTCACCCGGATCATCTCGTCGAGCTCGACCTGCTCCCGGGGCGCGTGGGCGAAACGCCCGTCACCGGGGCCGTAGTGCAGGGTCGGGATCCCGCCGATGCCCGAGTAGAGCCGCAGGTCACTGCCGTACGGGGCGGCCGCCAGCTGCGGTGCGGCGGCCCCGGACAGGTCGGTGATCGACGACGACATCTCGGCGATCAGCGGGTGCCCGGTCGCCAGACTGCCGCTGGCGAACTGACCGCCCGGCCAGGTCACCTCGGCGGGATGGTCGGCCAACCAGGGGTCGGCCGCGCAGGCGGCAGCAACGGCCGCCTCGAACGCGGCACGCGCCTGCTGCGGATCCTCCCCGAGCTGCACCCCCATCCGGCCCTCCGCCACCAGCAGGTCGGGAACCGAACTCGCCCAGTCGCCGGCCGTGATGCGGCCGATCGAGATCCCGTAGGGCAGGTTCGTCTCGGCGAACAGCGGATCGGGGCGGGCATTGCGTTCGGCCTCGAGATCCCGGATCGCCGCGTGCAGGGGCAGGAAGGCCTCGAAGGAGCTGACCCCCTCCAGTCGCATGCTCCCGTGGGCGGCGCGGCCCGGGACACGGATCTCGAAGGTCAGGGCCCCGGCGTTCGCGGTGATGATCCGACCGCTGGTGGGCTCGCTGATCACGGCTGCCTCCCCCAGGTGCCCGCGGCGCATGGTGGCGAAGGCCCCCAGGCCGCCGTCCTCCTCACTCACCACGCAGTGCAGGGCGAGTGTGCGTTCCAGGGTCACCCCACTGGCCTTCAACGCCCGGGCCACCGCGAAGTTCGCCGCCACCCCGGCCTTCATGTCGCAGGCCCCGCGGCCGTGCAGGATGCCCCCGACGATGGCCGCCGAGTACGGGTCCCCCGACCACTTCTGCAGGTCGCCGGTGGGCACCACGTCCACATGTCCCTGCAGGACAAGCGCAGGTTCACCCGGTCCGGTGACCCCGACAACGCCGTAGCCCTCGGACCTCTCGGCCTCCGAGCCGGGGAACTCCGGGTCCGAACGCAGGTCCTCCAGGTCGATCTTCCACAGGTCGACGTCGTACCCGAGATCGGTGAGGATCCGGCCGCGTTCATGCACCATCTCGGACTCGGCATCGGTGCCCGTCACACTGGGGACCCGGACGAGGGCGACGAGGTCGTCGACGAGGGCCTGCTCGTCGATGGCCGACAGGACTGCGTTCTCGGCGGCGGTGAGCGAGGTCATCCTGCGACGCTACGTGAGGCATCCCACGGAAGGCACCCCCGAGTCGGGATTTAGGCTTGTCGCTGTGAGCATCCCTGACGCCGCCGGCCGCGGGCGCACCGTAGAACAGACCTCCTGGGACAACTGGCACGGTCGTGAACTCCGCGAATCCCAGCAGCAGGAACTGCGGGAACGCTACGGCGAGGGCAGCAGCGAACCGGGCTCGGCACCGACCGGAGAGGACGTCACCGTCTTCATGGTCGCCCGCGAGTTCTCCGGGGAGGCGGTGGGATGCGGTGCCCTCCGGCAGCTCGACGAGACGACCGGGGAAGTCAAACGGATGTACGTGCCCGCCGAACATCGAGGCAAGGGCATCTCGAAGGAGATCTTGGTCGCACTGGAGGACCACGCCAGGACGCTCGGCTGGACGCGCCTGGTACTGGAGACCGGTGAGCTGCAGCCGGAGGCCATCGGCCTCTACTCCCGCAGCGGCTACCAGCGGATACCGAACTTCGGGGCCTACGCCGACGAGCCCACCTCGATCTGCTTCGCCAAGGACCTGTAGATCTCCGCCGCGTCCGCGACCAGCCGTTTTGTGGTTCGGCGGTGGGGCCAGGTAATCTATGTTCTCGGTGCCAGACGCTAGTAGGGCCCGGGAAGCGTGCCAGAGCGGCCGAATGGGACTCACTGCTAATGAGTTGTGCCTTTACCGGTACCGGAGGTTCAAATCCTCTCGCTTCCGCGCAGTAGGCAGTTTCCTCTGGGGAGCTGGTGTGTAGTACAACTGAGTAGTTGCTTCGCCTGCAGTACAGCTGGACAGTACAACTTGATAGCCATGCGCCCGTAGCTCAACGGATAGAGCATCTGACTACGGATCAGAAGGTTAGGGGTTCGAATCCCTTCGGGCGCACTCTGTGTTGAGACAGATGGAGAGGCCCCCACCAGCCGCAAGGCAGGTGGGGGCCTCCTCGTATTCCGGGCAGTCTGTCCGCCCCGCCCCGCCCGCACCCGCACACGCACCCGCACCCGCACCCGACGATGTGGGATATGGATGGTCGGATTTCGACCACTGGGGTCCCGAATCGTCGCCAAGGGTGGCAACCTTTTGACCGGGGCACGGGTCTACCGGACATGAAAGTGCTTGAGATGCCACCGGCGGAGGATCTGATGGTCGACCGGTACCGGCAGTTGTTCGACACCGAGTTCGGCCGGATGCAGGCCCTGGCCCGGCTGCTCGGGGCCGACGACCCGGAGAACGTCGCCCAGGAGGCCTTCGTCCGCCTGCACGGCAAACTCGATGCCCTGCAGGACGCCGACGCCGCCCGGGCCTACCTGCGATCCATCGTCGTCAACCTCACCCGCAGCAGGATCCGCCACCTGATGACCGCGCGAAGGCTCACCGTCGGCCACGGCCTGCACCTGGTGCGTGATCACCCCAGCGCCGAGTCCGAAGTGCTGGGACGGGTCGAGCACACGGCGATCATCAGTGCCCTGCATCAGCTTCCACGACGCCAGCGCGAGGCCATCGTGCTCCGCTTCTGGCTCGACCTGCAGTTCGACGACGTGGCCCGCACCCTCGGGGTCAGCGTCGGTGCTGCCAAATCCTTTGTATCCCGTGGCCTGGCTGCCCTGCGCGCAGCCCTGGGCCGGAATGGAGAAGACCGATGAACGAGTTCGAGGACCGCCTGCGGTCCGCCCTGCACCACGAGGCCGCCGCCGAGCGGCCGGATGCCGACGCATGGAGCGAGAACCAACGCCGTTTGGGGAAGGGACCACGCAATCTGCGCCCCGTCCTCGCCGCCGCGGGGGTGGCCGCGGTGCTGGTCGGTGCCGTCGTCGGGTTCTCGGCCTTCGGACCCGACCGCGCGGCCCCCGCCGACCGTCCGGTGATCACGTCCTACACCGAGACCGCCCACCCGCCCACGCTCTCCCCGGCGCCGGCCCTCCCGCTGCCGGACTGCCCGACCGCCACCTCGAGTCCGACGGAAACCTACCCGCCCACCGTCAGTCCGTCGTCGGTCCCCAGTGCCCCCGCCCCGCTGTCGGCCGTGACGACCTCGCCGCAGGCACCGAGCGAGATGCCCACCAGTACCCTGCCGCCCACCGATGAGGTTCTCAGCTCGGCCGCCGTCGAGGTCGGCCCCACCGAAACCATCTACTTCTCAGCACCGTCGGACCCCACCGATGCTGCACCGTCGAGCACCTCCGCGCCTGAGGCTCCTCGGCCCGCAACCACCAGCCGCGAGGTCGACCCCACCCGTCTTCCGACCTCGGCTCCACTGCCGCCCACAGTCGGAGCAGCGCCGGCCGATCAGGACGGTCCCACCGAGACGATCTACTCCTCGGCTCCGCCGTCGAGCGTGTACCCCACCAAGGCTGCGCCGGCCCCGACGGCCTGGTCCGACCGTAGCTCGGCACTGCCCAGCGAGGCTCCCACCGAAACGCCGGTCCCGTGCGAGCTGCCCACCGAGGCCCCTGTACCCGCCCCGACCGAGTGGTCGAGCCAGGCACAGGTCGAAGCCCCGAATGTGGCCCCGACCGAGTGGTCCGACCCGGCGCAGGTCGAGACGCCGAGTGTCGCTCCGACGGAGTGGACCACGGCACCACCGGCGGCCGCCCCCACGCTGTCACCCGTCAGCTCGGCACCGGAGACCCTCCCGACCTCACACCGCTGAGGTCGACAACCCTCAGCCTTCAGGACCCGCAGAGCGCCGGGTCAAGACCCCCGGCAGCGGGGACGGGGCCGTCGGGGGCGCAACCGAGCACCGCATAACGCTCACCGTTCCAGGCCAGCACCATCCAGATCGGGGCCCCGCTCTCGGACTCCTGTACCGCCAGCCCCAACGACCCGTTGACCGTGATCGGGCCACCCTTGGCGGTCGTCGACGGGTACCCGCCGTCCCCCGAGAGGTCCGTCCACTGGCCGTTCCCGTCCAACGAGAACGCCGACAGAACCGCAGTACCGCCCTGCTCTGCGGTGACGACGCATCGGCCGTCGTCATCGCAGGGCAACAGGCCCTGCGCCGGGGCGGGGAAGCTGGACCCGTAAGGGATGTTGACGACACCGCGGACAGCCCCGTCGGAGGTCACCGAGACCAGGGCACCGCGCCCTCCCCTGCTGATCAGGGCGGCGGAGTAGGCCCCGGCCACGGAGGCCTTCGAGCCGATGACGGTACAGCCGTCACAGCCGGTCAGTTGCACCGAGATCACCTGTCCCGCGGCCGATGTCGTCACCGATGAGCTGCTCGTGCTTGTCACCGGGTCGACGGCGCCGCTGGTCGGCGCAGTGGTGGGCGCAGTCGTCGGGACCGACGTGATCCCCAGGGTCGTCCCCACAGTGGATCCGGAATCGGTGACGTCGGTGGTGGCCGCCGACGTCCCCACGGGTTCGTCGGTCTCCGCGGGGACCGTTGCCTCGCTGCTGTCCGACGGTGCACTCGTCGCCGCCTCCGTGGACGGTCGCCCGGGCACCGTCACCGGCGCCCCGGCGTCGGCGCTGCTCGACGACGACGACGTCGAGGTGGACGCCTCCGTGGTGGGTAGGTCAGCGGCCTTCGGGTCGTCGATGGTGCATCCGGCGAGAGTGAGGATCAGGGCGACGGCGGCGAGCCGGAGGGACGGGCGAAATGAGGTCACCCGCTCACGATACGAAAGAATTCCCCTGAACCGGACCGACCAGGTGCGCGTCGAACCACGCCACGGCATGGGCCCAGGCGTCGGCAGCCGCGACGGGGTGGAAGTGATCGGGCCGGGTGTCGTTGTTGAAGCCGTGTCCGGCCTCGGCGTACCGCAGCACGTCGGTGGGCACGTCGACCCCGGCCAGCACACCCCTGAGCTCCTCGATCTCGGGGACGGGGATGGAGGTGTCACGATCGCCGTAGACCCCCAGCCACGGTGACCTGATGGCGGCCGCCGACTCCAATCCGGACGGAACACCCTCCCAGCGGGAGCGGCTCAGCCCGCCGCCGTAGAAGCTGACCGCCGCGGCGACGGGCAGGGTCGCCGCGGCCCAGAGGGCGATGCTCCCGCCCGCGCAGAAACCGATGATGCCGACCTGGGCACATCCGGCATCGGACAGCACCGCGATGCCCGCCCGCAGATCGGCCCGGATGCCCGCCCCGGTCCACCCGTCCATCAACGGTTTGGCCTCGGCGAAGTCGGTGGCGACCGCGGCGGGCAGGCCGGCCCGGTGATGCAGATGCGGTGCCGCGGCGACGAAGCCCAGTCGGGCAAGCCGACGGCAGATGGACTCGATGTGCGGGGTGATGCCGAAGGCCTCCTGGACGACCAGGATCCCGCGGCCCGTCTTGGGTCTGGGACCGGTTGCCGGTTCCGGTCCTCGGGCCAGGGTCACCGGCACCCCGTCAGCGAGTTCAGTGGTCACCGTCACTTGCCCGTCGTTGGTCACCCTGTTCACTCTAGGAGCCCGATCGCCGCCAGGGCCGCTGAGGGTGGCCCCGGGCGGATGCGGCGGACACCTCTTCTAGGCTCGACCGATCACCCCCGAGGGTCGACATCACCGAGAACTGGAGCACGCAATGAGCGCCGCGAATCGCCCCCACACCCGCGAGGCCCTGGCCGCACTGCCGGCCTACACCCCCGGCCGCACGGTTCCCGGCGCGATCAAACTGGCCTCGAACGAGATGCCGTTCCCGCCGTTGGCCAGTGTCGCGGCGGCGATCACCGCGGCCGCCCTGGAGATGAACCGGTACCCGGACAACGGGGCCCAGGCCCTGGTGGGCGCCCTCGCCGACCGGCTGGCCGTGGATCCGGCCCAGATCGTCGTCGGCTGCGGCTCCGTTTCCCTGTGCGAACAGCTGGTCCAGGCGACCTGCACCGAGACCTCCGAGGTGATCTTCGGCTGGCGGTCCTTCGAGGCCTACCCGATCATCGCCGCCGTCGTCGGGGCCCGGGCGGTCCCGGTGCCGGTGACGGCCGAGGAATCCCTCGATCTGGACGCCATGGCCGCAGCGATCACCCCCGCCACCCGGTTGATCTTCGTGTGCAACCCGAACAATCCGACCGGGACGGCACTCACCGCCGCCGAGCTGGAGACGTTCCTGGCGAAGGTGCCGTCGGAGGTGCTGGTCGTCGTCGACGAGGCCTACCGGGAGTTCATCGACGACGAGACCATCCCCGACGGTGTCGAATTCGCTCGTGGCCGGACGAATGTCGTGGTCCTGCGCACACTGTCGAAGGCCTACGGTCTGGCGGGCCTGCGCGTGGGCTACTCCGTCAGCGACCCGGAGGTGGCCGTCGCCCTGCGCAAGGTCGCGATCCCGTTCGCGGTCAGTTCGGTCGCCCAGGCTGCCGCACTTGCCTCCCTCGCCGCGGCCGACGAGCTGCTGGACCGCTGCCGGATCGTGGTGGCCGAACGGCACCGGGTGCGCGACGAACTGATCGCCGGCGGCTACACGGTGCCGACGACCCAGGCGAACTTCGTCTGGTTGCCCCTGCGCGACAACGCCGCCGGGTTCGCCGCGCACTGTGAGGACCACGCGATCATCGTGCGGCCCTTCAACGATGCGGCCAACGGGGGTGTGCGGATCACCATCGGTTCCGCGGCGGAGAACACCCGCTTCCTCGCCGCCGCAGCCGCCTGGACGGGTCCGCGCACCCTCAGCTGAGGATGCGCCAGATGGCGACGATCCCCAGCAGGACGATCAGCGTCCGCAACACCGCAGGAGAGAGTTTCCGGCCGAACGCCGCCCCGAGGAAACCGCCGGCCAGGGAACCGGCGGCGATCAGCCCGGCCACGGCCCAGTTGACCCGGTCGAAGGCGACCACGGCGTAGAAGATGGCCGCGACGGTGTTGACACACAGGGTCAGCAGGTTCTTCGCGGCGTTGAGCCGCTGCATGTTGTCGCTGACCAGCGCGCCCATGATGCCCACGAGCAGGATGCCCTGGGCGGCGGCGAAATAACCGCCGTAGACACCGGTCAGTCCGGTACCCGCGACCAGGAGCTTGCGCTGACGGTTCGTCATCTCCTCGTGGTTGCGGCCGGCCCGCTCGGCCCTCGCCTTGGCGTTCCGCTGGATCCGGGGTTGCAGGACCACCAGGACCAGGGCGAGGACCAGGAGGACCGGCACCACGATTTCGAAGGTCTTCTCCGGCAGGTGCAGGAGCAGGTACGCCCCGATGGCGGCACCGATCAGCGAGGCCGGCAGCTGCAGTCGCAACCGCGGGCCCTGGCCGCGCAGTTCCCGGCGGTACCCCCAGGTGCCGGAGATGCTGCCGGGCACGAGACCGATCGCATTGCTCATGGTCGCGGTGACCGGTGGGAACCCGAAGGCGATGAGGGTGGGGAAGGTGATCAGGGTGCCCGATCCGACCACCGCGTTGATGGTCCCGGCACCCACACCGGCCAACAGGATGACGATGATCTCGGCGGCACTCACGTCTTCGAACTGTACGTCCCGCCCCGGATGCCGAGGAGCCGGCCGCCCCGAACGGGACGACCGGCTCCTCGGTCCTGCTGTGGCGCGGTTACCCGGCGGTGCGCCGGCGGCGGCCGACCAGGTGGAGGAATCCACCCAGCAGCAACAGCAGTCCTGCCGTGGTGGCCAGACCCGGCACATCCACACCGGTGTTCGGCAACGGCGGGGTCACGGTGGGCGGCGGGTTGCCCTCGGTGACGTGGACGACCGTGATCTTCGGGGTGCGGTGCGGCGGTTGCCCCGGCGGCCGGTAGGTGGCCTGGACGGAGTTGTCGATCCGCACCCCCGGGGCCACCCCGCTGTTGACGACCACCTGGTAGGTGACCCGGACCGCTTCACCGACCTCCAGCGTCCCGCTCCAGGTCAGCGTGGTCCCCGTCAGTGACGGCGCCGCACCGAGGGAGGCGGTGGGGGTACCTACCAGCGCGGCGTTGTCGAGCACCTTCGACATGTCATCGGTGATCACCACCGGATCCAGAACCGTTGCGCCCGTGTTCTTCCCGGTGACCGTGTAGGTGATCGTGTCACCCGCGGCGACCACCGCACCGGCGGGCACGTTGCTGGTCTTGGTCAGCTCGAACCCGGGAACCGGGTGTTCGGTCACCGACGGCGGGGGAACGATGGGCGGTTCCGGTTTCGTCGGCGGATGCGGAACCACCGGCACCGCAGAGGATGTCACGGTGTTCCGGACCACCGATCCCCCGGTCACGTCCGCCTTCACCCGCACCTGGTAGGTGATGGTGAGCTCGGCGCCGACCGCGAGGGACCCGGTCCAGGTGAGTCGCGCTCCGGAGAGCGCGGCCCGGCCTTGACTTGCCTTCGGCTGACCGACCAGCCAGGTGTGCGCGAGCACCCCGGACAGGTCGTCGGTGATGTTGACCGGGTCGAGCACCGTGGCACCGGTGTTGGTGGCGGTGATCGTGTAGTTGATCGTGTCACCGGCCTCCACCGCTGTCCCGCTGGCCGGATCGGCGGACTTGACCACCGTGAACCCGGGCACCGGGTGCTCGGTGGTGACCGGCGGCGGCACGATCGGCGGCCCGGTGGGCGGGGTCGCCGTCCCGCTGACGGTGTTGCGCACCGTGATCCCCGGGATGTCCAGATCCAGCTTGACCGTGTACTTCAACGTGACCGCCTGCCCCTCGGCGAGGCTTCCGGTCCAGGTGAGTGTGGTTCCCCGGCGAACCGGTTCACCCCCGGTGGAGGCGGTCGGCCGCCCCACCAAGGTGCCGTGGTCGAGCACCTTCGACATGTCATCGGTGATGACGACCGGGTCGAGTGTCCCGGTACCGGTGTTGGTCCCGGTCACCGTGTAGGTGATCGTGTCCCCACCACGAACGATCGATCCGGAGGCCGGGTCGGCGGTCTTGGTGAGGGTGAAACCGGGGGTGGAATGGGTGGTCTCGACCGGCGGCGGGGTGATCGGCGGCACCGGGTGCTCCGGCGTCGTCGGCGGCTGGGCCGTTCCCGAGGCGTGGTTGTCGATCACCGTGCCGGCGGACACGTCCTTGTCCACGACGACCGTGTAGGTCAGGACCACCTTGGCTCCCACCGGCAGGCTGCCGGTCCAGGTCAGGGTGGTGCCGGAGACGACCGGCGCGGTGCCGGTCGAGGCCTTCGGTGTACCCGTCAAGGTCGCGTGGTTCAGCACCTTCGCCAGGTCGTCGGTGACGGTGACCGGGTCGAGAACCGTGGCACCGGTGTTGGTCCCGGTCACCGTGTAGGTGATCGTGTCCCCACCGCGAACCGTCGAGCCGGACACCGGATCGGCCTTCTTGGTGAGGGCGAACCCGGGCACCGGGTGTTCGGTGACCACCGGCGGCGGAATGATCGGGGGCTCCGGGTGTTCCGGAGTCGTCGGCGGCTGGGCGGACCCTTCGGCCTGGTTGTCCACGATCGTTCCGGCGGCGATGTCACCGGCCAGCGTGACGGTGTAGGTCAGCACCACGGTGCCACCGACGGGCAGTGAACCCGTCCACCGCAGTGTCGTTCCGGTCAGCACCGGCGCGCCGCCTGCGGAGGCCGTCGGCGTTCCGGTCAAGGTCGCGTTGTTCAGCACCTTGGACAGATCGTCCGTGATCGACACCGGATCGAGAACCGTGGCACCGGTGTTGGTCCCGGTCACCGTGTAGGTGATCGTGTCCCCACCGGTGACGGCCGAACCGTTGGTCGGATCCGCCGTCTTGGCGAGGGTGAAACCGGGTACCGGGTGATGGGTCTCGACCGGCGGCGGGGTGATCGGCGGTACCGGGTTCTCGGGGGTCGTCGGCGGCTGGGCCGTCCCCGAGGCGTGGTTGTTCACGATCGTGCCGGCCGGGATGTCACTGTCCAGGGTGACGGTGTAGGTCAGCACGACCTTCGCGCCCACCGGCAGGCTGCCGGTCCAGGTCAGGGTCGTCCCGGTCACCACCGGTGCAGGACCGGCCGACGCCGCCGGCGTACCGGTCAGCGTGGCGTGGTCGAGCACCTCGGCCAGGTCGTCGGTGATGATGACCGGATCGAGAACCGTGGCACCGGTGTTGGTCCCGGTGACGGTGTAGGTGATCGTGTCACCACCACGGACGGTCGAACCCGACAGCGGGTCCGAGGTCTTGGTCAGGCTGAAACCCGGCGTGGAGTGGGTGGTCTCGACCGGCGGCGGGGTGATCGGCGGCACCGGGTGCTCCGGCGTCGTCGGCGGCTGGGCCGTCCCCGAGACATGGTTGTCGACCACCGTTCCGGCAGGAACACCGTCGTTCACGGTGACCGTATAGGTCAGCACGACCTTGCCGCCCACCGGCAGACTGCCGGTCCAGCTGAGCGTCGTCCCCGAGATCACCGGCGCCGCACCGACGGAGGCCGCCGGTGCACCGGTCAGGGTGGCGTTGGTCAACACCTTGGACAGGTCGTCCGTGAGGGTGACCGGGTCGAGAACCGTGGCACCGGTATTGGTACCGGTGACGGTGTAGGTGATCTCGCCACCGGCCACGACCGTTGATCCAGTCGGCGGGTTGGCCGTCTTCGTCAGGGTGAAACCGGGTACCGGGTGCTCGGTGGTGACCGGCGGCGGCACGATCGGCGGCACCGGGTGCTCCGGGGTCGTCGGCGGCTGAGACGTCCCCGAGGCGTGGTTGTTCACGATGGTGCCTGCAGCGACATCGGTATCGAGGACGACCGAGTACGTCAGGACCACGGTGCCACCCACCGGCAGGGTGCCGGTCCAGGTGAGCGTGGTGCCCGTGACGACGGGCGCTGCGCCGCTGGAGGCCGAAGGTGTACCGGCCAGGGTCGCGTGGTTGAGGACCTTGGACAGGTCGTCCGTGATGATCACCGGATCCAGAACAGTGGCACCGGTGTTGGTCCCGGTCACCGTGTAGGTGATCGTGTCCCCACCGACGACGGTCGAACCGGACACCGGATCAGCGGTCTTGGCCAGGGTGAAACCGGGCACCAGGTGCTCGGTGGTGACCGGCGGCGGCACGATCGGCGGCTCCGGGTTCTCCGGGGTCGTCGGCGGCTGGGCCGAACCTGCCACCGTGTTGTTCACGATGGTGCCGGCCGGGATGTCCCGGTCCAGGGTCACGGTGTAGGTGAGGACCACCTTGGCTCCCACCGGCAGGCTGCCGGTCCAGGTCAGGGTTGTCCCGGAGACCACCGGTGCGGCACCGGTGGAGGCCGTCGGCGCCCCGGTCAGCGTGGCATGGTCGAGGACCTTGGACAGGTCGTCGGTGACGACCACCGGATCCAGAACGGTGGCACCGGTGTTGGTCCCGGTCACCGTGTAGGTGATCGTGTCCCCACCGACGACGGTCGAACCGGACACCGGGTCCGAGGTCTTCGTCAGGGAGAAGCCGGGCGTGGAGTGCTGTGTCACGACCGGCGGCGGGGTGATCGGCGGCACCGGGTGCTCCGGCGTCGTCGGCGGCTGCGCCGAACCCTCGACCGTGTTGTTGACGACGGTGCCGGCGGTGACGTCCGAGGCGATCGTCACGGTGTAGGTCAGCACGACCTTGCCACCCACCGGCAGGATGCCGGTCCAGGTGAGAGTCGTACCGGACACCGTCGGGGCCGCGCCGACCGAAGAGGTCGGTGCACCGGCCAGGGTGGCGTTGTTCAGCACCTTGGACAGGTCGTCGGTGAGGGTGACCGGGTCCAGAACCGTGGCACCGGTGTTGGTACCGGTGACGGTGTAGGTGATCGTGTCCCCACCCTCGACCACCGAGCCCGTGACAGGATCAGCGGTCTTGGTCAGGGTGAAACCGGGTACCGGATGGCTGGTCTCGACCGGCGGCGGGGTGATCGGCGGCTGCGGGTTCTCCGGGGTCGTCGGCGGCTGCGCCGTTCCCGAGGCGTGGTTGTTCACGACGGTGCCGGCAGCGACATCGGTATCGAGGACGACCGTGTACGTCAGGACCACGGTGCCCCCCACCGGCAGGGTGCCGGTCCAGGTGAGATCGGTCCCGGTCAGCACCGGGGCCGACCCGCTGGTCGCCGACGGCGAACCCGTCAAGGTCGCGTGGTTGAGGACCTTGGACAGGTCATCGGTGATGACCACCGGGTCCAGAACCGTGGCGCCGGTGTTGGTTCCGGTGACCGTGTAGGTGATCAGATCCCCGCCGGTGACGGTCGAACCGGACGCGGGGTCGGAGACCTTCGTCAGGGTGAAACCGGGCACGGGGTGCTCGGTGGTGACGGGCGGCGGCACGATCGGCGGCTCCGGGTTCTCCGGGGTCGTCGGCGGCTGGGCCGAACCCTTCACCGTGTTGTTCACGACGGTGCCGGCCGGGATGTCGCCGTCCAGGGTGACGGTGTAGGTCAGCACGACCTTCGCACCCGCCTGCAGCGAACCGGTCCACGTCAAGGTGGTGCCCGACACCGTCGGTACCGCGCCGGTGGACGAGGTCGGTGCGCCGGTCAACGTGGCGTGGTCGAGCACCTCGGACAGGTCGTCGGTGAGGGTCACCGGGTCGAGAACTGTGGCACCGGTGTTGGTCCCGGTCACCGTGTAGGTGATCGTGTCCCCACCACGAACGGTCGAACCCGACACCGGGTCGGAGGTCTTGGTCAGGCTGAAACCCGGCGTGGAGTGGGTGGTCTCGACCGGCGGCGGGGTGATCGGCGGCACCGGGTTCTCCGGGGTCGTCGGCGGCTGGGCCGTTGCCGAGGCATGGTTGTTGACAACGGTTCCCGCAGCCACATCGGCCTTCAACGTGACGGTGTAGGTCAGCACGACCTTGCCGCCGACCGGCAGGGAGCCGGTCCAGGACATGGTGGTGCCGGTGAGTACCGGCGCCGCACCGACGGAAGCCGTCGGCACCCCGGTCAGGGTGGCGTTGTTCAACACCTTGGACAGGTCGTCCGTGATGACGACCGGGTCGAGAACCGTGGCACCGGTGTTGGTCCCGGTCACCGTGTAGGTGATCGCGTCCCCACCCTCGACCACCGAGCCCGTGACGGGATCAGCGGTCTTGGTCAGGGTGAAACCGGGCACCAGGTGCTCGGTGGTGACCGGCGGCGGCGTGATCGGCGGCTGCGGGTTCTCCGGGGTCGTCGGCGGCTGCGCCGTTCCCGTGGCGTGGTTGTTCACGATCGTGCCGGCGGTGACATCGGCGTTCAGCGCCACGGTGTAGGTCAGGACGACCGCCCCTCCGACCGGCAACGTGCCGGTCCACTTCAGGGTTGTCCCCGTCAGCACCGGTGCGGAACCGACGGAGGCTGTGGGAGCACCGACCAGGGTGGCGTTGTTCAACACCTTGGACAGGTCGTCGGTGAGGGTCACCGGATCCAGCAGCGTCGCGCCCGTGTTCGTCCCGGTCACCGTGTAGGTGATCAGGCTGCCGGCCGTGACGGTCGACCCCGGGGCCGGGCTGGAGGTCTTCGCGAGGGTGAAACCAGGTACCAGGTGCGTGGTCTCGACCGGCGGCGGGGTGATCGGCGGCACCGGGTTCTCCGGGGTCGTCGGCGGCTGGGCCGTTGCCGAGGCGTGGTTGTTCACGATCGTGCCGGCAGCGACGTCGGCGTCCAGGGTGACGGTGTAGGTGAGGACCACCTTGGCACCCGCCGCCAGACTGCCGGTCCAGGTCAGGGTCGTACCGGACACCGTCGGGGCAGCGCCGGCGGAGGCCGTCGGTGCGCCGGTCACAGTGGCATGGTTGAGCACCTTGGACAGGTCGTCGGTGATGACCACCGGATTGAGAACGCCGTCACCGGTGTTGGTCCCGGTCACCGTGTAGGTGATCGTGTCCCCACCCTGGACCGTCGATCCGGACACCGGGTCGGAGGTCTTGGTCAGGATGAAACCGGGGGTGGAGTGGTGCGTCTCGACCGGCGGCGGGGTGATCGGGGGCTGCGGGTTCTCCGGGGTCGTCGGCGGCTGGGCCGAGCCCTCCACGTGGTTGTTGATCACGGTGCCGGCCGGGACCGCCGCGTTCACGGTGACCTTGTAGGTCAGAACGACCTTGCCTCCCACCGGCAATGACCCGGTCCACGTCAGGGTGGTCCCGGTCAACACGGGAGCAGAGCCGGTGGATGCCGTGGGCGCGCCGGTCAACGTGGCGTTGTCCAGCACCTTCGACAGGTCATCGGTGATCGTCACCGGGTCCAGAACCGTGGCACCGGTGTTGGTGCCCGTCACCGTGTACGTGACGGTGCCTCCGCCGAGGACCGTCGACCCGGAGGCCGGGCTCGCGGTCTTTGCCAGGGTGAAACCGGGTACCAGGTGGGTGGTCTCGACCGGCGGAGGGGTGATCGGCGGCACCGGGTTCTCCGGGGTCGTCGGCGGCTGGGCGGTACCCGCGGCGTGGTTGTGCACAATCGTCCCGGCCGGAACATCGGGGTCCACCGTCACCGTGTAGGTCAGCACCACCGTGCCACCGACCGGCAGGCTGCCGGTCCACTTCAGGGTGGTGCCCGTCAGCACCGGCGTGGAACCGACGGAGGCCGTCGGGGTGCCCGTCAGCGTGGCGTGGTTCAGCACCGCAGACAGGTTGTCGGTGATCGTCACCGGGTCGAGTGCCGTGGCACCGGTGTTGGTGCCGGTCACCGTGTAGGTGATCGTGTCGCCACCCTGGACCGTCGATCCGGACACCGGAGCAGAGGTCTTCGTCAGGGTGAAACCGGGGACCAGGTGCGTGGTCTCGACCGGCGGCGGGGTGATCGGCGGTACCGGGTTCTCCGGGGTCGTCGGCGGCTGGGCGGTACCGGCGGCGTGGTTGTGCACGATCGTCCCGGCCGGAACGTCGGCGTCCACCGTGACGGTGTAGGTCAGCACGACCGTGCCGCCGACCGGCAGCGAACCGGTCCAGGTGAGCGTGGTGCCCGACACCGTCGGTGCACCGCCGGTCGACGAGGTCGGGGTTCCGGTCACCGTCGCATGGTTGAGCACCTTCGACAGGTCATCGGTGATGGTGACGGGGTTCAGCACCGTCTCGCCCGTGTTGGTCCCGGTCACCGTGTAGGTGATCGTGTCCCCACCGGTGACGGTCGAGCCGGACACCGGGTCGGAGGTCTTCGTCAGGGTGAAACCGGGCACCGTCACCGGCGGGACCACCCGGTTGTAGATCGTGCACTGGATCTGCGCCCCGGACAGACCGGTGACGGTGAACCCAGGGGTGGCCGCGGACCCGGCATTCGTCACCGGCACGGCAACCGGGGTCCCGGTGCTCGGATTGACGCAGGAGGCGTTGCGTGCGGCGGCACCCGTTCCGACCGGCAACAGTTCGTAGCCGGTCTGCTGGTTCTCCAGGATCTGCACCGCACCGGAGGAAACGGGGCTGGTGAAGGACAGACCGAAGGTGACCTTGCCGTCCGCACCGGCCACGGTTGCCTGACTGGACGGCGAGATGTCCACCCCGGCAGCACTGGTCGAGGAGTTGAACTCCCATCCGGCGGGGGCCGGGGTGGCATCGGCGATGGTTCCACCGGCGGGCACGATCATCTTCTGCACCTGGATGCTGCCCTGGCAGTTCGCCTTGGCCAGGTCGGACAGGATAGCGGCGGCGGAGGCGAAGTCCTCGGCACGGAAGTAGTCGGAGTCCTCGGTCTGACCCGAGATGGCCCGCAGGTTGAACGCACTGGCGGCCGAGTTCACGGCCGTGCCGACACCGATGGCGACGACCCGGGTACCGGCGGCCTTGAGCTGGTTGGCGGAGAAGATTCCGGCGTCGACGTCCTGGAAGGAGTTGAAGGCACTCGATCCGGCCCCAGGGGTGGCTCCGAAGGTGGTCGGGTTGCCGTCGGTGAGCAGGACCACCAGGTCGTAGGCGTTGCCGGAGTTGGCCGCAGCGGCGAGGCCGCGGTCCCAGCTGGTACCGCCGCCGGAGGCCCAGCTCGCGTACTGGGCCTTGAAGGTGGTCGCCTGGTCCGCCGTGGTGACAGGGAGCAGGACCGGGTGGTTGCTGGCACCGTTGCCCGGGCTGACGGTGGAGAAGGAGAACAGGGACATGGAGGTGGGGGTGCCGCGGAAGGCATCGACGAAGGTGTCCATGGCCGACTTGACCTGGCTCATTCCGGAGAGCCCGAGGGACCCCGAGGTGTCGGTGACCAGGGCGATCTTCAACCCGCATTCGGAGGCGAAGGTCGGGTTCGTGCGGGACTGGCTCCAGACACCGGTGGTCCGGCCGACGTTCTCCCCCTGGCCGCCTTCGGCATTGCTGTCTTCCCGGTTCCGCATGAATCCTGTGTCAGGGCTGGTCTGGATCGCGATCGGGGCTGCAGTGGTGGACCGGTAGGTGGTGCCGGCTCGCAGCTGCACGTCGGTGCGGAAGCGGTATCCCCAGGAGAACTCCGGGGTCGGGCCGAAGCCACCGAGGCGCATCGTCGGGTTGGCGTACCAACCCGAGGGGGTACCGGTCTGCTGCACCCAGAAACGGGTGTCCTGGGGTGCTCCGGTGGCGGAGACCGCGCCGGTGCGGATCGGGATCACGAAGTTGCAGTCACCGTCCGCGTCGGAGACACAGGTCGCCCAGGAATAGGAGTAGGCGGCCCCGGGCGTTCCCTGGGTCGCCGTGACGGCGGACGGAGCCGTTGACGCCGTCCCGGCCCCGTAGAGCCGTAACGTCACTCCGGGCAGGCCCTTCACCGTGCCGTTCGCGAGTCGATCCCCTCCGACCAGGACCGAGATCACGGCCTCGTTCGCTCCGGGAGTCGGCACCGTCGCGAGCGCGGTCGGTGGAGTCGGCGCAGCGGCCGATGCAACTGGAGCCACCGCCGGAACCACGGTGAACATCCCGGCGAGCAGGAACAGCACCGCCGGTATCACCCACCATCGACTTCTCGACCGATCCCGGCCTCTGACGAACCTCGACATCACTGTGCTCGCTTCCTCGCGTTGCCTACTAGTGATGTGAAGGACGACAAAAAGGGCATCGAATCACGCAGAGTTCGCTCGGACCACCCATTCGTGAGAACGCTCCCACCCGATCAGGCGGGAAGGTGCGGATTCCGCACCGGGAAACGGACGAGGCGGAAGAGATGTCCGGCAGGCGAATGTCGACGAGCCGGTCATCCGCGAACGGATGACCGGCTCGTCGATGGCCCGACGCCTGCTGCAGCAGGCCGACCCGGCCGATCGTGGCGGAGGCGACAGGATTTGAACCTGCGAGGCTTTTGACACCTGACCGCTTTCAAGGCGGTTTCCTTCGGCCGCTCGGACACGCCTCCGCTGGTGAGCTTACTGGGGCCCGGCCGGATGGTCCAAAGCGGTGCGGCGAAACAGTCCGGTCGGTCGGCCACCGCCTCGACCAGCTCGGTCCCCGGAACACCAGGCCGACCCCGTCATCGGTGGCGGTGCCCGTCGGCTCCTCGGGCCACAACACGCCGCTCCCCAAACGCGTTCAGTATCCAACTCGGGTGATGGATTCGCCGTCACCGACGATCGGAGGACCGGAGCATGTACATATTTCATGGGTTGAAGACGTCTTTGGTAGCGCTCACTGCCGGCACGCTGGCTCTGCTCTCGGCGGGCACAGGCTCAGCCGGCGCTGCCGAGGGGTCTCTTGCCACGCAGCCGGTGATCCAGCAGACATTGGGGACCCGAACGGTGCACGTTGCCGTCAAGTCGATCTACGTACACAACGACGCAGACAAAACGGTGTGGGGTTGCGGGGACTTCAGATACGTCGATCTGAAGATCAACGGTGTCGAGCGCCTGGACATGGACAACGGAACCGGGTGGGACGACAAGGGCATCAGTCTTGACACTTTCGGGCCTGGCGGTAGGGGCTGGCAGGAATACTGCAGCGACCACAACTACCTGATGTCCCCGGAGGCGACCGAAGGTGTCAATCGGTTCATCTACTCGGGTGTGGTCGGCAGCAATTTGCACCTGGTCGGTGGGGCCATCGAGCAGGATCTGGGTGACAACTACACGGAGGGAACCGGCTCCAACGACGTTGTCGTTCCCGCCCCGGGCCATTACACGGACAAGGTCGTGATGATCGAAGGCTCGAACTCCCACGGAGCCATGCGGCTCGAAGTGACCATTCGGGTGCGCACCTTCTGACAACTGCACCGGCCACGAAGCAACGAACGGAGTGGGCCGCCCTCACCCGAGGGCGGCCCACTCCGATCATCCGGCCCAGCGACCTGGAGTGGCACGGGCGGCAGCCCTGGGGGTCCACTGTCAGGACCGTCAGAACAGACGTCTGTTTCCCGTAGCGCACTGTTTTCCCATGGCACGAACCAGTACTTTTCAGGAAACGCACCGGTCAAGGGGTCTACAGGTCCAACCTGCGCGGCTCGATGACGGTCTCCACCGCCTTGCCGTCCTCGCCACGTTCCACGGAGTAGGCGAAACAGTCCGGCCGGTCGGCCACCGCCTCGACGAGGTCGGTCCCCTGGAACACCAGACCGACCCCGTCATCGGTGGCGGTGCCCGGCGCGAGGGTCCCGTCCTCGATCAGCTGGTGGTAGAGCGGGCGGCGCTGGGCCTCGGAGTTGTAGTGGACACCGTTGGAATACGGCAGGAAGCCCAGACCGTTCGTCACCGGACGCAGGTCCGGCCCGAAGGAGTCGGTCGTCCCGCCCAGATGCCAGCACAGGCTCCCGGCGCTGACGCCGCCGAGGACGACCCCAGCCTCCCAGGCCTTGCGGAAATGCTCGTCCCAGCCGTGCAGCCGCCAGAGGGCCAGCAGGTTCGCCACCGATCCGCCCCCGACCCAGATGACATCCATGTCGAGCATGTGTCCGAGGACGTCGTCCACGTTGGGCATCGAGAACAGTTCGAGGTGGGAGGGACGGAACCGGCTGGACAGGGCCGAGTAGACCCCCGTGATCAGCGCAGCGTCGTCACCGGTGGCGGTGCCGACGTAACAGACCTTCGGCGTTCCGGTGGCCCCGGACAGATCGGCGGCCAGATCGAAGATCGGACCGGCGTCCCAGTCGAAGCGGTCCCGCCCGCGTGAGGCGAACCCGATGGAGGTGGCGATGATGGTCGGTGTGTCGGCAGCCATCCTTCGACCCTAGTACTCCCGATACAGGGCGACCGCGCTCCGTGCCGACCATCGCGCTCGCTGCAACGAGCGCGGAGGTCGGGAAGAAGCGCGGTCGACCGCGGGTGGAGCGCGGAGCCGGGGAACTCAGGAGCCGTAGTTCTCCCGGATGAACTGCCGCGCACCGGTGGCCAGCTCGATGTTGTCGGTCCAGAGGTTGCGCCAGATGGACAGGTTCGAGGACAGCTCGGGATGCACCACCTCGGAGGAGAAGGACTCGAAGGTGATGGTCCCGTCGTATTCCACCTCGCGCAGGGCACCGAAGAACTCGGTCCAGCCGATGGAGCCGGTGCCGAGCTGACCACGGTGGGACTCCCCCACATGCACGTACCCGAGCTTGCCGGCCGCAGCGGCTGCGAGAACAGGCTCCCGCCAGGAGTTCTCCTCGATGTTCATGTGGTAGGTGTCCAGGTGCGCAACGACATTGGGCCGGTCGATGTCGGCGATGAAGTCGAGGGTCTGCGCCGTGGTGTTGATGACGTTCGTCTCGTACCGGTTGCAGAACTCCATGCCGAGGGTGACGCCGTAGTTCGCCGCCTTGTCCGCGAGCCAGGCCATCGAGGCGACGGAGTTCGCCCGGCCCCGCTCGGTGACCGGCTTGGTGTAGCGGCCGAGCCGGGAGAAGATCGCACCGCCGAGGTAGTCACCGCCGATGTCCCGCACCAGGTTCAGGGCCAGCTCCAGCCGGGCCCGGCCGGCCGCGACGATGTCGTCGTCATCGCTGGACACGTCGGTCTCGTAGTCGAGCCCGAGGGAGACGCCGGCGGACAGGTTGTACTCGGTCAGCAGACGTTTGGTCATCGCCGCGTCGAAGTTGCCCGGATCCAGGGCGGCGAGTTCGATGAGGTCGTAGCCGGTTTCGGCCGAGGAGGAGATGGCCTTGCGCGCCTCCGCCTCCGACCAGCCGCCGACCCAGACGAGGGCATGGATACCGATTCGATTTGCCATGGACACTGCCTTCTTCGCTGGGGATGACTCCAAATAAGCACCTCACGGTGGGATATGCGCAGCTTTCGGGCCGAAACCATGCGCATATCCCACCGCGGGATGGAACTGCAAGAACTACCGCATGAACGCCGCTGCGACACCGGAGTCGACCGGGATCAGCAGGCCGGTGGTGACCGGCAGGGTGCCGTTGGTCAGGGCGAGAACCGCCTGAGCCACGTGGATCGGCAGGACCTCCTCCTTCAACACGGTGCGCTGGGCGTAGAACTTGCCCAGATCGTCCTCGGCCACACCGTAGGTGGCCGCCCGGGAGGCGCCCCAGCCGCCGGCGAAGATGCCGGAGCCGCGGACGACACCGTCGGGGTTGATCCCGTTGACCCGGACCGAGATGTCGCCGAGTTCGGCGGCCAGCAACCGGACCATGTGGGCCTGAGCGGCCTTCGCCGAGGAGTAGGCGATGTTGTTCGGCCCGGCGAACACGGAGTTCTTCGAGCAGATGTTGATGATGTCCCCGCCGAGCTTCTGCGCCCGCAACGTCTCCTCGGCGGCCTTGACCACCAGGAAGGAACCGCGCGGCATGATCTGGAACTGCAGATCCCAGTCCTCCAACGAGGTGTCGCTGATGGACCCGGCCCGGGTGATACCGGCGTTGTTGACGATGATGTCGACACCACCGAAGGCGAGCACGGACTCCGCCAGGCCGGACTTGACCTGGTCGAAATCGGCCACGTTCATCGAGACACCCACGGCCACATCCGGTCCACCCAG
>QXCQ01000069.1 GCA_003576535.1 Nakamurella silvestris | reverse complement strand
GCGATCACCAACGCCGGCCGCGACGAGTTCTTCATGGTCGGCGGCGCCGGCTCGGCCAACGTCATGCGCGACATCAAGGCCGACAACACCGTCCTGAAGGCCACGGTCATCTACCCGTCGACCCAGGCCGCCTCCGGTGTCCTGCTCGCCCGCCTGCTCGTCCTGGCCGAAGGCCTGTCCGACATCCAGGAAGCCGAAGTCCCCAAGAGCTTCACCCTCTACTCCGCCGTCGTCACCAAGGACAACGTCGACACCTACCTGCCGACCGCGTTCGAGTCCTAGGAAAAGCAGGGTGTTCCCGCGCACGATGTTCCGCCTCGCGCACGTAACTACGTGCGCGAGAACGAACATCGCGCGCGGGAACGAGTAGTCGTTCTCGTATTGATCACCACTGGCACCAACATCACCGAAAGGGTCTCTTGTGAGTTCTGCGGACAAGCCGATTCTCGGAGTAGGCATGGTCGGCTACTCCTTCATGGGCGCAACACATTCGGTTGCCTGGCGCACAGCGCA
Organism: Nakamurella silvestris; assembly: GCA_003576535.1. Lineage (GTDB taxonomy): Bacteria > Actinomycetota > Actinomycetes > Mycobacteriales > Nakamurellaceae > Nakamurella > Nakamurella silvestris. The sequence goes on along the minus strand of QXCQ01000069.1, from coordinate 7,543 downwards.
CCGGGCCTTCGACCTGCCGATGCGGCCGCGTATGGCCGCCCTGGCGGGGCGGAACGCCGAAGCCGCCCAGACGGCCGCGGACAACTTGGGTTGGGAGAGTGTCGAGACCGACTGGCGTGCACTGCTCGAGCGTGCGGACATCGATCTGATCGACATCTGCACCCCCGGCGACAGCCACGCCGAGATCGCCATTGCGGCGCTCGAGGCCGGCAAACATGTGCTGTGCGAGAAGCCTCTCGCGAACACCGTCGAGGAGGCCGAGCGGATGGTGGCGGCGGCCGAAGCTGCTGCGGCCAAAGGTGTTCGCTCGATGGTCGCCTTCAACTACCGGCGGGTGCCGGCCGCGTCCTTCGCGCGGCAGCTCATCGCCGACGGCAAGCTGGGAACGATCCGGCACGTCCGGGCGGTCTACCTGCAGGACTGGATCGTCGATCCGGCCTTCCCCCTCGTCTGGCGGTTGCAGAAGGATCGGGCCGGTTCCGGCGCCCTGGGCGACATCGGTGCTCACATCGTTGATCTCGCCCAGTACATGACCGGTGACCTGCTCACCGGTGTCTCGGCGACCACCGAGACCTTCGTCAAGGAGCGTCCGCTGCCCCAGGCCTCGGCCGGCCTGTCGGCCACGGCCGACTCGGGGGTGACCGAGATGGGTGCGGTGACGGTCGACGACGCGGCACTGTTCATCGGCCGGTTCGCCGGCGGCGCCCTGGCCACGTTCGAGGCGACCCGCTTCGCCACCGGCCGCAAGAATCAACTCCGGATCGAGATCAACGGCGAACTCGGCAGTGTCGTCTTCGACATGGAGTCCATGAACGAACTTCAGTACTACGATGCAACTGAGCCGGCGGCGACCGCAGGATTCCGGCGGATCCTGGTCACCGAACCGGATCACCCCTACATGGCTGCCTGGTGGCCGCCCGGCCACATCATCGGCTACGAACACACTTTCACCCATGAGATCCGGGACCTGGTCGAAGCGATCGCCACCGGATCGGACATCTACCCCTCGTTTGCCGACGGCCTGAGGGTCCAGCGTGTGCTGGAAGCCGTCGAGACGAGCTCCGCGAACAACAGCACTTGGCAGGAGATCCAAGCATGACCGATTACACACCAGTGAAGGCAGACAAGTTCGCATTCGGACTCTGGACGGTCGGATGGCAGGGTGTCGATCCGTTCGGCGGTGCCACCCGTGATCCGCTGGACGTCGGCGAGGCGCTGCACAAGCTTTCCGACATGGGCGCGTGGGGTCTGACCTTCCATGACGACGACCTGATCCCCTTCGGCACCGACGTCCCGGAGCGGGAGCGCATCATCTCCCGCTTCCGCAGCCTGCTGGACGAGACCGGCATGGTGGTGCCGATGGTCACCACCAACCTGTTCTCCCACCCGGTCTTCAAGGAAGGCGGCCTGACGGCGAACGATCGCCAGGTCCGGCGCTTCTCGCTGGCCAAGGTGCGTCGCAACATCGACCTCGCCGCCTCGCTCGGCGCGAAGACCTACGTGGTCTGGGGCGGCCGTGAAGGCAGCGAATCCGATGTGGCCAAGGACGTCCCGTCGGCACTGAACCGCTACGCCGAGGGTCTGAACACCCTCTGCGAGTACGTCACCGAGCAGGGCTACGACATCAAGTTCGCCCTGGAGCCCAAGCCCAACGAGCCGCGCGGCGACATCCTGCTGCCGACCATCGGACACGCGATCGCCTTCATCGACCGCCTCGCCTACCCCGACATGGTCGGAGTGAACCCCGAGGTCGGCCACGAGGAAATGGCCTCGATGAACTTCACCCAGGGCATCGCCCAGGCCCTGTGGTCCGGGAAGCTGTTCCACATCGACCTGAACGGACAGAAGGGTCCGAGGTTCGACCAGGACCTTCGTTTCGGCTCCGGCAACATCAAGGGCGCCTTCAGCCTGGTCGACCTGCTGGAGCACGGCACCCTCGACGGCGGTCCGGGATACGACGGTCCGAAGCACTTCGACTTCAAGGCCCCGCGCACCGAGGGACCCGAGGGAGTCTGGGACTCGGCGGCCGGCTGCATGCGTAACTATCTGATCTTCCGTGAGCGCGCCCGGAACTTCCGGGCAGATCCCCGCGTTCAGGAGGCACTGCTCGAGGCCAAGGTCGCCGAACTGGCGGTCCCGACCCTCGCCCCCGGCGAGACCCTCGACACCCTGCGCGACGAATCCTACGATCCCGACGCACTCGGGAAGAGAGAGGTGTACATCGAACGACTCGACCAGCTCTTCATGGATCACCTGCTGGGCGCGGTCTGACACCACGGGGGCTGATACCCAACGACGGGTATCGGCCCCCGGCTCAGGCAGTTCCAGGCAGTTGCAGTAGGTCACTTGTCAGGGGTCGCTCGTCGACCCCGCGTTACCGGCGCGGCTGCGCGCGCCATGACACCCATTTTCGTACAGCGTTGTCGAAAGGACCGGTTCATGCCTTGCGCATTGCCACACCGATTCACACCACCCCGATGGGGTAACAGTCTTGTCATCGTCCCGTGCTGTGAGACGAATCTCCAGCGCAGCAACGGAAGTGGACGATGACGCGCAAGCGGTGGAGCGGGGAGGATGCCGCAGACTCCGCCCCGCTCCACCTCCGCACCCGCCTGTCCGGTAACCGGCCGGGCCGTGCCCGCCGCGGCCTGGCCGGATTCCTGGCCGTGACCCTCGGGTTGTCGCTGGCCTCCTTCGTGGCCGCACCGGTGGCCGGAGCTGCTGCTCCGGTCCCCGTGCCCGAGGTGGTCAAGTCGCAGCTCGTGCAGGCCGCCGACTCCGGTCCGCGGCTGGCCGTCGAGGAGAAGGAAGCAGCCGATTTCAAGGTGCTGCTCTTCACCAAGACCGTCGGTTTCCGCCACGAGGACGGCATTGTCGCCGGTACCGCGGCCATCTCGGCCTGGGCCGGGGACAACGGTTACACCGTCACCGCGACCGAGGACCCGACCGCGTTCACCGCGGCCAACCTGGCGCAGTACTCGACGGTCATCTTCTTGTCGACCACCGGTAACGACGCGCTGAACGCGGCGCAGAAGACCGCCTTCGAGAACTACATCAAGGGCGGCGGCGGCTACTTCGGCATCCATGCCGCCACCGACTCCAACACCAACTGGCCGTGGTACGGCGGACTGAACGGTGGTGCGTACTTCAAGCAGCACCCCGCGCCGCAGCAGGCCAAGGTCATCATCGAGGACAAGGCCCACCCGTCCACCAAGGGACTGGCCGACACCCTCACCCTGACCGACGAGTGGTACGACTTCACGGTCAACCCGCGCGACACGGTCCACGTCCTGGCCTCCTTGGACTCCCGGTCCTACACCGGATCCACCATGGGCTTCGACCACCCGGTCGCCTGGTGCCTCGACTACGACGGCGGTCGCGCCGCGTACAACGCCCTCGGCCATGACGCCACCAACTGGAACAACCCTGCCTTCAAGCAGATGATCCTCGGCGGCATCAAGACCACCGCCGGCGTCGTTCCGGCCGACTGTGGTGCTTCGGTTCCGAAGAACTACGAGGTCGTCAAGCTCGCCGACAACGTGTCCAACCCGATGATGCTCGATGTCGCCTCGGACAAGCGGGTCTTCTTCCTGCAGCTCAACGGCCAGGTCAAGGTCATCAACCCGACCAACAAGCAGACCACTGTCGTGGCAAGCCTTCCGGTGTTCACCGCGAACGAGTCCGGCGGTCTCGGACTGGCTCTGGACCCGAACTTCGCCACCAACGGCTTCATCTACATCTACCACTCCCCGATCGGCGCCGATGTCGATCGGTTGAGCCGGTTCACCGTCGGTCCGGACAACCTGTTCGTGGCCGGCTCGGAGAAGATCCTGCTCAACGTTCCGGTGCAGCGTGCAGAGTGCTGCCACCACGGTGGATCCCTGGTCTTCAACAAGAAGACCGGTGACCTCTACCTGGCCACGGGCGACAACTCCAACCCGTTCGCCTCGGACGGCTACTCGCCGACCGACTACCGGACCACCCCGGACCGCTCCGCATGGGACTCCTCCCGGAGCTCGGGCAACACCAACTCCCTCTCGGGCAAGGTGCTGCGCATCCACCCGGAGAGCAACGGCACCTACTCGATCCCGAGCGGAAACCTGTTCCCGCCGGCCACGTCCGACACCGCCAAGACCAAGGCCGAGATCTACGGCATGGGCTTCCGTAACCCGTTCCGGATGAACATCGACCCGAAGACCGGACACGTCCTCGTGGCCGACTACGGACCCGACTCGGGCAGCGCGAGCGCCACCCGTGGCCCGGAGAACACCGTCGAGTGGAACATCGTCGACACCCCCGGCAACTACGGCTGGCCGTTCTGCATCGGCAACAACCAGGCCTACAAGCGCTGGAACTTCGCCACGCTGACCTCCGGCACGGCGTACGAGTGCGCCACCGGACCGATCAACGATTCCCCGCACAACACCGGTCTGACCACCCTGCCGCCGGCGATCGCCGCCGACATCTACTACCACTACTCGCCCGGCAACGACTGGCCCGAGATCGGTGGCGGTGGAGCTCCGATGGCCGGCCCGATGTACCGCTACGACCCGAACCTGAACTCCGACGTCAAGTGGCCGGAGTACTGGGACGGCAAGGCATTCCTGGCGGAATGGAACAAGAACACCCTGTTCTCGGTCCTGACCAACACCGATGTCGACAAGGTCATCAAGACCACCCAGATCCATGAGCACAAGCTGCCGGCCCCGGCCACCCGCGAGATGAAGATGATGGACTCGCACTTCGGTCCGGACGGTGCCCTGTACTTCATCGACTGGGGCAACGGCTGGGACAACAACGCCGATGCCGGCGTCTACCGGATCGACTACCTGTACGGCAGCCGCTCGCCGATCGCCAAGGCCGGTGCCGATGTGACCGCCGGTGCCGCGCCGCTCGCGGTGCAGCTCTCCTCGGCCGGTTCGACTGATCCCGATGGTGGAACCCTCACCTACGCCTGGGATTTCGGTGACGGAACCACTTCCACCTCCCAGAACCCGACGCACACCTTTGCGGCCGGTGTCTGGAACGTGCAGCTGACCGTGACGAACCCTGCCGGTAAGCAGGGTGTGTCCAACGTTCAGATCACCTCGGGCAACTCCCGCCCGGTCGTCACCATCTCCGGCCCGAAGGACGGACAGTTCTTCGAGTTCGGCGACCAGCTGACCTACACGGCCTCCGTCACCGATGCCGAGGACGGCTCGACCGCGGGCGGCCAGATTCCTTGCAACCTGGTCAAGGAGAGCAGCCAGCTCGGACACGTCTCCGGCGGCTCCGCCCACGCCCACCCGATGGGTGAGACCACGGGCTGCACCGCGACCATCCAGACGCTGGAGGACGGCGGCCACGGCGGCGACGTCAACCTGTTCTGGATCATCGAGGTGTCCTACACCGACAAGGGAGCCACCGTCGGCGGCAAGACCATCCCGGCACTCACCGGCACCAGCACCGTCGTCCTGAAGACCAAGCGTCTGCAGGCCGAGCACTTCACCTCGACCGGCCGTATCCCCGGCACCACCTCCACGGGCGACCCGGGTGTGCAGATCGAGACCACCAGCGACACCGCGGGTGGAACCCAGAACATCGGGTTCATCGAGCCGGGAGACTGGTTCGCCTTCGACCGCGTCAACCTGACCGACATCACCGCGATCAGCATGCGCAGTGCCGGTACCGCCGGCGCCGACTTCGAGATCCGTTGGAACGACCCGGTCAACGGCCAGCTCCTGGGCACGGTCCCGGGCAAGGCCACGTCGGGATGGCAGGCCTTCGACAACTCGCAGGTCGCTCTGACCAATGTCCCGGCCACCACCGGAACGATCTACTTCGTGGCGAAGAAGGCCGGCCAGACCGGTTCGGTCGTCAACGTCAACTGGGTCGACTTCATCGGCAAGGGAGCCACTGTCAACCAGCGGCCGAACATCACCGCGGCCGACGTCACCCCGCTCACCGGAACCCTGCCGCACAAGGTCACCCTGACCTCCGCTGCGACCGATCCGGAGAACACCGCCCTGACCTACGTGTGGGACCTGGGTACGACGGACAACGCCAAGGTCAACACGGCCAACGGCAGCTACACCTACACCGTTCCGGGTACCTACCAGGTGTCCCTGACCGTCACCGATGCCGGTGGCGCGACGGTCCACAAGAACTTCACGGTGCGCGTCGTGGCCCCGGCGGACGACTGCTACGGCAACCTGTCCGACGAGTTCAACGGCACCACCCTGGATTCCGGCCGGTGGAGTGTCATCCGCGGCGATCAGACCTTGGTCGTCAACGGTGGCAAGCTGACCATCCCGACCGGCAAGAAGGACCTGTACGGCACGAGCAACGACGGTGTGAACAACATCGTCCTGCAGTCCATGCCGTCGGGTGCCTGGCAGGCGACGACCAAGGTGAACGTCAAGGCGTACACCAGTTACCAGCAGGCCGGCCTGATCCTGTACACCGATGACGACAACTACGCCAAGTGGGTCATCCAGGGTCGCGACGCCAGTGACAAGTCCAAGCGGGTTGTGCAGTTCGCCCACGAGGTCGCTGCCGCTCCGCAGGAAGCCAACTCGCCGGCTCTCGGTGCCGACTTCCCGGACGAGGTCTACCTGCGACTGACCTCTGACGGAACCACCCTGACCCCGAGCTACTCGGCCGACGGTGTGATCTGGACGTCTCCGACCTCGACGTGGGAGGGGTGGACGAACATTCGTAAGACCACCGCCACCCTCGGCGCGGCGCCGAAGCTCGGACTGGTGTCCTTCGCCAACCCGATCGGTACCGTCGTCAACGCTGATTTCGACTACTTCCACCTGACCCCGGACGCTTCGGCCACCACCAACAACCCCAATGACGAGTTCAACGGGGATGCCCTGGTGAAGTGCCGCTGGACCACCGTGGTCCGGCCGGATCCGCTGCTGTCCCGTGTTGCCGGTGGCAACCTCGAGATCGACACGATCCCGGGTGAACCGCCGACAGCGAAGAACATCACCCTGCAGAACCAGCCGGCAGGCAACCACTGGATCGTCGAGACCAAGATCGACGGCTCGAACTTCACCGGTGGCTTCCAGCAGGGTGGTCTGATCGTGTACGTCGACGGATCCAACTTCGTGAAGCTGGACTTCATCCGTGACAACGCCACCACCCGGCGGATCGAGCTCCGTTCCAACGTGAACGGTGCCTTCGTCCAGCCGCAGCCGCAGGTCGGCAGCATCACCGCCGATGTGTGGTACCTCAGGCTGGAACGCCAGGACAATGCCTACGCCGGGTACTACTCGACGGACGGCACGACCTGGAGCTCGGTCGGCGCAACCGTTGCCAACATTCCGGCAGCCTCCACCGGTCAGGTCGGTCTCTACGCCACGGGTGTCAACCAGACCTCCCAGGCGACCGCGAAGTTCGACTACTTCAAGGTCGTTCCGCCGGCTCCGGTGGTTGACACCACTGCTCCGGTGACGACGGCGTCGGTGAGCACTGCCAACCCGGCGGTGTTGACGTTGACCGCGACGGATAATGCGGGTGGTTCGGGTGTGGCGAAGATCGAGTACCGCAATGGCAC
>QXCQ01000122.1 GCA_003576535.1 Nakamurella silvestris | reverse complement strand
AAAATATCGTCCTCGAACACATAACCCTTCGGCACATCCGAGAACACCTTCGGCGACACCGCAACACCCGTCGTGTACCTCAGTCCCGTACCGATGACGAGCAACCGCCGGGATTCCAATATCCCTGTGGTGTCGGTTGCCGTCGGAAGCGGGTTCGAATTGGTACTGCCGTCACCGAACTGGCCGTGGTCGTCATCGCCCCAGCAGGCCCCCTGGCCCTCGGTCACCACGCACGCGCCCGAACCGTAGGCCGAAACACTGGAGACCGGCTTGCCTTTCAGCACTCCTGTCGCGCTCACCGCGACCGGGACGAACGCATCAGTGTCACTGTTGATGCCCAGGTGCCCACCCTGGCCCCAGCAGAAGGCCCGACGGGTTGCCCCGGACCCGGCGGTGGCACACACCAGGTCGATCCCGGCGCTGATCGAGGTCACTTTCAGGTCCTTCAGCACTCCCCCGGCGTAGACATCGGTCGGCGACGCCACCACCGGGGGGAGGAGGCTTCCACCGCCCACCTGGCCGTGGCCGTTCAGCCCCCAACAAGAGGCCCGCCCGGCGATGATCGCGCACGAGAGGGTGGCACCGGCACTGATCGAATCAACCGGACCAGCACCGGGGGGAAATGCAACGGCGGTCGGGACATTCCGTTCGACATTTGTCCCGTCGCCGATCTCGGAGGCAGAGTTGTCACCCCAGCAATAGGCCCTGGCCGCAGCGACCACGCAGGTGTGGTTGAAGCCGGCGCTCACCGAGGTCACCCGTTTCCCTGCCAACAGGCCCGCGGGATCGACCGCCAGCGGGGTGGCGCTCGACACGAGGCTGTCGTCACCGATCCCCAGCTGACCGCTGAAGTTGCTGCCCCAGCAGTACACGTGGAAACTCGCTATCGCGCACGCATGACTTCCACCCACGCTGATGGCCGTCACCTTCAAGCCGGTCAGCAGTCCACCGACCAACACCGGCGATTCAGCACTGGCAAGGGCCCCGTTCCCCAGCTGACCATTTCCGTTGGCGCCCCAGCAGTACACCCGGCCCACTGCCAAGGCACACGACGAGGACGGCCCTGGCTCGACGTCCGACACCACCTTGTCGTCCAACAGACTGCCGCCGTCGATCAACACCGGGCTCAACCGCTGCAACGAGGTTCCGTCCCCCAGAGCGGCAAACCCCACCGGGCCACCCCACCCCACCCCGCGGGCCGTCGGATCGGAGAGCTTCGACACCGGCGGCACACCGGACACACCTGTCGGCGGGTCCGAAACCACTCCGGCGGAGGCAGCCGAGGCCCCCAGCACCAACACACCACCCACCAGGGCCGCACACCATCGCATTCGGGAAATGACTTGCACCGTTGCTCCATATCGCCTGGGAATCCGTCGCCGGGTTATCGCTGAATCTGAAACTCCGTCCGCCGACGATCTGTTGAGTGACCAGGAGCACTTCTTGTTGAACTGGCGCCCACGCCCCGGGAGCGGGACAGTGGAAACAGAGAATTTCCTCGACGTGGAGGTGCCCATGACGGCAGACGTATTCACCCCCGGCCTGGAGGGCGTCGTCGCCTTTCACACGGCGATCGCCGAACCGGACCGGGACGGCGGGGCGCTGCGGTATCGCGGCGTCGACATCGACGACCTGGTGGGGACGGTCGGCTTCGAGGACGTGTGGGCGCTGCTGGTCGACGACGCGTTCGGTGCCAAGCTCCCGGTTGACACCTCCGTCCCCCCGTTCCGCAGCGGCGACGTACGGGTCGACGTGCAGTCGGCCCTGCCCCTGCTCGCGACGCAGCGCGGTTTCCGGCCGCTGCTGGACATCACCGACGAGCAGGCCCGCGACCAGCTCGCCCAGACCACCGCGGCGACCCTGTCCTACGTGGCCCGCTCCGCCAGGGGCGACGCCCCGGAGGTCCCCGAGTCACTGCTCGCCGGGACCACCACCATCGTCGAGCGCTTCCTGACCGCGTGGCTCGGCGACCCCTCCCCCGAGCAGGTCAAGGCCGTCGAGGCCTACTGGGTCTCGGCCGCCGAGCACGGGATGAACGCCTCCACCTTCACCGCCCGGGTCGTCGCCTCGACCGGGGCCGACGTGCCGGCCTGTGTGGCCGGGGCGATCGGCTCGATGTCCGGGCCCCTGCACGGTGGTGCCCCGGCCCGGGTGCTGCCGATGTTCCAGGCCGTCGAGGACAGCGGGGACGCCCGCGCCGTGGTCAAGGGCATCCTGGACCGGAAGGAACGGCTGATGGGTTTCGGCCACCGGGTCTACCGGGCCGAGGACCCGCGGGCCAGGGTGCTGCGCCGCACCTGTCAGGAGCTGGGTGCCCCGCGCTACGAGGTCGCCGCGGCCCTGGAAGAAGCAGCCCTCGCCGAGCTGCACGAACGCCGTCCCGATCGTGTGCTGGCCACCAACGTCGAGTTCTGGGCCGCCGTGATCCTGGACTTCGCCGGGGTGCCCGCCGCGATGATGCCCGCCATGTTCACCTGCGCCCGGACGGCCGGGTGGAGCGCACACATCCTGGAGCAGAAGAGGCTGGGCAAGCTCGTCCGGCCCGCCGCCCTCTACAACGGTGAAGGTTCCCGTCCCCCTGCCTCCGTGGCCGGGTGGAGTTCGGTGACCCAGGGGTGAGGCCTCATTTGTCCTGGTTCACCCCGAACCTCCGGACCGGACCCACCACCAGCAACAACAACATGCCCCACAGCCCCACCCCGGGGAACACGGTGGCGATCACCCCGACGATCGCCAGAGCGGTCGGCAGCACCCAGATCCGACCGTTGATCGGGTCGTGGTCGGCCCTGCCCGCCTCGCCGGGAACACCGGGGTCCTCCGCGGCCATCCGCAGGTAGGGGTGACGTCGCACCCACAGCTCCAGGCCGAACAGGCTCAGCGAGCTGATGAAGATGGTGCCGACGTAGAGCGCATTCGCGGCCGGGTCGGAGGAGGACTCCCCGAGCATCTGGGTGGAGAACGGCAGGAACACGATCGTCAGCAGCCACAGCATGTTCAGTCGCAGGACGATCTTGTCGTAGTCCCGCAGGTACTCGAACAGCCGGTGATGGCCCCGCCACAGGGTCCCGATCACATAGAAACTCAGCAGGAACGAGGCGAACTGGAATCCGTTCTCCCGGAAGATCCGCTCCAGTGCTCCCTGCCCCGAAGGCTCCCCTGCGGCATCGGAGGCCAGCTCCACCAGCGGCAGCACCAACAACGTGATCGCGATGGCGACCACCGCATCACTGAAATTGACCAGCCGATCGAAACCGCGCTCAGTTCGCATGCGGTCAGTATGGGCCGGGGCCATCCGTGGCGGACGAGAGCGGGCCGCCGGTCGGGTCCCTCCGCCCGCCTCGGGCCGACCGGTCGGCGTACGGCCGGGCCGCGCCGTCCGTGCCTACCAGTAGCCTCAACCCGGTGACCTTGACATCCCTGCTCCCCACCGACGGCACCGTCGCCGGCCCGGACGATCTGTACGAGCTCTTCCTCACCTGGGCCGCCGATCGTGGGCTGCCGCTGTACTCCCACCAGGAGGAGTCGCTGCTGGAGATCGTCGCCGACTCCAATGTCATCGTCGCCACCCCGACCGGCTCCGGCAAGTCGCTGATCGCGACCGCTGCCCTGTTCACCGGTCTGGCCACCGGCCGGCGTGCCTTCTACACCGCCCCGATCAAGGCCCTGGTCTCGGAGAAGTTCTTCGACCTGGTCGCCATCTTCGGCGCCGACAAGGTCGGCATGATCACCGGGGACTCCTCGGTCAACTCCGACGCACCGATCATCGCCTGCACCGCCGAGATCCTGTCCTCCCTGGCCCTGCGGACCGGCGCGGACTCCGACGTCGGCATGGTCGTGATGGACGAGTTCCACTACTACGGGGACCCGCAGCGCGGAGTCGCCTGGCAGATCCCGCTCCTGGAACTGCCCAGGGCACAGTTCATCCTGATGTCGGCGACCCTGGGGGACGTCTCCTTCTTCAAGGAGGACCTCACCAGGCGCACCGGACGCGAAACCGCGTTGATCACCGGCGTGGAACGTCCTGTGCCACTGCACTTCTCCTGGTCGGTGACCCCCATGCAGGAGACCCTCGAGGAGCTCCTGCACACCCAGCGGGCCCCGATCTACGTCGTGCACTTCACCCAGGCCGCAGCACTGGAACGGGCCCAGTCCTTGACCTCGATCAAGGTGGCCACCCGGGAGGAGCGGGACCAGATCGCCGAGCTGATCGGGGATTTCCGGTTCTCGGCCGGTTTCGGCAAGGTTCTCTCCCGGCTGATCCGGCACGGTATCGGTGTGCACCACGCCGGCATGTTGCCCAAGTACCGCCGGCTGATCGAGAAGCTGGCCCAGTCCGGTCTGCTCAAGATCATCTGCGGGACCGACACCCTCGGTGTCGGCATCAACGTGCCGATCCGGACGGTGCTGTTCACCGGCCTGGCCAAGTACGACGGCATCCGCACCAGAATCCTCTCGGCCCGGGAATTCCACCAGATCGCCGGCCGGGCCGGCCGGGCCGGCTACGACGTCGCCGGCGATGTGGTCGTCATGGCCCCCGAACACGTCATCGAGAACGAGAAGGCTTTCGCCAAGGCCGGTGACGACCCCGTCAAACGCAAACGGGTGGTGCGCAAGAAGGCACCGGAGGGATTCGTCAGCTGGGCCCAGACCACCTACGAGCGACTGGTTTCCGCCGAACCGGAACCACTCACCTCCCATTTCGCCGTCACCAACTCGATGATCCTGAGTGTCATCAGCCGGCCCGGTGACGCCTTCGTCTCGATGCGCGAGTTGATCGAGGGCAGCCACGAGCCACGCCATCGCCAGCTCGCCAACGCCCGCCGCGCCCTGGAGATCGCCCGCGGCCTGATCAGCAGCGGCATCGTGGTGACCCTGGACCGGCCCGACGAACTCGGCCGCCGTTGGGGTCTCACCGTCGATCTGCAGCTGGACTTCGCCCTCAACCAGGCCCTTTCCCCGCTGGCCCTGGCGGCGATCGACCTGCTCGACGCCGAGTCCCCGGACTACGCACTGGATGTCGTCTCCCTCATCGAATCGACCCTGGACCGGCCCGGTGCGGTCCTTGCCGCCCAACGGTCCTACGCCCGTGGCCAGGCCGTCGCGGCGATGAAGGCGGACGGGATCGAGTACGAGGAGCGGATGGCCCTCCTGGAGGAGATCGACCATCCCAAACCCCTCGCCGAGCTGATCGACGTGGCCTTCCAGACCTACCAGGCCGGCCATCCGTGGATCGCCGACTTCCCGCCGGACCCCAAATCGATCGTCCGGGACATGTACGAGCGGGCGATGAACTTCTCCCAGTTCGTCGCCTTCTACGGGCTGACCAGGTCCGAAGGTGTTGTCCTGCGGTATCTTTCCGATGCCTACCAGGCGATCCGGCGGACCGTCCCCGAACAGGCGCGCACGGAGGAACTCACCGAGCTGATCGGCTGGCTCGGCACCCTCGTCCGCGGTGTCGACTCCTCCCTGCTCGACGAGTGGGAGGCGCTGGCCCACCCCGAGGCGATCATCGAAGGATCCGGGGACATCCGTCCGCCGACGGCCCACCGCGGGATCACCAGCAACAAAAGAGCTTTCGCCGTCATGGTGCGCAATGCGCTCTTCCGGCGGGTCGAGCTGCTGGCCCACGAACGCTACGACGCACTGGCCGAGATGGAGGAGTCCCCCAGCTGGACCGCCGCCCGCTGGTCCGCCGTCATGGACGGGTACTGGGAGGAGTACGAGGACATGGGGATCGGGCCGGACGCCCGCAACGCCGCGATGGTCCGGATCACCGAGGGCCCCGAGACCTGGCAGGTCCGTCAGACCTTCGACGACCCGGCAGGCGACCGCGACTGGGGGCTGACGGCCGAGGTCGATCTGGCCGCGTCGGACGAGGAGGGTGAGCCCGTCATCGCCGTCGTCGAGGTCGGACCGCTCACCGGCTGATCCGGGTCGCGCGCGCGGCGGCGGCCTCCCCGGTCGCGCGCCGGGAGACCCCGGCGCGCCGATCCACCCCGCGACGGTGGGAGGATGTGAAACATTCCCGTCACACACCCGAAGGAGCCCCCGCCGCCATGGCCGATGTGACCACCTTGGTACTGCCCGATGACCTCAAACCCGCTGACGGCCGTTTCGGTTGCGGGCCGTCCAAGGTCCGCCCCGAGGCGCTCGCCGCCCTGGCCGCCTCCGGGTCCACCCTGCTCGGCACCTCCCACCGCCAGGCACCGGTCAAGAACCTCGTCAAGCAGGTCCGGGAGGGCCTCGGCTCCCTGTTCTCGCTGCCCGAGGGCTACCAGGTGATGCTGGGCAACGGCGGCTCCACCGTCTTCTGGGATGCCGCCGCGATCGGTCTGATCCGCGAGCGTTCCCAGCACCTGTCCTTCGGCGAGTTCTCGAACAAGTTCGCCTCCGTCGCCGCCGGAGCCCCGTTCCTCGGCAGCCCCACGGTGATCAAGGCCGATGCCGGGGACGCCCCGGACCCGGTGTTCGAGGCCGAGGTCGATGCCTACGCCTGGGCCCACAACGAGACCTCCACCGGTGTGGCCGTGCCGGTGCTGCGTCCTGCCGGTGCCACCGAGGACCAGCTGGTCCTCGTCGACGCCACCTCCGGCGCCGGCGGCCTGCCGGTGGACATCTCCCAGACCGACGTCTACTACTTCGCCCCCCAGAAGGTGTTCGGCTCCGACGGCGGCCTGTGGATCGCCCTGGTCTCCCCGGCCGCCCAGGCCCGGATCGCCGAGATCGACGCGACCGACCGGTGGATCCCGGAGTCGCTGTCCCTGGTCACCGCCCTGGACAACTCGACCAAGGACCAGACCTACAACACCCCCGCGGTGTCGACCCTGTTCCTGCTCGCGAACCAGATCGAATGGCTGAACAACGGCGGCGGCCTGGACTTCGCCGTCGGACGGACGGCCGAGTCCTCCGGCGCCCTGTACGACTGGGCCGAGGCCTCCTCCTTCGCCACCCCCTTCGTCACCCGACCGGAACTGCGCTCGCAGGTGGTCGGCACCATCGACTTCGACGAGTCCGTCGATGCCGCCCAGGTGGCCAAGATCCTTCGGGCCAACGGCATCGTCGACACCGAGCCGTACCGCAAGCTCGGCCGCAACCAGCTCCGGATCGGCATGTTCCCCGCCGTCGACCCGGCGGACGTCCGGGCCCTGACCGCCTGCATCGATCACATCGTCGGCGCGCTCTAGCGGCACAGATCACACCTGCCACCCGGTCGGTGCGATGCAGGCCGAACCCGTTTGTCCGGGGCCGGTTCTCGCATCGACCGGGGGCGGGGCAGCATCGACCGGCAGCCCGCCGGTCGCATCCGGGCGGTGCCGATCGGCGCGCCTGGAACGGAACGTCGTACCGAGCCGATAACGTGCGGAGCACGGCCACTGGGAGGAGAACATCGTGCGCGCGCTCCGAGTACTCGGACTCACCGACAACGGTGCCCAAGTGGTATGCGAGGAACCCGAATCGGGTGACCAGTTCGCACTTCCCACCGACGAGCGACTCACCGCCGCCGTCCGCGGCGACCTTTCCCGCCTCGGCCAGTTGGAGATCGAAATGCAATCACAGCTGAGGCCGCGGGAGATCCAGGCCCGGGTACGGGCCGGAGCCAGTGTCGAACAGGTCGCGGCGGTGGCCAACTGCGAGATCGGCAAGGTCGAACGTTTCGCCTACCCGGTACTGATGGAGCGCTCCGCCATGGCCGACCGCGCCCGCGCGGCCCACCCGGTGATCGACGGGCTCCCTGCCGAGCGCACGGTCGAGCAGCTGGTCAACCGGACCCTGGCCCAGCGCGGTCAGGCCGAGGGCATGAGCTGGGATTCCTACCGCGAGGAGACCGGCCAGTGGGTCCTTCTGCTGCGATGGCAGGCGGGCCGCAGCGAGAACACCGCACGGTGGGCCTTCCACGCACGCTCCACCGGGAGCACCCTGACCCCGTACGACGAGACCGCCATGGAGATCGTCGATCCGGCCCCGCGTCCGCTCCGGACCGTCCGTGATCTGACCCTGGCAGAGCCGCCGGCGGTGGTCGCCGACCACCCCATGCTGACCCATGCCGCCGCACCTGAAGCCGCATCCGTGCCCGCAGTGGTGGCGGCAGCGGCCTCCCGTCACCCTTCGGTCGCTGCCTCGCGGACCGCGAAGGCCGCCCCGAAGCCCGCCCACGTGCCGACCGCGGCTCAGGTCCCGACCGCAGCGGCGGTACCGGCACCCCCACCGACGCCCCCTCCCACCGCGGCACCGTCCCCCGCCGCCCCCGCCGAGGACAAGTCCGCCGATCCCAAGCCTGCCCGGAAGTCCAACGGTCGCCCGGCCATGCCGTCCTGGGAGGACGTGCTGCTGGGTGTGCGTTCCTCCGGTCACTGACTCCCCGCGCACCCTGATTTCTGCAGGCAGACGGCTCGTGACGGAAACTCGGTCGCGCACTGTCGGGGGCTGGTCGTAGCCTCGGAGGGGTTATGACGAACACCCTCACCGACATCCAGGAATCACCCGGGACCACCCACGCCTCCGGGCGTCCGGGCGGACGCAAGCCCGGGTCCTACACCGCCCTCCGGCGGCTGTGGCCCGCGGTGAAACCCATCTCCTGGCGGCTGGCCGGTTCGGCCTTCTTCGCACTGGTCGCCTCGGTCTGCGGTCTGGTCATCCCGCTCATCCTGCAGAAGATCATCGACGGGCCGATCACCGAGAAGAACCTCTCCGGCCTCTGGCCGTTGGGGATCACCCTGGTGCTGGTGGGCATCCTCGAGGGCGGCCTGTACGGCGTCCGTCGGATCCTGGTGGCCCGGCCGTGCATGCGGGTGGAGGCGAAACTCCGGCAGAACCTCTACCAGCGGCTGCAGGCCCTGCCCGTCGCCTTCCATGACCACTACTCCTCCGGACAGCTGCTCTCCCGGGCGATCTCGGATCTGAACACCATCAGGATGTTCCTGGCCTTCACCGCGATCTTCCTGATGGTCAACATCTCGACCTTCGTCATCGGGGTGATCATCCTGCTGAGCCTGTCCTGGCAGCTCGGACTGGTCTTCGTGGTGCTTGCGGTGCCGCTGATCGTGCTCTGCCTGTTGTTCGAGGTGAAGTACAAGGTGCTGGCGCGCCGGTCCCAGGACCAGGTGGGCGACCTGGCGACCATGGTCGAGGAGTCGGTCCTGGGAATCCGGATCCTCAAGGCCTTCGGCCGGTCCGCCCATCTCGGCCAGGCGTTCCGCAAGCAGGCCATGGCCCTGCGTGCCACCGAACTGAAGAAGGTCCGGGTGGTGGGCGCGCTGTGGGCGGTGATCATCGCCCTGCCGGAGATCGCCATCGGCGTCGCGCTGCTGCTGGGGGTCAACCAGGTGGCCGACGGGGACTTGTCGGCCGGCGCCCTGGTCGCCTTCTTCTTCGTGGCGATGATGCTCCGCTGGCCGGTGGACTCCCTCGGCTGGCTACTCGCCTCGACCAACGAGACCGCCGCTGCCGCCGACCGCTACTTCGAGGTGATGGACCAACCGTTGACGGTGACCTCCCCCGCCGTCCCGGTGACGCTGCCCCCGTCGGCGCAGGCCGGACGGCTCGTCTTCGAGGATGTCACCTTCCGTTTCCCGGACACCGCCGACGAGAACAAGGACGCGCTCGCGGGTCTGGACCTGGTACTGGAACCGGGCCGCACGGTCGCCGTGGTCGGAGCCACGGGTTCGGGGAAGACCACCCTGACCGCCCTGGTCAACCGCCTGTACGACGTCACCGGAGGCCGGATCACCATCGACGGTGTGGACATCCGTGATCTCGCACTGCCCGATCTACGGACGGCCGTCTCCGTCGCCTTCGAGGAGCCCACCCTGTTCTCCGCCAGTGCCGCGGAGAACGTGCGACTGGGCCATCCCGATGCCACCGACGAGGACGTGCGCCAGGCGCTGTCCATCGCCCAGGCCGACTTCGTCGACGACCTCCCCTGGGGTCTGGACACCCGCCTCGGGGAGCAGGGACTGAGCCTGTCCGGCGGTCAGCGACAACGGCTCGCACTGGCCCGTGCGGTCCTCGGCCACCCCCGCGTGCTGGTCCTGGACGACCCGCTGTCGGCCCTGGACATTCACACCGAGGCGGCGGTGGAGGCGGCCCTGCGTCGGGTGCTGACCACCACGACGACCCTGCTCATCGCGCACCGCGCGTCGACGGTGATGCTCGCCGAGCAGGTCGCCCTGCTCAAGGACGGCCGCATCGCCGCCCTCGGCACCCACTCGCAGTTGATGGCCGAGTCCGCGGACTACCGCGATCTGCTGTCCAGCAATGCCTACACCGACCAGCAGGAGAACTGATGAGCACCGACCAGTCCTGGCGCGGCGTTGCCGCCGAGGACACCGACGAGCTGGAGCACGCCACGGGCGTCAAACTCCAGGCACGGTCGCGGCGGTTGCTGCGGGTGCTGGCCCGACCGCACAAGCGGTTGCTGGTCCTGGCCCTGCTGGTGGTCATCGCCGACCAGGTCGCGGCCCTGGCCGGGCCGCTGCTCATCGCGTACGCGATCGACACGGCGGTACCCGAACTCGTCGACGGCAACGGGCGACCGCTCACCTGGGCCATCCTCGGCTACCTGGCCGCCGGTCTGATCTCGGCCCTGATGCGGATGGCCTTCACCCGACTGGCCGGCAGGATCTCCCAGAACATCCTGCTGGACCTGCGCAAACGGGTGTTCGACCATTCGCAGGAGCTGAGTGTGTCCTTCCACGAGAAGTACACCTCCGGCAAGGTGATCTCGCGAATGACCTCCGACCTCGACGCGATCTCCGATCTGACCGAACAGGGCCTCGACGGCCTGGTGACGGGTGCGTTGTCGGTGGTGGTCGTGGCCGGCACCCTGCTGGTGCTCGACCTGCCGCTGGGGCTGGCCGTGCTGCTCGGCTTCATCCCTCTCTACGGTGTCACCCGCTGGTTCCAACGGCGGTCGATCCGGATCTACCGCCGTACCCGACGGCACATCGCCGCGGTGATCGTGCAGTTCACCGAGACCCTGAACGGCTTGCGGGCGGTCCAGACCTTCCGCCGCGAGTCACGGAACGCCAAGATCTTCGACGAGGACAACCGCGCCTACGCCCACGCCAACGGTGACGTCATGGTCTCCTTCGCGATGTACACACCCGCGGTGCGGATCATCGGCAACATCAGCCTCGCCGCCGTCACCGTCTGGGGAGCGGTGCGGGTGGTGAACGGCCAGATGGAGATCGGGGTGCTGACGGCCTTCCTGCTGTACCTGCGCCGCATGTACGACCCGATGGACGAACTGGCCATGTTCTACAACTCGTTCCAGTCGGCCACCGCGGCCCTGGAGAAGATCTCCGGCCTGCTGGAGGAGGAGCCCGCCGTTCCGGAGCCGAAGAACCCGGTGGCGCTGCCGAACCCGCAGGGGCACGTCGTCGCTTCGGGGGTGGACTTCTCCTACACCGCGGGGATCGAGGTACTGCCCACCTTCGACCTGGAGATACCGGCCGGTCAGACCATCGCGCTGGTGGGGGCGACCGGGGCCGGCAAGTCGACCGTCGCCAAGTTGATCTCCCGGTTCTACGACCCGAGCCACGGGTCGGTGACCCTGGACGGTGTGGATCTGCGGGACCTGTCGACCACCGATCTGCGACGCGGTGTCGTCATGGTGACCCAGGAGTCCTTCTTGTTCTCGGGGTCGGTGGCCGACAACATCGCCCTCGGCCGGCCGGAGGCGACCCGTGAGGAGATCGAGCTGGCGGCGGAGGAGATCGGCGCCGCCGAGTTCATCCACCGGTTGCCGGACGGGTTCGACACCGACGTCCGTAAACGTGGTGGCCGGCTGTCCGCCGGTCAGAGGCAGCTGGTGGCCTTCGCCCGTGCCTTCCTCGCCGATCCGGCGGTACTGATCCTCGACGAGGCGACGGCCTCACTGGACATTCCGAGCGAGCGCGCGGTTCAGGCGGCGCTGCGCACGGTGCTGGACGGTCGGACCGCGGTGATCATCGCGCACCGGTTGTCGACGGTGTCCATCGCCGATCGGGTGCTGGTGATGGAACACGGACGGGTCGTCGAG
The DNA here is from genome assembly GCA_003576535.1 of Nakamurella silvestris. Taxonomy (GTDB): domain Bacteria; phylum Actinomycetota; class Actinomycetes; order Mycobacteriales; family Nakamurellaceae; genus Nakamurella; species Nakamurella silvestris. Next base: position 37,374 of record QXCQ01000122.1, on the reverse strand, counting down.
GACGGAACCCCGGCCGAGCTGATCGACGGGGTGGGCCGGTTCGCCGACCTGCACGCCGCCTGGCGGGACTCCCTGGTCTGACGCGCCCCCACTCCCCGTCGAGCGGGAAGGCCGGGGGTGGATCAGCCGATGGGGAAGGTGACGATGGCGAACCAGGCGGCCAGCACCCCGGCGGCACCGCCGAGGGCCACCCATCGCAGCACCGGGAGTCCGCGGGACAACCACAGGGCGGGCGAGAGCCCGGCCACCACCACGATGTTGGCCGCCACGGCGAACAGCGGGCGATCCGCCAGTCCGGCCGTGATCACGTACACGGCCACCGCGACCACCACCGCCACGAAGCCGGAGATGATCAGACCCGGGCCCCAGGGGGTGGGCTCGGAACCCGCCCGCCATTCCTCGATCCACGCCCAGTCGCCGCGAGGTTCCTCGGCAGCCGGATCGCCCGAATCCCCGACGGCGTACGGATCGGCGATGTGATCGTCGGGCGTCACCAGGTCGACCGCAACCGGATACAGCTCCTCGGTGTCCGATTCGCGGGCGTGCCGGGCATGGTGGCCGACCTGCTCCGGCGACGCGGTCACCACGCTGCCGGGTGCACCGCCGACAGCCTCCGCACTCGACCGGCCGGCACCGACCTGACCGGGGGCAGGACCGTCCGCAGGGCCAGGATCCTGCGTGGAGCTGTCATCGGGGTGTGACGTCATGGCTCGACTGTAGTGCCCGGAAACGGTCAGGTTCCGGGCGCACCCGCCGCCGCCGTCGGTGCCGCTTCCGCCGCCCGCGCCTGGGCCGCTGCGGCCGCCGCGATCCGGGGACCCACCGCGTTGCAGGCCTCGCACACCGAATCCGGGATGACGCCCCACCGCTGCAGCCGCCCGAAGATCAGGCAGCCGAGGCAGATCCCGAACACCGACTCCAGGGTGGCTGCCACCGCGATCAGGGCCACCAGCACCCAGGCCGCGATCGGCGACCAGGCGTAGTAGGAGACCAGCGCCCCCACCGACATCACCGCACCCATGCCCTGGGCGAAACGCTTCGGCGGACCGGGGACGGGCCGCGGCGCGAAGGGAAGCGCCGGCACGATCACCCTGGTGGCGAACTGCCCCCACGGCGACAGCGTCGGTCCACTCGCCACACGGGCGAGGAAACCGTAGGCGAGCGGCCACAGCAGCCACGGTGTGCGGAACACCAGCACGGCCAGACACAGCGCCAGGATCCCCGCCGCCACGGTGCGGGCAGCGACCTCGTTGACCGGGTTGGGGAACTTGAACAGGGTCTTCACCCCACCAGTGTGCGTTTATCCACCAATTCGGTCAACTTAATCGTCAATCTGGTGGCCCTCGGTTCAGCACCTGTCGCGCAGGGTTACCAGCGGCCCGCTGATCCGGCGGCACCGTCAGCCGGCAGCACCGCCGACCCGGCAGCACCGTCGGTGGCGGCACCGTCAGGCGGCCGCACCGTCAGTCGGCCACCGCGGCGAAGGCGATCGCTCCTGCGGTGGCCACGTTCAGCGAATCGACTCCGTTGGCCATCGGGATGCGCACCCGTACGTCACTGGCCAGCAGCGCATGGTCGGTCAGCCCCGGGCCCTCGGAACCGAGCAGCACCGCGACCCGACGCCCCCGCAGTTCCGCCTCGTGCAGCGCCACCGAACCGGCGGCCGGTGTCAGGGCAGCAACGGTGAACCCGTGCCCGCGCAGCAGGTCCATGCCCTGCGGGACCAGCGGGTCGAGGCGGCCGAAGGGCACCTTGAAGACGTTCCCCATGGACACCCGGATGCTCCGGCGGTAGAGCGGGTCCGAGCATCCTTCGGCGAGCAGCACCGCGTCGATGCCGAGGGCGGCGGCGTTGCGGAAGATCGAGCCGAGGTTCTCGTGGTCCCCCACACCCTCCAGCACGGCGACCCGCCGAGCGCTCGCGAGCAGCTCCGCCGCGGCGGGAAATTCGACCCGATCAGCCACCGCGAGTACCCCCCGGTTGAGGTGGAAGCCCACGACCTCGGCCATCAGCTCGGCCGTCACGGCGTAGTACGGAGCCGATTCCGCCGCCAAGGTCGCCTGGAGTTCGGCGAACCGACGCGGCACCCCGAGCATCGCCCGCATCGGGTACGGCGAGGCCACCAGCCGTTCCACCACGACCACACCCTCGGCGATCACCAGTCCGCGTCCTCCCGGCCGGTCGGGGCGGCGGTCGGCGACCGAGAGATCACGGAAGTCGTCGAGCCGGGGATCGGCCGGGTCGGTGATCTCGATCTGCTCGCTCATCGGCCGGGATGCCCGTGCGCGGAGGGACCGGAGCCGGTGGCACCGGGGGGCGCGTCATCCGTCCCGGCCACCAGCACCCTGACCATCAGGATCTCGCTCTGCCGTGGATCGAGCTTGTACGGTTCGGTCTCCCCGGTCGGGAGGTAGCCGCGCCGCCGGTAGAAGGCCTGCGCGCGGTCGTTGCTCTCGTGGACACCGAGCGTCAGGACCCGACTCGACGCGTTGGCGATCACCCACGCCTCGATCCCGTCGAGCAGCAGGTCGGCGACCCCGGATCCGCGCGCCGACGGGGTGACGTAGACCCCGACCAGGAACACCTGTCCCTGGTCGGAGATGTAGGCGGACATGGTGCCGATCCAGCGGCCGTTCTCGTCGACGGCGGCCAGCCCGACGGAGTTCGGTTCGGCGCACCGCCTGGCACGGAACCGCCACTCGCTCTCCGGAAGGGCCTTGGCGTCCGCCAGGCTCTCGACATAGGCGATCGGGGTGTCGGCAAGCATCTCCCACCGGAGATCGCGCAGGTACTGCCAGTGCTGTTCGTTGATCAGGATCGTTTCCATCGGCTCCCACTGTAGCCATCGGCGCAGGAGCTCAGAACCGGATCCTGCGGTGGGATATGCGCACCGAAACGGACCTTTTGCTGCGCATATCCCACCGCGGGATGGGAGTTTGTTCCGCGAGGCACCCAGGTCTCAGCGGGTACGCGGCGGGATCGACAGGTGTTCCGGATCAGGGGCGTGCACCAGGTGGTCGTGGTCCTCGTCCGGTTTGGTCAGATGGATGCTCAACCGGGGCCGGCGGTGTACTTCCAGACGCAGGTGATCGTGCCGGGCGATCCAGATCCCGACCACCGTGGCACCCACCATGCAGATGATCCCGCCGACGATCAACGGCGCGGCACCGCCCGCGTGCTGGGCGAGCACTCCGACCAACGGCGCGATGAACGGGGTGCCGCCGAGGAACACGACCATGTACAACCCCATCACCCGGCCACGCATGGTCGGGTCGGTGGTCAGCTGGACGCTGGCGTTGGCCGCGTTCGCGAACAACAGCATGAACATCCCCGTCGGCACGAGCAGGATCGCCACCAACGCGTACGAGGGGAACAGCCCCAGACACAGTTCCAGGAAACCGAAGGTGAACGCCGTCCCCACCAGCAGACGGAACCTGGGCACCGACTGTCGGCGGGCGGACAGGGTCGCCCCGATCAGGGCCCCCACCGCCAGCGCGGTGGTCAGCAGCCCGAAGGAGGCCGCATCCCGTTCGAACACGATCTTGGCCAGGATGGCCAGGGTGATCTGGAAGTTCATCCCGAAGGTCGCCACCACGAACAGCAGGGACAGGATCAGCACCAGGTCCGGGCGTCCGGCCACGTACCGCACACCTTCACGGACCTGACCCTTCCCCCGCGGTACCGGTTTCGACGGGAAGAGTTCCGACATCCGCATCAACGCAAGGCTTGTCATCACCCCGGCGTAGGCAAGGCCGGAGATCACCTGCACCCAGCCGGTTCCGACGACGGCGATGCCCACACCGGCGATGGACGGCCCGATGATCCGGGCGGTGTTGAAGGCCATGGCGTTCAACCCGACCGCATTCGGCAGTTCGGTCGGGCCGACCATCTCCGAGACGAAGGACATCCGGAACGGCCCCTCGACGGCTGCGGTGAAACCGACCACCAGACAGATGGCGTAGACGTGCCACACCTGCACCTGGCCGGTGACGGTCAGCATCCCGAGGGTGGCCGCGCTGAGCCCGATCATGCCCTGGATCCAGATCAGGGCGCGGCGCTTGTCGTACCGGTCGGCGAGCATGCCGCCCCACAGCGAGAGCAGCAGGGTGGGCCCGAACTGCAGGGCGGTGGCGATGCCGAGGGCCACCGGATCGTTGTCCGTCAGCTCCAGGACCAGCCAGTCCTGTGCCACCCGGTTGGCCCAGGTCCCCGTCTGGGAGACCAGGTTCCCGGTCAGGTAGAGCCGGTAGTTGCGGATCTTAAGGGCTCGGAACATCCCGGCCCGTTCACGTGCTTTTTCTGGCGTTGTCGCCGTCACTGTCAATGCCCCTGGGCCAGATTGTTGATCAACACCGCGGCTTTGGCCAGAGTCTCGCGGTCCTGGGCACTCAGGCCCGACAATTGTTGGGAGAGCCAGCGTTCCCGCGCGGCGACATCCGCCTCGACCTGCTTACGACCGGCCTCGCTGATCGAGATGACGACCTGCCGGCCGTCCGTGGGGTGCTCGTCCTTGGCGACCAGCCCGGCGGCGTGCAACTTGTTGACCGTCGGGGTGATGGAGGGCGGGCGGACCCGTTCACGGGCGGCCAGGTCTCCGGCCGACAGCGGACCTTCGCGATAGATCGTGCTCAGCGCGGACATCTGCGAGGGGGTGAGATCCCGGTCGGTGTTCTGCTGGCGAAGGCGACGGTTCAGTCGGAGTATGGCCCGTCGCAGTTCAGCGGCAACCTGCGGGGAATCTGGCACTTCGTTAGTTTAGCTCACTAAATTCCGGACGGCAACGCGCCCGGACGGGGCTCACAGGAAGGGCACAGCCGACGCTCGGTTCCTGCCGACAGTCCAGCCCTAGCGTCGACGGAGTACGAACCCCGAGTCGAGGAGAAGCACCCATGGGACCAGCACGCAAGAACCGCCGCCGCCAAGGAACGTTCATGGCTGCCCTGTCCAGCGTGGTTCTGCTCGCGGGTGTCGCCGCGTGCGGAACCGAGGCCGATGCCGCCACCACGACCAGCAGCAGTTCCACCGCGGTGGCCGGGGCTGCGGACACCACGGTCGGGGCGGCCTCCTCCTCGGGCAGCACCTACACCGACGGGACCTACACGGCGACCGGCTCGTACAACTCCCCCGGCGGCACGGAAAGCGTGACGGTGTCGGTGACGCTGGCCGCCGACGTGGTGACCGCGGTCAGCGTCACCCCGGAGGCCGACAATCCCACGTCGAGCCAGTTCCAGAACCAGTTCGCGAGCGGGATCGCCTCGGCCGTCGTCGGCAAGGACATCTCCGACCTGTCGGTGTCGAAGGTCTCCGGATCCTCCCTCACCAGCGAAGGATTCAACGCGGCTCTGGTCTCCATCCGCTCCGAGGCCGCCGGGAGCTGATCGACCGGGCTGACAGGCGCGAACACCCAGCGGGCAGGGATCCGGAACACGGACGGCGCTGGCTAAGCTGACCTGGTGACCCAGCAGCCGGAGACCTCCCGCGAGCAGCCGTACACCCCGCCTGCCCTGCCGTCCGCCGGGGCCGGCCTGGCCCATATCGTCATCCCGGCCACCGCGGCCTGGTTCGTCGCCTTCGTGGTGCTGCTGTTCTTCACCGACCAGCTGCGCGAACACGACGCCATGTTGTGGCTGTGGACGTGCCTGTCGGGCGGTGTGCTGGGGCTGATCGGTCTGTCGATCTACTTCTGGCAGCGGTCGGCGGCCCGGCGCGGTACCCGATCGAGCCAGTCGATGGCCCTCGACGAACAGCTCTGACCCCCACTACCGTCCCGTTCCCGCGCACGTTGTTGCTGCTCGCGCGCGTTACATCGCGCGCGAGGAGCAACAACGTGCGCGGGAACTGACGAAACGGGAACGGAGAAGGTAGGAACGGAGGGGATCAGACCCACTGCGCCCGGGTGGCCGCCACGATCTCCGAGTACCGCCGGGCCGAGTCCTTCACGGTGCGCACCTGCGTGTCGTAGTCCACGTGGATGATGCCGAACCGCTCGGTGTACCCGTAGGCCCACTCGTAGTTGTCCAGCAGCGACCAGGCGAAGTACCCACGGACGTCGGCGCCGCGGGACACCGCCGCCGCCACGGCCGCGAGGTGTTTCTCGATGTAGGCCGTGCGCTCGGCGTCCCGGACCCGCCCGTCCTCGCCCACCCCGGTGGAGTAGGCGGCACCGTTCTCGGTGACCATCAGCGGCCACCCGTAGAGCTCGTCGAGTTTGACGAGCAGGTCGGTCAGTCCGGTCTCGTCCACGAGCCAGCCCATCGAGGTGTGCTCCCCGGGCAGGGTCGGGAACAGCACATCCCCCGAACCCGGGTACGGGGTGGCCAGCACGGAACCGTGGCCGGCGTTGGTCGCCGCCTCCCCGGTCGCGCTGGAGACCACCGTCGGTTGGTAGTAGTTGACGCCGAGGAAGTCGATCGGGGTCGAGATGATCTCGAGATCCCCGTCCTTGACGAAGGAGAAGTCGGTCAGGTCGGCCACGTCGATCAGCAGGTCGCGAGGGTAGCGGCCGTTCTTCAGCGGCTCGAGGAACACCCGGTTGGCGACCGCGTCGATCCGCCGCGCCACCTCGTCGTCGGTGCCGTCGCTGAGGTACGGACGCACCTCGAAGGTGTTCAGCACGATGCCGACATCCGGATCGGTGGCTGCCTGGCGCACCGCCTGGGTGGCGAGGCCGTGGCCGAGCAGGAGGTGGTGCACCGCGGCGAAGGCCTCGGCGGGCTCGGTGTGTCCGGGGGCGTGCACCCCGGCGGCGTATCCGAGGAAGGCGCTGCACCAGGGCTCGTTGAGGGTGCTCCACAACCGCACCCGGTCCCCCAGCTTCGCGGCGACGATGGCGGAGTACTCGGCGAACCGTTCCGCGGTGGCCCTGTTCGTCCAGCCGCCGGCGTCCTGCAGCTCCTGGGGCAGATCCCAGTGGTAGAGGGTCAGCGCCGGCTCGATGCCCGCCCCGACCAGTTCGTCGACCAGCCGGTCGTAGAAGTCCAGACCCGCCGGATTCACCGCGCCGGCACCGCCGGGCTGCACCCGTGACCAGGAGACGGAGAAGCGGTAGGAGTCCAGGCCCAACGAGGACAGCAGGGCGACATCCTCGGCATACCGGTGGTAGTGGTCGCAGGCCACGTCCCCGGTGTCGCCGTTGAGCACCTTGCCGGGGATTCGGGCAAAGGTGTCCCAGATCGAAGGGGTGCGTCCACCCTCGGCCGCGGCCCCCTCGATCTGGTAGGACGCAGTCGCCGCACCGAAGCGGAAGCCGACCGGCAGCGCCAGCGCTGAAGACGACTCGGCCGGTGAGAGCCCGGCCGACAGCAGTTCCGTTGACGACATCGTCGTTCCCCTTTCGGCGTCCTCTTCGGTGAGAGCGCTCTCATTTCAGCATGAGCGCAGTTCCCGAGGTTGTCAAGGATGAAATCAGGCCGTCGTCCGGTGGACGATCTCGGTCTGCACGATGACCGGCTCGGACCTGCCCGAACCGGCGATCCGGTCGAGCAGACACTGGGCCATCGCCCGGCCGAGTTCGGCGATCGGCTGACGAACCGTGGTCAACGCCGGTCGGGTCTGGGCCGCCAGCGGGGTGTCGTCGAAGCCGACGACGGCCACATCACCGGGCACACTCCGCCCCGATTCCCCGATCGCACTCATCGCCCCCAGCGCCATCAGATCGTTGGCGGCGAACAGGCCGTCGATCGCCGGCTCGGCGGCGAGCAACTCCCGCATCGCCCGCTCCCCGGATTCCCTGCTGAAATCCCCTGCGGCGACCAGGCTCTCGTCGTAGGAGATCCCCGCGTCCGCCAGCGCCCTCCGATACCCCGCCTGGCGGTCCTGCCCGACCGCCATGTCCATCGGCCCGGTGATCGCAGCGATCCGCCGACAACCGCGGGCCACCAGCAGTTCCGTCGCGGACGCGGCACCGCCCTGGTTGTCGGCGTCGACGTAGGAACGCAGCGGCTCGTCCACGATCGGCCGTCCGACGAGAACCACCGGGATACCCCGCGCCTCCAGGTCCTGGGGCATCGTGTCGGTGCCGTGCAGGGACACCAGCATCACGCCGTCGAGGTGGCCCCCCGCGGCGTAGTTGACCAGCCGGCGGTGACTCGGTTCGTCCCGCACGATCATGAACATCAGCTGCAGCCCCCGGTCGGCGACCACCTCCTGGGCACCCTGCAGCAGGGTCGGGAAGAACGGGTCGGCGAAAAATGTCCGCTCGTCCTCGGCAACCACGAAGGCAACAGCGTCGCTGCGCCGGGTCACCAGCGAGCGGGCCGCGAGATTCGGTACGTACCCGAGTTTCTCGGCCGCCGCCAGGACAGCCTCCTGGGCCTGGGAACTGGAGCGACCGGTGCCCGACAGCACCCGGCTGGCAGTGGCCCTGGACACCCCGGCGAGCGCGGCCACCACCTCGAGGGTGGGCGCGGATCGCGACATGTCGCCGGACATCGGACTGCCTCCTTGCTCTTCGAAATTAGGATCGTCACCCTTGATGATCCCGCTCCTCGAACCGGCACGTACACCACGCGCCGTCACCGCGATCATCCCCGATGCCGGCCGGTCGACGGTAATCCCGGGTGTTTCGGCACCCGCGCCGATCTGACTCCCACCCGGAGGCCGCCGTCCTACTCCGCCCACTCCCACCAGCGGTCCCGCAGGACGGCCAGGACCAGCGCCCGGTCCTCCCATCTCCCGGCCGAGTAGGCCAGACATCGGGCCAGGCCCTCGGTGGAACCGTCGAACCAGAGCTGTCCAGCGGCACACCACCAGATGACCGCATCGGAGCCGGCACCCGGTTCCCTCGACGCTGAGACCGGGACACCCGTTGTGACGGAAAGGCTCTCGGCCTGCCAGACAGTTCGCCCGAGGGAGGACGGTCCCAACGCGGCCGACACCGCCCGCACCCGGGCATCGGCCGGGTCGAGCTCGGCTGTGCTGCCACCGGTCCGCAGCTCGAACTCCCCGTCCGTCGAGGCCAGGGCCAGATCGAAGGCTTCGGCCAACTGCTGCCCGGGCAACGCACCCGCCACCGCGCGATCGAGCGGGACGACCTGGGCGAACCAGGGTTCGTCCACCACCAGCACCTCGTCGGCCGGGGCCACCGTGCCGGCCAGGGTGCGCATCCGGTCCGGCAGGTCGGCGTGCGCGGTCGACAGGGCGGTGGCGATCAGATCCGTGAGGCCACGCACCCGCCCCGGGGCCACCGACCGGGCCGGATCGGCGAACCGCTGCAGAAGGCCGGCGAGGTCATCGGCGATCACCTCCGCAATCCCGGTCCGGACCCCTGCGAGGGTCGCCGATGCACGCGGCACCGGCTCGGGCAGCTCGTCGTACAGACCCGCGAGCTCCACAGCCCCCTGGTCCCGCCAGTCGCGTGGGGCCCGTCCGCCGAGGGTGGCGTACCGGGCGAGCCACCAGCGGGTGTAACTCCCGTCGGCCGCCCAGCGGGCGGAATCGGGCTGCGCGGCAAGGATCTCCAGCGCCTGGGGCCAGCGCCCCTCGTCCACCAGGTCGAGGTCGGCGACCGCCCAGAAATCCCAGGGCAGCTGCCGTTCGTTCTCCCACCATTCGTCCTCATCGGGGAGGTCATGGTCCGGGCCCACCGCCGCCGCATCATGGACGATCCGAAAACCTTGCAACACACCGGCTTCGGCGAGAACCTCGACGGGGTAGCGATCGGACCAGATGGCCTCGACGGCGGGCAGGTCGGCATCGCCTGCCAGGACGGAGGCCAGCGGCGCGCCCGGTAGCAACAACTGGTTGGCCGGCCAGGGTTCTGACTCCTCGTCGGTCAGGACAAGCTGTTCGCGCAACGATTCCGGCAGGCGCGCCCCGGCCACCATCAGATCGAGGATGACGCCGCCGAGCTCGGTCACCCGATCGACCTCCGCTTCGCCGTCGTCGAGATCCCTTCGCAGGTCTGCGATCTCTGCCGCAAGAGCATCACCGGCGAGCACCCCGTCGAGCCCCGCCGGGACGGCCCCGAGCCGGACCAGCAATCCGCGCACCCGAGGATCGGCGGCGAACTCCGGGTGCACCATCCGCAGGCCCGGCACGATCCGCACGAGCCGGGCGATCAGATCCGAATCCGAATCGGCCCAGTCGGCGATCAGGCACCCTCGTGCCCCGAGCACGGTCCGGCCGTCGGCCAACGGCACCGGCAGATCGGCGAGTTCCTCGGCCACCGCCGAACCATGGCCCAGCTCGGCGAGTTCGGTGTAGACATCGCTCCAGTAGGTGGGCTCCAGGGCCAGTCCGCCCAGGGCCCTTGACACCTCGTGCAGCGCCAGGGAACCCGCACCCAGGGCCCGCAGGGCGGCGACACCCGCCCGGGTCGGCGGGGTTGCCACGAGTTCGGGAATCGCCCGGCCCACGAGTTCGCACAGCCGAGGCCCGGCACCCGGCAGGGTCAGTGCCCGCGCAGGGGCGATCGGTGCACCGACCGCGGTGGTGAGAAACGGGTGCCTGCCGAGCTTGCCCAGGATGTCCGACCGCAGCCGGGCGTCGAGCTCACCCAGTCCGAATCCCGCGGCCGGCACCAGGGCCAACCGCTCGTCGGGAGGGGTCGCACCCACCAGGTCGAGGTAACCCAGAACTGCTTCCGCCAGCAGCAACTCGGTCAACGGCCCGGCGGCCAGGCGGCGGCGGGTGTCGTCCACCGGGAAACTGCCGATCAGCCTGGCCGGCAGGTCGAGGGCCTCATCGGTCGGGGTCGGCGCGTAGATCACGTCCTGGCCGAGGGCGTCACCGTCGGGGTGGGCCCAGGTGAGCTGCCAACCGGGGCGGCGCCGTTCCTCGACCGGTCGACCGGCCAGCAGTGCGGGGTCTGCCATGCCGGAGCGGGCGACCAGGTACCAGCGGCGGGAGCCCTCCGGTCCGGTGATCCGGACGTACCTGCCCTGCGGCAGGTCGTCGGCCGGGGAAGGTGTGTCAACCGTGGAACTGTCGTCGCCCTGCGGCGTGGTCGGCCCATCACCTGTGGAAGTACCCGCCTCCTCGACCCGGGTCAGCAGTCCCTCCGGCGTGTCGATCTCCGTCAGGCCGGGCAGGGCGAGCAGGAGGTGATCGCCGACGGCGGCCAGGACTGCCCGGCCGTCGACACCGGCGATCAGCGGCAACCGGATCTCGGTGGTGTATCCCGCAGGGACCTCTTCGGCGTCCGTCGCCGGCCAGACGAGCCGGAGGATCGGCACGTGGCCCTCGCGGGCGGCGACCTCGGCATCCAGTTCGGCGGAGCCGAGTTCCTCCACCGCCCGCGCGGTGCGGTCGGCACCGAAGACGACGGAACCGGTGCGGGAGATGATCCGTGGGCTGTCGGTGACGGCCAGGACCGCGGTGAATCCGACACCGAAATGTCCAACCCCGCCGGCGTCGTCACGTTTCGCCGAAGCGCGGAGGGAGGCAAGCGCCGCCACGCCGGCAGCGGTCAGACCGGCACCGTTGTTCGCCGCTCGGAGCTCACCGTCGACCACCCGCAGCCGGAGTCGGCCCGGTACCCCCGCCAGCAGAGCGGCATCGGCCGCGTTCGCGGCGAGCTCGACCACCACCCGGTTCGCGTACCCGGTCAGGGTCAACGACTCCTCGGCGTTGGCATCCTCCCGGAACCGCGCCGGGGATGCCTTCCAGCCGTCCAGCACGGTACGCCGCAACCCGGCGGTGTCGAAGGGATCGGAGGACGTGACCTTCCGGTCCGGGGAGGGCACCACCGGATCAGTTATCGGTCCGACCGCTCGGGGTCGGTGCCGTCGGCCGGCTCGGAAGCCACCGCGGCCGCTTCGGCGGAGAGATCCTCGGTGGACTCCGCGGTGAAGGCCTCGACCGACACCGCCTCGTCGACGGCTTCGGCCTCGGCAGCAGCCTCGGCCTCGTCGACGATCTCGATCTCGGCTTCGGCTTCGAGCTGGTCTGCCGCCTCGGATTCGGACTCGACGTCGGCGACCGCGTCCTGCCCGATCCTCGGGTGGATGTCCATGGTCGTCTCGTCGATCGGCACGTTGCCCACATTCGACGGCTCGATCGCCAGAACGATCTCCGAGTGCGCGCCGCAGCCGTACATCTGGTCGACCACCCGGCCGTCCGCCGGGGAGATGTCGTTGCCGCAGACCCCGGAGACCGCGCCGAGGGATCCGGCCAACGGAAGGTAGAAGGCACACAGGACACAGTTCAACGGTGCCTGTTTGGCCATGTCGGAGTCCGGGCCGAACTCACCCTCGCGCCACCGCGCTGCCGCGTCCTCGCGACCGAACCGGCTGAGCACCCGGACCCGTCCGATACCGAGCTCGTGCGCCACGTCCTCCACCGCCGGATCATCGGACTGGAGGTAGGCAGGGACGACCCGGATGTCGTCGGCGATCGGCGCAAGCAGGTCCCCGGGGCCCAGATCACCGGGTCGGATCCGCTGGTCCCAGGGCAGCCAGGCCGGGGCGAGCAGCGAATCCTCGCCCGGCAGCAGCACCACCTCACTGATCGTGGGTTCGGAGCCGGGCAGCACCGCGATGGTCACCGACCATGCCCAGCCGCGGTAGGCGGCATCCGGGCGGCCGAACTGGGCCGTCACCGCGACATCGTCCTCGGCCCGGGCGCCGAGGTACTCGCCAACCAGAGCCGGGTTCTCGGCCTCCTCGACCGCGGCCTGCCGCGCGAGGTCGATCTGCGCGGGTGTCAGCTCAACCTCGATCTGCGGGGGTGTCAGCTCGGCGGCCGCGCCGTCAGCGGCAGGGGGCTGGTGGCCGTCGAGTAGGGGACTCTCGCTCATCGGGGGGGCAATCACACCCCTATCTTGCCGCACGCGGGCGAAAGAATCTCCCCCGCCATAGGGAGGTGGACATCGCATTCCTCGCGCGGTGGGGCAGGATGATTGTGTGAACCCTCCGGGCCGAGATATCCCGGCCGCCGATCCGAACCGACGGCGGCTCGACAACCGACCACCGCAGGACGGCGGTCCGGAGCTCCCGCCTGCGCCGACGTCGGGTGAGTACGACGAATTCGGTGAGCCGGTCGACCAGGGTTCCGCTCCCGCTCCGCAGTACCGGGTGCCCGACGGCGACTACGACGGGACCGGGCCGACCACGGCCCTCCCGCGCAGGCCGCCGCTCGACGAGCAGCCGACCACCGCGCTGCCGCGGCGACGCCCCGTGCCGCCGCCCGGGGCGACCAACCTGCCCGGAGCACCGCTGCCACGTAGTTTCAACGAGCGTCCGGGGCAGCGGCCCCGCCCGACCGTCACCCCTCGCTACCAGGCCGAGCCCTACGATCCGGCCTATCCGGATCCGGCCCACCCCGACGCGCGGTACCCGGTGCCCGGTCGGGCCCCGACGGGCGGCCAACGGCCGGACCCGGCGCACCCGTCCCGTCCGGCGGGCACCGATCAGACCCGCGCGGGGTACTCCTCCCCCCCGCCTGCACGTGGATACCCGCCCCAGGGCCGACCGGATCCGGTCCATCCCGGACCTGACTACGCCGACCCTGCCTATCCCGATCCTGCCTACCCCGACCCGGCACACCCCGCCGCGGACCATCCGAACCCGGGTTATCCCGAAGCCGGATATCCGAACCCGTACGCCGCCCAGGCCCGGACCTCCGGGTCCTACCCGGATGAGGACGCGACCACCTACGGTCGTGACCCCCGGGCGTCGGGTCCGGTCGGCCTCGAGGTCGACGCCACCTCCGTGCTGGCCCCGGGCGGCGACCGCCCGCCGGCCCTGCGCGGTACCCACCTGCCGCCGTACAAGGAGCCTCTGGTCGAGGAGACCGCCGGCGATGACACCGGTTCCCAGACCACCCGGCCGACCCGAACCCCCCGGAAACTGACCGTGACCCGGGTCGCCGCCATGCGCAGCAGGGAGTTGACCCTGCGCGGTGTGGACATCTTCCAGAAGGCCACCACCGCGGACGGGGCGGACCGATCGGGCCTGGCCCACCTGACCTACGCGACGATGGCCAACTACGCCACGGACGCAGCGTTGGTCGTGGCCCTGGCGAACACCCTTTTCCTGGTCGACCCGAAACAGGGTGTCTGGCGGGTGCTGCTCTACCTGGTGATCACGGTGGCCCCGTTCGCCTTCATCGCCCCGGTGATCGGGCCGATGCTCGACCGTCTGCAGACGGGCCGACGTCTCGCCCTCGCCGCGTCGATGGTTGGCCGCGGTGTGCTCGCCCTGCTGATGATCTTCACCTTCACCGGCACGGATGCCTCCTGGGCGCTCTACCCCTGTGCACTCGGGTCGCTGGTCTTCTCCAAGTCGTTCGGGGTGTTGAAAGCCTCGTTGACCCCACGGGTCCTTCCCGAGGCGATCACCCTGGTCAAGACCAACTCCCGGCTGACCGTCTTCGGGTTGATCGCCGGTGGTGCCGCCGGTGCCATCGCCGCCGCCTTGACCTGGGCGTTCGGATCGGCGGGTGCGCTCGTCTTCACGGCGGCGATCGGTTTCGCCGGCGCGGCCCTGTGTCTGCGGATCCCTGCCTGGGTGGAGTCCACCGAAGGCGAGATCCCGGTCCACGGAGCCACCCGGCTGCCCCGGTCCGGACCGGCGGTGGTCAGCGAGTCGGTGCGGACCACCCTGTGGGCGAACAGCGTCATCAGGATCGAGACCGGCTTCCTGGCGATGTTCATCGCCTTCGTGGTGATGAAGGAGTACGACGACCGGACCGGCATCGTCAAACTGCTGCTGCTGGGCATCGTCGGAGCCGCCGCCGGCGTCGGCGGATTCCTCGGCAACGCCCTCGGCGCGAAGCTGACCCTGCGCAGTCCCGAGGTCATCTCGCTGTGGGGCGGCCTCGCCACCCTCACGATGACCGTCGTCGCCGCCTTCCTGCCCGGCCTGATGACCGCGGCCCTGGTCGGCCTGGTCGGTTCCACCGCTTCCTCCCTGGCCAAGGTGTGTCTGGACTCGGTGATCCAGCGTGATCTACCGGAGGAGAGCCGTGCCTCGGCCTTCGGTCGCTCGGAGACGGCCCTGCAGCTCGCCTGGGTCTTCGGCGGCGTGGTCGGCCTGCTCCTGGGTGGGCTGCTCAACCTGGCCCACGACACGATCTACACCATCGGATTCGTCACCGTCAGCCTCCTGCTCATCCTCGGTCTGATCCAGACCTGGATGGTGAAGGGGGGCCGCACGATGGTGCCCGCCCTCACGATGCCCTGGCGGCGGAGGAAGTCCTCGACCGCGGGCACCGTCCGGTCCGGCCAGGGTGGGTCGACCGGAACGTCCGTCACGGAGTCGGCAAACCTCGGTTACGCCCCGGACAGCGAGGCGACCAGGCTGGTGGAGACGGGTTCGGAGCGGACCACGGTCCACCGGACGACCCAGACACCTGCCGCCTCGCCGGGCCGGAACGGCAAGAACACCAAACGCAGCGGGGGCGCTCGACGGCTGCCCACCCGCGCCAAGGACCGTCGCAGCGGCGAGCCGCTGGAATGACCCATCAGTTCAAGAGTGAGGATCGCCGAAACCGTGATGTCCGGTAGTACCGCCCGTCCGTTGCCGCCCGTCCCCGGCAGGAGGTCCGCCGTCACCGCCCGCCGCCGTTGGTCCGTGGGGGTCCTGGCCGCCGCCGGCCTTTTCCTCAGCGCCTGCGGAGCCGCGCCGCTGCCCGAGGTCTCCTTCTACGGGAACGGGGCCTGGACCACCACCGCGCCGGCACGCTGGTGTGTCCAGGACGAACAACTGAGGTACAGCTGCCCCGATCAGCTGTCCGATGTCATCGCGACCCTCACCCTCGGGAAGGGTCAGGGTGTGCAGATCGGGGTGCCCCGGGAGGTCAGCGACCAGTTCTGGGTGGTCTACATCACCTACCTCGATGCCGACGGTGTACAGCAGGCCGAGCGGACGCCGCTGTTCCGCCCGGATGAGATGATCACCTACCGGGCCCTGGTGAAACCGGGTGAGCAGATCCTCGAGATCAGTGTGCGCACCCTCATCCCGACCAGCGCGGACGAGTTGGACACCCTCAACACCTGGGTGCTGGCCGTGACCCCCGCGAAGGCGTACGTGCCGCCGGTCGACTGACCGGTCCGTCCACCGGTACCACCGACAACGCAACGGGCGGGCGCGAGGTACTCGCGCCCGCCCGTTGGTACGTCCGGTTCATCTGCCGGGGTGGTTCCGCGCCCCGACCGCGCCCCGACCTCGCCGCTGCCGGCCGGTCAGACGTCCAGCTCGGCGGCGATGGCGCGCATGACGTCACCGATCCGCTTGCCCAGGGCCTTGTCCGGGTAACGACCGCGTCCCAGTTCCGGGAGCACCTTGGAGTCGATCAGCTTGATCACGTCCTCCAGGAGTCCGTGCAGCTCATCGGGGGAACGGCGGTTGGCCGCGGCGATGGTTGCGGTGATCGACGGCGGTGCGTCGACCAACCTGACCTGGAGGGCCTGCGGTCCGCGACGGCCGTCGGCCACGCTGAACTCGACCTTCTGGCCCGCCTTCAAGGACTGGACACCAGCAGGAAGCGCAGCGGCGCGCACGTGCACATCGTCGCCGTTCTCCTGGGAGACGAAGCCGAAGCCCTTCTCCGCGTCGTACCACTTCACCCGCCCGCTTGGCACCCTGGTCACCCATCTCGTTCGTGTCTGTGTCGTGTCGACGGCCTGCATGGTCGCCGAGGGCGCAACATCGTGCGCTCCAACCATGAATCGTACTGGCCCGCGGAGGGTGTTTTCTCCGCATCCGACGCCCGGCGGTCACCCGGAGGTGGTCCGCCGGTCACCCGGCGGTCGCGACACCGCCTCCCACTGCAGGTGCGACTATTGTGAGGCTGTGACCACCCCTGATCCCGCACGTCCCCGCTCGCCCCGTTCCACTGTCGCTCCGACCGCCGGTGGGGGTGCCGCACCGGCGGGCGCCGCGGCGGGTTCGGCCACACCACGGCCTGCCCGTGCTGCTGGGGCCGAGGTGACCCCGGGAACCCTTCCCCGCTGGTCGAACCGACGTCAGGCTGCTCCCCTGGCCAAGATCGGAATGGCGATCTTCGCGGTCGGCATCGTGTCCATCGGGGTGTCGCTCGTCCTGTTCGCCACCGGACGAACCGATCTGCCGCTGTGGATCAACCTGGTGTCCATGCTCGCCCCGGTGGGGTTGGCCGTCGGCCTCGTCGGGGTGATCCGCGAGGCGAAGGCGTCAAGCCCGGCGCTGAAGGCGCGCAAACTCGAGAAGGAATCGGCCAAGGCGAAGGCCGCGGGTGACCCGAGCGAGGAGTGGAACCTGCCGGATCTGGCGTCGAACGACGGGGCCGAAAGTAGCAACAAGGGCTAGTCGGAGCAGTTTCTTTCCCCTGTCCTTCACTCTTTAGCGCTAACTCGATTTCCGACCAAGCCCTCGCGGGTGCGGTCCCGAATACCTCCTGCAACGTCTGTACGCGGTTGACCGTCCGCCGAGTGGGTACCTCTGGGTGTGCACCACCTGATCACTCCGCGACGGATCAGCCCGATGAGCACAGGAGGACCACATGATGGAAGTCGAGCGGCCACGAGTGCAGCCGGAGTGGGATGAGTACCTGGTCACGGCCCGTACCCGTCTCAACGAGCTCAGTGCTCTCCAGCTGACCGTCGAGCGTCAGTCCGAGGTACCGGCCGCCGTGTTCCAGGCGGTCAAGGACATCGTCCAGGCGCAGGTCACCGCACTTGATTCGACCGCCCGAATCATCGGCAGCGCGGTGCTGAACCGGGATGTGAAACGCCTGCCGTACTACCCCAAGGTGAAGAACCCGACAAGCTTCGCGGTGAGCCTCCAATCGCAGCTCCCGGGTCTGGCCAAGGCCCATCCGGACATCGCCGAGGCCTACGAGCGCCACCAGCCCTACCAGAAGGGGCGGCGATACCTTGCGCTGCTCTTCGAACTCGCGGCGGTCCGCAAAGCCACCAACCTGCCGTTGGAGGTGCGGGAGGCCGATGCCGACGCCGCCCAGCAGAACTCCGGGGACATCTACCTGGCAGGGCCCACCTACGCGACGATCGAGATCCCGGCGGTCGCAGCCCTGGAACGGATCCAGGACCTCGTCGAACAGGCGGTGGAGGACGTGACGGTTTCGGCCGGCATCGATTCCGCAGGCTCGCGCTTCGATCGCGATACGGTCCGGACCGCTACGGCCAGCTGAAATCGGGCCCCTGGTGCGTTGGTCGCATCGGGGGCCTCACGCCGGGCGGCAATGACAGTTCTTCCCGGTCGGCCCGTCGATGAGATCTGCAGTGCACGTTGCACAGGCCAGGTGCCGGTCGGAGACACCGGCTCGGTGAGGGAACGCTCTCAGTGCACCGTGGCGAGCAGGTAGGCGTCGAGCCAGCTCGGGAAACCGGTGAGATCGTGCAGCACCACGTCCGCGCCTGCGGCCGCGAGGTCCTCGGCGCTGATCGGCCCGGTCGCGACACCGACGGCCATGGCATCGGCCTCCCGCGCGCCGGCGACGTCACCGAGATGATCTCCGACGTACACCTCGGCCTCGAACTCCCGCAAGGCACCGGCCTTGGAATGTCCCCACAATTCGCCGATGACCGCGGCGGCCTCGATCTGGAGCGCCCGCAGGTGCGCCTCGGCGTTGGGACCGAACTTGCCGGTGATCACGACCACGCGACCGCCACGCTCCGTGACGGCGGCGACGGCCTCGCGTGCCCCGGGCATCTCGGTGGTCAGCGGGATCACGGTCGAGATGTAGAGCTCGCGGAAACGGTCGATCAGCGTCGCGATGACGTCGTCCGGGAGGTTGTACCGGGCGAACTCGTGGGCGAGCGGCGGTCCCAGACGGGACGCAAAACCGTGACCGTCCAACGGGATCCCGGTCTCGGCGGCGAGCACGTCGAACAACGCGATCATCCCGGGGCGCGGGTCGATCAGCGTCATGTCGAGGTCGAAGCCGATAGTGAAACTCACGGGATCGACGCTACCGCCGTCTGTCGGTGTCGATGGCCGATCGGAGCGGCCTGAGGCCAGACAGTAACCGACCCGTTATTGAGAGTATGGCTTGGCTCACACGCAGCGACGATCCCGCTTCCGCGGTCCCCCCGTTCTCGCGCACCGTGTTGCTCCTCGCGCACGTTGTTTCGTGCGCGAGGAGCAACAACGTGCGCGGGAACAAGGCCCGGCTCGGCCGGGCCCGCCTGCTCAGGTTTCTCGATCCCCACCGAGGAAGTCCGACAGCACGCCCCGGAACACCTCCGGCTGCTCGACCATCAGAGCATGCCCACATTCTCCGACCACGTGCAGTCGGACATCGGGCAGGTGCTCGACCAGCGGCCCGGTGGCCGCCGGCATCGGGGTCACCCGGTCCTGCGCGCCGTGAACGAGCAGGACGGGGGCACGCACCTGCGCCAGCGTCGCCGGCGGCAGTGTGAGGTCCTCGGCCCACCGCGCCCGTGGCGGCGGGAACAGCGACTCGAATGCTGCCGCCCCCTCCTGGATCGCGAGAGCGCGTGCCTGAACGGCAGCTTCGGTGACGAGCGACTGATCCAGGAACAGGCGGCCCAGCATGTCGCGCGCCCCGGCCCGATCGGACGAGGCCGCCCACAGTGCGTCCAGGTCGGGTGACAACCCTGCCCCCGGCGCGCCCATCGTCGCCGCCGCCACCACCCGGGTGACCTGCTCGGGACGTGCTGCGGCCAACGCCATGGCAACGGCGCCGCCCATCGAGTGGCCGACCACGGCGTAGGACTCGAAGCCCAGGGCATCCATCAGGTCCCCGGCCGACCTCGTCCACAGGTCCAATCCGCCTCTGGAACCCGCCGGGAGCGGCGTCCGCCCGAAACCGGCCTGGTCCGGAGCCACCACGTGGAACGACGATTCCAGCGTTCGAGCCGTCGACGTCCAGGCCCCGGCCCCGGTGGTACCCGGGCCGGAGCCGTGAAGGAACAGCACCGCCGGCCCCTCGCCACCTTCGAGAAGGTGGACCGGGGAGCCGGCGACGGTGACGGTGCGCGTGACGGTCACGTGAGATCCGTGCTCTCTCACACCGGTTCGGCGTTGACGCCCTTGTTGAAGACCTCGATCAGGACGCGGCCGAACTGCGGCATGTCGGGCCAGCCGCGGCACGAGACGAGGTTTCCGTCCACGACGTCGGGGGCGTCGACGACCGTGGCACCCGCGTTCTCCATGTCGCCGGCGATCGGCGGGAAGCAGGCCGTTCGACGCCCCTTGAGCAGCCCGTACACCGCCGGGACCTGCGCGCCGTGGCAGATCAAGGCGATCGGCTTGTCCGCGGCGAAGAAGTGCTCGGTGATGCGCCTGACGTCGGGATCGACGCGGATCCACTCCGGGGCCCGGCCGCCGGGGATGATCAAGGCGTCGTACTTCTCGACATCGACCTCGGACCAGGGAAGATCGACCGGCAGTTTGCGGCCGTTGGTCTCGACGTAGGCGTCGGAGTTGCGGTCGAACTCGTGGATGACCAACTGGACGTCACGCAGTGTCAGTGAGGCGACATCCACGTCCCAACCGGCCTCCTGGACGCGGTAGTACGGGTACATCGTGTCGAGCTCCTCGGCGGCGTCACCGGACAGAAGCAGCGCTCTGGGCACCTATTTCTCCTTGCACTCTCGTAGTGGAAGAAATCAGATCGGATCTGATTCTCTACAGAATCGCTGTTGTGAGTCAGTACGTCAATCCCCCGTCGGTGCCAGATCCTCCGCAGCATCCGTTTCGTCGAACAGCCGGCGGATCCGGTCCCGCGACAACAGGATGTGCTGTCGCATCGCGAAGGCGGCAGCATCCGGCTCCCGCGCCGCGACCGCGGCGAGGATCTCGTCGTGCTCACCCGTGGCCAGGAAGGGCACCTGGTTGTCGTAGTTGAGCCGGAACAGGTGCACGTGGGTGTGCAGGCGGGCCAGCCCCTCCCGGACGACCTGGTTCCCGGCACTGTCGGCGAGAAGATCATGGAAGGCGGCGTCGCGAAGCCCGAAGGTGCCGTACGTCTGGAGCCCGTCGCCCTCGGCCAGGCCCGCCATGTCGTCCACCATCCCGCGCAGTCGTTCGACCTGTTCAGCGGAGGCGTGCTCGGCCGCTCTCCGTGCGGCCGCAGGCTCCAGGAGCAGCCGGAACTCGACCATGTCCTCGAACCGCTGCCGGGTGATCTGCGGGGGGATCCGGTAGCCGGAGTTCGGGACGCGCACGACCAGCCCGTCGGCCTCCATCCGGTTCAGGGCATCCCTGATCGGCGTCTGCGACACCCCCAGCTCCCGGACCAGCGCATCGATCGTGACCCGGGTGTCGGGCACGATGCGCAGCGACATCAGCTGGGTGAGCAAGGTGTCGTACACCTCGTCGGCCAACCGCCCCTGGGACTTTCCGGGCGCCGGATGGTCTCGTCCTGTCCAGGCCAGATGGCCGCTCTCGAACTTCGCTTGGCTTTCCATGTCTCGAGGATCCCCTTCCTTGGGCATCGACACGCACCAGTTGACAGGGACGTGACCGCTGCCACATACTCTCGCAAATCCAATCGTATAGGAAATGACCGGCTCGGTCACAGCCTCGCACTTCTATCTTCCGGAGATACCCATGAGCATGTTCGGCGTTCTGCGGGGACCGCGACAGGTCCTGTTCGGAGTCGGGCAAAGAAACGCCCTCGGGACGGTCACCGCTGCCCTCGGCTCCCGGGCGTTGGTCTGCACCGACGCCCGTTTCGGCAGCACCGGCGAGTTCGCCGAACTGGTACGTCTGATCGAGGCCGCCGGCGTTCAGGTGGCGGCGTTCACCGAGGTGCTCCCCGATGTTCCTGCGCACCAAGTGGCGCAGTGCGCCGAGTTCGCCGCCGGGATCAACCCGGACGTCGTGGTCGCCATGGGTGGCGGCAGCTGCCTCGACCTCGCCAAGGCGGTCGCGGTGGTCCTCGCACACGGCGGCCAGGCCTCCGACTACTACGGCGAACTCCGTGTGCCCGGCCCCGTGGTTCCCATCGTCGCCCTGCCCACCACCGCGGGCACCGGTTCGGAGGTGACACCCGTCGCGGTCCTCACCGACTCCCACGGCATCAGCAAGGTGGGGATTTCCAGCCCGTTCCTCATCCCGCACACCGCGGTGTGTGATCCGGAGCTGACGCTCGGCTGCCCTCCCGGGCTGACCGCGAGCGCGGGTGCCGACGCGCTCTCGCACGCGGTCGAAGCATTTACCGCGGTACGCCGCCCCGCGACTGCCGACCTGCCCAACGAACGTGTCTTCGTGGGCAAGAACGAGCTGTCCGACGCCTACGCCCTGCTGGGTATCCGGCAGATCGCGGGGAGCTTGCACCGCGCCTGGTCCCATCCGTCCGACGTGACGGCTCGTGAGGCCATGATGCTCGGGGCCACCGCCGGCGGGTTCGCCCTCGGAAACGCGGGAACGGCTGCAGCGCACGCCATCCAGTACCCGGTCGGCGCGGCCACCCACACACCGCACGGGGTGGGGGTCGGAGCCCTGTTGCCGTACGTCATGGAGTTCAACCGGCCCACCCGCATCTCCGAATTCGCTGCCATCGCGGTGGCGATGGGAGCCGCCCCGGACGCATCCGAGGAGGACCTCGCCGATCAGGCGATCGACCGGGTCGCGGCCCTGCTCTCCTCGGTGGGCATCCCTGCGACCCTTGCCGAACTCGGCCTGCCCGCCGACCAGGTGCGGCGGACCGCTGAACAGGCCCTCAAGGCCGAGCGGTTGGTGGCGAACAACCCGCGCCCCCTCGACGTCGACGCCTTGGAACACATCGTCCGAGCCGCCCACAGCGGGGACCGCGCGGCCCTGCGACAGGAACGCCTGGAATGTGACCCGTCCGCCCTGAACCAGCTGGAGACCGCCCGATGACCATCATGGATACGGCTCTACGCCCCGTTTCCGACACGATCGACGTCCCCACCGAGCTGTACGTGGCCGGCACCTGGCGCCCCGCGGCCGGCGGGCGTCGGTTCGACGTCTTCAACCCGGCCTCCGGCGAAGCGCTCACCTCGGTCGCCGATGCCGACGTCAACGATGCCATCGCCGCGGTGGACGCCGCCGAGGCCGCGGCGAAGGACTGGGCGGCGTCCGCACCCCGTGCCCGCGCCGATGTGCTGATGCGGGCCTTCCATCTCATGCACGAACGGCGTGAGGAGCTGGCTCTGCTGATCACGCTGGAGAACGGAAAGGCGTTGGCGGATGCACGTTCCGAGGTCACCTACGCCGCAGAGTTCTTCCGCTGGTACGCCGAGGAGGCCGTCCGACTGCGTGGTCAGCTGGGAGTGTCCCCGAGCGGGGCGAACCGGATCCTGGTGACACATCAGCCGGTGGGAATCAGCGTCCTCATCACACCGTGGAACTTTCCCGCAGCGATGGCCACCCGCAAGATCGCGCCCGCCCTGGCCGCCGGCTGCACCACGATCCTCAAACCGGCCTCGGAGACCCCGCTCACCGCACTGGCCGTGGCTTCCTTGCTCGAAGAGGCGGGGGTCCCATCGGGCGTGCTCAACGTCATCACCACCAAACGGTCCGGTCCTGTCGTGGATGCCCTGCTCACCGACCACCGCACCCGGATGCTGTCCTTCACCGGCTCGACGGAGGTCGGAAGTCTCCTGCTGCGCACGGCCGCCGACAGTGTTCTCAAGTGTGCGATGGAACTCGGTGGCAACGCCCCCTTCCTCGTCCTGGCCGACGCGGACCTCGATGCTGCGCTCGACGGTGCCATGGTCGCCAAGATGCGCAACGGCGGCCAGGCGTGCACCGCCGCGAACCGCTTCTTCGTGCAGGCTCCGATCCACGACGCCTTTGTCGAGGGCCTCGTCTCCCGGATGGCTGCCATTGCCATCGGACCCGGTGCCGATGAGAGCTTCCAGTGCGGACCACTCGTCAACGCCGGAGCGGTCGAGAAGGTGGACGCCCTGGTGCGTGACGCCGTGGCCCGGGGCGCCCGAGCAGTCCTGGGTGGTCGACCCGTCGACGGCCCTGGCTACTTCTACCCTCCGACCGTGCTGGTCGATGTGCCGCGGGACGCCCGCATCCTGCACGAGGAGGTCTTCGGTCCGGTGGCCCCGGTCGTCCGCTTCGAGCAGGAGGAAGAGGCGCTCGCCTTGGCCAACGCCACTCCGTACGGACTGGTGAGTTACCTCTACACAGCAGATCTCGCCCGTGGACTTCGGCTGGCACAGGGTATCGAGAGCGGCATGGTCGGCCTCAACCGCGGCCTGGTCTCCGACCCGGCCGCCCCCTTCGGCGGCAGCAAACAGAGCGGCCTGGGCCGCGAAGGAAGTACCGAAGGGCTCCTGGAGTTCACGGAGATCCAGTACATCGCCACATCCTGGTGACATCTGTCGCCACCGGAGGGCCCTCAGCGATGGCACCACCCACACCCGGAATCGCAGCGACACCGACAAGGAAGTAGGAACAGATGCGATACACAGGACCACTGGGACGAATGTCCCTTCCCCGCCGGAAGGCACGGCTGTCGGCGGCGGCCGTCGCCACCGCCATGATCCTGGCGGCCTGCGGCGGCAACAGCAGTGACAACGCCGGTGGCGACAGCGATGGGAAAGCGGCAGGTCCGACGGCACCTGCGACCATTCCCGCGCTGACCAACGACCCGGCGACGCTCAGCTTCATCTGGTTCGAGTGGCCCGCTGCCCAGGCCTTGGAGGACTTCGCCAACGCGGAGTACTCCAAGGTGAGGCCGAATGTGACCGTCGAGGTCAACACGGTGCCCAATGCGAACTGGCACGATGCGATGTTCACCCAGTTCGCTGCGCGGAAGACCGATTTCGACATCGCAATCCTGGACTCGCAGCACATCGGCGAGGCAGTGACCAACGGCAACATCCTCGACATCACCGACTTCATCAAGTCCAACATCGAGACCGCCGCCTACGACCCCTATCTGCTGGCAGCCTACGGCCAGTACCCCCAGGCCGAGACGGGGCAGCGCGACGAGAACGCGAGCATGTACGGGCTGCCGCTGCTCGGCGACACCTGGACGATGATCTACCGCAAGGATCTGATCGGCGACACCCCGCCGGCCACCTGGGACGAGATGATCGCGACCGCGAAGAAGTGCCAGGACGACAACCCGGGCGTCAACGGCCTGGCCTTCCACCAGTCCAACGGCTCCGACGCGGCAGCGGTCACCTACAACACGGTCAACGGCGTCTACGGCGGCACCATCTGGAACTCCAAGGACCGCAAGATCGACGGTGTCATCAACGACGCTGCCGGGCAGAAGGCCATGGACGTGCTGGTCAACCAGATGAAGCCGTTGACGGCCAAGGGGTCCGGCAACTGGTTCATCGACGAGGTCAACGCCGCGGTGGCGCAGGGCAAGGCCTGCATCGCATTCCAGTGGATCGCCGCGAGCGGCGGTCTGCTTGATCCCGCGCAGTCCACGTTGGGCACGTCGAAGGAGGAGATCCTCGACAAGCTCGGATTCGCCACGCTTCCGACGCAGGAGACCAACCTGGTGCCGCTCGGCGGGATGGGTATGCACATCTCTGCCTACGTCTCACCGGCGCAACAGGCGGAGGCCCTCAACTTCATGAAGTGGTTCGAGCAGGCCGATGTCCAGAAGAAGTGGGCCGCAGCCGGTGGTGTCCCCTCACGCACGGACGCATTGAAGTCCCCGGAGTTCCTGGACGGTCCCCCCTTCAACCAGGTGTACGCCGACTCGGTGGCGCGGCAGCGGGACATGTGGAACGTGCCCGAGTACGCCAAGCTCATCGACATCGAGAACACCAACGTGAACGCGGCTCTCAACGGTGCCGCTGATCCCAGGACCGCACTCGACACCATCGCCAAGGACCAGCAGGCAGTGCTGGACTCCAGCGGCGGCGGGCTGTGACCTGACCGATGAGCTCCACGACAACCCCGCCGGCGCAGGCGTCCGCACCGCCGCCTGCGCCGGGGCGGACCACCCGCCTCGGCGACCGAAAGCTCGCTGTCACCTTCATCTCTCCCGCGCTGCTACTGCTGCTCTTCATGTCGATCTTCCCGCTGCTGTGGGCGCTGTACCTGTCCTTCACCGACTACTCGGTCACGCGGGACAAACCCGCCAAATTCGTCGGGCTGCAGAACTACGTCGACATCCTGACCTCGTCCCAGGTCCATCAGCGGACATTGACGACGTTGGCCTACGTCGTCGGTGCCGTCCTCCTGCAGACCGTGCTGGGTTTCGGGATCGCCTATCTGATCTCGCGGCGCAGGCGCGGGCAGGGAGTGCTGACAACCCTGTTCCTGGTGCCGATGATGCTGTCGCCGGTCGTGGTCGGGCTTTTCTGGAAGTTCATGTTCGATGCGCAGTTCGGTGTGGTCAACAGCATGCTGGGCTCGCTCGGGCTGGAACCGGTGGAATGGCTCACCCGGATGCCGAACGCCTTGATCTCCCTGATAGTGGTCGACACCTGGCAGTGGACGCCGTTCATCATGCTCATCGCGCTCGCCGGCCTCACCGCGGTTCCGAACTACCTCTACGAAGCGGCCTCCATCGACCGTGCGTCCGAGTGGTTCCGCTTCCGGCACATCACCTTTCCGCTGGTCTGGCCGCTGCTGCTCATCGCCGTCATGTTCCGGGCCATCGAGGCCTTCCGGTTGTTCGACCTGGTCTACATCCTCACCAACGGAGGCCCGGGTGTGTCCACCGAGACACTGTCCTTCCACGTGTACAAGGTCGCATTCCTCGGCTTCAACACCGGGACCGCTTCCGCCTACGGGATTCTCATGGTCCTGGTCGTCCTGGTCATGGCCCAGTTCTACCTGCGTTACCTGACCAAGTTGAAGGAGAAATAATGACCATCTCCAGCGACAGGTTGGTCAAGGCGGGCGCTGTCACGGACACCGTTGCGGACAACCCCCTGCCGCGGCGCCGCCGCCGCGGCAGGGGGCGCAACATCGTGGAGGTCACCCTGTTGACCGTGGTCGCCGCGGCCATGCTGTTCCCGGTGCTGTGGATTCTCGAGACCTCGATCAAGGAGAATCGGGACGTCTATGCCGTCCCGGCGAAGTTCTTCGACTTCAAGGTCACCTTCGCCCACTACAAGGACGTGTTCTTCGCCTCCGACGGCGGTGCGTCGGATGTGTCGAGGTCGTTCCTCAACTCCATCCTGGTGGCCGGCGGCTCGACCGTGCTGGCCACCCTCTTCGGGGTGCCGGCGGCCTGGGCCTATTCGCGGTTTCCCTTGCGGGCCAAGAAGGACCAGCTGTTCTTCATCCTGTCGACCCGCTTCATGCCGCCCGTCGTCATCGTGATCCCCGTCTTCCTGATGTACCGCGAACTCGGTCTCATCAACACCCACATCGGACTGATCCTCGTCTACGCCGCGTTCAACGTGTCGTTCACGATCTGGATGATGAAGGGCTTCGTCGACGAGGTCCCGGCGGAGTACGAGGAGGCGGCGATGCTCGACGGCTACACCCGCCTGCAAGCGTTCCGGCGGTTCACCCTGCCCCTGCTCGTGCCCGGCATCGCCGCGACAGCGGTGTTCGCCCTGATCTTCTCCTGGAATGAGTTCGTGTTCGCCATCTTCCTCACCACCAGCCAAGACGTCCGCACCGCACCCCCGGCCATCGCCGGCCTCATCGGTGGAACCACGGTGGACTGGGGACTGGTGGCCGCCTGCGCCGTGGTCTTCGCGATCCCGGTGCTCGTGTTCGCCTTCCTGGTGCGCAAGCACCTGGTCGCCGGCGTGACCCTCGGGGCGGTGCGTCGCTGATGGCCGGCATCGAGGTGACCACCCTGCACAAGCGCTACCCGGACGGGACGGTCGCGGTGGACCGCGTCGACCTGTCCATCGGCGACGGCGAGCTGTTCGTCATGCTCGGCCCTTCGGGCTGTGGCAAAACCACCACGTTGCGCGCCATCGCCGGTCTGGAACGCCAGACCTCCGGCGACATCCGGATCGGCAGCACCCTGGTCAACGACCTGCCGCCGGCCGAACGTGACATCGCCATGGTGTTCCAGTTCTATGCGCTGTACCCGCACCTGACCACCAGGGACAATCTGGCCTTCCCGCTGCGGGCCGAGAAGATGCCCGAATCCCAGGTGCGGGAACGGGTCGACGAGGCCGCCCGGATGATGCAGCTCGGCCCGCTGTTGGACCGGCGGCCACGCCGGCTGTCCGGTGGTGAACAGCAGCGTGTCGCCCTCGCCCGGGCTCTGGTCCGTCGCCCCCGGGCCTTCCTCATGGACGAGCCGCTCACCAACCTGGATGCCGAGCTGCGGGCCGACATGCGCACGGAGATCAAGCATCTGCAGGCCCAGCTCGGTACGACGATGGTCTTCGTCACCCACGACCAGGTCGAGGCGATGTCGCTCGGTCACCGGATCGCCATCCTGAACAAGGGCCGCGTCGAACAGATCGGCACACCCCTGGAGGTCTACGACCGTCCGGCGAGCCTGTTCTGCGCCTCGTTCATCGGTTCACCGCCGATGAATCTGATCGACGTCGAGATCGCCGACGGTGCGCTGCGCGGCGCCGGAGGTCTGCTCCTGCCCCCACCGCCGGGACTCTCGCGCGATCGCACCCTGATCGCCGGTGTCCGGCCGGAAGCACTGGAGGTCACCGAGCCGGGCGCGGAGGGCGCGATCCCGGCCCGGGTCGTGTCGGCCGAGGCCCTCGGTGACGAGATCATCTACGTGCTCGACCACGGCGGGGCCCGCGATGTGCGGGTGCGCACAGCACCGACCGTCCGGTACGACCTGGACGCGCCGGTCGGCCTCCGGCATTCCGGCGTGATGACGCCGGTCTACGACGCGAGCACGGAAGAGCTGGTGGCCTGATGGCAACAGTGACAGTGGAAGGTCTGCACAAGTCCTTCGGATCGGTACAGGCCCTGAACGGGGTGACCCTGGATGTGCCCGACGGGTCCTTCTTCGTCGTGCTCGGGCCGTCGGGCGCGGGGAAAACGACGACGCTGCGGTGCATCGCAGGACTGGAGAAGCTCGACGCCGGGTCGGTGCACCTGGACGGGCGGGACGCGACCGGGGACACCCCTGCCGATCGTGACCTGGCCATGGTTTTCCAGAGCTACGCGCTCTACCCACGGCGCACGGCGTACGAGAACATCGCTGCGCCGCTGCGTGCCCGCCGGGCCTCCTCCGACGAGATCGGCGCAGCTGTCGAGAAGGTGGCCGCACTGCTGCACATCGAGCGGCTGCTGAAACGGCGGCCCGCGCAGATGTCGGGCGGCGAGCAGCAGCGTGTTGCTCTCGCCCGTGCACTGGTCCGCCGCCCACGCGCGTTCCTCATGGACGAACCACTCACCAACCTCGACCTCAAGCTGCGTGTGGAGATGCGGACCGAGCTCACCCGCATCCACCGCAGCCTCGGTGGCACCTTCGTGTACGTGACCAACGACCAGGTCGAGGCACTGTCCATGGCCGATCAGGTGGCCGTCCTCAAAGACGGTCAGGTGCAACAGGTCGGCACTCCGGCGGAGGTCTACGAGCGACCGGCCAACCAGTGGGTCGCCGGTTTCGTGGGCAGTACCCGGATGAGCCTGCTCGCCTGCCGCGTCGAAGGAGATCAACTCGTCGGAGCAGAAGGGTGGACCCTTCCTCGGCCCCGCTGGACCATGGCGGAGAACGGGCGTCCGCTCCTGCTCGGACTGCGGGCAGAGGACGTGTCGGTCGAGCGACGCGGCGACGCGACGTTGCCGGGAGAGCTCTACGGACTCGAGCCTCTCGGCGACCGAACGGTGGTGGACGTCAAGGTGGGCAAGGAGATCCTCAGGGTCAAGGCGCGCTCCACCGTCACCGGAACGCCAGGCGAACGTCTTTCTGTCGCAGTCGATCTGGACCGCGCCCACCTGTTCGACGCGGAATCCGGGCTGACACTGGCGGAGTCGAGCAGGTAGTGACTTGTTCGGACGAACTTCCCACTGGGCCCGCGCGGCCGGCCCCCACGCGCGGCCCCGGTGGGTTTGGCGGCAAGGACTCACGGGCATCGACCATCTATGGTCTTCACCTGTCCGGACAGGTGATCGGCCCAGGTACGACGGTTCAGACAAGAGCCGTCGAGCTGACTGATGTGGGCTGCCCTGCCAGGCTTTGCGTCGGCCGGGCGGCTCACATCCGTCAAGGAGCGTGCTGGCCCGGTGGCCGCCTGACGGCGCGGGGCCCGCCAGAAGTTGCAGGAGGTACGTGTTGTCCAGCGATGACACCCGTTCGAAGACAGCCGTGGGGTTCGCCGAGGCGATCGAGGCCATGGCCTCGAGGTTCCGGAACAACCTGGAGCAGGTCCTGACCGAGGTGGCCGAGGGTGCCGTCCGCGCCGTTCCCGGCGTGATCGCGGCGATCATCAGCGAACGTGACGGTGATCGGCTCACCACCGTGGCCCAGGCGGGCCAGGTCCCGGCCGGGTTCGTCAAGACCCAGAACGATCTTGCCCAGGGCCCCACGTTGGACGTGGCTGACGGATCGGCGCTCCTGGTCGTCCCCGACGCAACATCCGACGACCGGTGGCCGGAATTCGCCGCCCGCGCGGGCGCAATGGGCGCTCGAGGCCTGTTGATCGCCCCACTTGCGCTGGGTACACGAACAGTCGGCGCATTGTCCTTGGTGTCCACCGACATCGACCCGTTCGACGACGAGTCCGAGGACATGGCCGTCATCTTCGCCGCGCACGCGGCGATCACCGTCGCCGGAGTCCACCGCGAGAACCATCTCAACCTGGCGGTCAACAGCCGCGACGTGATCGGTCAGGCCAAGGGAATCATCATGGAACGGTTCTCCACCGACGACACGGTCGCCTTCGCCCTGCTCGCCCAGATCTCCCGGGAACTCAACCGGAAACTGATCCAGGTCGCCCACCACCTCTGTCTCACGGGCGAACTGCTCGGAACCGGACACCCACGCATCACGCGCTGACCCCCAGTCCTGCACGCTCCCCCGCCGGCTGATCGGGCCGTTGTGCGGTGAGGTAACGCGCTCGGGTGTCCGGGAGGCGATCCCGCCGTGGCGCGGTCCCGCCCGACCGCTGGAACGAGGTGTCGACAGCGGGGATCAAAGGTCCGACAAGTCCCCGGACACCGGTCCGGTCCCAGCCCCCGACTCGCATCAGTGACACCGACAGCACTCGTGCTTTTTCCGATTTAGTTTAACGAATGGCTAATGTGCCGTGCCTGGAGTCAGCCCTTGCGGCTACTGACAGTCATCGCACCGCTGCGTGTACGTCGCCAGGATTCAAAGCGCAAGCCGAAATGGCGACGACCCGGGCGAAAAAATGCCCCGACACAGCCGCAGGGCAACCGACCGGGTGCAGGCGCAGCTACATGAAGAAACATCAATCGGATAAGAGTGCAAAAGTCCGGATCGCTCACGCGACCACGGCCTTGACGATCACTCGTCCGCGAGCACAGATTGAATATACGAAAGGTCGGATCTATTGCAATTGCTGCCATTCTTGTTGCACCGGAGGCAGTGGGCGTTGCACTGCGGGCAAGGACCGGGTGTCACCTGTCAGACCCTGGACCAGAAAAGGATCTTGTCAGGTGCGCTGTTCGCAGGAAAGGTGAGGAAAATGATCGCAGCAAAAAGTAATGGTCTGGTGGGTGCCGTCCTGGACGCCCGCCACTCCCGCTGGGCCTTTGCGCAGGTCAAGCACACTAGAACGAGTCCACTGCCATCTCAGCAGGCGCTACGAACACGACTTCGACGTCGGACCGAACGTGGATTGCGGCCGGAGGCATGTGCCTCCGGCCGCTGATCACTCACGCGTATTCCGGACCGGTTCAAGGAGGGAAGGTGCGTCAACAATCAGCACTCATCTTGACAGATGTTAACGATTCGCACAACCGCTTGGATTGAAAATTCGCTCCCGCGTGAGGGAACACAGCAGAACCACTTGCCCCCGGGCAGGCCGAACAGGCGGGACTCCCGGAATGACGAACCGAAGCCATTACGGGGTCGATGACCCGCCGCTCGGTCCGTACGGTTCGATCTTCTGATTGATCCCATTTCACCGGTGCCGGTCCTGGACGAAATCTGCCTCTGCCATCCGTCGGTGCTGATCGGGCCGAGTTCAGAGTTCCGCAGGATACGGAGGCGACCGGTCTCATTCGGCATCCCATTCCCGCACACGCCGGCCATCACCCGAATGGGCTGTTGACAGAAGCCTCTGATCTTTAGTTTAGTCATTCAACAGACGAAGTAGGGAGCGTTAACACCCTGAGCCGCCCTTCGTCCTCCTCATTGCCTTGCCTGATACCGCCCACCACCCGCTCCGCTGGTGGTGAGAACGGTGCCCGACCTGCAGGCACACGGATCGCCACAGATGGGAGACGGTCACGAAGTAGCTCACCAGCGTTCAAGACGAGATCGACCGGAAGCTCGGTCGGACTCTGCTCTGTGATCAGTAGATGTAAGTCCGGGCCTCACCGTCGAGTGCCTGGGATCCCCGGCGCGGCTGCGCGCGCCATGACACCTCTTCTTCGTACAACGTCGTCGGAAGGACGGTTCATGCCTCGCGCATTAAGAACCCGAACATGCCCAGAAACCCTCGTGTGTCACCTGCTGTTGTCAGGGACACCCCTCGTCATCGTCACCGGAAGTGAGCGATGACCCGCAAACGGTGGGGCGGGGCGGATGCTGCTGCGAGCGCCACCCCGTTCCACCTCAAGAACTCCAGCCGGCCTCGCCGCGGTATGGCAGCCGTCCTGGCCACCGCTCTCGGATTGTCGATGGCCTCCATCGTGGCAGCTCCGGCCGCAGGCGCGGCTGTTGCCCCGGTTGCCGTGGCAGCGAAATCCGCTGCGGTTCAGTCGCTTTCCTCCGGTGCCCGTCTTGAGGTCGAGGAGAAGTCGGAAGCGGCGAACTACAAGATCCTGATCTGGACCGGTCTGACCGGCTTCAACCACTCCGCCGGCATCTCTGCCGGTAGCGCGGCGATCACCGCCTGGGGCGCGGACAACGGCTACACCGCCGATGTCAGCAACGACGCCACGGTGTTCACTGCGGCGAACCTGGCCCAGTACTCCACGGTCATCTTCCTGTCGACCACCGGCAACGATGCATTGAACGCCTCGCAGAAGACCGCCTTCGAGAACTACATCAAGGGCGGCGGTGGTTACTTCGGTATCCATGCCGCGTCCGATTCCAACACCAACTGGGCGTGGTACGGCGGGTTGGTCGGCGCGTACTTCAAGTCCCACCCGGCGATCCAGCCGATGAAGCTGTTCATCGAGGACAAGGTCCACCCGGCCACCGCCGGCCTGGCCGACACGGTGTCCTTCACCGACGAGCTGTACGACTTCACCACCAACCCGCGGGACAAGGTCCACGTCCAGGTCTCGATCGATTCCCGGTCCTACACCGGATCGACGATGGGCACCGATCACCCGATGGCCTGGTGCCAGAACTACGACGGCGGCCGTTCGGCGTACAACGCCCTCGGTCACGACGCCACGAACTGGACCAATGCTGCGTTCAAGCAGATGATCCTGGGCGGTATCTCCACCACCGCCGGTGTCGTTCCGGCCGATTGTGGTGCCTCGATCCCGACCAACTACGAGGTCGTCAAACTCGCCGACGGCGTCTCGAACCCGATGATGCTCGACATCGCCGCCGACAAGCGGGTGTTCTTCATCGAGCGCACCGGCGCCGTCAAGGTGATCAACCCGACCACGAAGCAGACCTCCGTCGTGGCAACACTTCCCGTGTTCACCGGGAACGAGTCCGGCGTCCTGGGCATGGCTTTGGACCCCAACTTCGCCACGAACAACTGGATCTACATCTTCCACTCCCCGACCAGCGCGAATGTCGATCGACTGAGCCGGTTCACCGTCTCTGCGACGAACACCCTGGTCGCGGGCTCGGAGAAGATCGTGCTGGACGTCCCGGTCCAGCGGGCCGAGTGCTGCCACCACGGCGGATCGATGGCCATCAACAAGACCACCGGTGACCTGTATCTGGCCACGGGTGACAACACCAACCCGTTCGCCTCCGACGGCTACGCCCCGATCGACTACCGGACCAGCCCGGACCGCACCGCGTGGGATGCCTCCCGCACCTCCGGCAACACCAACTCGCTCTCGGGCAAGCTGTTGCGTATCCGCCCGCAGGCCGACGGCACCTACACCGTCCCCGCAGGGAACCTGTTCCCGCCGGCGACGTCCGATACCACCAAGACCAAGGCCGAGATCTACGGCATGGGCTTCCGGAACCCGTTCCGCATCAACATCGATCAGAAGACCGGCAGCGTCTTCGTCGCCGACTACGGCCCCGATGCCAACAGTGCGAACGCCAACCGCGGTCCGGCGAACACCGTCGAGTGGAACATCGTCGACACCCCCGGCAA
Source organism: Nakamurella silvestris (assembly GCA_003576535.1). GTDB lineage: Bacteria > Actinomycetota > Actinomycetes > Mycobacteriales > Nakamurellaceae > Nakamurella > Nakamurella silvestris. Next base: position 3,203 of record QXCQ01000122.1, on the reverse strand, counting down.
CTACGGCTGGCCGTTCTGCACCGGCAACAACTCCGCCTACAACCGGTGGAACTTCGCCACCAGCACGGGCGGCACCGCCTACGAATGTGCCGCCGGCGCGGTCAATGATTCGCCGCACAACACCGGTCTGACCACCCTGCCGCCGGCCATCCCGGCCGACATCTTCTACCACTACGCAGCCGGCACCGACTGGCCCGAGATCGGCGGCGGCGGCGCCCCGATGGCCGGCCCGATGTACCGCTACGACCCGAACCTGGTGTCGGACGTGAAGTGGCCTGCCTACTGGGACGGAAAGGCCCTCCTGGCCGAATGGAACAAGAACACGTTGTTCTCGGTCCTGACCAACACCGCTGCCACCTCGGTCCTGAAGACCACCCAGCTCCACGAGCACAAGCTGCCGGCCCCGGCCACCCGCGAGATCAAGATGATGGACTCGCATTTCGGCCCGGACGGTGCGCTGTACATCATCGACTGGGGCTCGGGCTGGGAGAACAACGGCGACGCCGGCATCTACCGGATCGACTACCTTGCCGGCAGCCGTTCCCCGATCGCCAAGGCCTCGGCCAACGTCACCGCCGGAGCGGCACCGCTGGCGGTGCAGTTCTCCTCCGCCGGGTCCATCGACCCGGACGGCGACGATCTGACCTACTCCTGGAACTTCGGCGACGGACAGACCTCGACCCAGGCCAACCCGACGCACAGCTTCGCGGCCGGTGTCTGGGACGTTCAGCTGACCGTGACCGACGGCGACGGCAAGACCGGTGTCTCGAACGTGCAGATCACCTCGGGCAATGCCCGGCCGGTCGTCACCATCACCGGCCCGAAGGACGGACAGTTCTTCGAGTTCGGTGACCAGTTGACCTACACCGCGTCGGTGACCGACGTCGAGGACGGCTCCACCGCCGGCGGACAGATCCTCTGCTCCGCCGTCAAGGAGAGCAGCCAGCTCGGGCACGTGTCCGGCGGGTCCTCCCACGCCCACCCGATGAACGAGACCACCGGTTGCACCGCGACCATCCAGACGCTGGAGGACGGCGGCCACGGCGGCGACGTCAACCTGTTCTGGATCATCGAGGTCTCATACACCGACAAGGGCAACGGAACCGTCCCGGCTCTGACGGGAACGTCCTCCATCGTTCTCAAGACCAAACGTCAGCAGGCCGAGCACTTCAGCTCGACCGGCCGCATCGCCGGCAGCACCTCCACCGGCACCGCAGGCGGCGTCATCGCCGACACCACCGACACTGCCGGCGGCACCGCGGCAGTGGGTAACCTGGAACCGGGCGACTGGTTCGCCTACGACCGGGTCAACCTGACCGACATCACCGCGATCGGCATCCGCGCCGCCGGCACCGCCGGTTCGGATTTCGAAGTCCGTTGGAACGACCCGGTTACCGGAACTCTGCTGGGGACCATCCCGGGCAAGGTCACGACCGGCAACCAGGTCTTCGACAACTCGCAGGTCACCCTGACGAACCCGCCGACCACCACCGGAACGATCTACTTCGTGGCGAAGAAGGACGGTCAGAACGGAGCGGTCGCCAACGTCAACTGGGTCGACTTCATCGGCAAGGGCGCGACCGTGAACCAGCGGCCGACCATCACCTCCTCCAGCGTCACCCCGACCACCGGCACCGCCCCGCTCACCGTCGCCCTGGCGTCGGCGGCAACGGACCCGGAAGGCACTGCGGTGTCGTACTCCTGGGACCTGGGCACGACGGACAACGCCAAGGTCAACACGGCCAACGGCAGCTACACCTACACCGTCGCCGGTAAGTACACGATCACCTTGAACGTGACCGATGCCGGTGGTGCGGTGACCCACAAGACCTTCACCGTCACGGTCGATCCTGCGGTCACCGAGTGCTTCGGCAACCTCTCCGACGAGTTCAGCGGCACCACCCTCGACAACTCCCGGTGGAGTGTCGTCCGCGGTGACCAGACCTTGGTCGTCACCGACGGCAAGCTGCGGATCCCGACCAGCAAGACCGACATCTACGGTGCGGGCGGCAACGTCCCGAACATCGTGCTGCAGGCGATGCCGTCGGGTGCCTGGCAAGCAACCACGAAGGTGGATGTCAAGGCGTACACCACGTATCAGCAGGCCGGTTTGATCGTCTACACCGATGACGACAACTACATCAAGTGGGTCGTCCAAGGACGAAACGCTACGGACAAGGCCCAGCGGGTCATCCAGTTCGCCCACGAGGTCGCCGGCTCTGCCCAGGAAGCGAACTCGCCGGCCCTCGGCGCCGACTTCCCGGATACGGTCTGGCTGCGTCTGACCAGCGATGGCACGACGCTGAAGCCGAGCTACTCGGCTGACGGGACGACCTGGGTCGAGCCCGGTTCGACCTGGGGCACCGGCTGGACGAACGTCCGCAAGACGACCGCTGCCATCGGTGGCACTCCGAAGATCGGTCTGACGGCCTTCTCCAACAGCGTGGGAACCGTGGTCAACGCGGACTTCGACTACTTCCGCCTCACCCCGGACGCCACGGCATCGTCGAACATTCCGAACGACGAGTTCGACGGCACCGCTGTCGACACCTGCCGCTGGAGCATCCTGCGGTCGGACCCGACCAAGTTGCGGGTCTCCGGTGGATTCCTTGAACTGGATACCGTCAACGGCGAGGTCGATGTCGCTCCGAACATGCTGCTGCAGAAGCAGCCGACGGGCAACAACTGGGTGATCGAGTCCAAGATCGACGGAGCCGCCTTCAGCGGCAACTACTCGCAGGTCGGTCTGATCGCCTATGCCGACGGCCAGAACTTCGTCAAGCTCGATCTGGTCCGTGACAGCGCTACTGGTCGCCGGATCGAACTGCGGTCGAATGTGGCCGGTGCCTTCGTCCAGCCGCAGCCGCAGTTCAACGCCGGGACCACCGATGTCTGGTGGCTGCGTCTGGAGCGTCAGGACAATGCGTTCAAGGGGTACTACTCCTCGAACGGGACGACCTGGACGGCCCTGGCGCAGACGGTCGCCAACATCCCGGTCGCGTCGACCGGCAAGGTCGGCGTGTTCGCTGCCGGCGTCAACGCCACCACCACGGCGACGGCGAAGGTCGACTACTTCAAGGTCGTTCCGGCCGCGCCGGCCGATACTGTTGCGCCGACCACCACGGCCGCGGTCAGTGCCGCTGACCCGGCGGTGTTGACGTTGACCGCGACGGATAATGCCGGTGGTTCGGGTGTGGCGAAGA
>QXCQ01000263.1 GCA_003576535.1 Nakamurella silvestris | reverse complement strand
ACCGTGTCGAAGAAGTAGGTCTCGACCTCGAACGGGGCGGAGGTCGATCCCTTGACCGTCGTGCCGGTCGGCACGAACACCGCGTGCCAGGTACGACGACCGCTGGACTTGCCGGTGCGCTCGTCCCGCAGTTCGACCGAACCGGCGAAGGAACTCCCCGCAGCCACACCGGAGACCGACTTCTCGTCAACCTTGGTGTCGCCGTCGAACAGCTGCACCTTGCCCGAGAAAGCAGCAGGTGCCGTCACTGTCGCCGTGACGACCAGATCTTCCTTCGTCGAGATGGTCGACTTGGCGACCACCACGGTGGTGGTCGAGTCCACGGCGACCGGAACGGCCGCCACCGTCAGCTGTTTCGTGGACTCCACGTTGCCGGCCAGGTCGGTCGAGCGGTACTCGACAACCTTCGCGGCAGCGCCGGAGGTCACCTGGAACGGGGTGCTGTACGTCGTCCAGGCACCGCCGTCGATCCGGTACTGGGTGGAGGCGACACCGGAGGTGGCATCCGTGGCGGTCAAGGTGACCGTCACCGACCCGGTGCCGGACTGCGCACCGGTGGTGGTCGGCTTCGTGGCATCGATCTTGACCGTCGTGGTGGTGGCCTCGGAAATCAGATCACCCTGCAGGGCACGGGATTTCACCGTGTGACTGCCGTCCACGGTCAGCGCCACGGGGGCGTTGTACGTGGCATAGCCTGCACCGTCCACATCCACCTGGCCGGTCAGCACACCTTGGCCGCCACCGAAGGCGTCAACGGAGACCGTGACGTTGCCGGTGTACCAGCCGTTGTCGCCGTTCGGCGCACTCGGATCAGCCGTGACGGTGACCTTCGGGCCCTCGACGGTCGGAACGGTCCCGCTCTTGATCTGGGCGTACTCGGCCGCCGTCACACCGATCGGGGTTCCGTGCCGCGGACGTGCCGGCAGGCTGTAGTTCGGCGAGATGGTCCAGGTCGGGTTGTCCAGGGTCGGCGACTCGAACGGCACGTAACCACGGCCGCCGAACTCGTCGATGAACAGGTAGTACTTGCTGCCGTCGTTCGCCTTGAAGATAGACGGGCCCTCGCCCTGGGAGATGCCGGCATTGCCGTTGGCTGCCTTGCCGATGCAGTCCTGGACGAAACTGTAGGCGGTGGAACGCAGTTCGGTGGACTTCTCCTCGATGATGAACTTCGAGCAGGGGGTGCTGGAGGTGTTGCTGCGCTCGTCCTTGGTGAACCGGTAGTAGGTGTCACCCTCCTTGATCACCGTGGAGTCGATGACCGAGTAACCCGGGTCGTTCCAGACGACGGCCGGGGTGAAGGTGACGAAGTCCCGGGTGGTCGCATACATCATCTTGTTGTAGGTGCTGCCGGTGTGGTTCGGGTCGTCCTCGGCGTACAGCTTCGAGGCCCAGAAGACCACGTAAGCACCGATGCTGTCGTCGTAGTAGGCCTCGGGTGCCCAGGTGTTGCCGGCGGTGTCCGGGGACACCTTCACGTGGCGCTGCTCGGACCAGTTGACGAGGTCGGTGGACTCCCAGACCTCGATGTACTTGGAACCGGTGCGCTGGGAGGCATCCCAGTTGCCGTTGCCGTAGATCTTCAGGTCGGTGGCGATCATGTAGAACTTGTCGCCCTCGGGGGAACGGATGAGGAACGGGTCCCGCACACCCTTGTCACCGAAGGTCGACGTGATGAAGGGGTTGCCGCCGTCGAGTTCGGTGTACCGCACGGCGTTGTCGCCGTCGGACAGCGCGCGGTAGAGCTGCTCGCCGTTGGAGTAACCCTCACCGGTGAAGTAGGTGAACAGGTAACCGGTCTTGGCGGCCGGCTTGGGCAGCGGCCGGACGGTGGCCGTCAGCTCGCGCTGGAAGGTCGCAGTGCCCTTCTTGACGGTGGCGGTCAGGGTGACCAGCTTCGCCCCCTTGCCGTAGGCCGGTCGGGTGACCTCACCGGTGGCGGTGACGACCGACGGGGTGGCCGAGGACCAGGTGACGGTGGTGCCGTAGCTGCCGGTGGCCGGGAAGGTCAGGTTGCCCCGGACGTCGTTGATGTTGACGACGGTGATCTCACCGGCGGCGGCCTCCGCGGACTGGGCGTCGGTGAACTCGGCCCGGACGACGACGGCGAAGGACTTGGTGGTGCTGACCTTGCCCTTGGTGATGGTCGCGGTCAGGGTGGTGGCGCCGTTCGGCTGGCCGGTGGCCGGGCGGGTGATGACCCCGGCCGCGGTGATGACGCCGGCGTCGCCGGTGGACCAGGACACGGTGGTGCCCAGCGGTCCGGCGGTCGGCAGGGTCAGGTTCTTGGTCAGCCCGCTGGTGTCGCCCAGGTCGAGGGCGGCCTTGGCGGCCGGCACATCGGCGCTGGTGACAGGCAATGCCAGCGAAGCGATCTCGGCGCTGGACAGGGCCCGGTTGTAGACCCGGAAGTCCTTGATCTGGCCCTTGAAGAGGACGTCCGCGGAGTAGGCCGACTTGCCGATGGCGTTGTTGGTGGTCACACCGCCGCCGATGGCGCTGGGCAGCGGGGTAGAGGCCACGGTCGCGTTGCCGACCTGGACACCGTCCTCGTACAGCTTGTGGACGTTGCCGTTCACCGAGTAGCTGACGTGCTTCCAGGTGCCACGCGCGAGCGCGGCGGCCGGGGTCTTGCCGACACCCTTCTCACCGGAGTAGTTGGTGAGGGAGGCCGCGCCGCGGTAGTTGTTGCCGGTCTGGAACAGCTGGCCGGTGCCGGTGTTGGCGGCGGTGCTGGCGGTGTTGCCCAGGTTGTACAGGAAGTAGGTGCCCGACTGGGCGGCGTCGATCCAGACGTCGGCCGACACGGTGATCGCCGACATCCCCGTCATGACGTTGTTCGGCAGGGCGACGTAGTCGTCGGTGCCGTCGAACTTCATCGCGCCGTCGGCGAATACCGGGGAGCCGACGATGGTGCCGTTGGCGGTCGCACCGGGTGCCGAGTTGGCCGCGACGGTGCCGGAGGTCTCGTTCAGCTTGAACCAGTACTTCAACCCGTCCGTCAGCTGGTCGGCCGTCGGCACTGCGGAGGTGGCGGCCAGGACCGTGACGGCGAAGGTCTTCGTGTCGGTGACGGCACCCTTCTTGATCGTCGCGGTCAGCGTGACCTGGGCGTTCGGATCCCCCAGGGCCGGTCGCTCGACCAGGCCGGCCGAGGTGACGAAGTCGGGGTTGCTGGAGGTCCAGGTGATCGCCGAACCCGAAGCACCCGCGGCAGGCAGGGTGAGGTTGTCGACGACGGCGCTGGTGTCGCCCAAGGTCAGGGCGGCCTTGTCCGCGGCGACTGCTGCCGTGTTCTTGGCACCGACCAGCTCGGTGATGTCGGTGGCGCTCAGGGCGCGGTCGTACAACCGGAAGTCGCGGACCTTGCCCTTGAGATAGAGGTCCGCGCCGTAGGCGGACCTGCCGATGTAGTTCGCGGTGGTGACACCTCCGCCGAGGGCGGACGGCAGCGGGGTGTCGGCGTTGGTGGCCGTTCCGACCTGCGCACCGTCCTCGAACAGGGTGCCGACGTTGCCGTTGATCGTGTAGGCGACGCTCTTCCAGACGCCGCGGGTGAGCGCGCCGGTGGGGGCCTTCCGGGTGACCTTCTCGGTGGCGTAACCGCCCAGTGCGATGCCGCCGCGGAGGTTGCTGGCCTGGTCGGTGGCGTAGAGGTAGCCGGTGCCGTTCGGGTAGACGGCGGAGTTGCCCAGGTTGAACAGGAAGTAGTTGGAGTTGCCAATGGCCGGGGCATCGATCCAGACGTCCATGGCGACGGTGATCGCCGGGAAGGTGGAGATGACGTTGTTCGGCAGCTGGATGTAGTCGTTGGTGCCGTCGAGTACGACACCCTGACCGGCGTTCCAGGTCGGGCCGTTGACCAACGTGCCGTTGTTGTTGTTCCCGGAGGCGTCCGCGGCGACGGTGCCAGAGGTCTCGTCGAGCTTGTACCAGAGCTTGAGGCCGGTGGTGGTGTCGGCCGAGGCCGCACCCTGGGCAGTCGGTACCAGGACGGCTCCGAGACTGAGCACTCCCGCCAGCAGCCCGGTGGACAGACGCCTGGTCCGTCGCTTACCGCGGTGAGCGGGTGGGGTCGACAACTGTGTCATAGGTTCTCCCTGTTCGGCGCGCTTCCGTGAGCGCCTGGTCGCAGGATGTGAACGCTAACATCGAACAGGGTGGACTGTCACGCACCGTTGCGGAAAACACCCGGACGGGCGACGAGGGTCGATCGGCGTCGGGATGACGGCCGGCTCGTTCCCGCGTGCCCTGGTTCCCGCGTCGCATCCTCTGCCCCCGCGGGCCCTGGCCCCCGCGGGCAGGTTCCCTGCCTCACAACCCTGTTCCCGCGCACCGTTTCGGGATCGGCGCACTCTGCAGGGTGCGCCGACCCCTGAACGGTGCGCGGGAACTGGTGGTGGGGCGGCAGGGCGGGGCGGGGCAGGCCGGGGCGGGGTGGGCGGGCGGGCGGGGCGGCGCAGGGCGGGGCACAACAGATCAGCGTCCGGCGGCGTCAAAGTGCCACAGANCGCACCGTTTCGGGATCGGCGCACTCTGCAGGGTGCGCCGACCCCTGAACGGTGCGCGGGAACTGGTGGTGGGGCGGCAGGGCGGGGCGGGGCAGGCCGGGGCGGGGCAGGCCGGGGCGGGGTGGGCGGGCGGGCGGGGCGGCGCAGGGCGGGGCACAACAGATCAGCGTCCGGCGGCGTCAAAGTGCCACAGACACCCGTTCCCGCGCACGTTGTTGGTCCTCGCGCACGTAATTACGTGCGCGAGGACCAACAACGTGCGCGAGAACCACTGGGGAGGAACACCTTTGAGACCACACCGTCGGCCGGCCTGCACCCTGCTCGCGGCGATGCTGCTACCCGCCCTGCTCGCCCTCGGCCCGCTGCACCCCTCGGCCCAGGCCGAGTTCCCACCCGGCACCCCGGCCGATGCGCTCCCCCTCGCACTGGCCTGGGGGGACAACACCTGGGGCGAGATCGGCGACGGCACCACCGCCGTCCGGCTCACGGCCGTCGCGGTCGGACCCGATGCCCTGGCCGGCAAGGAGATCTCCGCCGCCGATGCAGGCTCCCGGCACAGCTGCGTGATCTCCGAAGGGGCCGCCTACTGCTGGGGGGACAACAGCTCCGGCCAGCTCGGCGGCGGGCAGCCGATCGACGACGCACTGCACCCGACCCCCGAGCACGTGACGGGCCCGTTGGCCCACCGGACCGTCACCGCGATCAGCGCCGGCGGCAGTCACACCTGCGCCGTGGCTGACGGCGGGGTGTACTGCTGGGGCGCGAACGCCTACGGCCAGCTGGGCCGCGCGGGTGCGGGTTCGAATGTCCCGGTCGCCGTCGACACCACCGGTGTGCTCGCCGGGCGAACCGTCACTGCCGTCAGCGCCGGGGCCTTCCACACCTGTGCGATCGCCGACGCGATCGCGTTCTGCTGGGGTCTGAACACCAGCGGCCAACTCGGTGACGGCCTGCCCACCGGCTCCGCCGTCCCGGTGGAGGTGCAGCACACCGGCAGCGTGAAGGGAGCCTCGGCCACCGCTGTCGCCGCCGGGAACTACCACAGCTGCGTCCTCGCCGAGGGGGCGGTGTCCTGTTGGGGGGACAACGGTTTCGGCCAGCTCGGCATCGGCGGGGACATCGCTCAGGTGACCACCCCGGCCGCGCCCGTCACCGGCGGGGCGCTGCAGGGGCAACGGATCAGCTCTCTGGCCGCGGGTGGTTATCAGACCTGCGTGATCGCCGGAGCCGGTCGTCACCCCTACTGCTGGGGACGGGGGACGGACGGAGCCCTGGGTGACGGTTCCACCACCACCAGTCCCCTGCCGGTGGCCCTGGCGACCTCGGGCGGCCTCAAGGACAAGCCGGTCGGCTCGATCGGCATCGCCGCCCATGGCGGCTGCCTGGTCAGCGGCGCCCGGGGCTACTGCTGGGGTTCGAACGCGGTGGGCCAGCTCGGTACGGGAAGTGTTGCACCGTCGTCGATCCCGGTGCCGATGACGGTGCCCGGAACACCGCTGGAGGGTCGAGTGCTGCTGCAGGTCGGTGTCGACTGGACCCACGTCACCGCCGTCGCGGGTCGGGCCTCGATCTACCCGGATGTCCCGATCGACCTGCCCGCCCGGGACGACGTCGACCGGCTCTCGGCCACCGGCATCGCCGGCCCGCAGCTCGGAGGGACCTTCCGGCCGAACGACCCGGTGGATCGAAAGACCTTGGCGGCGTGGCTGTTCCGGTCACGATATCCGGGTCTGCCCGATCCGCTGTGCAGCCCCGCCAGCTCCCGCCGCTTCACCGACGTGTTCACCGCCGATCCGTACTGCGGTGTCGTCGAATGGCTCGTCATGGCCGGGATCGTCGTCGCGGGCGGCAAGTTCCAGCCCTCCCACCCGGTCAACCGGGCCGCGGCGGCGACCTGGTTCTTCCGGTTCCACCATCCAGGGGTCATCGATCGGGTCTGCTCGCCGAAGGCGCAGCCCTTCACCGATGTCGCGGTGGCCGAGGACTTCTGCGGCGACGTCCGGTGGGTGCGGGACCTGGGGATCATGGACGGTCCGGGTGACGGCACCTTCCTGCCGCACCACCCGGTCTCACGAGCCGATGCGGCGACCTTCCTGCACCGGATCAGCGCCCTCACCAGCCACTAGGACCCCTGTTCCCGCGCACGATGTTCGTTCTCGCGCACGAAACATCGTGCGCGAGGAGCAACAACGTGCGCGGGAACAGGGAGAGGGGATCAGGAACCCTTCACACTCGCCAGCAGCATCCTGGCCACGTCCATCACTTCCATCTCCTGCGGTGCGGTCCCGTCGGACTTACGGGCCGTCACCCCGTCGGTCAACATCACCGAGCAGAACGGGCAGCCGGTGGCGATCTGCTGGGCCCCGGTGCCGATGGCCTCGTCCACCCGCTCGACGTTGATCCGTTTGCCGATCTTCTCCTCCATCCACATCCGCGCACCGCCGGCCCCGCAGCACAGGGAGCGGTTCTGGTTCCGCGGCATCTCGGTGAACTCCATACCGGTGGCCTGGATCAGATCCCGGGGCGGCTCGTAGACCTTGTTGTGCCGGCCCAGGTAGCACGGGTCGTGGTAGGTGGTCGAGGAGAGCGGACCCGACTCCGGCGTCACACGTTTGACGGCGGTCAGCTTCTTCTCACGGACCAGCTTGTTGAGCAGCTGGGTGTGGTGGACGACCTCGTACCTGCCGCCGAGATCGGGGTATTCGTTGAGCATCGTGTTGAAGCAGTGGGCACAGGAGACGACGACCTTGCGCGAGGTCCGCTCGCCGAAGGCGGCGTTGAGCACCTCGACGTTCTGCTGGGCCAACATCTGGAACAGGAACTCGTTGCCCGCCCGGCGGGCCGGGTCACCGGTGCAGGTCTCCTCGGTGCCCAGCACCGCGAACTTCACCCCGGCGATGTGCAGCAGCTCGGCAATGGCCTGGGTGGTCTTCTTCGCCTTGTCCTCGAAAGCCCCGGCGCAGCCGACCCAGAACAGGTACTCGGTCTCCTCGTCCAGCTCACCGGAGATCACCGGCACCTCGAAGTCCAGGTCCTTCGCCCAGGCCATCCGGTCGCGGCCGTTCTGGCCCCACGGATTGCCCTTGTTCTCCAGGTTCTTGAACAGGCCGGCCAGCTCGGAGGGGAACTCCGATTCGATCATGACCTGATAGCGCCGCATGTCGACGATGTGGTCGACATGCTCGATGTCGACCGGGCACTGCTCGACGCAGGCACCGCAGGTGGTGCAGTCCCACAGCACGCCCGGATCGATGACACCGTTCATCTCGGCGGTGCCGACCAGCGGCCGTCCTGCCTCGAGCATGGCCAGCGGGTCGAGATGGGCGATCTCGGCGTCACTGAGCTTCTCGTTCCCCGCAGCGTCCAGGCCACCACCCGCGGCCAGGTAGGGGGCCTTGGCAAAGGCGTGGTCACGCAGGGCCAGCATCACCAGCTTGGGCGAGAGCGGCTTCGCGGTGTTCCAAGCCGGGCACTGGGACTGGCAACGGCCGCACTCGGTGCAGGTGCTGAAGTCCAACCAGCCCTTCCAGGAGAAGTCCTCGATCTTGCCCGCACCGAAGACGTCGACCTCGGGATCGGCCTTCTCGAAGTCCAGGACCGCACCGTTGCTCATCATGGGCTTCAACTTGCCCAGGGCGACGGATCCGTCGGCCTCACGCTTGAAGTAGATGTTGAAGAAGGCGGTGAAGCGGTGCCAGGCCACCCCCATGGTCAGGTTCTGCGCGATCACGATGGCCCAGACCATCGACAGCACAACCTTGATCAGGGCGACGACGGAGATCGCCGTCAGTGACGCGGGCAGGATGTTGCCGAGGCCGTGCGAGATCGGCGCTGCCCAGGTCGGGTAGGGCAGGTTCCCGGTGGCCGCCTTGAAACCGCGGATCAGGAAGATGCAGACGCCGATGGAGCCGATGATGAACTCGACGAAGTAGGCCTGGGCGAAGTTCGACCCGGCGAACCGGGACTTGCGGTCGGCCTTGCGCGGATGGTTCTTCTGCCGGATGAAGATGAGGGTGCTGATGCCGAGGATCGTGGTCAGCGCGATCAGCTCGACGAACAGGCCCCACAGGGACCAGTGGCCGATGAGCGGCAGCTCGAACTCCGGGTACCAGGTCTCACCGACCGCCTCGACCAGCGTCAGCACCAAGGCACCGAATCCGACCATGACGAACCAGTGGGCGACACCGACGATGCCCCACTTCAGCATCCGGGTGTGGCCGAGGATCTCCACGGCCATGTTCTTCAGCCGAGGGCCACGCGGGCCGTTACGGGTGGGGTCGGGCTGCCCGAGTTTGACGGTCGCGGCGATCTTCAATCCGGCCCGGACGAGCATCGTGAATCCGACGATGATCAGGGCCGAGGCGATGAGGCCGAACACGACTGAGAGCGCAGACATCAGACAGTGATCTCCCTTGGTCGACGCAGGGGACGGCGATCCCTGCATTTTCGGACCTTACGCGACGCGGGCCGCCGAGTCTTCGCGAGCGGACACCACTGTGACACAGGACGCGTACGGGACCGCCCCTCGTCCGTCCGGCCCTGTGGGGGCGGTCCGAAGGTGGGCGGATGCGTCAGCGGCGGGTGTCGTCGCGACGGAAGTTCAGATGTGCCCGCGACGGGGTGGGCCCACGCTGCCCCTGGTACCGCGATCCGTAGACCTCGGAGCCGTAGGGATGGGTGGCAGGGCTCGACAGCCGGAAGAGGCACAGCTGGCCGATCTTCATCCCCGGCCAGAGGGTGATCGGCAGGTTGGCCACGTTCGACAGTTCCAGCGTGATGTGGCCGGAGAAGCCGGGATCGATGAAGCCTGCCGTCGAGTGGGTCAGCAGCCCGAGTCGTCCGAGGGAGGACTTGCCTTCGAGGCGTCCGGCCAGGTCGTCGGGGAGGGTGACCGCCTCGAAGGTCGATCCGAGCACGAACTCACCCGGGTGCAGGACGAACGGTTCGCCGTCCTGCGGTTCCACCAGCGAGGTCAGATCGTCCTGCTGGACCGACGGATCGATGTGGGTGTAGCGGGAGTTGTTGAACACCCGGAAATAACGATCGAGGCGGACGTCGACACTCGACGGCTGGACCAGGGTCGGGTCGTAGGGATCCAGACCGAGACGGCCGGCGGCGATTTCAGCGGTGAGGTCACCATCGGACAGGAGCATCAGGAAAGCCTATCGGGCCGTCGATGATTCACGTGAAACAGTGCCGTCGGACCGGGGTGCCGAGTCCAGGAGGTCCGAACGTGGCACGGCCCGCCGCGCCGGACCTGACCGCCTCGAACGCCCGCCCGGCCGGTTGAACAGGGATGTTTGGCGACCGACCTGCACAGATGGTTTACTTTCAGAGGTATCACTGCGGGTGTAGTTCAGTGGCAGAACTGCAGCTTCCCAAGCTGCTAGCGCGAGTTCGATTCTCGTCACCCGCTCCACGTAGCACCGACTTCCTGCGGCGGCCTCGATCGCCCGCTCCTGGAGATCAACGATCCACGTCATCGGCAGCCCGATGCTGCCGGCGATCCTGGTCGATCACACTTCCGGAGCCGCGTGGTGACCGTTCGCGCGCGTCCGGTCGCGCCCCGGGGACGACGCCTGCGTGAACCTGTGCATTGCCTCCTCCAGTGGCCGGACCGATCGGCACACCGATACAACAGGGCCGCGACCAGCAACTGTTCGGCCCAGAAACCGACGCAGGCGACGGCTGCTGCCGTACGATCCGTGCACTGCCCCAGACCAGCCCCAGACCTGGGGCGACCGCGCTCCTTGCCGACAATCGCGCTCGCAACAAGCAGCGCGATTGTCGGGAACAAGCGCGGTCGGCCGGTCGTGGCAGCCCAGCACCTCTCGCCGGACAAGGACATCCCCCGATGACCGCTCGCCGCACCCTCGCCGCTCTCGTCTGCCTGACCGCGCTGACAGCTACCCTGCTGCCCGCCCCCGCCGGCGCCACCCCGGCCCCTGCCCCCGCCCCGGCCGGTGCCACCCCGGCCCCCGCCCCGGCAGCACCAGCCGCACCAGCACCCGCACCCGCACCCGCACCCGCACCCGCACCCGGCGAATCAGCCACACCAGCACCAGCGCTGAAACCCTTCTCCCCACCCCGCACGATCAGCGATCCCAGCTGCGAGTTCGACCAGCAACACGTCCAGACCGCCACCGACGGGACCGGCCGGGTCCGCGGTTTCGCCACGCTCTGGGGCAGCGACTGCAACCCCGATCTGGACATCACCTACATCGCCGCCACCGGGCCGGACAACCGGAGCTGGGTGCGGCGGGCCACCGGCCTGCACGGATTCCCGCTCGCGGCCGCCGTGGACAGCACCGGCAGTTACCTGCTCTACGTGCAGTACCCGGGCCTGGACCTGCGGGTGGTCACCCGGTCCAACTCCGGCATCGTCTCGGCCGGAACAACCCTGTCCACCCACGTCGGGCCTGACGGCTCCCTCGCCCAGGGCGCACTCGTCGCCCGGGACGGCCAGTACTGGGCGGTCTGGCGCGAGCACGTGGCAGCCGACGGCACACCGGGAGACGAGTTCGACCAGACCGACCTCTTCCAGGCGCAGACCTTCACCGGCCCGGCCACCCGCACCAGGGTCACCACCTCGACACCATGGGACGGAGCGCCGAGCCTTGCCTTCACCTCCGGCACCTCCTTCCCGCTGACCCTGGTCTGGACCCGGGGCGGTTCGGACTTCGGTGACGGCGGCGCTCAGACGGATCTGCGGATCGCCACCCACGGGCCGACCGGCGGGTGGAGCTCCCGGTCCTTCGTCACGGCGGGATACTTCAACTTCTGGCCCGAGGTGACGGTGTCCGCCGTCGGCACCTACGTGGTCTGGAACCGTGACGGCAGCACCATGCTGGCCGCGACGAAGGGCGGCCGCAGCACGGTGAAGTCCTTCGCGGTGGGCGGGGTGCAGAACCTCCGCCCGCGCCTGACGGTGGGCGAGGGCACACTGTCCGCCGCCTGGGTGACGGGCGCGGGCCGGGTGCTCGCGGTGGAGAAACGGGCGGGTGTGTGGTCCTCCCGCTACGCCTCCCCCGCGACCTCGACCCCGCAGGTCCTGACCGGGCTCACCACCCACGGCGGCCGTCCGACCGCCGTCATCGCCTCCTCACGGCAGCGGCTCTACGCCGTCACCGAGACCAGCTGAACGACCCCGACGTTCCCGCGCACGTTCCCCTTCCTCGCGCACGATGTTTCGTGCGCGAGGAGCAACACGGTGCGCGGGAACAGGGATCAGAGAACAGGGGTCAGAGAACAGGGGTCAGGCCGACCGGCGACCCCGCCACCGCAGGGCGGCCACCGCACCGATGACGGCGAACACCGCGACCAGCACGTACCCGAAGTACTCGGTGTCGATTCGGGCCACGGCCTGGAGCGGCCCGACCTCCACCCCTGCCTCGTCGGCGAGCAGGGCAGACACCGCGAGGACCCCCACCGTCAGCGCCGACAGCACACTGACCCCGGTGACCACCAGGTTGTAGTTGATCTTCCGGACGGGATCGGCATCGGCCGTCTCGTACATCTTCAGCATCATCAGACCGTTCACGGTGTCCCCCAGGGTCATCGCCGCAGCGAACAGGAACGGCAGCGACAGCAGCGCCAGCGGCGGTGCACCGGCGATCGCGGCGGCACCGGTCACCATCAGGATGCCGATGGTGGAGGCGGTGTCGAACCCGAGGCCGAACAGGAACCCGAGACCGTAGATGTGCCGGGGGTGTTTGACCCGGCGCAGCGGGGCGGCCATCAGCCGGGCGGCCGGTCCCCGAGGGGTGAACACATCGGCCGGCACCTGGAGGCGCGGGTCGGCGCGGAGCGCTCGCCGCAGTTTCCAGGCTGTCCAGAAGGTGGCCGAGTTGTTGACGGCCACCAGCAGCAGGTACAGGCCGGACACAGACAGGCCGACGATGCCCAGGACCCTGGCCGCGGTGGAATCACCGTCCAACAAGGTGTTCACCACCCCGGAACCCGACACCACGAGGATGCCGGTGACCAGCACGACGGTGGAGTGGCCCGCCGAGAATGCCAGTCCGACCGAGGCGGGGCGACGGCCCTCCGCGACGAACTTGCGGGTCGAGTTGTCGATCATGCTGACGTGGTCGAAGTCCATGGAGTGGATGGCACCGCGGCCGTAGGCGAACAGCGCCGCCCCGACGGTGACGGCGGCCGCGCCACTGCTGAAGATGTTGGTCAGCAGCAGGCCAATCGCCACCAGGTGCAGGGCGGCGATGACGGCGAAGGTGAACCCCAGCCGGACCCGGAAGGGCTGGGCCTCACGGGCGGTGGCGGAGGACAGGACGGAGCCGACCGCGGCACTCATCGGACCACCACGGCCGGGAACAGGAACGGGGACGAGAACGGCATGTCACTCCTTCGCCCGCGTGGACGGGCACCGCTGGGTGTACTGGGGACCTCCTTGCCGGTGCCGCCCCGAACAGGGCGGCGCCGGCAAGGAGGGTGGAACTAGGAACGGACCGTCGACGTACGGGCCGAGGTGACCGAGGTGGTGGTGTAACCCGCTGCGCGGGCGGTCACCACCACGGTCAGGGACTTGCCACGCAGGGAGGCCGGGATCCGCAGGCTGGACTTCTTCGCCCCGGCGATCTTGGCCTTTCCGGCGTACCACTGATAGGACAGTGTCGCCTTCGGCTTCCACGTCCCCGCCTTCGCGGTCAGCGTGGAACCGACCTTGGCGGCACCGGTGATCTTCGGGACCGGAGTGCCGGAAAAGGTGCCGGCGACGACCTTGGCGGTCGCCTTCGACGTCTTCGTCAGCGTGGAGTACCCGGCCTTCTTGCCGGTGACGGCGACGGTCAGGGACTTGCCCCACTGCGCCGCACCGGGGGTGAAGGTCTTCCCGGTCGCACCCTTGATCGCCGCACCGGCGGCGTACCACTGGTAGGACAGGGTCGCCGCGGGAACCCACGTGCGGGCCGAGACGGACAGTGCCACACCGACCTTCGCCTTGCCCGTGACGGTCGGAACCGGCCCGGACAGCGTTGCGGCAGACACGGTCGTCGCCGCCGAGAGCGCGTACTTGGTGGTGTAGCTCGCCGCACTGCCCGTCACCAGGACGGACAGCTTCCGGCCGACCGCAGAGGCCGGGACGATCAGGGAGGACCCGGTGGCCCCGCTCAGTTCGGTGCCGTCGACGAGCCACTGGTAGCCGAACACCGCCGCCGGCGACCAGGTCCCGGGGTTCACCGTCACCGTGCGTCCGACCTGGACCGCCCCGGAGATCACCGGGGTGGCCGTGACGAACTCACCCTTGTCCACGCTCAACACGAATGAGGCGTGGGAGGGCTTGTGGGCCTGGTCCCCGGTGTAGAAGGCCGTCACCACGTAGCTGTCCCCCGGGGGCGGCAGCATACGGACGACACAACTGGCGTTGCCCTGGACAATCGTTGCCTCACACCAGGTTTCCTCACCCGTCATGAAGGTGACCTTGCCGGATGCCGTGGCCGGGACCACCGCGGCCGTCAGGGTCAGGTCCTTGCCGAAGGTGGCCCCGACATTGCCGACGGTGACCGAGGTCGACGTCAGTTCCGGTGCCTTCGGCACGGTAACCACGACCACGCGGGGTGCCACGGCCTGGTTGCCGTTCCCGTCGGCCACCAGGTAGGTCAGGGCGTACGTGCCCGTCACCTGGGTGTTGACCGAACCGATCAGCTGGATCGAGCCCTTGACGTCACCATCGGAGTCGTCGACCGCCGTGACACCGGCGAGCGGGTCGAAGATGTCGCCGACGGTGAGGTCGGTCCGTGCCGGGACCGTGAGGACCGGTGCCTTGGTGTCGGTTCCGGCAGCGGTGGCCAGGAACATCCCGCCGAACTGGTCGACCGTTCCCACCAGTTCACCGCCGACGGTGCGGCTGGTGGAGGTCCAGGCGTAGGTCTGGCCCTTCACCAGGCCGGACCAGGAAACCGAGGCCGGCCACCCGGAACGGGCGGTGGACTCGCCGATGACCGAGCTCGTCGGACCGACCACGGTCAGCCCGTCGGTGGCGAAACTCGTGGTGCGCGAGGTCAGATCGACCGGGAGCACCATGTTGTCCTCGGAGCCGTTGTACCGGTGCCGGGTGTCGTACTCGGTGGCCCCGAAGTTGTCGAGCATCGGCGAGTAGGTGTCGACACTCATCTCCGAACGTGACACGTCGAACTGCAGCAGACGCAGGAAACTCGCGCCCAGCTGCAGCTGGTCGGTGCCCTTGTGGTCGACGACACCGTCACCGTTGAGGTCGACATTGCCTTTGCTGTCGACCTTGTCGGGGAACAGCTCGGCTGCGGACACCGTGTAGAACTGGTAGTCCGCGAGCAGCTCGACGACATTGTGGGAGACCGTGACACCGATCCCGGACTTCAGGTTGGTGCCCACACCGTGTTCGTGACCGGCCAGGACCAGGAAGACGTTCGGGTTGGCCTCGACGACCTGCTGGTACAGCCGGGAGCCGTCGGTGGAGAACCCGGCCCCACGTCCGTCCGGGTTGGTGGAGGGGGCGAGATAGGCGTGGGTGATGAGGATTCCGTTGCGGTCGTGGTACCGCTGGAAGACCGAGGTCGCCCAGGCGGCTTCGGCCGCGGTGACACCGTAGGACAGACCGACGGCCACGAAGTCCAGCCCGCCCTTGGAGAACAGCACGTAGTTGTTCTGGTTGTCCTTGCCCCGGGTGACGGTCTTGCCGTCGGCATCGGTGGTCTCGTCCCAGGCGTGGTAGGACGCATTCTGGTCGGTCGGCCAGTTGCGGGCGAGGTCGTAGTAGCGGTCCGGGCTGAAGGTCCGACTGAACCGGGAGGTCGGTCCGGTCTCGTTGCCGCTCTGGTTGTCGTGGTTGCCGGCGATGAGCTGGTTGATCACACCGGCGTCGTCCAGGGTCTTCTGGGCTCCGGAGGCGTAGGCCAGCTCCTTGTCGACCTGGGCGTCCAGACCGGGATAGGCGGTGGGGTTGGAGATGTCGTTCTCGATCACATCACCGGTGTGGGCGGTGTAGGCGATCTTCTTGCTCTTGGCGTTGTCGGCGATCCACTGGGTGCTCGCGCGGTAGGACTTCGCCCACACGGCCTGCTCCTCGGCCAGCTCCACGTCCGACGGTTCGGCGATGCCGTCCCAGTCGTCGTAGGTGCCACCGACCGCTCCCTCGGAGAGGTACTGGGTATCGGTGAAATGCACCAGGGAGAAGTCGTAGTCGTCCGGGTTCTCGAAGTGGTCCCGGTTGGCAGCCTCGCCCGCGGTGGAGTTCCGCGGGGAGATGTCGTCGGCGAACGGGTCCTCGCCGGTGATCAGGACGTGGACCGTTCCGCCGTCGATCAATGCCGGGCGGACCGTGGCGGCCAGGGCGGTGTCACCCTGGGCCTTGCCGCGGGCGGTGGCCAGCACCACCCACTGCTTCGCCGTCGGGTTCCAGGCGCGCAGGGTCACCGACCGTTCCGGGTCGACGACGCCGGTCCACGCCACCTGCTGGTCGCCGGGGGCCGCGGTCACCGGCACGTCGTACCGCTGGAACGGGATCTGGCCGGTGGACGGGCTCGTCGTGGTCACACCGTCGGCGTTCTGCTTGCCGGTGATGGTCGCGCCCTCGCTGTAGGTGAACTCCAGGGCCGCCGGCAGCACCGGAACGACACCCTGGAAACCGCCCTCGGCCACGGAGGCCGCGGCCTCCTTGAAGGTGGTGGTCACCTTTCCGCCGTCCGGATCGGTGGCGATCGCCGACAGGGTGACGGTGCCCTTGCCCTGGCCGGTCTCGACACCGCCGCCGACCGGGATGGCGGCCGAGGTGAACGGGATCTCCCATTTCAAGGCGGTGCCGAAGACGTCCACCGCGGTGATCAGGATCGTGTGGCGTCCGGCCGAAAGACCGGCACCGATCCGCTGGCCGGGCTGGATCGCCTGGCCGTCCAGGGTGTAGACCCAGCGGGTGGCGCTGCCGGCATTGCGGACCTCGACGGCGAAGTCGACCGGTGAGGTCATCGCCGCGTTGCGCGCGGGGACCGTGGACACCAGATCCACGTCGGCCTTGCGGGTCTCACCCAGGGCCGCGATGTTCAGCGCGGCGACCTGGGTGGCGCTGAGCGCCTTGCTGAACACCCGGGCGTTCAAAATGGTTGCCGGGGCGAAGAACTGGTTCACCGAGTCCGCGCCGACGAAGAAAAAGTTGCGGGCCGGGCTGGACGGAAGTCCGAGGGTCCCCGTCACCGGGGCCTCCTTCGCCAGTTTGCCGTCGACGTAGAGACGCTCGACCGAGCCGTCCCAGGTGCCGACCGCGTGGTACCAGCGACCGGGCACGATCTGGGTGGCGACGGACTTGTAGGCGCCGTTGACATAGGCGGTGAAGGTCAGCTGATCGTCGTAGATCACGATCGAGTAGCCGCCGGCTTCCTTGTCCGAGCACAGGTCCTTCTCCGCGCTGGCCGGCAACGTCCCGTTGAAACGGAAGGTGCACTCGATCGAGACCGAGGTGCTGATCTTGCTCCACTGGTCACCGAAGGCGTACGCGTAGGCGTCGTCGACACCGTCGAAGGTCCCGACGTTCTTGTCCAGCGCCGACTCCTTGCCGATGGTCGGGCTGCCGGAGGTGGTGACGGTCAGGTTCTGGGCATGGTCGACCGGGGTGCCGTCCGCGAAGTCGACGTCCAGGATGTCCGCCTGGGGCGGTGCCGGGGCGGTGTTCCACCTGGCAGCCGCCGTTGCGGCCTCCGCAGCCGTGAGGGCGCGGCTGTAGACACCCGCCGCGGCGTAGCTCGACGGGGGCGCGAGCTGGCCGACACCGGTCGGTGCCGCGTCGCCGCCGACGACGAAACGCAGGGAGGTGGCGACCGGGGCCTTGAGGACACCCGTCGCCGCGGTGGATGCGACGGCCGTACCGTTCAGGTACAGGGTGAGAGTGCTTCCGTCCCAGACGGACAGGGCGTGGTACCAGCGGCCGCCGTCGACCGGGGTGACGACGCTCTTGTAGGCGCCGCCGATGTAGGCCATGGTGCCCAGGTTCGCCCCGTTGAGGTAGATCGAGAACCCTCCGGACTCCTTGTCCGAGCACAGGTCCTTCTCGCCGCTGACCGGCATGGCCGCGTCGATACGGAAGACGCACTCGATGCTGAAACCGGTGGCGAGCTTGGCCCACGGGTCGACCTCGAAGGAGACCGCGTCATCCACACCGTCGACCCCGAGGATCCCGGTCGGTGTCGATCGCAGCTTCGCATCGGTACCGAAAGTCGGTGCGCCCCAGATCTTCGGCGGCAGGTTCTGTGCGGCGTCCACCGCGACCCCGCCGGCGAAGCTGATGTCGAGGATGTCCCCGGACGGCCCCTTCCCGGCCACACCGGAGGCCAGGTTCAGGGCGGTCACCTGGGCAGCGGTCAACGGCTGACTGAACAACCGCACATTCGCGATGCTGACCTTCGCCGGGAACTCGATCGCGCCGGCGGCGGTGGTGTCGGCGCCGATCCCGAAGTAGCCGCCCGGCGGCGCTCCGACCACACCGGTGACCGGGGTCGTCGCGGCGACGAGACCGTTGACGTACAAGGTGATGGCACTGCCGTCGTACACGGAAACCGTGTGGTACCAGGTGTTCGACTCGATCGGAGCGGTCGCGTACTGGTAGGCCCCGCCGATGTAGAACTGCGCCTGGACCGTCGAACCGGTGACCCGGATCGCGTAGCCGCCGGTCTGTTTGCCCGAGCAGACGTCCTTCTCGGCCGTGACGGGCAGGGCGGCATCGAAGCGGAACACGCATTCCACCGAAACCGACTTGGTGATGTTGGGGGTGTGGTTGGCATCCCAGGCATCCGACAACGCGTACACCACCCCGTCGTCCACACCGTCGAAGGAGGCGACCGTGCGATTGAGGTGGGAGTCGACCCCGTAGACCGGGGCACTCTTCACGGTGCCCGCCCGGTTCTGCGCATGGTCCACCGGTGCGCCCCCGCTCCCGGTGAAGTCGACATCGAGGATGTCGGCGACGGGGGCCGCGGGGGCCGCAGTTGCAGGTGCCGCTGCGGGAGCTGCTGCGGGAGGCGCTGCCGCAGCCGCACCCGTCGGCGGGACCAGCCCGCCGAACGCGAGGGCCAACCCCAGGGTTGCGGCGACGGTGCGCCGCCGGCCCCTGGAGTGAGGTTTCTGACGTTGTGTCACAACATGACTCCTTCTCGTACTGATGACCTGTGGGCCCACCCCGGCGCTCTCGCCGGGGTGCCGCGGTCCGGCGGTGTCACGCCGGGACAGCAGGAACGGTGGGGCGCGATGCGATCGCGCCGGGTGGGGCTCAGCTGCCCCCGGACCGCGCGCCGCGACCCGGTGCCCGTCGGCCAGGTCGGCCGCCGGTCGTCGGCGCGTCTGCGGTGCCAGAACACGGACGCCGCCGAGGCGAGCAGGATGATGGGCCCGGTGACGGCCACGGCCGAGGGCAGGGCGCGCAGGGTCAACGGCGGCCCGTCGGGCAGGTGGTTGCCCGGGATCCCGCCGGCGGCAGACCCGTGATGGGGAACGAGGGGTGCGACGGTTCCCACGAGATCAGGCGGTGGGGGGTGGGCGGAGTTCCCGGTGCCCTCGACCGCCCGACAGTGCCGTCGGAAGTGCGCCGTGACACCCACCGACGGGCCGGGGTCGTCGACGGTGGTGGGTTCGGGCTCGGCCGGGATCTCGGAGACCGCACCCGCCGCACCCGCGGTCCCGGCACCGAGACCTCCGGAGAGGGTGAGCACCAGGGCCACCGCGACGGCGACCCGCATCACGGACCCGGGGAGCTGCCACCAACGGCCGAGCGGCGTGGAGGCAGACACCATGGGAGGAGAACCTTTGACAGGTAGACGAATTCAGCTCCCTGCACCGAAACGGTGTGACCGGGGAGCCCAGCGGCAGGGAGAACAGTGCGAGCCTGCCGTGAACACAGCGATCCGCATTACCGGCGCAGGGATGTCGGCGAAGTGAAGTCTTGGTGATGGTCGTGATCGGGAAGTCCTGCGGCGCAACGAACCGCCGGAGTCCGGCCGAACTGCACCCTGGTGTTCACCACCCGGACGGCCACACGCCCGGATCCGGAACCCTGGCCTTCGCCTGCCGGTGCCAGAGTTCGCCGCGCGCCACCTGCTTCCCCGATGTGTCCGCCGTCCCCTGTTGTGCCCTGCCGTGCTCGAGAACTGAGAGCAGTCCGTGTCCCTGGCCCTGCCCACCCTCCGCTCCGGAGCCCTCGTCGGCGCGCTCGCTGCGACGCTCCTGCTCACGGCCCCACCGCCCCCCGCGCAGGCCCACCCCTTCGGTCCGCCCCAGACCGCGTCGATCACCGTCACCGGCGCGGACACCGTTCAGGTGCGCTGGCGTTTCGGCGGCACCGACGACATCTCCTACCTGGCAGTGGCTCTGGATGTGCTCCCGGCGGACCGGGTGACCCTCGACGGCGCGGTCTTCTACGAGGACGGTGACGACGCCCTGGTGGCAGCGGCGCCGGCCTTCCACCGGTATGTGTTGCAGCACATCACGATCCTGAACCAGGGCCTGGCGTGCGTGGGCGAGGTGGAGCCCTTGAGTCGTTTGGCCGACGACGGCGCCACCGTGAACTACCGGTGCCCCGGGCCACTCGGCAACGCGGCGGTGTCCCTGGACATGCTCAACGACCTGCACCCGGCCTACCGAACCCTGGCGACCGGACCGGACGGTCAGCGGGCCGTCTACAACGGCGAGAGTGCCGTGCACGATTGGGTTCTCGGGACCGCCACCGGCGGTTCCGCCCCGGCCACCAGCGGCAGTTCCGCGCCGGCCGGGACCGCGGTGCCCGGGGCGACTGCCGGTTCCGGCAAGCCGGCTGCTGTGCCCGCCTCGGAGGTGGCTGCCCTCGGGCCGGCCGACCCGGTGGCCGCCGGGACGGACCTCGGTCGCGGTGCGGCGGTCCAGCTCGCGGCGGTCGGCGGCGGCCTGGCCGTCATCGCCGGCGTCACCATCTGGCTCAGGACGAGGAAGAGGCGGATCTGATGGATTTCACCGAAAGGCTCCAAGGTCTGGTCAACGCATCGGGTTTCGCGCCGGCGGCCTTCCTGTTCGCGTTCCTGGCCGGCGCGGCCCATGCCGTCGGCCCGGGTCACGGCAAGACCCTCGCGGCGGCCTACCTGGTCGGTGACAAGGGCCGACTGCGGGATGCGGTCTGGCTGAGCGGGTCGGTCGCGCTGATGCACACGATCTCCGTGCTGGTGATCGCCGTCGGCTGGACCTTCTACTCCCTGTCCGACCTGGTGCACCTGGCGACCCTGACCACGATCCTGCAGCTCGCGGCCGGTGTGCTCACCCTGGGGACCGGGGTGTGGTTGCTGCAGCGGCATCTGCGTGGACGTACCGGGGCCGCACTGCACAGCCACGGCGGCATCGTCCACAGCCACGGCGGGATCACCCACAGCCATGACGGCCTGGGACACTCGCACACCCACGAGCCGGCCCACCACCATGCCCACGACGATGCGCACCCGCCTCACCGTCACCACGACCACGACCACGCCCACGACCACGACCACGACCACGACCACGACCACGACCAGCACGATCACGGCCCGGCACACCCCGGCCCGGATCGCAGTGGCACCACCACGATCCGCCGTCCGGGGCTGCTGCTCCTGGGCGCGGCGGGTGGTCTCGTCCCCTCCCCCACCGCCTTCCTGGTCCTGGTGACCGGCTTCTTCTCCGGGCACGCCGCCTTCGCCCTGCTGCTGGTGATCACCTTCGGTCTCGGGATGGCGCTGGTGCTGTTCGGGGTCGGCCTGCTCGCCCTCGGCGGCAGCTCGCTGATCACCCGGGGGGCGCAGTCACGGTCGGTCCTGCGGCTGGCCACCCGGGTCGCGCCGGCCGTCGCCGCAGCGGCCATCACCGTCGTCGGTGTGGTCATCACCGTCATCTCGGTGTCCAGCCTGACCACCGTCTGACCCACGGGGCCGGGCAACCGGTGCCCGGCAAGACGAGGTCAGCCGGCCGCGAGCGGCTCCCCGACATCGTGCAGGTGGTGGATGATGTCGTGCAGCCCGTAGATCGCCTGGCTGTGCACCGTGAACACCGATCCGTTGCTCCGTCGTCCGCCGCGCTCCCACTGGTCGCCGGACACCTCGGCGTAGGCCTGGGTGTACGCGAGACCGTTGTACCGCAGCTCGCGGGCCACCTCGTCCGGGTCCCGCTCCCAGTACCGGCTGCTCAACGCCGTCTCGTCCTGGTCCCAGTTGGCGAACTCGGGGTTGTCCTCGGCGAGCATCAGCGCGAGCCGGCGGCTGAACACGGCGTACACGTCGCTGACGTGGCAGGCGTACTCCAACGGCGACCAGACCTGCGGCGAGGGGCGGGTTCCGAGGTCGTCGCGGTCCAGCACCCTCCCCCAGGCATCCACCGTGGTCAACAGCAACCCGGCGACCTCCTCGGTCGAGGTGTTTCCCGTGAAACCGCATTCCGGGCAGGTCCTGGACAGCACCCAGGTCCAGTCCTTGTCGTCCGGTACGGGAGCGAGGGGCTCGGCGACGGGCGTGGCGGTGGAAGACTCGGATGATGCGGCGGCGGTTTCACTCATGGATCGGACCTTGCCAGCCACCGGCAGCGCGCACCAGAGGGTTTTCTGCCGCGCCCCGACGATCGACTGCCATCAGCGGCGGGCAACCGGCGAAACCGTTGCCTATTGCAGGACGGACAGGACGTTCCCCGCCGGATCCTTGAACCAGGCGATCTTCGGCCGGTGCCGGGCGATCCCCTTCTCGTCCTGACCGAATCCCGGGTAGACCTCCATCGTGACGCCGCGGCGGACCAGTTCGTCCACCGCCTCGTCGATGTCGGGCACCGGGAAGTTCAGCACCGTGTAGGTGGCCGGCACATGGTTCGGTCGCGGGTAGACCAGCGTCGAACTCGTCGGGCCCGTGGCCAGCCGCAGCATCCCGTTGGTCTCGCTCACATCCAGACCGAGGACATCGGCGTAGAAGGTCTTCGCCGCCGGGATGTCGTCAACGGCGAAACCGTTGAACGGGAGGGTACCGCCGAACAGGCCGTACCCCTGTGGCCGTTGGGATTCCAGGTACTCCGGCGTCATTTCCAGGATCTGGAGGTAGTTGCCGTCCGGATCGGCGAGGGTGGCGAACTTGCCCGGTCCGCGATCGGTCAGCTCGGCGATCCAGGTGACGTCGAGGGTCTGCAGGTGGGCCACCGTGGCCGCGGCGTCCTCGACGTTGAAGTTGAGGATGAAGCGCCCCGGCTCGGGGTTCGTGGCGGCGACGTCGTCACGGCCGTCCAGCAGCACGGCGGTGGTCAC
This sequence comes from Nakamurella silvestris, assembly GCA_003576535.1. Taxonomy (GTDB): domain Bacteria; phylum Actinomycetota; class Actinomycetes; order Mycobacteriales; family Nakamurellaceae; genus Nakamurella; species Nakamurella silvestris. The sequence goes on along the minus strand of QXCQ01000263.1, from coordinate 76,765 downwards.
GAAGGTGACGAAGCCGAACTCGTCGGCGGTGACGCCGAAGGCCGCGGAGTACCAGCGGCGCAGGCGTTCCGGGTCCGCACTGCCGAGCAGCAGACTGCCGAGGGTGGGTGTCTTCATGGTGCGAGCTCCTCATCATGCGGGTCAACGGCGGGTGTTCCTGCAGCTCTCGACGCCAGTATGCGCCGCCGGACCGACATCGCGCGGTGGGATATGCGCAGCTTTCGGGCCGAAATCCTGCGCATATCCCACCGCGGGATGGAGATGGTGCGCCTGGCCTCACGGGCTCCCGAGGGCCCAGCCGAGGGAGAGCGCCCCGAACCCGAGCAGGACGTTCGCCGTCACCGAAAGGGCGGCCCGCAGGTAGGAGCGCTCTTCCAGCAGGCGCAGGGTCTCGTAGGAGAAGGTCGAATAGGTGGTCAGCGCCCCGCAGAAACCGGTGCCGAGCAGGGCCACCGTCGTCGGGCCGAACTGTCCGGCACTGACGTACCCCAGGACCGCCGACCCCACCACGTTGACCGCGAGGGTGCCCCAGGGCAGGTACCGCCACCGGGACAGTGCCCGGTCGGTGAGGTACCGGGCCGGTGCGCCGACCAGGGCGCCGAGGGTGATCATCAGGGCTGTCACGGTCGGGTCCGTCGCTCGAGCAGCAGCTGGGTCAGCCGCCAGCCGGCGAACACCCCGCCCAGGGCACCGGCCAGGGTGAGCAGCAGGTACAGCACCGCGACCCCCGGCCGCCCGGCGAGCAGCAGAGCGTGCGCGTCCAGGGTGTACCCGGAGAAGGTGGTGTACCCGCCGAGCAGGCCGACCCCGAGCAGCGGCCGCCATTTCCCGAGGGCCGGCCGGCTCGCGATCAACGCCATCAGCACCCCGATCAGCGCCGATCCGGACACGTTCTCCACCACGGTCGACCAGGCGAAGGTCCCGGGGGCGTGCGGCAGCAACAGGGTGACGGCGTACCGGGCGAGGGAGCCGGCAACCCCACCGACGGCCACCGCCGCCAGGTCCACAGCACGCAGGGGTGCGCGGCGGGCCCGGTCAGCCTGCATCGGCGTCATCTGTCTCGGGACTACTTGGCATCGGCATAACACTTCACCACCAGGGGCCGGACCGGGGTGCGGGCGCGCCCGTGGGGGAAGACCAGTCTTCGGGCGGTGTCGGCGGCCTCCGTCACCATCCGCGCGACCTGCTCCCCCTGCTCGGCGGGGCAGTGCACCATCAGTTCGTCGTGCTGGAAGAACACCAGCTCGGCACCCGGCACCTGCCGCAACGACTGCCGCAATGTGGACAGCCAGACGGCGGCCCAGTCCGCGGCCGACCCCTGGATGATGAAGTTCCGGGTGAACCGACCCCGGTCCCGCGCGACCTGACGCCCGCGCCGCTCCACCGCGGCCGACGCCTCCGGACCGGCTCCGGTGTCGACGATCTCGGTCCAGGCGGCCGAGGGCGGGTTGCTGGTCCGGCCGAGGACCGTGGTGACGAGTCGGCCCTGTTCACCCCGCCGGGCGGCGGTCTCGACACAGGCCATCGCCGCCGGGAAGGACGCGCGCAGGGTCGCCACCAGCCGACCGGCCTCCCCCGAGGTCTGCCCGTACATCGCGCCGAGCATGGCGAGTTTGGCCTTGCTGCGGTCACCGCTGAAGCCGATCTCGGCCAGACCCACGTACAGGTCGTCGTCACCGGCCAGGGCAGCGAGTTTCTCGTCCCCAGAGACGGCCACCAGCACCCGCGGTTCCAACTGGGCGGCATCGGCCACCACCAGGCAGAAGCCCGGCTCGGCGACCACGGCGGAGCGCACCACCTTCGGGATCTGCAGCGCGCCGCCACCTTTGGTCGCCCAGCGTCCGGTGACGACCCCGGCAGGCACGTAGTCGGCACGGAACCGGCCGTCACGCACCCACTCGGTGAGCCAGTTCCAGCCGTTGGCGCTGTGCAGCCTGCTCAGTTCCTTGTAGGCCAGCACGGCCGGGACGGCAGGATGGTCCACCTCCTTGATCACCCAGGACCGGGTCGTCTCGAGTTCGAACCCGGCCCGGCGGAAGGCCCCGCGCAGGTCCACGGCGGAGTCGGGGTTGACCGGGAACCCGAAGGCGTCGTTGATCTGCGCGGCCAGCACGGCCATCTTCGGCGGTCGCTCCCCCGGCGCGGGCCGCGCCCCCAGTTTCTCGGTGAGGATCCGGTCGTGGACGTCCGGCTGCCAGGGCATGCCGAACCGTCCCATCTCGGCGGCGACCAGGGCACAGGCCGAGTCGGCGGCGATCAGCAGGCGCAGGGCCCCGGGGTCGACGGCGATGTCCTCCCCGGGCCGGCCGGCGGCGGCGGTCGCCACCCGGGACAGCTGGTCGAGATAGGCGTTGACCAGGGCGGGGAGGTCGACCCCCGGGTCCGGCGTGTGGGTGTGGGTGTCGAACAGCACCGGCACCGCCGACGGGAGGTCCTCGGCGAGATCCTCCGGAACCGGGTGCCCGAGCCGGCGGGCCTCCACCGCCGCCGCGGCGGCCGGCTCACCGAAACGCCCTTCCCGGGCCAGCAGGATCCGTTCGGTCATCACGATGTCGTGGCACCGGTCCAGCCGGACCCCGGCGGCCAGCAGTGCGGGGTAGGTGGTGAGGGTGTCGTTCCAGATCCAGCGGGGGTGGTGCTCGGTCTCGAGGGCGGCGATCCGCTCCGCGTCGACCCGCTCCTGTTCGCCGATGGCGGTCCCGTCGTCGGCGAGCAGTTGCACCGACCAGCCGGGGCGGTCGGTGGTGAGGGCGGCTAGCACCGCCCCATTCTTCCCCGGGGCACCGACAGTGCTCCCGGCGGCGATCACCGGGAGGTCTTGGCCGTCGACCCTTGCCAGAATTACACTAGTTAACTAGTCTACCGGGATGATCGATTACCGCATCGACCGTCGAGCGGCCATACCTGCCTACCTGCAGATCGTGGCCCAGACACGACAGGCCCTGGAACAGGGGCGACTGGCGGTGGGTGACCAGTTGCCGACCGCGCGCGAGGTGGTCGCGAGTGCCGGGATCAACCCGAACACGGTCCTCAAGGCGTACCGGGAACTGGAACGGCAAGGCCTGGTCGAGGGTCGGGTAGGGACGGGCACCTTCGTCACCGGCGACCTGGTGCGGTTGCGCACCGATCTCGTCTCGCCATTGGCCGGCCGACTTCGCGACTGGCTGGACGCGGCGGCCGACGGCGGTATGACGCGGCACGAGATCGAGGCACTGGTCACCACCATTCTTGACGAGCGGGAGAGGGGAACGGTTCGATGACGATCCAGTTGGAGGTCCGCGGGGCCGGGAAACACCACCCCAGCGGTTGGGCGCTGCGGGACTGCGATCTGACGGTCGACCCGTCGACCGTCACGGCCCTGATCGGGCCCAACGGAGCCGGGAAATCCACCCTGATGGCGGCCGCTGCCGGCCTGACCTCGTTGACCACCGGCGAGATCCTGGTGAACGGCAGACGGGTCGTCCGGGCGATGCCTCCGGAACTGGGATATCTCGCCCAGGACACACCCCTGTACCGGCGGTGGCGGGTGGCCGACATGGTGGACCAGACAGCTGATCTGAACACGAGATGGGACGCTCCGCATGCGGCTCGGCTGATCGACGAGGCCGGGATCGACCCGGACACCCGCGTCGGCACCCTGTCCGGAGGACAACGCACCCGGCTGGCCCTGGCTCTGGTCCTGGGAAAACGACCGGCCCTGGTGCTGCTCGACGAACCCCTGGCCGACCTGGACCCGCTCGCACGCCTGCAGGTCCAGCAGACCCTGATGACCGAGGTGGCCACGACCGGTATGACCGTCCTGATGTCCTCTCACATCCTGGGGGACGTCCAGGACACCTGCGACGACCTGGTGCTCCTGCAGGACGGGAGGGTCACCCTGCGCGGGCCGGTCGACGTGCTCATCAGCCGGCACCGCCTGCTCACCGGACCGCCCGCTGATCCGGCAGCGCTCGGTTGGCTGAAGGCCCCGGACGTGGTCGAGATTCGTTCGAGCCTTCGCCAGACGACGGTGCTGGTGTCCGCACCTCCACCGGGGCTGCCTGCCGGATGGACGGATCAACCGGCGACACTCGACGAGATCGTCATCGCCCGCCTGCGTGCCACGACGCAGCCCGGACATACCCAGGAAGGTGCGGCATGACGTACCCACAGGTCGAAGAAGTGACACCTCCGGTCAGCGAGAACCGCAGCAGTCGGTCGAGGATGCGACGGGCTGCCTGGCGACAACACCGGGCCTGGGTACTGGGCTCCCTCGGCCTGGCGGGCGCAGGAGCGGTTCTGCTCGTTCTGGTCCTCGTGTTCTCCTCCTCCTGTGTCCAGTGGGGCGAACCGGGTGCGAGCTGCCGGACCGAACCCGGGTACACCCTGTGGAAACTCCTGGTCGCGGCCATGACCGTGGTTCCTCCGCTCGTCGGCGTCATCCTGGGCGCGGTGACCTTCGGGCCCGACGTCGAACACCGCACCCAGGTGTACGCACTGACCCAAGGGGTGAGCCGGATGCAGTGGTGGGCGGCCAAGGTCGCTGTGACAGCGGCACCGGTCTTCCTTGCGGTCCTCGCTCTCGGCACGGGAACCCTGTTGTACGTCGACAGCGCCGACGAGTCGGTCCGTGACTGGCTGGGCAGGCTCACCACCCCTGGGTTCGACGCGCTCGGTATCGTCCCGGCCGCCCACTTCCTGGTCGCCTACGCCGCTGCGGCGACCGCGGCCCTGATGTGGCGGACCGTCGGCGGCATCGTCGCCGGCCTGCTGATCTCCGGACTCGCCCTGATCGGTGGAAGCTTCCTGCAACCGCTGGTGGTGCCCCACGACCGGGTGCTCGTCCCGGTCGAGGCCTGGCTGGCGGACGAGACCGGCGAGCTGGCCGGCGGTATCGACACCGCTTACCACTCTTCGGGTTTCGCCGGTTCCGATGGGAAGGACATCGACGTGTCCTCCTTGAACTGCGGCGGGCTCGACTGGTCCGAATGTCTGATCGCGAACGTCACGTACCGGGCCGAGAGCTACGTGTCCGATTCCCGGTATCTGCCGATGATGGCCGTAATCGGCGGCATCAACCTCGTGGTGTCCGGGGCGTTCCTGGGCCTGGGTGCCCTGACGCTTCGGCGGCGCGATCTGTGAGCAACACCCGCCTGTGGATCCGACCCTGGCGGGTCGGTCGTCCCGCCCCACGGCCTGGTCGGTATCCCGACAGAGGCGGATACTGGCCGACATGACTGCGGCCGGCACGTCCTCAGCTTTCCGGGCAGCCCAGGACGCGATCGTCGGGAAGACGATCACCGCCGTCTACTACGGGCAGGACCTGGTGGAGATCCGTATCGGCGACGTCCTCGTCAGCGCAACGACCCGACCCTTCGGGATGATCGGGTGCACCGGTGTCGGCCCGGCCACGATCCACTCGCTCGTCGGTCGGACCGTGGAACATCTGTGCGTCGAGGACGGACGGTACATGGCGATCGACTCCGGCGAGAATCGCCTCGCCTTCCCGGTCGGCGACCCGACGACGGGAGGCCCGGAGTCGGTCCGAGTCGTCCGCGAGGGCTCGCCCGAAGACCCGGCCGACGAGCTGATCTGCGCCTGGTGATCGAGGTTCGGTCATCGGCAGGCGGGGCAGGCGCGGATTCGGCGGAAACTGCCTTGCACTTGTTACCGGTGAGTAATATCCTGAAACCTACTCGCCGGTAACTTAGGCTGTCACGGACGCCGACGAGTGCCGATCAGCACGGACGCCGGTCAGACGATCACCTGGAGTTGAGCATCATGAGCCACTACCGCAGCAATCTCCGCGATATCGAGTTCAACCTCTTCGAGGTGTTCGACGCCGGTTCCCGGATGGGTACAGGTCCCTTCGAGCAGATGGACCCCGAGACCGCCCGCGGTGTGCTGACCGAGTTGGAGAAGGTGGCCTCGGGCCCCCTGGCCGCCTCCTTCGTCGACGCCGATCGCAACCCGCCGGTCTTCGACCCGCAGAACCACAGCGTCACCGTCCCGGCCTCCTTCAAGAAGTCCTTCCAGACCGCCATGGACGGCGAGTGGTACCGCCTGGAGCTGCCCAACGAGCTCGGTGGCTACGGGGCCCCGCCCTCCTTGCGTTGGGCCGCCGCTGAGCTGATCCTCGGGGCGAACCCCGCGATCTTCATGTACTCCTCCGGTCCGGGGATGGCCAACGTCATCCACCGCCTCGGCACACCGGCCCAACAGGGCATCGCCCGCCAGATGGCCGACCGGCGTTGGGGTTCCACGATGGTGCTGACCGAGCCGGACGCCGGTTCCGATGTCGGGGCCGGTCGCACCAAGGCGATCAAGCAGGCCGACGGGACCTGGCACCTGGAGGGGGTCAAGCGTTTCATCACCTCCGGCGACCAGGACATGACGGAGAACATCATCCACTTCGTCCTCGCCCGACCGGAGGGCGAGGGCATCGAAAGTCGGCCCGGCACCAAGGGTCTGAGCCTGTTCGTAGTACCGAAGTTCCATTTCGACTGGGAGACCGGCGAACTGGGCGAGCGCAACGGCGTGTTCGTCACCGGCCTGGAACACAAGATGGGACTGAAGGTCTCGAGCACCTGCGAGTTGTCCCTGGGCCTGAACGGCACCCCGGCTGTCGGCCACCTGGTCGGCGAGGTGCACGACGGCATCGCCCAGATGTTCAACATCATCGAGTACGCCCGGATGTTGGTGGGCACCAAGGCCATCGCCACCCTGTCCACCGGATACCTCAACGCCCTGGCCTACGCCAAGGAGCGGGTGCAGGGGGCCGACCTGACCCGGTCCACCGACAAGACCGCCCCGCGCGTGACCATCCTGCACCACCCCGACGTCCGGCGGATCCTGATGAAGCAGAAGGCCTATGCCGAGGGGCTGCGCGCGGTGTACCTGTACACCGGTTCCTGGCAGGACCGGGTCGCCCTGGGCGACGGTGACGCCTCGGCCGTCAACGACCTGCTGCTGCCGATCGTCAAGGGTGTCGGTTCCGAGCGGGCCTATGAGAACCTCGCGCTGTCCCTGCAGGTCTTCGGCGGCTCGGGCTACACCCAGGACTACCCGATCGAGCAGTACATCCGGGATGCCAAGATCGACACCCTGTACGAGGGAACAACTGCCATCCAGGCCCAGGACTTCTTCTTCCGCAAGATCGTCAAGGACCAGGGGCACGCCCTGGGTGTGGTCGCCACCGAGATCGGTCAGTTGATCGCCACCGCCGGCGACGACGGACGGCACAAGGAGGAGGTGGCCCTGCTGGCGACCGCCCTCGACGACGTCCAGGAGATGGTCGGCACCCTCATCGGTTTCGCGATGAAGTCCCAGTCCGATGCCCAGCAGCTGTACAAGATCGGCGAACATGCCGTCAGCCTGCTGATGAGCACCGGCGATCTGCTGATCGGGGCGCTGCTGCTGCGCCAGGCCGTGGTGGCCCAGGCCGCCCTGGACGCCGGCGGCACCGGCCCGACCGGCAAGGACGACAGCGACTTCTACACCGGCAAGCTGGCTTCGGCCCGCTGGTTCGCCCGGAACGTGCTGCCGGAGATCACGTCTCGCCGTCACATCGTCGAGCAGGCCGACACCACGCTGATGGACATCCCGGAGAACTCCTTCTAGTCCATCGCTGCCCCGGACCCCTCGTCCTGCGGTGGGATATGCGCAGGTTTTCGCCCGAAAAGCTGCGCATATCCCACCGAGCGATGACGCTGCTAGCGCAGGATCCCGGCCGCCCGAGCGGCGCGGATCCAGTCCGGGAACTCGCTGAGCAACCGGCGGTACAACTCGGCGTCGTCCACCCGGTCGATGTCGGTGACGGGGAAGAACCCGGCGTTGTCGACCACCCGGCCGGACATCTCGTCCAACTTCTCCAGCACCCCGAAGTTGTTGCGCCCGATACCGACGAACTGCCAGAACGCCGGGAGTTTCGCAGCATCCTTCATCAGGTTGATGATCTGCTTCTTCTTGGAGAACCCGCCGTCGGTGAAGAACAGCACCAGGGTCGGCAACGTCGAGCGCCCCAGGGTGGAGATGACCTCCTCCATGATCGGGATCTCGTCATTGACGAAACCGATGGAGCGGTAGTCGATCCCACCGTGGGTGCCGGTCATGTGGATGTACGTGGCCATCCACTGCTCCAGCTCGCCCACCTGGAGATCCGGCAGCTGGAAGAAGCTCTTGGCGTACATGTAGCACTCCATCGAGCCGTCGTCATCGAGCTGGATGGCCACCGGGACCATCCGCTCCACCACCCGGTGCACCAGGCCGGCCTGGAACTCGTCCGACATCGAACCGGTCTTGTCGATGACGAGCAGCACCCGTGCCCGCAGATCACCCGCACCCTTGGTGAGCAGGACCTTCGCGACCTCCTTCTTGCGCAGGTCGAGGGCCTGCCGCTTCACCAGGGAGAGTTTCTCCTCCCCCTTCACCATCCGGACCCCGTCGGCCCGCGGCGGAGCGGCAGGGGCAGCAGCGGGGGCGGGTGCCGGCCAGGCAGCGGGTGGCGGAGCGCTGGGCGCAGGCCATTGCTGGGCCGGCGGGGCCGAGGGTGCGGGCCAGGCAGCGGGAGGAGGAGCGGCCGGTTCCGGCCAGGCAGCCGGCGGCGGAGCACTGGGCGCCGGCCACGCCGCCGGGGGTGGGGCCGAGGGCGCCGGCCAGGCGGCGGCCGGCGGCGGGGTCGGTGGCGCGGCCGGCGGCGGGGCCGGGGTCTCGTCGACCGAGACCCCCATCTCCCGAACGAGTCCCGCCAGCCCCTCGGCCCAGCCGGCCGAGACCGATCGCACCTTCCAGGCACCCTGGCGGCGGTAGACCTCCACCAGCAAGGCGGCCCGCTCGGTGGTCAGCCCGCTCGCCGGGGCCGAGTGTCCGGTACCCCCGTCGGCGATCGTGACCCCCAGGCCCGGTACACCGCTCAGGGAACCGCTGACCGAGTCGTCCAGGGCCACGGCGATGGCCAACGTCTCGACGTCGGCGGGGACCCCGGCGAGGTTGATCCGGACCCGGTCGGGGCCGATGAGCTGCACCGCACCCTCCGGGGAGTTCGGCTGGTTGAAGAACACCAGGTCGGCATCGCTGCGGACCTGCCTCGCCTCGTTCAGCTGGAAGGCGAGCAGGTCAACCGTGCCCTGACTCGCCCCGCTGACGGCGATGTCGAGATTCGTACCGGCCAAGGGTGCATTGGCACCGCGCGCTAAGTCCGTCATGGCACCAGCCTTCCAGAGAAGGCCCGGGCGCGGGAGGTGAATCCCCTCCCCGCTCGGCCGCGCACTATTTTCGACACGGTTCGGCGAACTCTCGACCGATGTCGGCGGGAATGCCTATGGTGATCGCGACAGCTCGCCCCGGCCCGCCGACATTGGAGTCGAAGATGCCCCTCCGCGATACCGCAGCACTACCCGGAACCCCCTGTTGGATGGATCTCGCCACCTCCGATATCGCCGCCTCGACCACCTTCTACGAGAAGCTCTTCGGTTGGGTAGCCCGCGGGGGTGGGGCCGAGTTCGGCGGCTACGTGACCTTCGAGTACAACGGCCGCGCGGTGGCCGGTGCCATGCAGAACGACGACGGTTCGGCTCCCGAGGCCTGGTCGGTCTACCTGGCCAGCGCCGACAACGACGCCACCCTGACGGCAGCGGTCGCCGCGGGCGGTGTCGTGCAGGTGCCGAACGCCCCCGTCGGCGACCTGGGAAAGATGGCCTTCCTGACCGATCCGGCCGGGGCCTTCCTGGGTCTGTGGCAGGCGGGCGAGCATCTGGGCTTCGGCGTCGTTGCCGAGCCGGGTGCGCCGTGCTGGCACGAGAACTACACCACCGATTTCGCCGCGGCGACGGCGTTCTACGCCCAGGTGTTCGGCTGGGACCTCCAGTCGATGAGCGACACCGACGACTTCCGCTACTCGACGGGTTCGGTCGGCGGGGATCAGGTCGCCGGGGTCATGGCGATCACCGCGCATTTCCCGCCGGGTTTCCCGTCCCACTGGCAGAACTACATCGGGGTCACCGACACGGATGCGGCCGTGGCCCAGGCGGTCGCGCTGGGCGGAAGCGTGCTGGAGGCTGCGGCCGACAGCCCCTTCGGCCGGCTCGCGACGATCGCCGACCCGCACGGTGCCGCCTTCAAGATCATCGAGGCCAACCCGGACAGCTACCAGGCCTGAGCAGAACCTGTTCGACCTGCCCACAGTTCAGTGGGAGAACAACAGCCGGTGCCGCGAGACACTCGCGGCACCGGCTGTTGTCGTACCCCGTCTCATCGGGGGTGGATCACCTCAGAGCTGGCTTGCCCGGTGCAACCAGGCGGCCACCGCATCACGGGCGATGGGCAGGGCGGGCTTGAAGGTGCCGTCGGTCCATCCGGTGGTGATGTGGTTGGCCTTCAGCCACGCGATCGCACCGCAGGAAGGTGCGTTCTTCGAGACGTCCGGGAACGGCACGGTGGTGCACGCAGGAATCGTGCCCGTTCCGTTCAACGCCCGGTAGACGAAGATCGCCACGTCCTGCCGGGTGATCGAGGCACCCGGGTCGAACTTGCCGTTCGTCCCGGTGGTGATCCCGGCGGCCTTGGCCCAGGCGATGGCCCCGGCGAAGGTGGTGTTCGCCGGAACGTCGCTGAACGGAGCCACCGTGACGGTCGGGTCCGTCTGACCCGGGTGGGTGTACCGCCACAGCCAGGCGATGAGGGCCTGCCGGCTGATGTTCTGAGCCGGCCCGAAGGTGCCGTCGGGGTTGCCGGTGGTGATGCGGTTGTCGGCCAGCCACTGGATGTCGGCGCCGAAGGCGGTCGCCGTTCCGTCGGTGAACGTCACGTGGAGCGTGGTGGCGGCCGTGGTGGCCGTTCCCAGGTCGTTGGTGAAGACCGCACGATAGGTGTTGCCGCTGGCGGTGATCGGTGCCTGGACCACCAGCGATGCCGCAGTCGCACCGGCGATGTCGTTGTAGGTGACACCCTTGTCGGTGCTCACCTGCCACTGCACGGCCGGGGCCGGGGTACCGGAGGCGGCGGCGGTCAGCGTGACGGTGGAGCCCACGGCTGCCGAGGTGTCGGCCGCCAGATCGGTGGTGATCGCCGGGGCAACGAGTCCGGCCGAGATCTTCTTGGTGGCGGTCAGTTTGATGTCGTCGGAGGCGGCGGCCAGGCTGATCACCCGGTCACCCGTGCCGAGCACCCAGTTCTGCCCGACGGTCGACCAGCCGGAGAGCTGCTGGACGTCCACATGCAGGGTCTGGGTCTTGGCCGCACCCGGGGCGAGCTGGACCTTGGCGAACTGGACCAGCTTCAGGGCGGACTGCTGGAACCCGTCGACGACCAGGCCCTTGCTGTTGTAGACCGGCGCAGCCAGATCCGGGGAGGCCCCCAGGTAGACCTGGGCTGCTTCGCCACCGGCCTTGGTGCCGGTGTTCGTCACCGTGAAGGTGACGTCCAATCCGCCGTCGGCGGCGTTCTTCACCGTCAATCCGGAGTAGGCGAAGCTGGTGTAGGACAGGCCGTGTCCGAAGGCGTAGAGGGGCTTGACATCGGTCGTGTTGGCAGCCGGGTCGGTGTACCAGCGGTAACCGACGTCGACCCCGTCGGTCCACTTGGTGGACAGCACGGTCTCGTCGGAGTCCTGGGTGCCGGCGACCCGCTCCGGGTGGCCGGCGAACGGGGTGCTCGCATCGTCCTTCGGGAAGGTGATGGGAAGCTTGCCGGACGGATTGGTCTTGCCGTACAACAGGTTCGCGGTGGCAGTGCCACCCTCCTGTCCGGGGTACCACATCTCGAGGATCGCATCGACATTGGCAGCCCAGTTCAGCTGGACGGCGCTGGCGGAGTTGACCACCACGGCCACCTTGTGGCCCGCGGCGTGGGCGGCGGCCGAGACGGCGTTCACCAGGTTGACCTGGTTGACGTTCATCGGCTTGACACCCGCACCGGCAGCACCGTTTCCGGCGTTGGCACCCGGCGCGGAGTCGTCGACGAAGATCACTGTCTCGTCGGCGGTCTGGGCGGCGGCGACAGCGGCGGCGATGTTCTGGTTGAGCGGCGCCCAGGCGAACCGGAAGGTCGGGGTCGTCGCCGAGTTCAGCGTCGGGTTGTAGGTCAGGGTCACCTGGTGCAGACCGGCCGTCAGCGGCAGGCTGACCCCGGTGTTGTCCTTGCCGAGGTACTGGCCGTTCGCGGCGAGATCCCCGTCGGGGACATCGTTCTGCAGGATGGTGTTGCTCGGGTTGGCCAGGGTCTGGTTGACCCCGTCGATCGCGACGGACACCGTGCCGGCGCTCGCCTGGGTGACTCCCTTGTTGTACACCGTGTTGTTGCCGGTGGTGATGCTGTTGTCGGTGCCGTACGGACGCTGGACGAGCAGCTGGTAGGTGTCGGCAGCAGTGACGTTCAGGTAGCCGGTCCAGGTGTACTTGTTACCGCGCACCAGGTTCGTCTGCTTGCCGTTGAGGGTGGTGTCCGTGGACACGGTGGTCGCGTTGGCGGTGTCGACGGTGGTGCGGACCAGACCGGGTACGGCCGTGCCGTCATTGGTGGTCTGCAGGTTCGCGGCCGGAACAGGGGTGCCGTACCAGTCGACGCCGGGGGCGGAGATGACGTTGGCCGGCCCGGCCGCGGTCTGGATCGCCTTCAGCGGGGTGAAGGTGTTCCGGTCACCGAAGCCTCGGGAACGCTCCCCACCGGGGCCGACGGGCATCAAGGTGGCGGTCGGACCGACGACGGCGACCTTCTTCGTGGTGCTCAGCGGCAAGGCGCCGTTGTCGTTCTTGAGCAGGACGGCCGCCTTCTCCGCCAGGGAGAGCGCAACCGCCGATCCGGCGGTCTTGTCGATGTGGACGGAGTTGTCGGTGACGGCCACGTTGCCGTGCTGGGCGACGTCGGACCGGTAGGCAGCGGGGATCTTGCTGTTGTCCAGCAGACCGAAACGTTCGTACTGGTACAGGATCCGAGCCACGGAATTGTCCGTGGCCGCCGCGTACAGCGGGTTGTAGGTGGAGGAGGTGGTGTCGATCAACGGCTTCAGGTTCGCCGAGGACAGGTTGCTGGTGGAGAACTCGTTGTCCATGCCGGCCAGGATGTCCGAGGTGGCCTTGGACCCGCCGTAGTCGGAGGTGATGAAGCCCTTCAGGCCGAACTCGCCCTTGACGATGTTGTTCATCAGGTTGTTGTTCGAGCAGGCGAAGTAGGGCTGGTCCTGCTCGGAGACGATCTGGAACTTGGCGTAGGAGCACATCAACGAGCTCACCCCGCCCTGCTGGATCGCCGATTGCGCGGGGGCGAGGTAGACCTCGTGCGCAGCCTGGGAACTCACCAGCGACGGCACGTTCTGGTCCTGGCCGTTGTACATCGAGACATGCTTGACCTGGGACAACAGTCCCGTGCTCTGGATCGCGTTGATCTCGGTCGCGGAGAACTCCGCCGACAGGTAGGCGTCTTCGCCGTTGGTGGTCATGTTGCGCGGCCAGGAGGGGGTCCTGGCCATGTCCACCTGCGGCCCGTAGATCAGGTCGACGTCGGCGGCCAGTCCTTCGACACCCGTCTGCACACCGAGGTCGACATAGGCGTCACGGTCGAAGGAGGAGGCGAGTCCGAGGCGGTTGGGGAAGGCGGTGGTGTCCGCCCGGACGTTGATGCCCATCGCGTCGACGTGGCGGATCTCGGGGATGCCGAGCCGGGCGACCGGGGCCAGGTACCCGGCCTGACCGTGGGCGTCCGGGTCGGTGCTCTTCTCGACGATCAGGACCTTCTCGGCCGGGGTCAGCTGGGAGACCAGCCAGGACACCGTCTTCGTCCAGGGCGCGTCGGCGGCGATCACGGGCGAGAGCGGGGTGGCGGCGGCCGAGACGTCGACCACGGCGGCTCCCGCGGGAGACGCTCCGCCGAAGATTCCGAGCATCATCGCGGCGGCGATGACACCCGCGCCGGCCCGACGCAGGGGTAGGGATCGCCGCCGGCTCCGGCGGGGCTGAACAGATGGGTGCATGAACTGTCCTCTCTGACATTCACTGTGACGATTTCGCGGACTGTTTCGCGAGGGCAACGATCCCGGGACCACACGGCCGCTCGACCCCGACCACAGGCCAGGGAGTTTTCGTTCGAGGGCATCGATGATCTCGAGTAGCGGAAGCCTAGGTTGGCTCTTTCGATCCGTCAACGCACGAAACCGTTTGCAGGACAACATTTTTTGAACGAATTGAGACAGAATAATCGACCGGTGACCGTTCGATAAAATTCGGGCGGACGTTATAGTGAGGCGATGTCAGAGACGACGAACCATGGCTCTGTCCGTGACCGGAGCCGCGAGGACATCTACGACCTGATCCTGGAATCGGGGGGTATGACCCGTAGCGAACTCGCCGAGGCCACGGGCATCTCCCGCAGCGCCGTCACCAGCGCCGTCGGTCGGCTGATCCGCGAGGGCCGCGCCGTCGAGAGCGAGCCCGACAGCAAGGGGCCGGGTTCGGGCAGCGGACGACCGGCGAACCGCATCACCGCGGTCGCCTCCGGTCTGCCGGTCGCCGCGATGGACTTCGGCCACAACCACGTGTGGGTGGCCGTCGCCGACAGCCTGGGCAATGCCCTCGGCGACTCCCTGACCGTCATCGACGTCGACTACAACGCCACCGAGGCGATGGATCTGGCCGCCGCAGCCCTGGACGCACTCCGGCACGAGCACGGCATCACCACCATCAGCAACGTGGTCTGCGGCATCCCCGGTCCGGTCGACGCGCGGACCGGCCTGGTCAAGTCTCCGACCATCCTGTCCAGTTGGGTGGGCCTGTCACCGGCCCAGGAACTGGGCCACCGTCTCGGAGCCCCGGTACACATCGAGAACGACGCCGTCCTCGGAGCCCACGGTGAACTCCGACTCGGGGCCGGTCGCCACCACAAGGACTTCCTGTACATCAAGGCCTCTCATGGGATCGGTGCCGGGATCGTCATCGGCGGCAAACCGTTCACCGGTTCCACCGGCATCGCCGGGGAGATCGGCCACACCCAGCTGCCCAACAACACCGAACTCTGCCGATGCGGCAAACGCGGATGCCTGGAGACCGTCGTCTCGGTCCAGTCGATGCGCAAGCAGCTCCAGCACACCCACCCACACCTGGACGTCACCCAACTGGATCTGTCGACCCTGGACGATGCCATCAGCGCCCGGATGCTGAACGAGGCAGGCCGCACCATCGGTCGGGTGCTGGCCGACCTGTGCAACCTGATCAACCCCGGGGCGATCATCATCGGCGGCGAACTCGGTGCCTCCGGGGAGGCGTTGATCGACGGCGTCCGCTCCTCCGTCCACCGGTACGCGCAACCGGCAACCGCTGCTGCTCTGGAGATCTCGGCCGCCGAACTGGGCACCAGGGCCGAACTCACCGGGGCCCTGCAACTGGCAGCCTGGCGGGCGCAACGATGACACCCCCACGGCCGGAGGAACCGGGCGTGCCGGACGCCCCCTCCCTCGACATCATCCAGGAACTGGTCGATCTCGCCGAGATCGCGGCTCAACGGGAGTACGAGTTGGAGAAGGAGGGGGTCGGTCGACTACGAGCGGTCGTCCTCACCAATGAGGAACTCGATGTGCTCAGGCACGTCTTCGACGCCAAACACCGTGACGTCAACGGCATCTCGCGGTCGGCAGGGCTCAGCAGCACCACGACCCGGCGCGCCGTCGCCCGTCTCATCCGGCTCGGCCTGGTACGCGACGAGGGTGACGGGGTACTGCGGGTCACCCCTCGGTTCCACGAGATCCGCGGTGAGATCAGGGAACTGTGGGCCCGGCACCTGCGATACGTCCTGGCCGCCCTGCCGGCCGAGCACCAGGCCTCGCTTGTTCAGGCGGCCGCGGCGATCAGGGCGTTGAGCACGGCCCTGGGTTTCCCGCGCCCGGTGGCCGGGTCGGACCTGCCTCACTGACCAGGTCGGGGGATCAGGCAGCGGAGGCCATGGGGGCAACGGTGTCGGCCGACGTCTCCCGCTCGCCGGTGAACCACCAGCGCAGGGCGAGGAACCGGGCGGCACCGACCACGACGTTCACCCCTACCAGCACCACCAACGCGAGAACCGTGTTCTCCGTGGTGAACTGGGCCAGGGCGACCCAACTGGCCAGCAGTCCGAGGGCACTGAAGCCGGTGGAGAGCAACAGATCGCGTCGCGCTCCCTCGGCATCGTGCACCCCGAAGGTGAATCCGCGGTGGACGATGTTGGCCCCCACTGTGCTGAGCACCCAGGACAGGCCGTTCGCCCATTGGTCGCTGAGCACCAGCGCGAAGGCCACGAAGATCCCGAGCTGGGCCACGGTCGCGCCGCCGCCGACCAGGATGAACCGGCCCAGTTGACGCCAGCCCGTCCCGGTGGCCGTCGTCGCGGGCTCCGCCCCGATACGGGGTGCCGTCCGCTCGCGGGGGGCGGATTCCGGACGTACCTGCCGGCGCTCCGGGTGGGTCGAGGACGCGGTGGATTCGGTGGCTGCGCCCCTCGGCGAGTCCTCGGACGGGAGGTACCACAGCGGGCTGAGCCAGGACCCGGGATAAGAGGTCGAGCACATCGCCATGGTGGATCTCCATCGTCATACCGTTCGATGGAGCTGTCCATCTACTAGCTCGAACACCGCAGGACGGCGTGTATTCCCCGTGAGGTGTGCGAGCTGGATCACCCCCGCTGCCTCGCCCCGGACAACCGCGCTCCGTTCCAACGTCCGCGCGCGCTGCAGCGCGCGCGGAAGTCGAGAAGGAGCGCGGTCAAACGGGGGCTGAGCGGGGACCGGCCTCAGGAGGTGACGTTGGCGATCGCCCGCATCTTGTTGACCGCGTCCAAGGCCGCGACCTTGTAGGACTCGGCCAGGGTCGGATAGTTGAACACCGTGTCGACCAGGTAGTCCACCGTCCCGCCGCAGCCCATCACGGTCTGCCCGATGTGCACCAGCTCGGTGGCGTTGGTGCCGAAGACGTGCACCCCCAACAACTCCCGGGTCTCGGCGTGCACCAGTAGTTTCAGCATCCCGTAGGAGTCCCCCAGGATCGCCCCGCGGGCCAGCTCCCGGTAGCGGGACACCCCCACCTCGAAGGGCACGTTCTCCCCTGTCAGCTGCTCCTCGGTCTGCCCGACGTAGGAGATCTCCGGGATCGTGTAGATGCCGATGGGCTGCAACCGCCCCAGCTCCCCACCGACCGGCTCGCCGAAGGCGTGGTAGGAGGCACGTCGCCCCTGTTCCATGGAGGTCGCCGCCAGCGCCGGGAAGCCGATGACGTCCCCGACCGCGTAGATGTGGTCGACCTCGGTCTGGAAGTGGTTGTTCACCGAGATCCGGCCCCGCGGGTCGGCGGACAGCCCGGCGTTCTCCAGGTGCAGCAGGTCCGTCACCCCCTGGCGGCCGGCGGAGTACAGGACGGTGTCGGCCGGGATCTTCTTGCCGGACTCCAGGATGGTCAGGGTCCCGCTGACGTGTTTCTCCACCGTGTGCACGCTCTCGCCCATCCGGAAGGTCACGGCGAGGTCCCGCAACTGGTACTTGAGGGCCTCGACGATCTCCAGATCGCAGAAGTCGAGCATCCGCGGGCGTTGCTCCACCACGGTCACCTTGGTGCCGAGGGCGGCGAACATCGAGGCGTACTCGATCCCGATCACCCCGGCGCCGACCACCACCATCGAGGTCGGCACGTGCTGCATGTTCAGGATCTGGTCGGAGTCGACGATGGTCGCCCCGTCGAACTCCACCGTGGACGGCCGGGCCGGTTTGGTACCGACGGCGATGACGACCTTGTCCGCCGTCATCTGGGTGCGCTGCCCGAGGTGATCGGTCACCTCGATCAGGTGGGAGTCCAGGAAACTCGCGGTGCCCGGCAGCAGCGCCACCCGGTTCCGGGAGAACTGGTTGCGGATGACGTCGACCTCGCGGTTGATGACGTGCTGGGTGCGGGAGGACAGGTCGGAGACCGTGATGTCGTCCTTGACCCGGTACGCCTGGCCGTAGAGCTCACGCTGGCTGAGCCCGGTCAGGTAGAGGACCGCCTCGCGCATCGTCTTCGACGGCACCGTGCCGGTGTTGATGCACACCCCGCCGACCATGTCCCGTTTGTCGACGACGGCGGCCCGCTTGCCGAGCTTGGCGGCCGCGATCGCGGCCTTCTGCCCGGCCGGTCCGGACCCGATCACCAGAAGGTCAAAATGTTCCATGTGTTTCGCTGGCTCCCTGGGGATCGTCGGGGCCCGGAGATCCGGTGCGCACCCATCTTGACCGATGACACCCGGACCTGCCCGCTGCCGGCGGTCGATGTTGCACAAGTGTCACGCGGACGTCATCTTCGCCGCGGCGGCGGCACCCTTCCGCACCGGAACACCGGACGATGCGGGGGGGCCGGCCCCCAACGACAACAGCCGTGCTCCGCAGACGATGTCCGCACTCCGGGGAAGGAGGGCGGTCGTCGTGCGGAACACGGCTGGAGCAGAAATTGGAATGACCCCGGGTCGCTGCCAAGTCGGGGGTCCGGCAGCAACCCGGGGTCATCAGGTATATCGGTGGGTCCCCTGGAAGCGTTACAAGGTTCATGAAAATTTCTTCAAGAACCACTGTGACGGTCCCGTGGACCCGCTCCGATCAGCGGCTGTAGCCACCCTGACGCTGGGCGATCATGATCAGCTCGTCGCGCATCGCCGGGGTCGCGGCGTGGTCGATCGCGCGGGAGAACTCACGGCGGGTGCGGGACAGCTCACGGTGGCTGCGGAATGCCTTCGCGAGGCGGCTCATGTTGATCAATCCTTCTGAACGTCGGGCCCCGTAGGACCCAGGTGGTGTGTTGCGTACATATATACATACGCTCCAGAGCACCGATTCGTTACCGCAATCAACGGTGAAGCCCGTCACATGCCGATGATTCGCCGGTGAGCGCGAAATATTACCGGCGAATCGTCACTGAGCATCGCTTCTGGTGAACGTCGGGACACCCCGGAAACACCTCGACCGCGCTCCCTGCCGACTTCCGCGCTGCATGCAGCGAGCGCGTTTGTCGGTAAGGAGCGCGGTCGAGGGGGAACGCGGTCTAGCGGGCCGTCACCAGGTGAAGGCCAGGGCAGGATCGGTCAACGACGCTCCGACGTCGGCCAGGAAACGGGAGCCCTGCTCGCCGTCCACCACCCGGTGGTCGAAGGACAGCGCCAGCTGGCAGACCTTGCGGACCGCCAGCTGCCCGTCGACCACCCACGGTGCGTCCTTGATCGAGCCGACGGCCAGGATGCCGGACTCACCGGGGTTGAGGATCGGGGTCCCGGCGTCGACACCGAAAACGCCGACGTTGGTGATCGTGAAGGTGCCACCCGTCATCGCCGCCGGGCTGGTCTTCCCGGCCCGGGCCGTGTCGGTCAGCTCCGTGAGCGCCGCCGCCAGTTCGAGCAGACCCATCCGATCGGCGTCCTTGATGTTCGGCACCATCAGCCCCCGCGGGGTCGAGGCCGCGAAACCGAGGTTGACGTAGTCGGGGAACACGATCTCACCGGCCGACTCGTCCCACCGGGCGTTGATGTCCGGGACCCGCCCGGCCGCCGCACACACGGCCCGCGCGACAAAGGCCAGCGGGGTGAGCTTGACCGAGGCGAACTCCGGTCGGGACTTCAACCGGGCCCGCAGGGCCATCATCTCGGTGACGTCCACGGCCAGGAACTCCGTGACGTGCGGGGCGGTGAAGGCACTGGCGACCATCGCCGCGGCGGTCACCTTCCGGACGCCCTTGATCGGCACCCGGCGTTCCCGCGATCCGTCCGGGGATCCGGCCACCGCGGGGGTGACGGGGCCCTGGGCGGCCGTCTGGACATCCTGCCGGCTGATCACACCGCCGGTCCCGGTGGCGACGACCGTGGACAGGTCGACGCCGAGTTCCTTGGCCAGTTTGCGCACCGGCGGGGTGGCCAGCGGGGCTGCGCCCGAGGCCGGCACCGGAATCACCACCGACATCGGAGCGGCAACGACGGCAGGGGCGACGGGAGCAGCCGGAGCCACACCCTTGCGCGGCCGACGGGTGGTGCCCCCCGACGGGTTGATGTAGCCGACCAGGGTGGCGATCCGGCCGTCGGCCGTCACCTCCCCGATCTTCGACCCGACCCCGTCGTCGGTCGTGGACGGGGCCGCAACAACAGCCGCAACAACAGGGGCAGCGGCAACAGGGGCAGCGGCGACCGGAGCCGACACACCGGCAGCGTCGTCGAGCGGGCCGGCCCCCGGGTCGGTGTCGATGACGATGATCGGCGAGCCGACGTCCACCGTGTCGCCGACGGCGGCGACCAGCTGGTGGACCCGACCGGCGAAGGGGGACGGGAGTTCGACGGCCGCCTTGGCCGTCTCGATCTCGACGATGATCTGGTTCACCGTCACCTCGTCACCCGGGGCCACCCGCCAGGACAGGATGTCGGCCTCGGTCAGGCCCTCACCGACGTCGGGGAGGGGGAAGGTCTGCAGGCGAGCAGTGTGTGGAGTTGTGGAGACACTCATATCTGGCAAACCTCCTAATAGCTCAGGGTGCGGTCGACGGCCTCGAGGATCCGGTCCAGGCTGGGCAGGTACTCCTCCTCGAGCTTGGCCGGGGGGTACGGGGTGTCGAAGCCGGCTACCCGCAGGACCGGGGCGGCCAGCGAGTAGAAGGCCTCCTCGGTGACGCGGGCGGCGATGTCGGAGCTGATCGAGGACTCACGCGGGGCTTCCGAGACCACGACGAGCCGACCGGTCCGTTTCACCGATTCGACGACCGGCCCCAGGTCCAGGGGGGACAGGGACCGCAGGTCGATGACCTCCAGCGAACGCCCCTCGGCAGCGGCGGCCTCGGCAGCGGCCAGGGCCACCGGCATGGACGGGCCGTAGGAGGCGATCGTGCAGGTCTGCCCCTGGGTCAGGGTCTTGGAGGTGAAATAGTCCTCACCGGTGGCCGAGACGTCGACCACGGCCTTGTCGTAGTAGCGGCGCTTCGGCTCGAAGAAGACCACCGGGTCGTCACAGGCGATGGCCTGTCGGAGCATGTGATAGGCGTCGGAGGGGTTGGAACAGGCCACCACCTTGAGGCCGGCGATGTGGCAGAAGAAGGACTCCGGGGACTCCGAATGGTGCTCGACGGCACCGATGCCGCCGCCGAACGGGATCCGGATGACCACCGGCATCTTCCATGCCCCCTGGGACCGGAAGGTCAGTTTGGCCAGCTGGGAGATGATCATGTCGAAGGCCGGGAAGACGAAGCCGTCGAACTGGATCTCCACCACCGGACGGTAGCCGCGCATGGCCAGGCCGATCGCGGTGCCCACGATGCCGGACTCGGCCAGCGGGGAGTCCCAGATGCGGTGCTCGCCGAAGTCCTTCTGCAGGCCGTCGGTGATGCGGAAGACACCACCGAGCTTGCCGACGTCCTCGCCGAAGACGACCACCTTGTCGTCCAGCTCCATGGCGTCACGCAGGGCGGTGTTGAGGGCCTTGGCCAGGGTCAGTTTGATCTCGGTCATCGGGAAACCGCCTCGGTGTCGGCAAATCCGGCCTGGTACTCCTCGTGCTCGGCCTGCTGGGCCGCGAGTTGGGCGCTCGGATCGGTGTAGACCCGGCTGAACATCCGTTCCGAGGTCGGCGGTTCCAGTTCCACGCAGTGGGCCCGGAACCGAGCGGCCAGCTCGTCCGCCTCGACCTGCACCTGGTCGAAGAAGGCGGCGTCGGCCAGGCCGTTACGGGCCAGGTAGGCCTTGACCCGCTCGATCGGGTCGAGCAGCCGCCAGGACTCCGTCTCGTCGGCCAGCCGGTAGCGGGTCGGGTCGTCGGAGGTGGTGTGGGCGTCCATCCGGTAGGTGAAGGCCTCGATCATGACGGGGCCGTTGCCGGTCCGGCACTCGTCCAACGCCCATTTCGTGACGGCCAGGACGGCGAGCACGTCGTTGCCGTCCACCCGCAGGCCCGGGAAACCGTAGGCGTTGGCCCTGCGGTACAGCGGTACCCGGGTCTGGGTCTCCAGCGGCGCGGAGATCGCCCACTGGTTGTTCTGGCAGAAGAAGACCACCGGCGCGCTGAAGGCGGCACCGAAGACCATGCCCTCGTGGATGTCGCCCTCGCTGGTCGCGCCGTCACCGAAGTAGACGATGCTGGCCTCGGCGTTCTCGTCGTCCCCGATCGCACCGTCCAGCCGCTGGCCCATCGCGTAGCCCACCGCGATCGGGGCCTGGTTGCCGATGACGATCGTGTACTGGCCGAAACGCTTCTCGGCCGGGTTCCAGCTGCCGTGGTCGATCCCGCGGAACATCCCGAGGATGTCCACCGGGTCGACCCCGCGGGTCCAGGCGACTCCGTGCTCACGGTAGGACGGGAAGGCCATGTCCCGGGGGCGCATCGCCCGCCCGGAGCCGATCTGAGCGGCCTCCTGGCCGAGCAGGGGCACCCACAGGCCGAGCTGGCCCTGACGCTGCAGGGCGTTGCCCTCCCGGTCGAACCGGCGGACGAGCACCATGTCGCGGTACAGCCCACGGACGAGTTCGGGGGTGACGTCGAGGGGGTAGTCCGGGTGGGCGGTCAGTTCGCCCTCCGGGGAGAGGATGCTGATCTGGTCCGGCGCGCTCGCCGTGGCCCGCAGCCCCCGCATGATCTCGGGGGCGGGGCGGTTGCTGCCGGTGGTTCCGGCGGCCGAACGGGCGGCTGCGGCCCCGGCCGTCTGCGGATGACCAGGTGACAGGGCGTCGCCGTCGGCGACCTTCCCCGCGGAGTCTTCGGAGCCCGTCATGACAGGCTCCGTCGACTGTGAATCTGAATTCATTGAAACTCTCCTCGGCTCAATTCGATCGTCCCACGGATCACGTGGGCGGGTGACGTGGACCACGTCCGACAGTCGGAGGGTTGACTGTCGGAGATAAGGATTTCCAGGGGTCTCGGCTTGTGGCCTGACCACTGTTCGGTGCTGCTTGCTGCTGATGTCTTCGCGTGATCGGGACCCGGATCCGGTGCGGACGGACGTTGGCCGCACCCGGTGTCTCCCCTCGCCCCTAAACTAGGGGGCGATCAGGTGCGCAACCCAGCCCTGGGAACTGGATGCACCCCGCTGCCGGAGGCTAACCGTGGAACTCGAGCACCGATTTACCCTGCCCGTCGGGATCGACAAGGCCTGGCCTGCTCTGTTGGACTGGGAACTCGTCTCCACCTGCTTTCCGGGTACGACACTGGACTCGGCCAACGGGAACGATTTCTCCGGATCGTCGACGATCAAGCTCGGACCGCTCCCGTTGACCTATCACGGTAAGGCCACAGTCGTGGAACGTGATGATCGAGCCCATCGCGCCGTCATCGAAGCCACCGGCAATGCGACCCGTTCGGCCTCCAACGCGGCCATGCTCGTCACGGCCACGGCCACCGCCACCGCGCCGAACAAAACCACGGTCGACCTGGTCACGACCCTGTCGATCACCGGGCGACCGGCGAAATTCGGCCGGCCGATCATGGTCGAGGTGGGCAACAAACTGATCAGTGAATTCGCCAACGCGATCGCGGAGAAACTGGCCGGGAAACCCGCCGGCGGCTTCGCCCTCGTCGAGTCCTCCAACCCGGACGAGGTGGCCGCCGCCTTGGAGGCGGAGGCGGTGCTGGAGGCCGAGGTCGCTGCCGCGCCCGCCGTTGCTCCTGCGGTTTCTGCCCCGCGTCACGCCGCCCCGGACCACACCCCGCGCCGGGTGCCGACGAACCAGCCGGTCGACGTCCTCGGCCCGGCCGCCGCGCCCGCGGCGAAGCAGTACGGCCCGATCATCGCCGGCATCGTGGTCGCGATCCTGGTGATCCGCAAGCTCAGGAAGTAAAACCCCCCTGTTCCCGCGCACCGTGTGGGGTTCCGCGCACTCTGCAGGGTGCGCGGAACCGGGTACGGTGCGCGGGAACAAGGGGGTCAGCCCGGTGCCGGCCGGGATCCTTCAGGGAGAGCTCAGCCCTTCAGCCGGGTGACGAGCCCGGCGAGCTCGGTGTGCAGTGCCGTCGGGACACTCGGCCCCAGCTTGGCGAACCACTCCTCGATCAACGGGATCTCAGCGCGCAGTTCCTCCGCCGAGACATTCAGCGCCGCTTCGAGCTGCTCGGCCGTCAGGTCAAGGCCCGCGATGTCCACGGCGCCCTCCTCAGGTACCAGGCCGAGGGCGGTCTCCCGCGCACCGGCGGTGCCGTCGAGGCGCTCGACGATCCACTTCAGCACCCGGGAGTTCTCCCCGAATCCCGGCCACAGGAACCCGCCGTCGGCATCCCGGCGGAACCAGTTGACGTAGAAGACCTGCGGCAGCTTCTCCGCGTCGACCCGCTCGCCCAGCGACAGCCAGTGGGCGAAGTAGTCCCCCGCGTCGTACCCGAGGAAGGGCAGCATCGCCATCGGGTCGCGGCGGACGACGCCGACCGCGCCGGTGGCCGCCGCCGTGGTCTCCGAGGACAGGGTCGCCCCCATGAACACACCGTGGTTCCAGTCCCGCGCCTGGGAGACCAGCGGGATCGTGGTCTTGCGACGGCCGCCGAAGACGATCGCCGAGATCGGCACACCGGTGGGCTGGAAGTACTCGTCGGCGATGATCGGGCACTGGGTGATCGGGGTGCAGAACCGGGAGTTGGGGTGAGCGGCCGGGGTGGTCGACTCCGGGGTCCAGTCGTTGCCGAGCCAGTCGATGAGGTGGGCGGGCTTCTCGTCCGTCATCCCCTCCCACCAGATGTCGCCGTCGTCGGTCAGCGCGACGTTGGTGAACACCGAATTGCCCTGGTCGATGGTGCGCATGGCGTTGGGGTTGGTGCTCCAGCCGGTGCCGGGGGCGACGCCGAACAGCCCGAACTCCGGGTTGGTGGCGTACAGGCGGCCGTCCTCGCCGAACCGCATCCAGGCGATGTCGTCGCCGAGGGTCTCGACCTTCCACCCGGGGATCGTGGGTTCCAGCATCGCCAGGTTGGTCTTGCCGCAGGCGCTGGGGAAGGCAGCGGCGATGTACTTCACCGAGCCCTGCGGGCTGGTGAGCTTCATGATCAGCATGTGCTCGGCGAGCCAGCCCTCGTCCCGGGCCATCGCCGAGGCGATCCGCAGCGAGAAACACTTCTTGCCCAGGAGGGCGTTGCCGCCGTACCCGGAGCCGAAGGACCAGATGGCCCGCTCCTCCGGGAACTGGACGATGTACTTGGTGGTGTTGCAGGGCCAGGCGACGTCCTGCTGACCCGGGGCCAGCGGCGCACCCACCGAGTGGAGGGCCTGGACGAAGGTGTCCCGCTCCTCGATCAGCTTCAGGGCCGGTGTGCCGACCCTGGTCATCACCCGCATCGACACGACGACGTACTCCGAGTCGGTGATCTCCACGCCGAGTTTGGGGTCCTCGGCGTCGAGGGGGCCCATGCAGAAGGGCACGACGTACATGGTGCGGCCGCGCATGCAGCCGGCGTAGAGATCGTTGAGGATCTCCTTCATCTCGTCCGGGTGTTTCCAGTTGTTGGTGGGCCCGGCGTCACGCTGGTCCTGGGAGCAGATGAAGGTGCGGTCCTCCACCCGGGCCACATCGGTCGGGTCGGAGGCGCAGGCGAAGGAGTTGGGCCGGGCGGTCAGCCGGGTGAAGGTTCCGGCCTCGACCAGCTGGTCGGTGAGCCCGGTGTACTCGGCGTCCGAGCCGTCCACCCAGACCACCCGGTCCGGCTGGGTCAGTTTGGCCACGGCATCCACCCACGTGGACAGGCGCGCGTTGGTGGTCTGTCCCGTGGAGCCGGCCTGGGTGAAGACCGGGGCCGGCACGAAGGCCTTGGCAATGCGGCCCGAAGCTGCAGCATTCGCTCTGCCGTTGCTGGTGGTCTTGTCGACGACGGAAGTCACCTTGAACGAACTCCTCTACTGGTCGCGGATGGGAGGCACGATGGCCATTTCCCGGCCGAGCTGGAAAGTGATTGCTTTTCAGGCTAGGACGGAATGGAGTCGAACGACCCCAGGTTCACGCCACAGAATCGTGAAAGAGATCGATTCAGAATTGTGATCCCGCACTCCCTCTGTTGAATTTCGTTCGAGGGTGTTATGAGGTGTGCGTTTAACAGTGACCCACGTCACAGTCGGGTGTTGATACAACATTCCGGGTCACCGGTCGCGGCGTCCGAGGGTGACCACACACCAAAAAGGCCAGTTCACGGGGATCTCGGGGAATGTCCGGGCCGGTCAGGGCCCCGGTGTGAACCCCGGGAGGTGCGGTGTGAAGATCCCCGGAGCCGTCACCACAGGGCTCCTGCCACGTCCCTGCCGGCGGTCATTCGGCCGTGCCGACGGCCACCCCCGCGGAAACCTATTAATTGACTGAGATTTTTAATCCATTGAACAAAAGGTAGTACGGGCCGCTTGATCCATTCAGCATTTGTTCGAATCATTCTCCCGGCCGCCGCTGGGGGCGACGACCCCATCGTTCCCGCGCACGCTTTTCGTGCTCGCGCACGTAGTTACGTGCGCGAGGAGCAAGAACGTGCGCGGGAACAGAGGGGGCTTGTCGGCCCCGGAGCGCTACAGGGCCTGGGAGACCGAGGACATGTTGAAGCCCTCCACCCGCATCGCGGGCATGACGGACCGGGTGAACCAGTCCGACCACTCCCGGGACAGCGCCCGCTCGGACCGGGCCACCTCCGCGGCCTGACGAACCACGTCCAGCGGGGACATGTTGAACCTGAAGTTGTTCACCACCCCGCTGACCTCGCCGTTCTCGATCAGGTAGACCCCGTCCCTGGTCAGCCCGGTCAACAGCAGGGTGATCGGATCCACCTCACGGATGTACCAGAGCGAGGTGACGAGCAGACCGCGCTCGACCCCTGCGACCAGGTCGGCGGTGGTCTTCGACTCGTCCCCGCCGGTCAGCACCAGGTTGTCGGTGATCGGTCGGTACGGGTCGCCGAAGGCTGCGGCGGAGGCCCTGGTGTGGATCAACCCGGAGATCACCCCGTCGGTGATCAGCTCCGCCCGTCCGATCGGGGCCCCGTTGTCGAAGACGCTCACCTCGTCGGAGGATTCCGCGGCGATGACGAACGGCGCGGCCTCGATCATCGGCGTTGTCGGGTCGGAGAACAGGCTGAGTCCGCGGTCGGTCAGCCGTTCCCCCAACCGCGTCCCACTGCCGGCGGAGAACGGCGAACGGCCCTCGTGGGCGGCCCGGCCCCCCGCGGACCAGCCGAGGTAGATCATCAGGTCGGCCACCGAGGTGGGCGGCAGGACGGTGTCGTACCGCCCCGGGGCCAGATCGATCCGGCGCTCGGCCCAGCCCAACCGCACCCCCAGGGAGTCGGCCATCGCGGCCAGGTCGACGTCGGTGAAATCGGCGGTGGAGGTGCCGGCCCAGGAGGAACGGGCCAGATCGGCCGATTTCGCGTTCACCTCGACCGTGCCGGTCGGCTGCACCCAGCGCAGCCGCAGACCCGTGGAGGAGCCCAGGTACACGGTGGCCGACTCGTGCCGGGCGAACCCGTAGAGGATGCGGTCCGCCGAACGGGCACCGTCGAAGGCCTCGCCCAGTCCCGGGAGCAGCCGCGCGTAGACGGAGAAGTCGGTGCCGACCGGCGGTTCGTCGTAGGAAACACCCGGGGCGGACTCGGTCGGGGTGATCAGCGGCATCGCGTCCTGGGCCGGGCCGGCGTCCCGCGCGGCCTGTTCGGAGGCGCGGACCACCGCCTCGATGTCCGCCGGATCGGTGGAGGTCGAGGTGACGGTGCCGGCCGACGTGCCGACGATCGAGGTCACCGACCAGCTCAGGGATTCCGACACACCGCTGGTGGTGACGGTGTTGTTGGCCCAGCGCACATTGGCGGTGCTGTTGGCGGTGACGAGCACCACCGCCCCGTCCACGGTCGAGGCCGCCAGGGCCCGCTCGACGATCTGCTGCGGGGTGGTCGGTCGACCGGTCATGAGGCACCTTCGGACACGGTGTTGAGGATGTTGACGGATTCGAACAGGGCCGAGGGGGCACCGTGGGACACGGCGGCGACCTGGCCCGGTTGGCCCTTGCCGCAGTTGAAAGCCCCGGCGAGCAACCAGGTCTGCGGGCCACCGGTGGCTCTCATCGACCCCCAGAAGTCGGTGGTGGTTGCCTGGTAGGCGACATCGCGCACCTGTCCGGCGAGGCGACCGCCGCGGATCCGGTAGAACCGCTGGCCGGTGAACTGGAAGTTGTACCGCTGCATGTCGATGGACCAGGACTTGTCTCCCACGACGTAGATGCCGTCCTCGACCCCGGAGATCAGGTCCTCGGTGCTGCCGCCGTGCGGATCCGGCTGCAAGGACACGTTCGCCATCCGCTGGATCGGGGTGTTCTGCGGGGAATCGGCATAGGCACACCCGTTCGACCGGTCCAGTCCGAGCCGCCGGGCGAACACCCGGTCCAGCTGGTAACCCACCAAGGTGCCGTGCCGCACCAGGTCCCAGTGCTGCCCGGCGACCCCGTCGTCGTCGTAGCCGATCGTCGCCAGACCGTGCGGGACGTCCCGATCGCCGGTGACGTTCATGATCGCGCTGCCGTACTTCAAGGTGCCCAGTTTGTCCGGGGTGGCGAAAGACGTTCCGGCGTAGGCGGCCTCGTATCCGATGGCCCGGTCGTACTCGGTCGCGTGGCCGATCGACTCGTGGATGGTCAGCCACAGGTTCGACGGATCGATCACCAGGTCGTAGCGCCCGGCCCGGACCGAGGGGGCCTTGACCTTCTCGGCGAGATACTCCGGCATCAGCGCGATCTCGGAATCGTAGTCCCAGCCGCCGTCGGCGGCCGAGCCGCTGACGTACTCCCAGCCCCGACCCACCGGCGGAGCTGTCGAGGCCATCGACTCGAACCCGGTGGACGGGTCGACGGCGACGGCCTCCAGGGTCGGGTGAAGGCGGACCCGCTGCTGGGTGGTCACCGTGCCGGCGAGGTCGGCGTAGAACTTGTTCTCCTTGACCTGGAGCAGACCGGCCGTCGCGTGGGCGACACCGTCACTGGCCAGCAACCTCTCGGTGCGGTCGATCAACAGGCCGATCTTCTCCGAGCTCGGCACGGCGAACGGGTCGATCAGGTAGTCGCTGACCCAGGTGACGTCCGGGGACACCGGTTCCTCGGCCCGTTCCACCCGCTCGGCCACGACCCCCCGCAGGGCCCGCGAGACCTCGACGGCCCTGGTCGCCACCACCGCTGCGGCCTCCGGGGTGAGGGTGACGCCGGAGGCGAACCCCCAGGTGCCGTCCACGATGACCCGTACCGCGTACCCGACCGTCACCCCGTCGTTGGCGGACTGCACCGCGTGGTCCCGGATGGACAGGCTCTGGGACTGGATCCGCTCGAACCGGAAGTCCGCGTGTTCGGCACCGTGCCGACGGGCCGTGCTCAACGCCGCATCGGCCAGCTGCCGCAGGGGCAGGGCCAGGAAGGCCGGTTCGATCGGGTGCGCTCCCCGGGCCGCGGAGGTGTCGGAACGAGGTCGATCGGTAGCTGCCACCCGACCAGCCTATGACGGCATCCGTGGTCACGCCCGCCATTTTCGGCCGACCCGCCGGTGCGCGGGGGCTGGGCGTGTCGACACCGGAAACATGCCGGCGCATACGTCGCGACCTGGGCGGATCAGGGAAAGATCAGGGTTACCCCCGGCCGGCGGGCTGCTGCCTGCGGGGATGACATCGCGCCGGTCGGTGTGAGACGAAAGGATGACCCGAAACGCACCCCAGGATGGATGCGACCTCGGCCGATGTCAGACAAGATGGTCCACGGACAACGAAGAATCGTCCGTCTGCCGCCGGGTGGGGACACTCCGGGCCGGCAGGGAGGGAAAACGAATGACCAATCGAACAGACAAGGTGCGCTCATGATCGAGGCGATCGGCCTTTCCAAGGCCTACGGCTCCACGCTGGCGGTGAATGATCTGTCCTTCGCGGTGGCCCCGGGAACCGTCACCGGATTCCTCGGCCCGAACGGGGCCGGCAAGTCGACGACGATGCGGATGATCCTGGGCCTGGACCGCCCGACCAAGGGCAAGGCCCTGATCAACGGCATCCCCTACGAGGAGATCAGCAAACCGCTGACGAAGGTGGGTGCCCTGCTCGATGCCAACTGGATCCACCCGAACCGGTCGGCCAAGTCCCACCTGCGCTGGATGGCCGCCTCCAACGGCATCCCGGCCTCCCGGGTGACCGAGGTACTGCGCGTCGTCGGCCTGGAAGGTGTGGGCGACCGCGCCGCCGGAAAGTTCTCCCTCGGCATGAAGCAGCGCCTCGGCCTGGCCGGCGCCCTGCTCGGCGATCCCGGCATCCTGCTGTTCGACGAGCCGGTGAACGGCCTCGACCCCGAGGGCATCCTCTGGATCCGTCAGTTCATGAAGAGCCTGGCGGCCGAGGGCCGGACCGTTCTGGTCTCCAGCCACCTGCTCAGCGAGATGGCCGTCACCGCCGATCATCTCGTGGTCATCGGCAAGGGCCACCTGATCTCGAACTCCTCGACGGTGGACTTCATCGCCAACGCCACCGCCTCGACCGTGCGGGTCCGCTCCCCCCAGCTGCCGCAGCTGCGTCAGCTGCTGGTCGACCAGCGCATCGCCTTCACCGACCAGGACGGGTACCTGTCCGTCAGTGATGCGCCGATCGAGCAGGTCGGCGACATCGCCGGGGCTGCCGGTCTGACCCTGCACGAACTGTCCGGCCAGTCGGGCTCCCTCGAGGAGGCCTTCATCAAACTCACCGGTGACTCGCTGGAGTACGGCGACCGCAACCCGACCGCCGCCCTGGCCCCCGGGGCGGACCCGTTCGCCGGACCCAACACGCTCACGAAGGGCCAGAACTGATCATGACCCTGCTCAATGTCGAACGCATCAAACTGTTCTCCACCCGGTCCCCGTACTGGTGTGTGGCGCTGATCCTGATCATCGGCGTCGGTGTGTCCATCCTCTTCGGTGCGACCGCCAGCGACTCCTCCATCACCCTGAGCAACAGCCAGTTCTGGGCCAATCTCGGCATGATGGTCGCGATGGTCATGGCCGCCCTGGCGATCACCACCGAGTACCGGTTCGGCACGATCCGGAACTCGGTCCTCGCGGTACCGAAGCGTGGTTCCGTGCTGGCCGCGAAAACCATCGTGGTGGCCCTCATCTCGGCCGTCATGGGACTGATCACCTCGATCATCGCCTACTACCTGGTCCTGACCATCGGCGGCAACCACAACGGCCAGATGGACATCAGCACCAGCGGCGACTGGCGCGTCCTGCTGGGCAACACCGTCATCTTCGCCCTCGCTGCGGTGATCGCCGTCGCGGTGGGCACCCTCGTCCGACAGTCCGCCGGGGCCATCGCGATCCTGCTGCTCTGGCCGCTGCTGGTCGAGTCGATCATCGGCGCCTTCGGCAAGACCGGCCGCAACATCTCCGAGTGGCTGCCGTTCTCGGCCGGCTCCCGGTTCACCCAGGCCGCCAACCCGCAGATCGAAGGTGAGGACCTCGTCAGCACCTCCGCCCCGAACTGGTGGCAGGGTCTGGTGGTCTTCGCCCTCACCGCATTGGTCCTGTGGATCATCGCCCTGGTGGTCCTCAAGCGTCGCGACGCCTGATCCGCTCCACCAGGCTCGCCCTGGTGTGTTCCTCGCCGGGTGCGCCGGTCGTTCCTCGACCGGCGCACCCGGCTTTTTGGTTTCCCGAAGCCGGGCGCCGGTGCCGCCGACCCTGCGCACGGCCGGGCCACCAGGTCCGGCCGATTCGAATCCGGACCCGGATCCGTCGTACGGTTGCGGCCGTGTCCGAAACGAATCCGCCCGTGACCCCTGACGACCTCCCGGTGAAGGCCGCCTACCAGGCCCCGGAATCGCCGCTGCCCAAGTCCGGGGAGTCCGCGACGGGCCCGGCCGACAGCCGGATCCCCGCCCTCGTCGAGCACAACGACGGTCTGCCGCAGCACTTCCGCCGGGTGGTCAGCTTCCATCCACGCGGCGGACGGCTGAACCCGGTGCAGCGACGGGCGTGGGACGCCCACGCCGCCGAGTGGGACGTGAGTGTGGAACCGGCCGACCTGGGCAGCATCGAACCCTTCGACGCCACCGCCGTCTTCGGCCGGGAGGCACCGTTGGTCCTGGAGATCGGGTCAGGGA
Source organism: Nakamurella silvestris (assembly GCA_003576535.1). Lineage (GTDB taxonomy): Bacteria > Actinomycetota > Actinomycetes > Mycobacteriales > Nakamurellaceae > Nakamurella > Nakamurella silvestris. The sequence continues at coordinate 44,749 of QXCQ01000263.1, read as the reverse complement.
TGGGCGAATCCACCGCGGCCATGGCCGCGAACCGACCCGATGTCAACCTGCTGGCCGTGGAGGTCTACAAGCCCGGTGTCGCCCAGACCTTCCACCACCTGGAGAAGGCCGGGGTCGAGAACGTGCGGGTCATGCGCGGTGACGCCGTCGAGATCCTGACGGCCCTGATCCCGGAGAAGTCCCTCAGCGAGGTCTGGCTGTTCTTCCCTGACCCGTGGCCCAAGGCCCGTCACCTCAAGCGGCGCCTGGTCAACCCGGAGTTCGTCGAACTGGTCGCCTCCCGGTTGAAGAAGGGTGGCATCTTCCGCCTCGGCACCGACTGGGAGCACTACGCGGAGCAGATGCTCGCCGTCTGCTCCAGCTCGCCGTCGCTGAAGAACGTGCACACCGGCTGGGCCCCCCGTCCGGATTTCCGGCCGAAGACCCGCTTCGAACGACGCGGGATCACCGCCGGGCGCGAGATCTTCGACCTGGAATTCGTCAAGCGGAAGTCGGCCGCACCGGAATAGTGGTGGCGTCGGTTCCGATCGACGTGAAGACCACCGCGTCGCCCGGGCGGGCCTGTCCGGCCAGGTCCTGGGCGGCAACGGTCAGCACACCGATGACCGGGTACCCACCCGACGCGGGGTGGTCCGGTCCGAAGATCACCGGCTGCCCGGAGGTCGGCACCTGCACCGCACCCGGGACCATCGGCTCACTCGGCCGTTCTGCCTGGTCGAGCCGCTCCAGCGGTTGTGCGCCGGACAGACGCAGGCCGATCCGGTTAGACGCCGGGGTGACCGTCCAGACCTGGCCGAACAGCAGGTCCAGGGCAGAGCCGGTGAACAGGTCCTGACGTGGACCGAGGATCAGGTTCAGGCGGATCGGGTCGGCACCGTGGATCGGCCCGGTTGTCGGCTCGGCGTCCCTGACCGGATCGACGCCCCCGCCGGTGCCGACCGGCAGTTCGTCGCCGACCTGCACCGGCTCCGGGCCCAGTCCTGACAGCAGGTCCCGGGATCGGCTTCCCAGGACCGGAAGGACATCGATCCCCCCGCACACGGCGAGGTAGTTCCGCAGGCCCCGGGTCGGCCTGCCCATCCGCAGTTGCGCCCCGTCGGCGAGGTCGAAGGTGGTCCCGGTCGGCACGGTCAAAGGCCCGTCGGTGGACCCGTCCGGCCCGGTGACCGTCAGCGGTACCGGCGGGCCGGTCACGGCCATCCGAAGATCACCGCAGGCCCGCAGGGCCAGCCCACCCAGGGTGGTTTCCAGGGCGGCGCAGCACCCGGTGTTGCCCACCAGACGATTCGCGGCACGCAGCGCGCCCCGGTCCGCCGCCCCCGAACGGGAGACTCCGAGGGACCCCAGACCCGCCCGCCCCAGATCCTGGACGGTGGTCAACGGGCCGGGTCGGAGGATCCTCAGCGCGGGGTTCATCCGATTCCCCGGTCGGCACTCCGGTTGTCCCGGAACCGCACCCGGGTGCCCGGCGTGAGAAGGGCAGGGTGCTCGGCGGTCGTGTCCCACATCCGCCGGGCGGTGGTGCCCAGCAGTTGCCAACCACCCGGTGAGGCGCGGGGGTACACACCGGAATAGCGGCCGGCCAACGCCACCGCCCCGGCCGGCACCGAGGTACGCGGACGGGCCAGGCGCGGGACCTCCAGGTCCCAGTCCTGGCTGGTCAGGTAGCCGAAGCCCGGGGCGAAACCGACAAAGGCCACCGTCCATTCCGCAGCCGCATGCCTGCCGATCAGGGTGTCGACCTCCATACCGAGGGTGGCCGCGAGCGGCAGCAGATCCTCGCCGGTGTAGTCGACACCGATCTCGACCAGGCTGCCGGGGATCTCCTGCTGGTCGGCCGGCCTCAGCGACTCCAGATGCGCCCGGACCTGCCGCAGATCGGTGCCCTCGGCCAGCACCACCAGGACGGTCCGCTCGGCCGGGACGATGTCGACCTGGCCCGGGGCCGGTGAGGCGGTCAGGGCGGCATGCAGGGCCAGAGGTCGGTCGGCCTCGACCAGCAGTGCCGACTCCCCCATCTGTCGAACGGTCGTCCGCGGAGCCGTCATCGACCGGGGGAGTCCGCCGCGGACCGGTTCGTGGCGGCGGCCGGCGGGAGGAAGGAGGCGACCGGCATCCCGGTCCCGGTCAGGATCGCACGGAGGTGGACCGCCAGATCCGCTGCCCCCGGTGAATCCCCGTGCAGGCAGAGGGACTCGGCGTCGATCTCCACGGCGGTGCCGTCGATGCTTCGGACCGTACCGGTCGTGGCGATGGAAAGGGCTTGGGCGGCAACGGCTGCCGGATCGGTCAGCACGGCGCCGGGCAGTCGTCGGGACACCAGGGTGCCCTCGGCGGTGTAGGCCCGATCGGCAAAGGCCTCGCGGACGAACCGGAGGCCCGCCCGCTCGGCCTGCACTGCCAGTTCCGTGCGGGACGGGCCCGATCCGGACAGCCCCAGGACCGCGAGCTCCCGGTCGTAGGCGGCGACGGCGACGATGACGGCGGCGGCCTGGTCCTCGTGGTGGACAACCGTGTTGTAGAGCGCCCCATGGGGTTTGACGTAGGAGACCGAGCCGCCCACCGAGCGGGCAAGGCCGTCGAGGGCGCCGATCTGGTACAGCACATCGGCCGTCAGGTCGGCCGGTTCGACATCGATGAAACGGCGGCCGAAGCCGGCCAGGTCCCGGTAGGAGACCTGGGCTCCGATGGCAACGCCGTTCGCCACGGCGATCCGGCAGACCTCGAGCAGACGGCGTGGGTCCCCGGCGTGGAAACCGCAGGCGATGTTCGCGCTGCTGACCTGGGTCAGCAGCGCTTCGTCGTCGCCCAGTTCCCAGCGGCCGAAGCCCTCGCCGACGTCGGCGTTGAGGTCGATCGAGCGTTGAGCATCGGCAGCCATGGTGCTGACCGTACCGGTCCGCCACGGCCGGGCGATTCGGGACCGCAACGGCGATATTTTCGCCATTGCGGTCCTCAAATCGTGGAGAAGGCTCAGTTCCGGGTGTGGGCCAGCGGTGACGACCGCGGCACCGGCACCTGGCTCACCGGAGAGCCGAGCACCCGCTGGCGCTCGGGACCCGTCTCCGCCCGCTGCCAGGGGAAGCTGTGGTCCGCGTCGGCCCAGACCACCTGCAGGGCAGGCACCGCACGCCCGTAGAGTTCCTCGGCCATCACCAGCCAGTTGTTGCTCCGGTCGACCTGGACGAGTTCGACCTCCAACCCCCGGACGGTGAACTGCATCCCGGGCAGGAAATGGTGACCGTGGCCGTCGGTCACCAAGGCTGCCAGTTCGTTCACCAGGGCTCCGGCCTCGTACGGCGGCCGCCCGAGCACCAACAGCTCGGGATGGCCGTACTCGACCAACCCGATGGTGTAGGTGAAACCGGGTGCCGACCAGTCGGCACCGACACTCATGTCGGCCCAGCCGAACCGGTCGATCCGCAACCGCAGATCCGCCAGAACCTCTGCCCTGGACTGACCCTCGCACATCTGACACATGGCCGCCCGCCCCTTCGATCGTGGAGTTCTCGATGTTGAACCCAGGATGGCAGGGACCACCGACAGCGGCGGTGGACGACGTCGACAGTGCCGGGAAGGACGCTCGGCGCGGGCGGTGGTCAACGCGCCCGGCGGTGGACGACGCCCGGCGGCACACCCGCCCGCTGGAGGGGATGTGCCGCCGGGACGAACTCAGGCCTGGTAGCCCGTCGGGTCCTCCCCCAGGTCGATGATCGCGGCGACCGGGCCGCCGCCCTCGGGGCCCTGGTGGGCCGCCGACACCGACACGAAGACGGCCGGGTCGCCGGTGATCGCAGCGGTGACCCCGCCGACCGTCGCCTTGATCTGCCGGTGCCAGTGCACGTCCGAGTCGTCGAGCATGGCGTTGCGCCGACCGCGCACCTCCCCGGACTGGGAGGCCTCGCACTTGAGGAAGACGTTGACCAGCCGGCCCTGCAGATCGGACGGGTGCGGCCGGTCGGGCAGGTCCAGGCCCGCCTCGCGGATGGCGGCCCAGATGCCGTCACCGTCGAGGGCGTCCTTCATCACCGAGTGACCGATCCGGTATCTGCCGCCGATCCCCTTCACGTTCCCGACGACGACGATCTGGGCCTGGTCGAGCTCGACCCCGGAGGAGCAGGAGGCCACCGCGGAGTAGAGCTCCCGGCGATGCATCACGTCGGCATCGGTGGGCATCTCGATCTCGCCGAGGGCCACGGCGACACCGAGGGCGGTACAGCCGTTGGACAGGTCCATCGACTCGTGGGTGTGTTCCGTCCAGACCTGCTTGCCCCGTGATTTCGCATCCCGGATGGTGTGGATGGTGAGCAGCGGCGTCTTCGTCTGCACGTAGTGGACATCCGCCGGATCGGTGATCCCGGCGCGTTCCATCGCGATCCGCACACCGGCGGCGACCTTCTCGATCATCGGCACCCGGCCGATCTCCTCCGGCAGCAGCACCTCGCTCATCGCGAAACCGACCGACAGGCGCGGCTCCTCGCTCGGCACCACCTTCTCCGGCGGGACCGTGGCGAAGACGGTGGCGTGCGGGGAGATCACCCCGTCCGTTCCGCCCGACCAGACGATGGGAATTCCCTTGACCTCCTCGACGGTGCGAGTTCCCTTGGCGTTCAACACCTCCCGGAAGGCACGATCGGCGATGATCCTGGTGTAGTCGTTCACCCCTCCGTTGCCCTCGGTCTTGCCGATGACGGCGATGACCCGGTCCGCCTCGATGATCCCGTCATCGATGAGTTTCGCCAGTTCACTCGCGTCGGAAACGTTGTGCAGCGGGATCTTTCGTACTTCGATTGCTTCGGGCACTTGTCACTCTCCTGTATCGGATCTTCGGCTGTCGGGTTTTCGGCGGCTGCGGTGGAAGCGGTCGGCGGAGGCGGTTCCAGGGGTTCAACCAGGGGTGATGACGGTTCCCACGGTACCCAACGGCCTGGTCAGGGCCTCGGCCAACCGATCGAGACGGGTGATCACCCCGGCCCGGCCGCCGTCGGCGACGAAGGAGGTCACGGCGGCGACCTTCGGACCCATCGACCCCGCGGCGAAATGGCCCTGGGCCTGGTACGCCGTCATCTCGGCGACGGTGACCCGTCCGAGGGATCTCGCCTGAGGGGTGCCCCAGCTCAGCACCGCGGCCTCGACGTCGGTGGCGATCACCAGCACGTCCGCGCCGAGGTCCTTCGCCAGCACGGCGGCGGCCAGGTCCTTGTCGATGACGGCCTCGACACCGACGAGTCCGTGTTCGCCGTCCACCACCGGGACACCGCCGCCGCCGGCGAGGATCACGATGTGGCCCAGGCCCGCGAGCTGGGCACCGACGGGGGCGTCGACCACCCGGATCGGGACCGGGGAGGGCACCACCCGTCGCCAGCCCCGGTCCCCGAGGTCCGCCCAGTGCTGCCCCTGGGCGATCAGCACCTCGGCCTCGGCGGCCGTGCGGTAACGCCCGATCGGTTTGCCCGGGTTCGCGAACGCCGGGTCCGCGGCATCGACCAGGGTCCTGGTCACCAAGGTGACGGTGCGTCGCTCGACCCCTCGGTCGGCCAGCGCCCGGTCCAGGGCGTTCTGCAGGACGAAACCGATGGTGGCCTGGGTCTGGGCGACACACCAGTCCAGGGAGACCGGCGGGACGACTGCGGCCGACAGTTCGTTCTTGACCAGGAGATTGCCGACCTGCGGACCGTTCCCGTGGGTGATGACCACCTCGGTACCGGCCGCCACGAGGTCGGCGATGTGGGTGGCGGCGCTGGTGAGCGCGGCGATCTGATGGGCCTCGGTGGCGCTGCCGTCCGGCGCACTCATGGCATTGCCGCCGAGGGCGACGAGTACCCGCCTCGCCCAGGGGAGTCCTTCGGGAGCGTTCACTGCCTGAGCCTACGAAGGTCCGGCGACCATGGTCCTGGCAGTCATCGACGCCAAAGTGCCCGATCTCCGGCAGATCCTGCCAGGTGCCGAGACCTGACCCCGGGATCGCGTCAGAACGCGAACCCGGGGCCCGTCTGGAACCAGGTGGATCACGTGGTGATGAACACCTGGTCGAACCGGTAGATGAAGGCGATGATCGCCTGCCGTTCCACGGCGAGGTTCGGCCGGTACTCGGGCAGGGAGCCGGCTTTCGCCCAGCCCTGCGAGAGGTTGAAGTCCTTCATGAACTTGATCTCCGCGCACCGCGGGGTGGTGATGGTGACATCACTGAACCCCGAGAAGAAGGTGATGTTCGGGAAGATCCCGATCAGGCAGCCGACCAGCGGGATGCCGGGCAGTTGCAGGATGCTCACCGACCGGTAGAGGAGCACCGCGATCGCCGCCCGGGTCACCGGCACGGTCGGTCCGAAGGTCCCGTCGCCGTTGCCCTTGAGCAGGCCGCTGTCCTTGGCCCAGCGGATGGCGTTGCAGAACTGGTTCGAGGTGGGGATGTCGCTGTATCCCGAGGTTCCGGTCGTGCATTTACCGGTGGTCTTTCCTGTCTCGTAGCGGTAGAGGATCGCGGCGATGGCCTGACGGTCCATCAGATCCGCGCCGTGGAACTTCCCGTCGGCGTTGCCGAGCACGATCCCCTCGTCCTTGGCCCATTGGATCGCCTCGCAGAATTCACTGTTCTTGGCCACGTCCGGGAACGGCTTCCCGCAGGCACAGGGCCCGCCCGGATCGGGTGGTGACGCTGCGGCAGCGACCCCTGCCGTCATCCCACTACTGAGAGCCACCCCCACCACGAGGGTGATAGTGCTGATCCACCGCCACATTCTTGTACTTGTCATCGGTTTCTCCTCGGGACGTGCGGGAGCCGATCGACCCCCGCCAAACTTTCCGAAAGGTCTTGACCCGCATCGGTTCTGAAGCCGATACCGGAGATCGTTCGTGGTCTACGTTACGCAAACCGAGACCTGTCGGATCCCCCCTGTCCGGGTTGAATACGCAGACTATTCAGAGAAAATATCCGTCACCTTCGGTGAAATGACTCGCTTCGTCATCCCAATGCGTAGATCAGGTAATACCTTCAGGTGGCGGGTCAACCATTCGAAGTACCCCTTGCGGTCCTGTCGATCAAACGGGCACCCACACCCACCCGGACCAGGGTTTTCACCCCATCGACGGTCTGCGGATCGTGCTGCGTCCGCACCGGTCGTCGACCGGAATCGATGGTGCCATATACGCATGGCGAAAGCCTGCCATCGGCCGGCGGCCGGTGTCTCCGGCGTGTCCCCACCGCCGCACGAGGGGCTGGTTCAGACCCCGACCAGGACCGGCGCGGCCGGCAGGGTCAGGATCGCGACCAGGCCACCGCCGTCGCGGGCTTCGAGATCGACCCGACCGCCGTGGGTCTCGGCGATCCTGGCGATGATCGACAGGCCGAGGCCGACCCCGCGTCCCGGTTCGGACCGGGTGGCCGTCCGGGTGCTGCCCGCGCGGTAGAAGGGTTCGGTCAACAGTGCGACGTCGGCCGGGTCGATCACGGCACCGGTGTTCTCCACCCGGAGCCGGAACTCCTCCCCCTCACGATCCAGACCCACCTGAACGGATCCGCCGGTGTGGTTGTGCCGCAGCGCGTTGTCGATCAGATTGGCCACCGCCTGTTCGATCATCGTCGGGTCCCCCAGTACCGCCGCAACCTCCTCCAACGCCACCCGATCCACGTACATGCTGATCTTCGCATCCGCCGAAACCTCTGCCGCCGCTTCGATCTCGTTCGACACGACCTCGGCCAGATCGACCTCGGACTCGATGTCGGTCTGGCCGCCGCGGGCCAGGGTCAGCAGCGAACCCAACAGCAGTTCCGTCCGCTCCCCGGCCTTCAACGCCGTCCGGATGGCGGGCTCCAGGTCGGCCGGCACCCGTCCCTGGGCCAGCGGGATCTCCAGGGCAGTCCGGGATGTCGTCATCGGGGTGCGCAGCTCGTGGGAGGCGTTGGCCACAAAACGGTCCTGGCTGGCGAAGGCGGTCTCCAGCCGGTTGAGCATCTCGTCGATCGTGTCGGCGAGATCCTTGATCTCGTCCGCAGGTCCCGGCAGGTCCAGTCGGCGGTGCAGGTCGTTGGTCGACAGGTCCTGGGCCATCTTCGTCACCTCCCCGATCCTGCGCAGGGACCTCCTGGCCAACCACCAGGCCGCCCACGCGGCCAGGACGGCGAACACCACCAGGGCCACCCCGGACCAGACCAGCAACCCGGTCAGCACGTCCCCGGCGACCGTCTCCGACTTCGTCCGGTACCAGGTGGTGATCGCCTGGGCCGCCGGCGAGGCCTCGCTGATCACGACGGTGCCGCCCGGCCCCATCGCCACGTCACTGGTCGTGGCCCTGGTCATCAGCCGGGATGAGGTCAGCTGTCCGTTCACCGCCACGATGCCCTGGGCACCGAGGAAGTCGGCCGGCTGGCCGTACTGGGCGAAGGCAGCCGAATCCGCCGGAACCAGCTCGGCGACCGGGCTCGCCATCCCGGCGTTTCCCGATACCACCGAGTAGGACGGCACGCTGTAGTCGTCCGAGACCAGTGCGGCCGGCTGGGTGGCCCCGGTCGCCGTCACGCTGGCACCGAGTGCGTTGTTGAACAGACCGGACACCAGCAGGTAGACCACCGTCAACAGGGCGACCCCGGCCACCATGAACACCCCGGTGATGGTGAGGGTCAGCCGGGTGCGGAAACTGAACGGCCGGGTGGGGAAACGGAACGACCTGGCGCGCAGGGAAAGATTCATCGGTTCAGCCGATCCGGTAGCCGTGACCGGGCTCGGTGCCGATCACCTGGGGATTTCCCAGTTTGCGCCGCAGTGCGAACACCACGGCCTTCACCACACCCCGCGAACGGTCGAAGGGGTCCTCCCACACCTGGTCCAGGAGGTCGGTGGGGGTGACGATCCCCCCGTCGGCCTCCAGCAGCACCTGGAGCACCCCCATCTCCTTCGGGGTCAGCCTGATCGGCCTGCCGTCCCGTTCGGCGATCCTGCGGTCGGTGTCCAGCCGGATCCCCTCCCGTTCCAGCAGCGCCCCGCGCGGGGCGACCTCGGAGCGTCGGCCGAGGGCGCGGATGCGCGCCAGCAGTTCCAGGTAGGCGAAAGGTTTGGGCAGGTAGTCGTCCGCCCCGAGATCCAGGCCCGCGATCCGGTCGGCCAGGCTCCCCGCGGCGGTCAACATCAGGATCCGTGCGGGATGGCCGGTGGTCGCCAGTGCCTTGCACACCGCGTCCCCGTCCAGCACCGGCAGATCCCGGTCCAGGACGATCACGTCGATGTCGTGGCGACCGAGGTGGGCGAGGGCACTGGCACCGTCGCCGACGACGTCGACGACGAACCCCTCCGCCCGCAGCCCGTCGGCCAACGTCTGCGCGAGGTCGACCTCGTCCTCCACCACCAGCAATCTCATCGAGCGGTCCTTTCTGCTGCCACGACCGCGGCCAGGCCGTATGCCCTGTTCACCGCTGTTCCCGTCCAGGGTCGCCCCCTCCAGGTTAGGAGCGGGTTAGCGGCGAAAGGACCGGGGCCGAACCGCGGGGTCATTAGACAACTGGGCAGCGACCCGAACCGGGTCGGGCAGGGCAGAACGTCACTCACCGGACAACCGTCCGCCACGAGGACGACCAGGAGAGGAAGATCCGATGGGAATCTGGACCGAAAGAAGCAGAAGTTCATTCGCACACGGGCGTCGGGGAGGACGCGCGGGTGCCTTCGGGGCCGTCGTCATCGCCGGGGTCCTGGGGCTCTCCGCCTGCGGGAGTTCCACCGACGACGCCGGAGCCCCCAGTTCGGACGCCGCGCCCAACACCTTCAGCCCGCTCGACGAATACCTCAAAGGAGCCTTCGGCCCCGCACCCGACGATGCCAAGGACCGTCAGGTCCAGGACAAGGTCGCGGCCTGCATGAAGGCCGCGGGCTTCGAGTACGTCCCGAACGTGCAGAACGCCCCCGCCGAGGACGCCGGACCGAAACAGGGTGACCGCGCCTGGACCGAGAAGTTCGGGTACGGGATCACCACCTCGGCCTTCACCTCCGAGCTCAGGCCCGAGGACGACCCGAACGCCAAGATCACCGAGGGCATGTCCGACTCGGAACAGGCCGCGTACTACAAGGCCCTCTACGGCAACGGCGGCGGCATGAGCACGACCACCGGCACCGGAGGCGGCGGGGGTGTGGTCGCCCTGGCCCCGGCGGGCCCGATACCGGCCGCCGGTGAGGAGACCCCCGATGACCCGACGACCGGTGCTGCCGAGCCGCCGACTCCCGGTTGCTACACCACCGCCCGGACTGCGGTCTACGGCGAGACCCCGCAGGTCGACTTCAGCCAGCTCGACGACCTGTTCAAGCAGCTGGAGAAGGTGCAGAAGGCCGTGGACACCGATCCCCGGGTCGCCCCCAAGGTCGCCGCCTGGACCAACTGCATGGCCGACGCCGGACACCCGGGTTTCACCGCCATCGCCGATGCCCAGGAGTCGATCATGAAGAAGTGGGCCGATCTGAACGGGTGGGACTACCAGCCCGGCAGCAGCACCGGCGGATTCGGCTTCAGCGTCCGCGCCGGATCCGCGGTCAGCATGAGCGTCGGCGGTCAGTCTGCCGACGCACCCGAGCAGGCCAAGGTCGACGAGCTGAAGAAGACCGAGATCGATCTCGCCGTGCAGGACCTCAACTGCCGCGGTGACTACCAGGCCGTGCACGACCAGGTGCGGATCGAGCTCGAGCAGAAGTTCACCGACGAGCACAAGACCGAGCTGGACCAGTACCGCAACTCGGTCACCGGGGGCTGACCGTGGCCGGAGCTCGACGCACGATCCTGGTGGTGGCACTCGTCGCCGCAGCAGCAGCCGGCGGCGGTCTGTTCGCCACCCAGTTCATCAACTCCCCGGCCGAGGCGGCGGCGAAGACCGCACCACCGCCGGCCGGGCCCATCACCGTCACGGTCGGGAAGTCCGAGCTGACCGCGACGGTCACCACCCGTGGTGATCTCGGTTTCACCGACTCGGTGAAGATCACGCTGCCGCCCAGCACCTCCGGTGCCCCCGGCCTGATCACCGGCCGGATCCCGAAGGCGGGCAGCAAGATCAGCGAGGGCGGTGTCCTCATCGAGGTCTCGGGACGACCGGTCATCGCCCTCGGCGGCAGTATCCCCGGATACCGCACCATCGGACCGGGGAGCGTCGGGTCGGACGTCGAACAGCTCCAGAAGGCCCTGAACCGCCTGGGTTTCCAGGCCGGTAAGGAGGACGGGGTCTACGACGCCGAGGTGGCCGCCGCCGTGGTCGCCCTGTACCGCAAGGCCGGTTACGCCCCGCCTGCCCCCGACAAGGAGCTGGTGGCGGCCAAGGACGCGGCGCAGCAGGCCCTCACCCGTGCCCGCCAGGGTCTGACCGACGCCGAGAACGCACTGGATGCGGCAGACATTCCTCCATCCAACTCGGCGAAACTGGCTGCCGACGGCGCTGTCTCCGCCGCGGAGGCCGCACTGGAAACGGCCAGGAACACCGGGACACCGCCCGACCAGGCGGCGGTCGAGGCTGCCCAGCAGAAGGTGTCGGCGGCCGGGGGTGCCCTGCAGGCGGCCCAGCAGAAACTCACCGAGGCCGAGCAGGCACTCACCCGCGCGGAGGACAAGCTCCGGTCGGCGAAGGCCGACCAGCGGGCCGCGGCCCAGAACGAACGCGACATCGCCCGCCAGGCAAGGGATACCGCACAGCAGGAGGTCGATGCGGCGAACGCGGCCGCGAACGAGGCCGATGACGCGCTGACTGCGGCGAACGCACCGGGAGCGCCGGACCAGGCTGCGATCAACGCGGCGGAGAATCAGGTCGCCGTCGCCCGCGCCCAACGGGAGGAGCTGCTGGAAGGTCCGGACACCTCAGCGGCCCGCGGGGCGGTGACCGCCGCCCAGAAGGCTGTCGACGAGGCGGCCACGACGCTGGCCAGGTCCAAGAAGGAGCTGCTCACCCCGGTCCCGGTCAACGAGATCGTCTACCTGGCCGAACTTCCGCGGCGGGTCGACGAGATCCTGGCCAAGGCCGGGGACGGGGTCACCGAGCCTGTCATGTCGGTCTCGGGAACGGCCCTGCAGGTCCGCGCCACTGTTTCCGAGGACGAGGCCGGTCTGCTCAGCAAGGGGATGAAGGGTGTCCTGACCGTGCCGGGCATCGGCACCGTGGAGGCGAAGATCGTCTCCCTGAAAACCGATCCGGAGAACCAGGGGAGCTGGGTGGTGCTGCTCGATCCGGGTGATGTCACCGACGAACAGGCCCAGGCCCTGCGTGGCCAGAACGTGAAGGTGGACATCGAGGTCGGTGCCACGGCCGGCGAGGTGCTCACCGTTCCCGTCGGGGCCCTGTTCTCCGACACCGACGGCACCCCACGGGTGGAGGTGCTGCAGGCCGACGGCACCACCCGTTTCCAACGGCTGCGGATCGGTCTGACCGCGGACGGCAAGGTGGAGGTCCATCCCATCGCCGATGACGGCGCGGACCTGGGCGAAAGCGACAAGTCCTTGCAGGACGGCAGTCTGGTGGTGGTGGGACGATGACACCGGTGGTCGAGCTGATCGGGGTCGGACGGACCTACCCCGGCCCTCCCGAGGTGTCGGCGGTGCGCGAGGTGAACCTGGTGATCGAGCCGGGCGACTACCTGTCCATCGTCGGCCCCTCCGGGTCGGGGAAATCCACCCTGTTGCACCTGCTCGGGCTGCTCGACCGACCGACCGCGGGTCAGTACCTGTTGGACGGAAGGGATGTCGCGGGGCTGGGTCAGGGTGCGCGAGCGGCGGCACGGGGAGGTCGGATCGGGTTCGTGTTCCAGGCCTTCCACCTGTTGGGCCGCCGATCGGTGCTGGACAATGTCATGTTGTCGATGCTCTACCAGGGAGTTCCCCGGTCCCAGCGGCGGCCACGGGCGCTGGCCGCCCTCGACCGGGTGGGCTTGAGCGCCCGCACGGACTTCCTGCCCACCCAGCTCTCCGGCGGGGAACGTCAGCGGGTGGCGATCGCCCGGGCACTGTCGGGAGAGCCCTCCCTGCTGCTCGCCGACGAGCCCACCGGGAACCTCGATCAGGCCAACGCGGCCGGGGTGATGGACCTGTTCGACGAGCTGCACCGGTCGGGTCTGACCCTGGCCGTCATCACCCATGACGAGGACGTGAGCCGGCGCGCCCAGCGGCGGGTCCGGATCTCCGACGGAGAATTGAGCGCCCTGTGAGACTACGAAAACGACAGCGCCCCCTCGACGGGACACCGGTCGAGGCAGGTCCGTCGACCGACCCACCGACCGGTGACCATGTCGACGGTGTCCGCACGGACACCCTCCCGTTGGCACAGGTGGGTCTGGATGGCACGACACCGGCCACCGCCGGGGAACGCCCGACGGAGACCGAACGGATCAGCCTGCTGGACCTGTCCGCCGAGCCGACGGCGTCCCCCCGCCAGGGTCGCCGGGCCGAACGGAAGGCCCGGCGCGCCAAGAAGTCCCAGGGTCGGCCGCGAATGCGGATCCCGGACCTGCTCGACGAGGCGGTGCTGGGCATCGGGACCCGCCCGGCCCGGCTGATCCTCACCATGGTCGGCACCGTGGCCGGTATCGCCGCCCTGGTGGCGACCCTCGGGCTGGGCCAGACCGCCGGCGGCCAGATCGCCGGCCGGTTCGACGCCGTCGCCGCGACCCGGGTGGTGGTGAGTGTGCCGGCACCACCCGGACCGCCGGGCGAATCCGCCGACACCTCCGCCCTGCCCTGGGATGCCGCCGACCGGGCGCTGAGGTTGGCGGGCGTGGCCGCCGCCGCGACGATCAGCGAGGTGGACATCGGGGACGACCGGGTGGCCGGGGTGAAACTGGTCGACCCGGCGGGGGCGAACACTCTCGACGTCCCGGTCCTCGCCGCCTCCCCCGGATTGCTGGAGGCCGAGGGCGGGACCCTGTCCACCGGAAGGTTCTTCGACGCCGGGCACAGTGCTCGCGCCGACCACGTGGTGGTGCTGGGCTCCCGGGCCGCGGCGGCCCTGGGCATCAACCGGGTCGACTCGATGCCCAGCATCTTCCTCGGTGACGACGCCTACGTGGTGATCGGGATCATCGACACCGCCGAGCGCCGACCCGAGATCCTCGATGCCGTCGTCATTCCGGAGGGAACGGCTGCGGCGAAGTACAAGCTCACCGCCCCTGGGGAACTGGATCTGCGGACCGTGATCGGGGCCGCCCAACAGGTGAGTCGCCAGGTGGCGATCGCCATCGCGCCGGAGGATCCGACCACCGTCAAGGTCAAGGCCCCACCACCACCGGGGTCCCTCGGCGGCGACGTCAGCTCGGACGTGAACGGGCTCTTCCTGGCCTTCGGTGCGGTTGCCCTGGTGGTCGGCGGACTGGGCATCGCCAATGTGACCCTGTTGTCGGTGATGGAGCGGACCGGCGAGATCGGCCTGCGTCGCGCACTGGGAGCCAAACGCCGACACATCGCCGGGCAGTTCCTCACCGAGAGCGCCATGATCGGCACGGTCGGCGGGCTGATCGGAGCAGCTCTGGGAATCCTTGCGGTGCTGGTGGTCTGCCTGGTCCGGGAGTGGACACCGGTGCTGGACACCTGGCTCGCCCTGATCGCTCCCCCGCTCGGGATCGTCATCGGTCTGCTGGCCGGGGCCTACCCGGCGGTGAAGGCCGCGGCGGTGGAGCCGATGACAGCCCTGCGGCAGGGCAGCTGACTCCCCGGAACGACCACAACCCCCCGTTCCCGCGCACGTAGTTGCTCCTCGCGCACGTTGTTTCGTGCGCGAGGAGCAACAACGTGCGCGGGAACAAGGGGGGTTTAGCGGTAGTCCACCTCGGCGGAGGTCCGGCCGCCGGAGAGCCGGACGTAGCCGGGACCCCGATCGAAGAAGGGCTCGTCCACCGGCGCGGCCGCCCGTCGCTCACTGCGCAGCTGACCGGTGGCGATCACGTCCACCCGGGTGGTGTCCCCCGAGCCGGTGACCATCACCCCGTAATCGGTCCGGGCCGCACCCCGAGACACCTTGCCGCTGACCACATCCGTCAGCACCTCCTCGGTGGACCGGTCGAGCGGATCACCCCAGCCGCCACCACCGGTGGTCCTGATCCGGATCACCTCACCGGCGCGGACGAACTCCCCGTCGGCCAGGGCATCCACCACCCGCTCGTTCGGGCCACCCGGATCGATGGTGACGCTGAAGGATCGACCCGCCTTGCCACCCTTCACCCCCCAGCAGGCCAGGATCGACCGGTCGGCGATGGACATGAAATGGGCATCCAGCAACATCCGGATGTCCTTCTCGTATCCCAGCCCGCCGCGGTACCGACCGGCCCCACCGGAGTCCTGGGCCAGGGCGAGACGCTCGACCAGGAAAGGGAATCGAGCCTCGGTGAACTCCGTCGGCAGGTTCCTCGACTCCGGTACCACATGGATGGTGTCCGCACCGTCGGCGTAGTAGCGCCCACCTGCCCCGCCTCCCAGCACCTCCCGCATCAGGTACGGCTCACCGTTCGCGTCGGTGCCGTAGACCCCGGTGTAGCGGATGGTCTCCTGGTCGGCCGGCATGTACCCGTCTACCGCCTTGGCGATGACGCCGGCCAGTACCCCGAGCAACCGCAGGATGACGAAGGTGCGGGCGTTGGTGGGTGCCGGGAAGATCGGCGTCAGAAGCGTTCCCGGTGGCGGGAAACGCATCTCGATCAGCGGGACCACCCCCTCGTTGACGTCCAGTTCGGCCATCCGCTCCGGGCTGTCGGCCAGGTTGCGCAGGATCGGGGCCAGCCACTTCGCCAGGAACACCCCGTCGGAGTAGTCACCGCAGTGGTTGATCGGCCCCTTGGCCTGCGGGGAGGTCCCGGTGAAGTCCAGGATGATCCTGCCGTCGGTGACGCCGTCCCCGGCGGAGACCTTCGTCAGGGTGATCCGCTGGGTGTGCAGCCGGGGCTCGTCGACCCCGTCGTGTTCGGCGTAGTCCTCCCAGACGTACTCCCCGTCCGGGATCTTCGACAGGATCTCGGTCCGGTAGATCTCGGTGGTGGTGGACAGGATCTGCTCGAAGGCGGCCTCCACCGCCTCCCGGCCGTACCGGGTGAACAGCTCCCCGAGCCTGCGGGCCCCCATCAGACAGGCCGAACACTCGGCGTCGAGATCGGCGGCAAGGGAGTCGGGCATACGCGAGTTCCTGGTCATGATCTTCAGCGCGGCCTCGTTGGGAACACCCTTGTCCCACAGCCGGATCGGCGGCACCATCAGCCCCTCCTCGAACACGCTCCTGGCATGGGAGGGCATCGAACCCGGCACCGAGCCGCCGATGTCGTCATGGTGGCCGAAGGCCTGGACGAAGGCCACCACCTGACCGTCGTGGAACACCGGGACCGTGACACACAGGTCGGGCAGGTGGCCGATACCTCCCTCGGAGAGGTAGACGTCGTTGTGGAAGAAGACATCCCCCGGGTGCATGGTCTCGATCGGGTAGTCCCGGACGATCGGCTGCACCAGCGCCGAGTACGAGCGACCGGTGAGTTTGCGCATCTTGACGTCGTGGATACCGGCCCGGAAGTCGTGGGCATCGCGGATCATCGGGGACCGGGAGGTCCGGCCGATCGCCGTCTCCACCTCGGCCTCCACCGAAGCCAGTGTGCCGGCGACGATCTCGACCAGGATGGGGTCGACGGCCGTGGGGCTGTTCATCGCATGACTCCCTGGGTGTCGGGGGTGAGGACCAGATTGCCGAACGGATCGACGACGGCATGGAATCCGGGATGGATCGGGACGGTGGATCCGAACTCCTGGATCACGGCGGGGCCCTCGATCCGGTCCCCGGCACCGAGCCTGGCCCGGTCGTACACCCTGGTCGGGTGCCAGCCGTCGAAATGGACCTGACGTTCCTCGATCAGGGCACCGGCGGTGTCCCCGGTCCCTTCGGCGATCCGCCGGATCTCCGGTCGGGGGATGGGTCCGATCCCCGTCACCCGCAGGTTCACCCACTCGACCTGCTGGGCGTCGTTCCCGCGGAAGTCGTAGCCGTACAGGGCACGGTGACCGTCGTGGAAGGAGTCGGCCACCGCCTCGGCCCAGTCCTGGTCGATACCGTCGGACGCGATGGGCGGGCACTGCACCCGTACCTCGAAGGCCTGGCCGAAGTAGCGCAGGTCCGCGGTGATCTCGAAACGATGGTCCGCCTCGGCGAAACCCTCACGCAGCAGGGCTGTCCGGGCCTGTTCGTGCAGTGTCGACCGGATCCGGGCCACCTCGGCCAGATCCAGATCCTGGTGCCGGGCGACCGAGGTCTGGACGTAGTCGTTGCGGACGTCCACCGTCAACAACCCGTAGGCGGACACGTTCCCGGGATTCGGCGGGACGAGAACGGCGGGCAGGCCGAGGATGTCGATCAACCGGCAGGCCAGCAGGGAGCCGGAGCCGCCGAAGGTGACCATCGGGAAGTCCCGGATGTCCAGCCCTCGCTTGACGGTGACCTGGCGCAGGGCGTTGGCCTGGTTCCAGGCGGAGATCTCCAGGATCCCGGTGGCGCAGGCCGCCTCGTCGAGTCCGAGTTCGGCGGCGAGGGAACCGATCCCCGCGCGCGCCGAGTCGGCATCGAGTCCGATCTCGCCGCCGAGCAGGTGGGCCGGGATCCGGCCGAGCACCAGGTGGGCATCGGTGATCGTCGGTTCGGTACCACCCTTGCGGTAACACAACGGGCCGGGGTCCGCCCCGGCCGACCGCGGGCCGACCTTGAGGGCCTTCTCCGCCGTCAACCAGGCGATGGACCCACCGCCGGCCCCGACGGTCACCAGGTCGATCATCGGGATCTTGGAAGGGTAGGCGCCCACCGAACCCTCGGTGGTCAAGGACGGGCGGCCGTTCTGCACCACCGTGACATCGGAGGAGGTGCCCCCGCCGTCGCAGGTGACAACGGAGGGGTACCCGGCATTCGCGGCGATGAGAGCCGCCCCGAGGGCACCGGCCGCCGGGCCGGAGAGCACCGTGGTGATCGGCTGGTGGACCACCTCGGCGGCGGAGAGCACACCGCCGTTGGACCGCATGATCGAGAACGGGATCACCCGGCCGGGGTCGAGTTTCTCCAGTTCGGCGGCGATGCCCGAGACGTAGGCCGCCACCTTGGGTTTCACCGAGGCATCGACCAGGGTGGTCATCGACCGCTCGTACTCGCGGTACTCACGCAGGACCTGACTGGACAGGGAGACCACCGCTTCGGGGTACTCGTCCCGGATGACCTCCAGCATGGCCAGTTCGTGGGCGTCATTGGCGTAGGAGTGCAGCAGGCAGACACCGATGGTCGAGATGCCGTGATCACGGAACCAACGAACCGCCGCCCGGGCGGAGGCGGTGTCGAAGGGACGGACCTCGTTGCCCCGGAAGTCCATCCGACCGCCGACGGTCCTTACCCGCTCGGCCGGCACGATCCGGTCCGGTTTCACCCAGAAGTACGAGTTGCCGTAGCCATCGGGGACGGACTGGCGGGCGATCTCCAGGACGAACTCGTACCCGTCGTTGGCGATGAACCCGATGTCGCCGACCTTGCCCTCCAGCAGCTGGTTGGTGGCGACGGTGGTGCCGTGTGAGATCGACTCGACATCAGCCGGTACCGCGTCGATCAACCGCAGGATCTTGCGTACCCCGGTGAGGAAGCCGTCGGCCGGGTCGGCCGGGGTCGACGGGGTCTTGGTGGTGGCCACGTCACCGGTCCGGGTGTCGACGGCGACGATGTCGGTGAAGGTCCCGCCGGTGTCCACCCCGATCCGGATGTGGCCCTGACGGCGGCCGGCCGATCCGGCGGCATCTGCAGATCCCGGGGTTGGCACGGTTGTGGCCTCCATTGTCATGTCCCCATTCAACCGGGTCGGGCTCGTCCGGGTCGTCGTCAGAATCTGCCAAGGACGGATCCACCGACGATCGGGGTCCCCCGTGGTCGTATGGCGACCGTCCAGGACCCGAATCGTCGAAAATACGAGGGTCACCCAGTCTCATTTCTTCAGCCGGGCGGGTGGGTCCTGACGCGTGCGCTGCTGCGGGCAGACCACGGCTGAGCAAACATCGATATCAGACCGGCACTATTGTCTCCGATCATGGGTCAAGAACTGGTGTTCACTGTCGAACGCGCTCAAGCGGTAGAAGCAGAGCCCGTCAGTTTTGCCGAGGTCGGACTCAAGGAGCGAGATCATCTCCAGGAGTGGGTGCTGGCCAACCCTGCCATCCTCGGTGAAGACCTCATGGTGCTGTCCTCGGAATATGACGGGTTCGAATCATCCGAGGGCACACCGGTCTACGACCGGTTGGATGTTCTCGCGCTGGACAAGAGCGGTCGGCTGGTCGTCGCCGAGCTGAAACGGGACCGCGCCCAAAGCGCGGTGACCATGCAGGCTCTGAACTACGCAGCCATGATGAGCCGGTTCAGCTTGGACGACGTGTGTGAAGTATTCGTCCGATATCAGCGCACAGTTGGACGCGAGGTGGAGGAACCGCTGGCGGAACTGCAGGAGTGGGCCCCCGGCGTCAGTGATGAGACCCTCGGGCCGCCGTCAGTCATCCTCGTGGCCAGTGACTTCGCTCCGCAAGTGACCAACACCGCGATGTTCCTGTTCGAGAACAGGATCGATATTCGCCTTATCCAAGTGCGGCTCTACCGGACCGCAGGAGGGGAGCTGGTGCTCACACGATCGCAGCTCCTGCCGGTGCCCGCGGCCGAGAACTTCATGATGAAGCCTCGTTCCACGGCGACCACGCTCGCCGCCACGCGAGAGAACCGGGTCCGGCGAGCGTCGATCACACAGCGGCTGGTTGCCAGCGGTTACTTCCAGGAGGGAGCGCCTCTGCGCCTCATCGTCCCCAAAGGGGTCGACCAGGATCGGGCGGCGATTGATGCCTGGCTGGACGAGGATCCGGTCAGACGTGGCCTTACCTGGCAACAAGACACCCGCAAACCGGTGGTCTGGGACTACGACGGCACTCCAAGGAGTTTCGCAGATCTGACAGGTGTGATCATCGACCTCGCCACGCAACAGCCGCCACGCGGTGAGCTGTGGGGAGCGAACTGGATCCTGGACCAGAATGGCACACCCCTCAACAAGCTCGCCGACATGCTGGACTCAACCGAGTCGGGCTGACGGCCACCCGCGACTGGGCACGATCGGGGTCCCCCGTGGTCGTATGGCGACCATCCAGGACCCGAAACGTCGAAAATACGAGGTCACGACCGGCGACCCCAGCCCTGCGTCAGGGAGACCGCGTGCAACCAGTTGCCGTATTCGGCCTTCCGGCGCACCGGATCCATCGCCGGTTGCCACTCGGCCGCACGGTGCCACTGCCGCCGTAGCTCGTCACGGTCGGCCCAGTAGCCGGCGGCCAGTCCCGCGGCGTAGGCCGCCCCCAGGGCCACGGTCTCCGCCATCATCGGCCGGACGACCGGGATGTCGAGGACATCGGCGACCAGTTGCATCAGGAGGTTGTCCGCCGTCATCCCGCCGTCGACGGTGAGACTCTTCGCCGGTGTACCGCCGGCACTGTTCATCGCCTCGACGATGTCCTTGGTCTGCCAGGCGCTCGCCTCCAGCACCGCCCGCGCGATGTGGGCCTTGGTCACGTAGGAGGTCAGACCGACGATCACCCCCTGCGCCCGCGGCTCCCACAGCGGAGCGAACAGCCCCGAGAACGCCGGAACCACATAACATCCGCCGTTGTCCGCCACCCCGGCGGCCAGGGTTTCGATCTCGGAGGTGTGCCGGATCAAGCCGAGGCTGTCCCGACACCACTGGACGAGACCGCCGGCCACCGCGACCGATCCTTCCAGCGCGTAGGAGGTC
This sequence comes from Nakamurella silvestris, assembly GCA_003576535.1. Classification (GTDB taxonomy): domain Bacteria; phylum Actinomycetota; class Actinomycetes; order Mycobacteriales; family Nakamurellaceae; genus Nakamurella; species Nakamurella silvestris. Next base: position 23,990 of record QXCQ01000263.1, on the reverse strand, counting down.
GGCTCGTTCTCGACCTTGTGGGCGACGGTGCTGATGAGACCGCTTTCCGGACGGACGATCTCGGTTCCGGTGTTGAGAAGCAGGAATGATCCGGTGCCGAAGGTGCACTTGGCATCACCGGCGTCGAACGCCGTCTGACCGAACAGCGAGGCCTGCTGGTCACCGATGAGTGCCCCGATCGGGATCCCGGCCAGGGGTTCCACGGTCCGGCCCAGCACCCCGATGGTGGGTACGATCTGCGGCAGCATGACGGCCGGGACATCAAGGGCCCGTAGCAGTTCCGGATCCCAGTCCAGGGTCTCCAGGTTCATCAGCATCGTGCGGCTGGCATTGGTCACGTCGGTGACGTGGAGGCCGCCGTCGACACCACCGGTCAGGTTCCAGGTGATCCAGGAATCCATGGTGCCGAACAGCAGGTCCCCGCGCTCGGCCCGCATCCGCAGGTGCTCGTCGCCGTCGAGCAGCCAGCGCAGTTTCGGACCGGAGAAGTAGCCCGTGAGAGGAAGTCCGGTGAGCCGGGTGATGGTCTCGGCGCCCAGGGTGGCGGCGATCCGGTCGAGCACGGAGGAGCTGCGGGTGTCCTGCCAGACGATCGCCCGGCTGACCGGAACGCCGGTCGACCTGTCCCAGACGACGGTCGTCTCCCGCTGGTTGGTGACACCGAGGGCGACGACATCCTCCGGGTCCGCCCCGGCGTCGGCCAGGGCCTGCGGCATGATTCTCTTGACGATGGACCAGATCTCACTCGCATCGTGTTCCACCCACCCTGGCTGCGGGAAGTACTGCCGGTGCTCCCGCTGCGCGATCGACACCATGTGACCGCCGTGGTCGAACAACATGCATCTGGTCGAGGTGGTCCCCTGATCGAGTGCGGCGATGTACTTCTCGGGCGCACTCATTCGTCACGCCCGTGACCGAGCTCGCGGGAGATCGCCCGACCGGCCCGCACCACCTGCGTCACCAGGCCTGGTCTGGGTCGTGATCGTTCGTCGCACAACTGTTCCACCGGTCCCTCGATGCCCACTGCGGCCACCACATGCCCCCCACGGTCGCGGATCGACGCGGCGATCGAACAGATCCCCGGTTCGCTCTCCTCCACTGCTGCTGCCCAGCCGACATCGCGGATGACGGCGAGTTCTCGTTGCAGGGCGAACCGGTCGGTCACCGTGCGGTAGGTCAGGCTCGGCAGCTCCTGACCGATGATGCTGCGCGCCGCCCCCGGGTCGAAGGCGAGCAGGATCTTGCCCAGGGCGGAGGCGTGCAACGGTACGTAGGTGCCGGTGACCAGGGTCTGCCGGGTCTCGTCGGCGCTGAAGACATGGTGGGCGACCACCACGTGCCCCTGCCGGAAGGCGGCCACCCTGGTCGACTCACCGGTCCGTGCGGCGAGGGCGTCGGTCCAGTTCAAGGCCCGCGCCCGGAGTTCGTTCAGGTCGAGGCGGTCGACGCCGAGACGGAACAGCTCGGCGGACACCCGGTAGGGACCCGCGGGGTGGACCTGTTCGATGAACCCGACATCCACCAGGGTGCGCAACAGGCCGTGGGCGGTGCCCTTCGCCAGACTCAGCGCTCCGGCGATCTGCTGAAGGGTGAGGGGTTCGTTCTCCTCCGCGAGCAGTTGCAGCATGGAAGCAGCGCGCTCCACGGATTGCACGTTGCCCGGCATCGGGACAGCCTACCCCGGGCACCGCGCCTGGATTCGGTAATGTCGAACGCTTTTTCGTTCGGTAATGCCGAACGTTGATCCCTTGCCCCGCGCTCGCCAGCGGATTTATGGTCTGGGCGAACGGCGGACGCAAGGTCGCGGCCACAGACCAACGGAGGTGCGTGATGGTGTCGACCGTTCAGCTCCGCCCGGCGTCCCCCCGTTCGACCGAGGATCCGGATCGCAACCTCGCCCTCGAGCTCGTCCGCGCCACCGAAGCCGCGGCCATGGCCTCGGCCCGGTACCTCGGGCACGGCAACAAGCACCAGGTCGACGCCGCCGCCGTCGATGCGATGCGGCCGTTGCTCGGCACCGTTGCCATGCGGGGTGTGGTGGTCATCGGCGAAGGCGAGAAGGACGAGGCCCCGATGCTCTTCAACGGGGAACATGTCGGCAACGGCACCGGGCCGGCGGTCGACATCGCGGTGGACCCGGTCGACGGGACCACCCTGGCCGCCAAGGCCCTCCCCGACGCCATCAGCGTCGTCGCCCTGTCCGAGCGCGGGAGCATGTTCGATCCCGGTCCCTGCGTCTACATGCACAAGATCGTGGTCCCGGCCGCCGCAGCCTCGGCCGTCGATCCTGAGGCACCGGTGGCGGACCTGATCGCCGCCGTCGCCCAGGCACTCGGCCGCTCCCACGACGAACTGACCGTCGCCGTCCTCGACCGACCGCGGCACACCGACCTGGTCGAGCAGATCCGTTCCACCGGAGCCAGAATCAAGTTCCTGCCCGACGGTGACGTGGCCGGGGCGATCATGGTGGCCTCCCCCGACTCCGGGGTCGACCTGCTGCTGGGTATCGGCGGCACCCCGGAGGGCGTCATCGCCGCAGCCGCCCTGCGCTGCATGGGCGGGGAGATCTTCGGCCGCCTCGCCCCGCGTGACGCCCAGGAACAGCAGGACGCCGAGAACATGGGCTACCGGCTCGACACCGTGCTGACCACACATGATCTCGTCTCCGGGGATGACGTCTTCTTCGCCGCCACCGGTGTCACCGACGGTTCCCTGCTGCGCGGTGTCCGCTTCACCCACGGGCACGTCAGCACCCAGTCCCTGTCCATGCGTTCGCGGTCCGGCACCGTCCGGACCATCGACACCCGGCACGACGCCACCCGATCGACCCTGGTCCCGGCCCATCGCCGACCGGAGATCTGATGCCAGGCGTGCACCTTCGACCCCTACCAGTGGATCTCGCACCAAGGAGTGCCAACAGATGAGTCTCACCTCTACACCGTTGAGCCCGACCAACCGACGCAACGCCCTGCAGGACATGGCATCGCAGGAGCTCGATCTCCTGGTGATCGGCGGCGGCGTCGTGGGCGCCGGCGCGGCCCTCGACGCGGCCAGCCGCGGCCTGCGGGTCGGGCTGGTCGAGGCCCGGGACCTCGCTTCGGGCACCTCCAGCCGCTCCTCGAAACTCGTCCACGGCGGCCTGCGGTACCTCAAACAGCTCGGCTTCCCGCTGGTGTTCGAGGCCCTGCGCGAACGTTCGCTCATCCTGGACACCCTGTGCCCGCACCTGGCACACCCGGTGCCGTTCCTCTACCCGTTGGAGCGCAAGGGGATCGATCGTGCCTACGTCGGGCTGGGCATCGGTGTCTACGACGTGCTCGGAGCCGGACGCGGTGTGCCCAGCCACCACAAGCACCTGAGCAAGAAGAGCACCCTCAAGAGTTTCCCCGGAGCCAAGGTGGGTCATGTCCACGGCGCGATCAAGTTCTACGAGGGTCAGCTGGACGACGCCCGCCACACCATGATGCTGTCCCGCACCGCCGCGACCTACGGCGCCCAGGTCGCCACCAGCGCCCGGGTCACCGGGTTCCTGCGGTCCGGGGACCGGGTCATCGGGGCGAAGGTCACCGACCTGGAATCCGGTGAGCAGCTGGAGATCCGGGCCAAGGTGACGGTCAACGCGGCCGGTGTCTGGACCGACGAGATCCAGGAGATGGTGGGCGGCAAGGGCAAGTTCCGGGTGCGCGCCTCCAAGGGTGTCCACGTGGTCATCCCGCGGGACCGGATCCGGTCCGAGACCGGACTGATCACCGAGACCGAGAAGAGCCTGCTCTTCATCATCCCCTGCCCGTGGAGCGAGGACTTCTGGATCATCGGGACCACCGACACCAAGTGGGATCTGGACCTGGCCCACCCGGCGGCGAGCGAATCCGACATCGACTACATCCTGGAGCACGCCAACCGGCTGCTGGAGACGCCGCTCACCCATGCCGACGTGGTCGGTGTCTACGCCGGACTCCGTCCGCTCTTGGCGGGGGAATCCGATGACACCAGCAAACTCTCCCGCGAACACGCGGTGGTGTCACCGGTGCCGGGCCTCGTCATCGTCGCCGGCGGGAAGTACACCACCTACCGGGTGATGGCCGAGGATGCGGTCGACGAGGCGGTCAAGGCGCTGCCCGGCACCGTGGCGAAGTCCTGCACCCACAAGGTTCCGCTCGTCGGTGCCGACGGGTACCAGGCCCTCAAGAACAACACCGCCCGGCTCGCGACGCAGACCGGCCTCGGTGAGGCCCGGATCACCCACCTGCTCGGCCGCTACGGCAGTCTCATCGGCGAGGTGCTCGAACTCATCGACGCCGACCCGACGCTCGCCGAGCCCTTGGCCAGTGCGCCGAAGTACCTCAAGGCCGAGGTGCGTTACGCGGTCTCCCACGAGGGCGCCTTGCACCTCGACGACATCCTCGCCCGTCGGCTGCGGATCTCCATCGACACCTGGGACCGTGGCGAGGCCGCTGCCCAGGAGGCCGCCGAACTGGTGGCACCGCTGCTCGACTGGGACGCCGCCGCGATCGCCAACGAGGTGGAGCACTACCGGTCCCGGGTGGCGGCCGAGATCGAATCACAACAGATGCCTGACGACCAGACAGCCGATGCCGCCCGGCTCGGCGCACCCGAGGTGAGGGTGGGAGCCGGCTCCCACTGATGTGTTGTACCCGGTGGCCGCAACGGCCACCGGTCCTGCCCGGCCGGCCCGTGCTCGGCTGAAAGATAGAAAGGACACCGTCGTCCATGACTAACGGCCACATCTTCCTCTACGAGACCATGGGAACAGCCATGCTGCTCCTTCTCGGTTGCGGGGTCGTAGCGAACGTCGTACTGAAAGGCACCAAAGGCAACGGCGGCGGCTGGCTGCTGATCAACTTCGGTTGGGGGCTCGGCGTTTTCGCCGGTGTGTATGTCGCCTTCAAATCCGGTGCCCACCTCAACCCGGCCGTCACCGTCGCCCAGCTCATCATGGGCAAGATCGATTTCGGTCAGGCCCTCATCTACTGGGCGGCCCAGATGGTCGGTGCCTTCATCGGTGCCGTGCTGTGCTGGCTGGCCTACCGGGACCACTTCGACGCCGAGCCCGATCCGGCCTTGAAGCTCGCGGTGTTCTCCACCGGACCGGCGATCCGGAACCCTGTCTGGAACACCATCACAGAGGTCATCGGCACCTTCGTCCTGGTGTTCGTCATCCTCATCTCGGGTGGTACGCCCTCGGGCCTCGGGCCGCTGTTCGTCGCCCTGCTCGTGGTAGGCATCGGCGCCTCCCTCGGTGGCCCCACCGGTTACGCCATCAACCCGGCACGTGACCTCGCCCCCCGTATCGCCCACGCCCTCCTGCCGATCAAGGGCAAGGGCAGCTCGGACTGGAGCTACGCCTGGGTGCCGGTCGTCGGCCCCGTCGTCGGCGCGATCCTGGCTGCTCTGCTGTTCAAGGCCATCGGGTCGGACAGCATCTTCCCGCCGATCGCCTAGGCACCGCCGAGCTCGACCCGCCGGTGATCTCGACCGGCCCGCCTTGAATCAATGACGACAAGACGAAGGAACGAAGTCCATGAGTGAGAAGTTCGTAGCAGCAATCGATCAGGGAACCACCTCCACCCGATGCATGATCTTCAACCGGGAGGGGCGGGTGGTCACGGTCGATCAGAAGGAGCACCAGCAGATCTTCCCGAAGGCCGGCTGGGTGGAACACGACGCATTGGAGATCTGGGAGAACACCCGGGCGGTGACGGCGGCGGCGCTGGCCAAGGCCGATCTCAAGGCGGCCGACATCGCGGCCCTGGGCATCACCAACCAGCGGGAGACCGCCCTCGTCTGGGACCGGACCACCGGACAGCCGGTGTACAACGCCATCGTCTGGCAGGACACCCGCACCGACAAGATCTGTGAGCAGCTCGGGGCCCTCGGCGGCGGTGCCGACCGGTACAAGGAGAAGGTGGGACTCCCGCTGGCCACCTACTTCTCGGGTCCCAAGATCCGGTGGATCCTCGACAACGTCGAGGGCGCACGGGAGAAGGCCGAGGCCGGGGACCTGATCTTCGGCAACATGGACACCTGGGTCCTGTGGAATCTCACCGGCGGTGTCGAGGGCGGCCTCCACTACACCGAGCCGACCAACGCCTCCCGCACCCTGCTGATGGATCTCAAGACCCTCAGCTGGGATCCCGAGATCGCCGCCGACATGGGCATTCCGTTGTCCATGCTGCCCGAGATCCGTTCCTCCTCCGAGGAGTACGGGAAGGTGCGCCCGCAGGGTGTGCTGGCCGGGGTTCCGGTGGCCGGCATCCTGGGCGACCAGCAGGCCGCCACCTTCGGCCAGGCCTGTCTGTCCCCCGGCGAGGCCAAGAACACCTACGGCACCGGCAACTTCATGTTGCTCAACACCGGCACCGAGGTCGTACCGAGCAAGAACGGCCTGCTCACCACGGTCTGTTACAAGATCGGCGACCAGCCGACCGTGTACGCCCTGGAAGGATCGATCGCGGTCTCCGGCTCGCTGGTCCAGTGGGTCCGGGACAACCTCGGTCTGATCCAGTCGGCCTCGGAGATCGAACCGCTGGCCAAGAGTGTCGACGACAACGGCGGCTGCTACTTCGTGCCCGCCTTCTCCGGCCTGTTCGCACCGTACTGGCGTTCCGACGCCCGCGGCGCGATCGTCGGGCTGACCCGGTACGTCAACAAGGGTCACATCGCCCGGGCGGTCCTGGAGGCCACGGCCTTCCAGACCAAGGAGGTCCTCGACGCGATGAATGCCGACTCCGGGGTCGATCTGACCGCCCTCAAGGTGGACGGCGGCATGGTGGTCAACGAGACGTTGATGCAGTTCCAGGCCGATATCCTCGGTGTTCCGGTGATCCGGCCGGTCGTCGCGGAGACCACCGCCCTCGGCGCTGCCTATGCCGCCGGTCTCGCCGTGGGCTTCTGGGAGTCCGAGGACGACATCCGCACCAACTGGGCCGAGGACAAGCGTTGGGAGCCGGCGTTGGACGAGACCAGCCGGGCCCGGCAGTACGCACAGTGGAAGAAGGCCGTCACCAAGACCTTCGACTGGGTCGAGGCCGACGCCTGACCTGCTGCCCTTGAACCGCGAGTGCACCACCACCCCTTGTCTGCGGCGGGGTGGTGGTGCACTCGCTCGTCGCAGGATCGCGGTAGGGTCGGATTCGTGATCGATTCAGCTCCTCGTCCCGTCGTCCTTGTCACCGGTTCCTCCCGTGGGATCGGTGCCGAAACCGCCCGTCGACTCGCCGGCACCCTGGGTGCGCGTGTGGTGATCAACTACCGGGACAAGGCCAAGCGGGCCGAGCGGGTGGTCGCCGAGATCGAAGCCGCCGGTGGCGAGGCCATCGCCGTCAAGGCAGACCTCACCGACCCGGCCGCCGTCGCCGCCATGGTCGAGGCCGTACGGAGCACCTGGGGCCGGCTCGACCTGCTGGTGCTCAACGCCTCCGGCGGTATGGAACGCGATGCGGACCCCGGGTACGCCCTTCGCCTCAACCGTGACGCGCAGGTGTCCTTGGTGGACACCGCCCTCCCGCTGATGGCCGCAGGATCCCGGATCGTCTTCGTCACCAGTCATCAGGCCCACTTCCACGGGCGGCAGCCCGGTATCGACGCCTACGAGGCCGTCGCCCGGAGCAAACGAGCGGGCGAGGACGCGCTGCGCGCCCGGATCGACGAGTTCACCGCAGCAGGCATCGATCTCGTGGTGGTCTCCGGCGACATGATCGAGGGAACGATCACCGTCACACTGCTGGACCGCGCCCAGCCCGGCGTGGTCGCGGCCCGGATGGAGAAGGCCGGGTCCATCCCCACGCTCGTCGACTTCGCCGCCGAGGTCACCTCCGCTGCCACGGATCCCCACCCCACCGGACACACCGTCTACGTGGGCGGCGAGGACTACCTGCTCCCCGCCTGACCAGGGTCTCAGGAACCACGCCACGCTGTTTCGGGGGCTGTTCGTCAATCACCGGATCTGCCGTCGACCTCCGGTAGCGTCCGCGCGATGCAGAACATCATGGCGCTGCTCAACGAGGAGTACCGCGCCCACATCGACCGTCTCGTCGGCGAACACCCGCTGGACGAGGCCATGCATCTGGCCGTCGGTGGCAACTGGGAGGCGATCGGCGCGGTCGAGGAGGCGGTGCTGCGCGCCGCCGGGCTCAGGCCGGACACCGATCTGCTGGATGTCGGCTGCGGCAGTGGCAGGCTGGCGGTTCGACTGGCCCGCAGCGGTTTTCAGGGACGATACCTCGGGCTCGACGTGGTCCCCCTTCTGCTCGACTACGCCCGTACCCAGGCACCAGAATTCGAGTTCGCCGAGACCCTCGGCCTGACAGCACCTACCGACGCCGGTGCCTTCGACATGGTCAGCTTCTTCAGCGTTTTCACCCATATCCCCTTCGAGGCCCACTACCGCTGGCTGTTGGAGTGCCGCCGGGTACTGCGCCCGCACGGACGCGTGGTGGTGACCTTCCTGGAGTTCGTCGACCCCCGGCACTGGCCGATCTTCCAGACCTGCGCCGAGACCATCGGTGTGGCAAGGCATCACAACCAGTTCGTCCACCGGCAGGACCTGACCTTCATGGCCGATCGCGCCGGGTTCGACCTCGTCTCGGTGACGGCCGGATCGGATCATGTCCTCAAGCTCGACGGTGTCTACGAACGGGACAACGGCGAGCCCGTCGTGACCCCGGCCCGGATGGGTCAGTCCTGGATGATCCTGCAACGGCGTTGACCTCCCTGCACGTGCGCGTCCTCCACGCGAGGATGACCGATTCCACGTGGTGCGGGTGCACTCGGCGGGCCTTGATCCGGGGTGGGAGATACTGTCCCCATGACGCAGAGACCGCCCGCCGACCTGATGAGAGCCGTTGTCTACGACCGGTTCGACGGCCCGTTGGAGCTGCGTGAGCTCCCCCGGCCCGCTGCACCGCCGGGTGGTGTCGTCATCGACGTCCGGGCCAGCGGTGTGTGCCGGTCGGACTGGCACGCCTGGCGCGGCCACGATCCGGTCCCCCTACCCCACACCCCCGGCCACGAACTCGCCGGGGTGGTCGCGGCCGTCGGTGAGGGGGTGTCCCGGTGGAAGCAGGGTGACCGGGTCGTGGTGCCCTTCGTCTGCGGCTGCGGGACCTGCGAGTGGTGCCTGGCCGGGGACTCCCAGGTCTGCCCGGACCAGACCCAGCCCGGCTTCACCCATGCCGGCTCCTTCGCCGACCAGGTCGTCATCCACCACGCCGACCACAACCTGGTGGCACTGCCGGAGTCCATCGATTTCGTCACGGCCGCCTCCCTGGGCTGCCGTTTCGCCACCGCCTACCGGGCGCTCACCGGCCATGCCGAGGTGGTGCCCGGTCAGTGGGTGGCGGTGTTCGGCTGCGGAGGTGTGGGGCTGTCTGCGGTGATGATCGCCCACGCACTGGGCTTGGAGGTGATCGGCATCGATGTGAACCCGGCGGCCCGCGAGATGGCGCGGACCCTCGGTGCCCGGTACACCCTCGACCCGACCGACGGCCCGGTCGAGGAACAGATCGTCGAACTCGTCGCAGGGGTGCACATCTCCCTCGACGCGATCGGTGACCCGGCGTCCGCCGTCTCTTCCGTGCGCTCCCTCCGGCGACGCGGGCGTCACGTCCAGGTCGGCCTGCTGCTCGGGGAGAACTCCACCCCGGCACTGCCGATGGACCGGGTGGTGGCCTGGGAGCTGGCGGTCCACGGATCACACGGTATGGCGGCCAAGGACTATCCGCCGCTGCTCGACATGATCTCCGACGGACGGCTACGCCCGTCGGAGCTCGTCGGCCGGGTCATCGGGTTGGACGGTGCAGCGGAGGCCCTTGCCACGATGGGTGTTCGGCCGGGCATGACCGTCATCGACCTGACCCTCTGACCCACCGCGAGTGGACTCCCACACCCCATTTCTGGGGGTGTGGGAGTCCACTCGCGGCAGGATCAGTACCCGCTGAAGCGATCCGTCCGTACCCGGCTGACACCGAGACCACGCAGGCCGCCGGCGACCGCGTTCACCATGACCGGTGGGCCGGAGACGTAGGCATGCCGACGGGTGACGTCGGGGACGTGCCGGGCGAGCAGATCGGCGCTGACATAGGCCGCCGGGGCGAACTGCCAGTTGGCCGGGAGGTCGGCCGGTCGTTCCGGGGCGACCAGGAGCACCCTGGTGCCGGCCCGGACGAGTTCCTCGGTGTAGGCGATCTCGGAGATGTCGTTGACCCCGTAGACCAGGATGACATCACGATCACCGCCCGACGCGGCCAACTGGCCGAGATGGCTGATGTACGGGGTGATCCCGATGCCACCGGCCACCAGCAGCAGCGGCCTGCTGGCATCGGAGGGCAGCAGGAAGTCGCCGCCGACTGCGGTGGCCGAGACCTCGTCCCCGGGCTTCAGGTCGGCGAAGGCGGTTTTGAAGGTGCTGGACTTCTCCGCCATCTTCACCCCGAAACGGGCGGAACGATCCTCACCCGGAGCCGAGGTGAGGCTGAAAACCCTGCGGATACCCCGGGAATCGACCTTGTCGTGGGGGATCGTCAGCTCCATGTACTGGCCCGCCCGTGCCGAGATCGGCCGCCGCGACTCGAATTCGAACTCGTAGGTGGTGGGTGTCAGCCGGCGCTTCCCGCGGAACGTGAGCCGGATGCCCTTGCGCTGGCCGCACAGGAAGGCGAAGACGTTGCCCACCACCAGCGCCCATTCCGGACCGCTCAACAGGAAGACCGAGCCCAGCTGAACGGACCCGACCAGGAGCGGGTAGGCGACCAGAGCCGCCACCCCGACAGCGAGGGTGTACTGCTGCCATTTCAGCGGCGGCAGGGTCAACGGTTCCGACAGCATGAACCCGGCCAGGAAAATGATCGGGTAGGAGAACAGCGCGGTGTTCAGGGCGGCGCCGAACCCCTGGCCCGCGGTGTCCATCAGGTAGTAGACGACCAGAGCCAGGGCCAGCACGACGAACGTCAGCCCCATGGCGAGTTTCCTGGTCCGGAACAGCACCAGGAAGGCGAAGACCAGGACGAACGGGAACAGTGTCTCACTGGCCACCCACCATCCCGCCGCCGTCAACGGAAACACCGAAGCGCTGTCCGGCCAGATCGCCGAGACCAGGCAGTAGAACAGGTAGATCAGCACGGCCCCCGCGGCGGCCGGGTTGAAGATGTGACGCCCCCGGAAGGCCAGCAGGTACTTCGAGGCCGAGGCCAGGACACCGGCGATGGCGAGCATCAGCAGTCCGGCCGGTTTGTCCGTCGGCAGCAGCAGGAAGAACAGCAGCAACGCCGTGATGATCGAGGACTCCGAGTGGGGGACCACCGAGAAGGCTGCCGCGATCAGTCGGTTCGCCAGGTAGGTGACGACCAGCAGCACGGCGGCGCTGGCCAGCAGCTGTCGTGGCGTGTAGGTGATGTCGCCGGTGAGGGAGAAGATCAGGGCGATGACGGCCAGCAGGCCGAGCAGCAGGGTGACGAGGCGGTACATCGTGACCCGGCCGGTCAGGCGGTCGAGCGCGCCGGTGACGATGGCGAGGGGTCTGCCGATCAGTGCGTTCATGTGAAGAGCTCCCCGTCGAAGTGGGCGGAACGATCCGCCGTACCGTTTGCGAACATCCGCACGTAGTTGAAGTCGAAGTCCCCGAAGGCCTCGGGGCCGGCGAAGAACAGACCGGTGGCCAGACCGTCCGCCTCCACGGCGGTCCCGGCGATCACCCAGGTGGCCACGACATCACTGGTGGGCCGGCCGGTTCGGCCGTCGACCACATGATGCAGGCCCTCCCCCCAGGTACGCCGGTTGGTGGCCGAACCACAGAGTGCACGCTCGGAAAGATTCGCCACCCCAATGGCTTTGCCCGGCGCAAAGGGATGTTCCAGGGCGATCCGGTGGCCCTGACCGCCGTGCTGCCGCAGGTCCCCGCTGCCGTCGATCAGGTACTCGGTGATCCCGGACCCGTCCAACAGGTCGGCCAGGATGTCGACGAGATACCCCTTCCCCGCCGCCCCGACATCGAGCAGGACGGGGCGACTGGTGGTCAGGAATCCGTCCGAGAAGTCCATCACCTCCGGCCATACCGGGGCCGGCAGGTGTCCGGCCGCCGGGACGAGACTGTAGGTGCGGTCGTAGCCGAGGTGCTCGAGGGAGGTGCCGACCAACGGTGTCACCGCACCGTCGGTCGCCCGGTAGAGCCGGTCGTACAGGTCGAACAGGACACCGGCGTCGTCGGGGAACTCGTACCGCCCGGCGGCCGAAGCGATGGCGGTGACCAGGGAATCGGCGCGGAACCGGGAGTACGTCCGATCGAAGGTCTCGATGCGGTCGCTGATGCGGGAGGCCAGATCGGCCCCCACCGGCTGATCCGTCTGGATCTGCCAGTGGGTCCCGATGGCCTCGAACGAGACCTCAGCTCTGAGCATCAGCCTTGATCTTCTCGATGGCCTCGTTGAAACCGCCGCTGGTCAACGACGAGCCGGAGACCTTGCTCACCGAGAGGTCGGCGATGTTCTTGCCGATCACCTCGGCACCGATCCCGCCGGCGAACATGGACTCGAACTGCTGGCCGGTCGGGTTGGAACTCTGCGGTGTGACGGTGACGGCGGTCACCACATCGCCCGCCAGGGTCACGTCGACCTTGACCTGCTCGGTTCCACCGGGGGAGGAGTAGTTGCCGGTCTCGGAGTAGGAGCCGTCCTTGTACAGGCTCGCCGCGGCCGCGCTCGAGCTGGTGGCCGGTGCAGGATCGGAACTGGACGGCGCGCTCGTGGCGGGGTCGGCCGAGGTGGGGTCGGCCGAGGTGGGGTCGGCCGGGGTCGTGGGATCCGCCGGGGTGGTCGGGTCGGCCGGGGTCGTCGGGTCCGCCGCAGCGGCCGTGGTCGGATCCGCGGCGGTGGTCGACGGACCGGAGACGACGACGTCGCTGGTGGGGCTCGCGGTGGCGGTCGGCTCGCTCGACCCGCACGCGGCGGTGGCTCCGAGAATGGCGAAACTGGCCAGGGCTGCCATGAAATGGCCCTTGCGGCCCCGGTTCGTGGTGACGGCTCCCATATGAACTGCTCCTTCGATATCTCGTTTCCCGGATCGATTCGGTGGTGATCGGTCCGGTGACAGCTGCGTTCGTGTGCCGGGAGTACGCCCAGGTCAGGTATTCGGGGCCCGGCGTGCTCCGGATGGTTCGGCCACGGTTCGGTTCGGCGAACCGGAACACTTCACCGGCTTTTCCTCCACTTGGAAGGACAGTACCGGCTGTACTTGAACGTTGATGTAAAACTCCCCTGTGCATCTCCTGTGCCCGCGAGAGCACGGTCGCATTTCCGGCCGGTGGGTGCGGCAGGCTCGATGGACAGAGACGAACATGCCTACAACACGACGGCCGTGGCCGAAAGGTTCACCACCGTCGCGGATTTTCCTTCCGCCGGGCTTCGGATCACCCGAGGGCGAAGGCCCGACCCACCCGACCGATCACCCGACCGGCGTGATCCGGCGCGCACCCCAGTAGCGTGTGGACCTGGAGACGACGGGCAGCCACAGGGAGTCGCAGGACCATGGGCATCAGCGTGCAGGGTGATCCCGGTACCGACCGGACATCCCTGACGGCTGCCGTGTCGACCCTGCGCGCCGGCATCCGCGGCGAGATCTCCGACGAGCCACGTCGGCTCGCCGAGTACTCCAGCGACGCCTCGAACTACCGTGTGCTGCCGTCGGCAGTGCTGTTCCCCGCAGTGCCGGACGACGTGCACCTGGCGGTACAGGTCGCCCGCGACTTCGGCCTCCCCCTCACCCCCCGCGGGGCAGGAACGTCGGTCGCCGGCAATGCCATCGGCAGCGGCATCGTGCTGGACTTCAGCCGTCACCTCGACCGGATCATCGAGATCGACGCCGAGCGTCGGACGGCCACGGTCCAGCCCGGTGTCGTCCTGTCGTCCCTCCAGCGTGCGGCCGCTCCCTCGGGCCTGCGTTTCGGGCCCGACCCGTCGACCGGGTCCCGGTGCACGCTCGGCGGGATGATCGGCAACAACGCCTGCGGGCCGAGGGCCGTCACCTGGGGGCGGACGGCGGACAACGTCCGCGAACTCGAGATCGTCGACGGTCACGGCCGACAGTTGCTGCTCGGCAACGGGTACGGGGCGGTTCCCGGTCTCGAGGAGCTGGTCTCGGGCAATCTGGCCCTGCTGCGCACGGAGTTCGGCCGGTTCTCCCGGCAGGTGTCCGGATATTCCCTCGAGCACCTGCTGCCGGAGAACGGTCGTGGCCTCGCCCGCGCCCTGGTCGGCAGCGAGGGCACCTGCGGGATCACCGTCAGCGCGACACTCGACCTGGTCGAGATCCCGCCGTACACCGCGCTCGCCGTCCTCGGCTACCCGGACATGCCTTCTGCGGCAGATGATGTCGTAGCCCTGCTGCCGCTGCGCCCCCTCGCGGTGGAGGGGCTCGACTCCCACCTGGTCGATGTGGTCCGCGCAGCGCGCGGCGCGGACCGTGTCCCGGACCTTCCGGCCGGCGGCGGGTGGCTGTTCGTCGAGACCGCAGGAGCAACGGCGGCCGAGGCACGGGCAGCGGCCGAGCTGATCTGCGCCACCGCCGGCACCGGGGCGGTCCGGGTGATCCCCACCGGGCCGGAGACCGCGGCCCTCTGGCGGATCAGGGAGGACGGGGCCGGACTGGCCGGCCGCACCGCCGACGGGCGTCCCGCCTGGCCCGGATGGGAGGACGCGGCCGTCCCACCGGCCGTGCTCGGCGGATACCTCCGCGCCTTCGAAGAACTCAAACACGAACACGGGGTGTCCGGCATCTCCTACGGCCACTTCGGTGACGGCTGTGTGCACACCCGCCTGGACCTACCGATACACGATGCGCCACAACGTTTCCACGCTTTCCTGGCGGACGCCGCCCGATTGGTCGGCGAGTTCGGCGGCTCCCTGTCGGGGGAGCACGGGGACGGCAGGGCCCGCAGCGAGTTCCTGCCGTCGATGTACTCACCCGACGCCCTGCGGGCCTTCGCCGACTTCAAGCACCTGTTCGATCCGGACGACCTGCTCAACCCCGGCCTGATCACCGGGTCGCCGGAGGTGGCCGCGGCCGCCGCGGACCTCCGGCTCGCGGGGGTCGAACCGTTGCCCGGCAGAGGTTTCGCCCTGTCGACCGATTTCGGCGACCTCGCCTCCGCCGCCCACCGCTGTGTGGGCGTGGGCCGATGTCGCGCCGACAACGGCGATTCCGGCGGATTCATGTGCCCGTCGTACCTGGCGACGAAGGACGAGAAGGACTCGACGCGAGGCCGGGCACGTGTCCTGCAGGAGGCCGTACGGGGCGCACTGCCCGGCGGACTCCGCTCACCCGAACTGGCCGACTCCCTCGACCTCTGCCTGTCCTGCAAGGCCTGCGCCTCCGACTGCCCGGCCGAGGTCGACATGGCGACGTACAAGTCCGAGGTCCTCCATCAGCGGTACCGCCGCCGGCTCCGGCCCAGGTCCCACTACCTGCTCGGTCGGCTGCCGAGCTGGCTTCGGCTCGTCACCGCCCTGCCCGGCGGACCAGGGCTGACGAATCGCCTCGGCTCCTGGACGTACCTGCGCCGGCCGGCACTGCGCGCTGCCGGGCTCGATCCACGACGGGATCTGCCCGCACTCGCGGCCGTACCGTTCCGGCGCTGGTGGAAACACCGCCCGACAACGGTCGCACCGGCCCCGAAGGGGGAGGTGCTGCTCTGGGCGGACTGTTTCAGCAATGCCTTCGACGCCGACATCCCGCGCCAGGCCGTACGCGTCCTCGAGGAGGCCGGCTACCGGGTGGTCGTGGCGGAGCCAGGCACCTGCTGCGCCATCACCCTGATCACCACCGGTCAGCTGGATGCGGCCAGGCGCACCCTCCGTTCCACGGTCGCGTTGCTGGTCCCGCACATCCGGGCCGGGCGGGCCGTTGTCGGACTCGAGCCCTCCTGCACGGCGGTCCTGCGGTCGGACCTGACAGAACTGCTGCCGCACGACCCGGGGGCCGCCGAGGTGGCCGCCCATACCCGAACCCTCGCCGAGTTTCTCGTCGCCGAGCTGGAAACAGGTTGGCGACCAAGGGATCTGACCGGAACCACCATCCTGGCCCAACCGCACTGCCACCAACACGCATCGATGGGCTACCAGGCCGACCTCACCCTCCTGGCCTCGGCCGGGGCCCGGGTCAGCACCCTGGCCGGCTGTTGCGGGATGGCGGGGAACTTCGGGATGGAGAAGGGCCACTACGAGATCTCGGTCGCCATCGCCGACCGCGTCCTGGTCCCTGCGGTCGAGTCCGCGGCGGCGGACACGGTGCTGCTCGCCGACGGGTTCTCCTGCCGGACCCAGGCCCGGCAGCTCACCGACGCGTCCCCGCAGCACCTGGCCCAGGTTCTGTCGGATCCATCACACGCCACCGGCGGGACCCCCTCGAAACGGCCTCCGACGCACAGCTGAGGGTGGTTTACTGCATCGGCCTGCACACGGTCCGATCCGCCACCCGACGCGCCGAGGCCCGGAGTTCGTTTGAGCGCCGACGCCGATGGGCACTGGAATCGGGTGACGGGCGAGTGGGGCAGGCATTTGAACAGCACGGACGGCGTCGACAACCGGGAGCGTCGGGTGGGAGTCCGGCACCTGTTGGTGCCGATCATCGCCCTCGCCGTCATCCTGTCCGCCCTTCCGTCGGTGGCCCCGCTCGCACCGATGGCAGCGGCGAGCCCCTCCCTCCCGGTCAGCGCCGCCACCGCCACCGCCCTGGCCGCGCCACAGACGCCGTCCGCGGCGATCAACTCCTCGGTCGCCCACGCCCAGGCCTACGACATCACGTCCTACATCTCCGTCGTCGACCGCACCACCGGGCAGGTCGTGGCCGAGACCGCCAACGCCAACACCCAGGTCGCCTCGGCGTCGATCATGAAACTGTTCCTGGCCGCCTACTACGCGGTCCAGGCCGGCGGCTACGGGAAGATGACCGGCAGTCTGCGGGCCTCGCTGGAGTACATGATCAAGTACTCCGACGACGCCACCGCCTCGCAGTTGTTCACCGCCTCGGCCATCCCCTCGATGGCGACCCGGTACGGTCTGTCCAACACCGCGAACGCGATCAACGTCGGACATTGGGGCGCTGCCCGGATCACCGCACACGACATGAGCCGCTTCCTGTTCCAGGTGAACAAGGACGGCCTGGTCGGACCGTGGCTCATCCCGCTCATGGGGCAGACCAACGCCTCGGGTTCGGACGGGTTCAATCAGAAATTCGGTTTCAACGCCCTCACCGGGACCCACGGCTCCAAACAGGGGTGGAGTTCCGACAACTGGACGGCCCAGCACAATGTCATCCATTCGGTGGGATACACCAGTCGCTGGTTCGCCTCGGTCCTGCAGGCCAGCTCGAACACCTACGCCGTGATGAGCAGCACCGCAACGTATTCGGCCCAACACATCCAGGCCTCCGTCGTACCCGCTCCGACGGCACATCCGCAGGTGCCGAAGACGCAGGCGACGCGCTACGTCAACTACGTGGCCAAGACCCTGCTGAACCGGACCCCGACCAGCAAGTACTCGGTGCTGCTGCAACAGGGCAAGATCACCTTCGACGGTGTCGCCCGGGCCGTGGTGCTGGGAACCGAATACCGGCAACGACTCGTCGCCCGGGCCTACAAGAGCTGCTTGAACCGGGCCCCGGACAGCGCCGGGTTGAAGTCCTACACCGCCGCCATGGCCAAGGGCACCACCGTCGCCCTGTACGCCTCGATCTGCTCCTCCACCGAAGCACGAAAGGTGAACGGGGGTGGAAGTTTCGAGACCCAGGTGAAGAACATGGTCAAGCGGATGACCGGGGTGAAGGCGACGAACAGCCAGGTCACAGCACTGCTGAAAACCCTTCGCGGCAGCGGCTGGAAGGCCATGGTCACCCAGATCGTCAACTCCGCGCGTTGGCGAACCACCCGGCTGAACAACCTCTACCAGGCCATGTTCGGCCAACCGTCCACCGCCCTGGGCCGCGGGCGCTACCTGGGCACCATGAGCAAACGGGGGGACTTCAGCGCCGCGATCGCACTCGCCGGCAGCGACCGCTTCTGGACCCTGTCCCAGAAGGGATAGCGCCCGTCACGACAGAGGCGTGCGCTCACGTCCGGCTTTCCGGGGCGGCAGCGGGAAGAAACCTGACGTCCGCTCCACATAGGCGGCATAGCCGGGTTTCGAGGACGACATACGTTTCTCGGTCAGTGCTTTCCCGGTCTTCGCGGTGATCAGGTAGGTCATCAGCACCGGCGAGAGCACGGTGAGCCAGCCGACCCAGGACCACGCCACGACGAGAAAGATGCCCCACCACAGCGTTGCGTCCCCGAAGTAGTTCGGATGGCGGGTGTACCGCCAGAGGCCGCGGTCCATCACCGCGCCCTTGTTCGCCGGATCGGCCTTGAAGGAGGCCAGTTGTGCATCCCCGACCGCCTCGAAACCCAGGCCGAGGAGCCAGAGGGCCACCCCGACCCACAGCACCCAGCCGGCCGGACCCGGCATCACCATCCCCACCTGAACCGGCAGCGAGACGAACCACATCGTCAGTCCTTGCGGCAGTTGCACCTTCCGGACCACCACCAGCGGGCCGGCACCGTCGATCATGTCGACGTAGCGGGCGTCCTCGGGGAGTCCGTGATTGCGCAGGAGGATGTACCCACCGAGCCGCAGACCCCAGAGCATCACCATCGCCAACAACAACCAGCGCACCAGTGGGACACCGTGCCCGGCGGACACCAGGAAGGAAGCGAGGGCGACGGCGGCGAAGCCCGGCCCCCACACCGCATCGATCACCGAGTACTTGCCGGTGGTGAGCCCGACGAGGAAGGCGGCTGCCATCACCACGACCACCACCGCCAGGGCCACGCCCATCACCAGGAACAAGGTCGCCACCGGGAAGTTCACAGCTCCCAGCCCTTCCGCGAAGGCGCAAATCCGGCATCGCCGTCGAGAGCCGGGCGGACCGCGAGGATCTGGTCCACACCCATCCGGTTCTGCTCGAAGGCCAGGGCGCTGCCGACCAGGTAGAGCCGCCACACCCTGGCACCGACGTGGCCGATCAGGTCCGTCACCTCGTCGATCCTTCCCTCGAAGGTGCGGAGCCAGTCCCGGATGGTCCAGGTGTAGTGCTCCCGCAGGGCATGGACGTCCCGCACCTCCAGCCCCGCGTCGGCGAGCAGCCCGACCGTGGTGCCGACCGGTTTCATGTGCATGTCCGGGGCGATGTAGGTCTCGATGAACCCGCCGCCGCCCGGGGCCACCGCGCCGCGGGACATCTGCTGGACCAGGGCACGGCCGCAGGGCCTGAGCATGTCGAAGATGATGCGGGCAAAGGCGGGGTACTCGTCGTCACCGACGTGTTCGCCCATCTCGACGGTGGAGACCGCGTCGAAGTCCCCCGGGGCTCCGATCCCTTCCAACGGTCCTGGCTCGATCGCCCGGAGCTCGCGGTAGTCGGCATGTCGGACGTCCACCCGGTCGGCGAGGCCGGCCCGGGCCACCCGCTTGGACACGTGGTCGAACTGCTGCCGGGAGAGCGTGATGCCGGTGGACCGGGTCCCGTAGTGCTCGGCCGCGTGGCAGATCAGCGACCCCCAGCCGCAGCCGATGTCCAGGTGACGCGCGCCCTCGTGCAAGCCGAGCTTGCGGCAGATGAGATCCAGTTTCGCCGTCTGCGCATCGGCCAGGCTGCCGCCGGGTCCGTCCTGGTAGTAGGCACTGGAGTAGGCCATCGACGGATCGAGCAGGAGTTCGTAGAAGTCGTTGGACAGGTCGTAGTGGTGAGCGATGGCCGCCCGGTCCCGTTCGCGGCTGTGCCGGCGTCCCGAGAGGGCAGCGGCCTGGCCAGGACCGGGAGGGCGACCTCCCAGGGCCCCCAGCCGAGCCAGCGCGGGCACCATCCGGGCGATCTGACGCGGGCCGAGCTTCGGCTTTCCCACCTCACCGGCACGAGCGGCGGACCACAGCGCCGCGAGCCCTTCGGTGAGGTCGCCGTCGATGTCGATGTCTCCGCTGAGGTAGGCCTCGGCCAGTCCGATCTCGTTCGGCGACCAGACCAGTCGGCGCAGGGCCCGTCGGGAATTGACCACCAGAACCGGTCCGGCGGGATCTGGCGTCGGTCCGCTCCGGCTGCCGTCCCAGGCCCGCACGGGCAGCGGAACCGGACCACCGAGGGCAGCTCCGGCAAGTTCGACGAGTCGTTCGGCCGTGGACGTCATCGGTGTTCCCCCTCGTGGGTGTGGCTGTGTGGCTGTGGCCGGCGGCTCCCGCCCGCTGCTGACAACCTGCCGAGAAAGGGAGGTTCTGCGGGTGCCGACGGGTCCTTCCCGGGTATTCGGAAGCCCCCTCCGACAGGTTTGGCCCTCGGGACGGGATTTTCTCCCGAGGGGCCATCCGCGAGGCCCCCGACAGGCCACGGATGGGCTCGAAAGGGCCCGAAAGGCAGCGCCGTCCTCGGCGGGGTGCCGGACGCACTCGTCGCCCGTTGCTCACTCGGCGTCAATGAGTGACTTGACTTCCCTCAAATGATTGAAACTGTCATCCTTACGAGTGAAGCCGGAGTCCGATCTGTGGTTTCGGGCCGCACATGAACACCCGGGGTACGCGAGCGTAAAATTGATGTTCAATTGCCATCAATCCGGCAAAGGCCATGTTCAAGCACACCCGATTGGCGTAAGGTCGCCGTAGCGCCTGTGAACTCGGCCTTCTGCACGTCATCGTGCGGAGGGTCCGACGTCCACAGGCGGCGCTGATACCGGGCCTGACCACCGGCCCGGGCGAAACCTTAAGGGTGTGCTGTGGAAGTTCGTCGGTCATTGGTCCAGCGTCGGACGATGGGGCGCGCCACCGCGCCCTCCCGACGATTCCGAACATTCACAGCAGCCGCAGTGGCCTCGCTTGTCACCCTGTCCGGAGCGGCCTTCGCCCAACCGGCCCAGGCCGAGGTTCCCACCGCCTTCACCACGAGCGCCACCTCGAGCAACTGCCTCGTCAACACCCGCTCGGCCGACTCCACCACCGGTGCGCTGACCACCACGCTGGCCACCGGCAACGTCAGCGGCTCCTACGACGGCACCGTGCTGAGCGGCCCCCAGGTCGACATGGCCCAGACCATCGCCGAGGTGGGCACCGAGCTGGGCATCACCCCGCGCGGCGTCCGGATCGCCGTGGCCGTGGCCATGCAGGAGTCCTCGCTGAACCCGCACGCCGTCAACGCGGTCTACGTGGGGCTCTACCAGCAACTGACCGACCCGACCTCCGGCCTGTACACCGAGTACCGCCGCACCGACGCGATCGGCGCGGCCCGGATGTTCTTCGAGCAGCTGGTCAAGCGGGTCCCCGGCTACGACTCCGACAGCCGCACCGACTGGGAGATCGGCGAGGTCGTCCAGGAGACGAACGTCGGCCAGTACGTCCAGAAGTGGGAGGGACTCGCCGGCGAACTGACCACGAAGTTCGTTCCCGGGTCCTCCGCCGTCCTGGACGCCGCGGCCGTGACTGCGGCCGCCGAGGCCAAGGCCAAGCTGGCCGCGAAGAAGGCCGCAGCCAAGGAAGCAGCCGACAAGAAGGCCGCGAAGGCGAAGAAGGCCGGCCGCACGGCGGGGACGGAGAACACCAGCACCGACAAGCGTTCGAACAGCACTTCAGCGGCCTCCGGCCGTAACTCGGCCGTGCGGATCAGCGCCGAGGACCTCGCCCCGGCCCGGGCCGCCACCTTCGTCCGCTCGGCGAACACCCGGCAGGCCCAGATCCAGCCCCTGCGCAGCGCCGGCGGTGCCTTCGCCGATGTCCGCCTCGCGGTGGTGCCCGACGGCGACGGCTCCGGCTCGTCCTCGGTCGTCTCGACGGAGGCACCCGGATCGGGTCAGACCGGCTCCGGGTCGAACGACAGCGGTTCGACCGGCAGTGGTTCCAACGGCAACGGTTCCACCGGCAATGGTTCGACCGGCACCGACCCGGTGACCACCACCTCGGTCGAGGTCCCGACGACGAGCGCCCCGACCGGCACCGATCCGGTGTCCACCGAGACCGGCTCCACCGACGTGCCCACCGAGCCGACGTCGACCCCGACCGACACCCCGGTCACGACGCCGACCGACAGCACCACCACGCCGCCCGGGTCCGGTACGCCGACCACGACGAAGCCGACCACTCCGAGCACCAGCACCTCGACGCCGAAGCCGGGCACCACGACACCGGTCACCACCCCCAGCGAGACCGGCTCGAAGACCCCGATCTCCACCGGCACCATCGCACCGCCGACGACCCCGGAGACCACCGGTCCCAAGAACCCGTCCGGCAAGCCGACCGACCCGATCGATCCCCCGGTCGTCCCCGGGCCTGTCGACAAGCCGGTGCCCCACGACGACACCGACCCGGATCTGGGGTCGGACCCGATCACCGTCCCCACCCCGCCCCCGGGGTCGAACTCCGGTGACTGCGCCCCGGCCGACGCACCGGACACCAACGGCGGGTCGACCACCTTCGATCCCGGTCGGATCATCTCCGACGAGGTCTTCTACAACACCAAGTCCATGACGGTCCCGCAGCTGCGTACCTTCATCGACACCAAGGGCGCCGACTGCACCGTCGACGAGTGCCTCAAGAACCTGAAGGTCAGCACCACCAGCATCCCGGCCGACCAGTACTGCGAGGCCTACCGCGGTGGCTTCCAGGAGGACGTCGCCACGATCCTGGCCCGGGTCTCCGCCGCCTGCGGGATCAACCCGCAGGTCATGCTCGTCACCCTGCAGAAGGAATCGGGTCTGCTGACCCGCACCGACGTCACCGAGTCCTCCTACGACGCGGCCTGGGGCTGGCACTGCCCGGACTCCGGCCCGGGTGGCACGGCGAACTGCGATCCCGAGTACGCCGGCTTCTTCAACCAGGCCTACGGCATGGCGAAGCAGTGGTCCCGGTACAAGGTCGACCCGCAGAACTACAACTACCGGGCCGGGCAGACCACCGAGATCCTCTGGAACGTGGCCGAGAGCGGCTGCGGCGGCGCACCGGTGACGATCAAGAACACCGCGACCGCGTCCCTGTACAACTACACCCCGTACCAGCCGAACGCCGCGGCCCTGGCCTCCTACCCGGCCGCCGGTGACGAGTGCAGCGCCTACGGCAACCGGAACTTCTTCTTCCTGTTCCAGAAGTACTTCGGTGTGACCGGCGGCGGTGTACCCGCGTCGATCTCCATCAAGAACGGCGTCAACGTCACCATCCCGAACAGCCCGTACGTCACCTCCGGCCTGGCCGGAGCGGTCGTCAAGGCCCCGAACAAGAAGGTCGCCGAGGGTATCGCGGCCGGGTTCGCCAGCCTGGGTCTGCCCTACGTCTGGGGCGGCGGCACCAACGGCGGCAAGGCCGACCAGGGATGCAGCCGGGGCGGCGGGGAGAGCAACTCCTGCGACGGCATCGTCGGCTTCGACTGCTCGGGCCTGACCGGGTACGTCCTGAACAAGGCCGGATTCAGCACCGGGACGAACTCCGACGCCCAGCGTTCGGCCGGCAAGGACATCCCGTGGATCGACGCCCTGCCGGGCGACATCATCGGCTACTCCGGGCACGTGGCGATCTACCTCGGCTACATCAACGGGACCGAGTACCTCCTCGAGGCACCTGACGTCGGGTCCTACGTGCAGATCCGCCCGGTCTACCGCTCCAACGGCGGCGTCCCGGTCGACAGCGTCCTGCACCGCTACTGGACCTGATCAGCACCGGGTCGACCACCCGCGACTAGACGACGAAGGCACCCGGCTCACCGAGCCGGGTGCCTTTCGTCGTTGGTGGGTGCGCGAGGCAGGGGTGGGGCCCTCCCCTCGTCCCGCCCCCAACCCCATCCCGCGAGCGGACCGTGACACCCCAGATTCAGGGGGGTGGCAGCCCACTCGCGGAACAGGGCAGCTACGCGAGCGGACCGTGACACCCCACAACCAGGGGTGTGGCAGCCCACTCGCGGAGAAGGTCAACCAGCGCACCCCG
>QXCQ01000033.1:9797-23896 GCA_003576535.1 Nakamurella silvestris | reverse complement strand
ACCAGCCAGCCCGGTGTCCCACACCAGGCTGGCGCAGAGGGATCGCTGCGCGGGAACAGGGGGATTCGGTGGGTGCCGATCAGCCGAGGCCCTCCGGCCAGTACTTCTTGCTCTGGAAGTACTGGGTGGCCTCCGGATCATTGGTGAACTCCAGCAGGTTGCCGACCTTCTCGGTCAGCACCATCCGGGTCTGCTCCGGTGTGGCGAAGAAGAACTCCTTGCGCGGGTTGACGTGGTTGACCCGCATCGCGCTGAAGGCCTGATGCAGCTGGGTTTCCAGGGTGACGGCGTCCTCGGAGAAGTACAGCGCGTGGACGTCGAAGAGGAAGGGCACGGAGGCTCCGCCGAGTTCCCTCACCCGGTCGAGCGGCTCCAACCTCCGGGTCATCCCGATCTTGACCACATTGGGACCGAAGGCACCGACATTGCTGATGACGTAGACATATCCGGCCCGGATGTTCGCCACCCGGTAGTCGTTGTCGGCGATCGCCTGGTCCAGCTCGGCGATCTTGGCCCGGGCCACCGCGGCGGCGGCCTTGTCGGCTGAACCCTCCAGGCTCGCCAACAGGTTGGCGTAGTGCGATTTCTCCTTGTTGAGGGTCGCCCGCTGTGCTTCCAGCTCGCGTTGGACCTTGGCCTCCTCGCGGAGCTGATCCCGCTGGGCCTTCGCCTCCTCACGCTCCTCCTGCACCTTCATCAGATAGTCCTGGGTGAGTTCCAGCTCCTCGATCCTGAGCCCGTGGTAGGCCGGGCTGATGTGCATGTCCATCATGGAACCCAGACGAGCGATGGAGTCCACCGCGGCTTCGAGTCTCTTGACGGCCGTTGCCATGGTGCCGGCCTTCATCGTGCGCATGGCGTTGTCCGCCTCGGCGTTGTAGGCCCGGAGCATGAGTTTGGACAGGTCGGCCGTCATCTTGCGTCCCTTGGCCAGGGAGTTGTTGTAGGTGAACAGTTCTGAGGCGCTCACCGCCTGACCGGACCGGACCGACTCCTTGATCCGCTCGGTCAGGGTGTCGAGCCTTTGGCGGTAGGCCGCCGCATTCTCCAACCGGTGGTGGTAGTAGTAGATACCCGCATCCTGCAGGACCCGTTGGTCGTCGAGGTCGATGACACCTGCCTGGTTACCGGTCGTGCCGGGACCGGCCCCTGGACTCCGGTTCTGCGTGTGTGCGACCAGGAGTTCGGCTTGGGCCGCGTGCAACTGTTGGCGCAGGTGCTGGATCTCGTCGGTGCGAGCGAACGACGCCGGTGCAACATCCGGCCGCCAGAACACCCAGCCGACCGGTGCCGGTGGCCAGGTGGGTTCCGGTGTCCAGCCCCGAGGAGGCTCCCAACCGGCGGGCGGCTGCGGCCAGGCGGGTGGGGCGTGAAAGGTGAATCCGCTGCTCATCTATCCACGCACATCGTGATTGACGGCGACCGGGACCAGCCCGAGCGGATTTTTGGAGACCGCGGCCTTCAGATACTCCAGGGTTGCGAGCGGCTCCACGTGCTCCAGGTCGAAGGTCAGGAAGGTGACCCGTTCGGCGGCGGCAGCGACCAGGGGCACATCCCTGCTCAAGCCGGTGGCGGGATCGACGGCATGGGTCTTGACCACAAGGGAGATCGTCGCCACCCGTTCTGCCCGGTCGGCTTCGAACACCTCGTGCAGGGTCCGGACGGCGGTACACGCGATCGCATCGGCATACAGCAGGCCGCGATCCCGGATCGTCATCTTCGTCTCGGTGATCTCGTCCTTGGTGCGGTTGTACTTGAAGCCCTTGGCCGTGGGGAAGGTGCTCGGTGCGGGCACGGACACCGACAGGGTCAATTCACGCGTGCCGGACTCGTACTCGTAGTCGTGTTCGACCGGGAAACTCTCCGGGTAGGCGGAATTGCTCAGGACGATGCCGATGTACTCCTGAATGGCCTCTTCGCGATTGCAGTGCAGACCGAAGATGAGCATGTCCAGGTTCTTGTTCTGGGCGCGGAAGGCCGCCCGTGCTCCACGGAGCTGCTGGAGGTACACCTCCTGTGCCTGTCCCAGCCGGTCTTTTCGACTTCGTTCGGCCGCTTGGTGTTCGGCGGTGAGTCGGGCCTGAAGGATCGGAATGCCGGCGCAATACTCCTGCCAGTGACGCAGTTGTTCCTGATGGGCGGCGGCGGCAGTCTGCTGAAGTTCCTGCTGCTTCTTGCCGTTAAACATGCGGCCGACTGCACCGACTCGTTCCGGAGGCTGGAGAACTGGTTCCGGCGGGACGGAGATCGCTACCGGAACAGGAACAGGGATCTCCAGCTCAGGGTGTTGGAACCCCATCGGCGGCGGGAACACACGCAAAGTCTCGAGGTCGACGTAATCATCGATTGAAAGGGTTGCCAGCAGGATGTCCCTGATCTCGTCGTGGATGTTCTCCGCTTCGATGGACAGCGCCTGAGCCTCGGCCTGCCGGGACTCCAGGTACAGCCGTTTGGCTTCGGCTTCCAACCGTTTCTGCTCGGCCGCGCTCGCGCGCGCGGCGGCCGCCTGGCTGCGCTCGGCGTCACGACGTGCCCGTTCGGCTTCCCTGTGGGCAGCGGCCCAGGCTTTGTTGTTCGCCGCCTGCTGCTGGCGTTGGCGCTGTTCGGACAGGCGTGCCTGGTGTTGCAGTTCTGCGAAGAATCCCCGTTTACGGCCCAACTCGATGTCCTTTGTCCGTCACCCCCGAAACCGACCTCCGGCCCCGAACACCTGTTGATCGGGTCCCGAGCCCGCAACGGTGAACGGAGTCTAGCTGTCGTGTTCCCGCGCACCGTTCCGGGATCGGCGCACCCTGCAGAGTGCGCCGATCCCGAAACGGTGCGCGGGAACAGGAGAGGGTGTCACCCACGGCCCGTAGGGTGACGACATGAACCTGACCGCCGCCCAACTCGACCGCGCCACCGGTGTCTTGCTGGCCTCCGCCTGTGGCGATGCCCTCGGTGCTGGATACGAGTTCACCTATCCCGCACCGGGAACCGTGATCGACTTGATCGGCGGCGGGCCGTTCGGCTTCGATCCGGGTGAGTGGACCGACGACACCTCGATGTCCGTGGCCGTGGCCCGCGTCTGCGCCGAGGGTCTCGACCTGCGCACAACGGAAGGTCTCGACGCCGTCGCGCGAGGTTTCCTGGACTGGTTCGACTCCGGACCCAAGGACATCGGCAACCAGACCCAGGCGGTGCTCGGCAAGAGGGATTCCACCGCGGCAGCCATGCGCCGGACGGCGGCGGCGATCCAGGGCTTGAAGGGTGGCAACGGATCGTTGATGAGGACGTCGATCGTCGGGGTCGCCTACCTGGAAGACGAGAGTGCCTGTGTGGAGGCGGCTTCCCTGGTCAGCAGCCTGACCCATGACGATCTGCGCGCCGAACAGGCCTGTCGCCTGTGGTCCAGTGCCATCCGTCATGCAGTGCTCACCGGAACCTTCGACGGGGTTCACGGGTACCTCGACCGCGCCGATGCCGAGGAGGAACAGTTCTGGCGACCGTTGTTGGCGCAGGCCGAGAACGGGGTGCCGGCGGACTTCCCGAAGAACGGCTGGGTGGTCCACGCCCTCCAAACAGCTTGGTGGGCAATCACTTCCACAGACCAGACGAGTTCCTCCCACCTGGCTGCCGCCTTGGAACAATCGGTCCGGGCCGGACACGACACCGACACCACCACGGCCATCGCCGGCGGCCTGCTGGGCGCGCGCTGGGGTGCGTCGGCGGTGCCGGCTCGCTGGCAGGAGAAACTGTTCGGCTGGCCCGGCCTGCGGGGTGCCGATCTGATCGATCTGGGGAGGCGAACTGCTCGCTGACAACCGTCAGCGCAGAATCGCGCGGACCTCGATCGGCAGGGTGCTGGCCTCGGACGCCCGCGCCGCCCACTCCTGTGCGGCGGAGACACTCGGCACGTCGATGATCCAGAACCCGCCGACGTGCACCTCCGCGTCTCCGAAAGCCCCGGGGCTGACGGTGGTTCCGCCGTCCTGGACTCTGGTCACGGTGGCCTGGTCCGGCGGTGTCAGCCCGCCGTTGTACACCCAGACGCCGGCGTCGTGCAGTTCGCGGTCCAGGGCCGTCATCCGCTGCATGATGGCTTCGAGTTCCGCCGACGGTGGTGTCGGCCCGTCCGGTTGGATGATGTTGAGCAGGTAATGGGTCATGAGCACATTCTCACCCCGCGCCCCCGTTGATGCAGGTCGCGATCCGTTTCGCCTCGATGCCGATCTCCCGCAGCATCCCGGCCGGTGAGAGGGTGAACCCGCAGAAGTACAGCCCGGGCAGCGCGGTCGGCCGTCCGGAGATGAGCGGGCGGCCGTCGGAATCGCAGACGGACTCCCAGCCCACGAGGAATTCTTCCAGCGCCGGACGATAGCCGGTGGCCAGCACCACCGCGTCCACGACCAGAGCCGTGCCGTCCTCGAACACCACGGTGTTTTCGGTGAACCGGTTGATGCCGCCGTGCACCGCGATCCGGCCCTGGCGGATCAGGTCGATGGTGCCGATGTCGAGCAGGGGGATGTGGCGGTCCCGCGCGATCTGGACGAGCGGACCGTAGGGGAGTGGCCGTAGCCCGAGGGGGCGTATGTCGCCGATGGACAGCCGGATCAGCGGGCGCGCCAGGGCGTCGGCGACCGCGGGCGGCAGGTGACGGGTCACGATGCCCGCCTGCAGGACCGGGACGACACCGAGCAGGTCCCGTGGGATGACGTTGACCGCTGATCGGACCGACAGGTGTGGCCGGGCCCCGTGCTCGGCGAGGTCGATGGCCTGTTCGCAGGCGGAGTTCCCGAACCCCACGACCAACACGGTTCGGTCGTACCAACGACTCCCGTTGTCGAACTCGCTCGAATGAAGGACCTCGCCGGTGAAGGTGGACAGCCCGGGCCAGTCCGGAAGGATGGGGCGTCGGGCATTTCCGCTGGCCAGGACCACATTCTTCGACTGCCACTGCTGATCGGCGGTGGTGACGACCCAGTGGTCGTCGACCCGCTCGACCCGTTGGACGGGCTGCCCGAAGCGCGGGCGCAGCCCGTGAACCTCCTGGTAGCGCTCCAGGTACTCCACCACCTGGTCACGGCTGGGGTACCGCGGCCACCAGGAGGGCATCGGCAGGCCCGGGAGGGCGGAACTGGATTTCGGGGTGTGCAGGTGCAGCCGGTCGTAGTGATGACGCCACGGGTGGCCGACCGTGTCCGTGGCTTCCAGGGCCTCGACGGACCTGTCGGCGCGCCGCAGCATCGCCGCGGTGGCCAGGCCGGCCGCCGAAGCGCCGACCACCACTGTGTCGACCGCTGTGGGCACACGCTGAATCTAGTCCCAACCCGCCCGCGAGTGGATCCTCACACCCCAGAAATTGGGGTGCAGCGGTCCACTCGGCGGATTAGGCGGAGGGGGCCCGATGGCATGATCACGGAATGACGCCCCAAGACGATATCGATATGACAGTTGCTCATTGCCGTGCAGTGCTACCTGAACAGTCGACATGGACGCGTTTCGGGGGATATCCGCAGGGCCTGGCTCTGTGCATTATTGACAGTGTCCAGTCGCTTCGTGCCCGATACTGTTCGGTGGAGAGAGTCATCGTGAGATACGAGACCAGTCGACGGGCCGCAGGTGGACATCCCGAGTCCGATGGCACTGCTGAGCTGATATCGAGTATCGAGTATCGAGACAGCTGGCGGCATCGAAGCCTGGAGTGAATCGATTGGCACAAAGCACCTGTCTCCAGGCACCAAAACGCTGAAGACCTTGGCGATCAAGGAAGTTGCCGAAAGTCTGGAATACGTTGACGTGAGGACGATGGGCGATCTGCATGCCGTGCTGGCGAGCCCGGATCGGACTCAGGTTGTCCGCAGGTCCTGGCTGAGCGTCCGGGGCCTGGGCTCCGCGTCCTGGGACTACCTGGTGATGTTGGCCGGAGAAGATGGTGTCAAGGCTGACACCATGATTTGTCGGTTCGTGGCCACAGCGGTGGGCGAACCGGCGGTAGCACCGCACCGGGCCAAGGCCGCCGTAGAGGGCGCTGCCCTGGTCTTTGAAGTGGAACAGGCGAAACTAGATCGTGCGATCTGGTGCTTCACCTCAGGTCGGCAACCTCGCGCGGACCGAAACCAGTTACCTAGCGGATTGTCAGATCGATGCGCTTGATGCCGATATGGTTCTGTGTGGCTCCAGTTCGGATTGGACGGCAGTAGAGGCGTCAACCGAACTGCGGTTGCTGTTCTCGAATTCCTTGAAAGGAACCCATTGAAGCGTTTAGCAGTTGTTATCGCGGCAGGCCTCCTGCTGGGAGGCTGTGCCGCCGGTGTTAACCCAACTCAGAAGTCGGCGGACCGTGCCACTTCGGCAACACCGCAATCGGAGATTGCTCCGACTCCGCTGGAGGCTGGGATCACCGGTGTGGCTCCCGTGTCGAAAACGCCACCATCTCGGGCGACCACATCGCAGGCGAAGGCCGAACCCACTGCTGAGGTCGATCTGCCGATTGCCGCCGCTGCGTCGATGCCCGACGTGGTGTGCATGAACCTGCAGAAGGCACAGAACCGCATTCAGGACGCAGGTGTGTTCTTCTCCCGAAGCGAGGACGCCTCAGGGGAAGGGCGTAGGCAGATCAACGACAGCAACTGGATCGTCGTGGGTCAGCACCCCGCTCCGGGCGAGGTGATCGGCGAGGGGGATGCCGTTCTGTCCGTGGTCAAGCTGGACGAGCCGAATCCCTGTTAGGGCGAGGCTGCCCGCAGCTGGAGCACCTCCCTAACCGTGCGCCGAGTGGACGTTCACACCCCAGAATCTGGGGTGCAGCGGTCCACTCGGCGGACGCGAGATGGAGGCGCGAGCAACTCACTCCGCAGCGGCAGGAACTCCGGCAGGCAGCAGCAGGGAGAAGGTGGTCCCGGAGCCTTCGATGCTCGTCACCCGCAGGGATCCACCGTGGGCGCTGGCGATGGCCTTCGTGATGGTCAGGCCCAGGCCCACCCCGGGGACCGCGTTCCGGGTCGCCGTCGTCGCCCGGAAGAAGGGTGCCGACAGCTTCTCGATCTCGGAGGCGGGAATACCGATACCCGTGTCGCTGACGTCGATCCGGATCGGCAACTCCGGGTTCGTCGGATCCTCGTGCAGGCTGATCGACACCGTGCCACCGGGTTTGGTGAACTTCACCGCGTTGGCCACCAGGTTGTCGCAGGCCTGACCGAGCCGAACGGCGTCCCCCCACATGGTGATCGGCTGCGCGGGCAGGTCGGCCACCAGATCCACACCGGCCGAATTCGCCACCGGCTGGGCCGATTCCACGGCGGCCTCGACGATCGCGGCCAGCCCGATCGGCTGTTTGTCCAGGGAGAATCCGCCGGCCTCCACCTGGGCGGTGAACAGCAGCTCGCCGACCAACCGCAGCAACCGGTTGGCGTTGCGTTCCACCGTTCCGAGGTACCGGGTCTGCTCCGCCGAGAGCGGGTGCTCCTCGTCGTCGGAGATCAGTTCGATGTAGCCCAGGATCGAGCTCAGCGGGGTACGCAGTTCGTGGGAGATCAGGCTGACGAACTGGTCTTTCATCTTCGCTGCGACGTGGAGCTCGCTCATGTCGGTGACGACGAACATGTAGCCGCTGCAGACGTTGTCGACCCCGCGGCGGGTGGTCGCGGCCAGCTGGACCGAGAGTTCCGAGCCGTCAGGCAGTTCGATGACGCAGCTGCGGACGTCGGCGCGGTCGCCGTCGAGAGCTGCGATGAGACTCGCGAAGTCGTGGCCGCGCCAGGCCGGTGGCAGGTTCGGGATCGATTCGTCGCGCACCTCCCGTAGCGGCGGAGCGAAGTGGGTGCCGATCAGATCCTGGGCGCTCAGGCCCACCATGCGTTCGGCACCGGTGTTGAAGACCTGGATGGAACCGTCGAGGTCGGTCCCGATGATCGCCTGTTCGGTGGCCGCATCCAGGACGCTGTTGAGCAGCTCGGTGGACTTGCGCAGTTCGTCGGCCTGCGCCTGCAGTTTCGCCGAGTACTCCTCGGACTGCTGGAGCAGCTGCTCCTTGGCGACCCGAAGGGCGTTCTCGGCATTGGCCCGAGCCCGTGTCCTGCTGGTGATCTCGTTGACCGTGAGCCCGGTGATCAGCAGCACCAGCGGGGTGAAGATCGCCCGGATCATGTTCCCGACGGTCACCGGGACCATCTCGTTCAACAGGACCGGAGCGGCGTAGATCACCACTGTGGTCAGGGATCCGAGGATCACCGGGAGCCGTCCGCGTTCCATCGACAGGCTCAGTACCGGCAGGATGATCAGTGCCCCGACCTGGGAGGTCGGCCCGCCGGTGCCGTCGCGCAGGAAGCCGACCGCGATGATGTCGACGAACCAGACGATCAGGTGCAGGCCTTGGGGGAGTGAGCGCCAGGGAAGGAAGGCCGCGGCGGCAGTCGCTGCGATCAGCAGTCCCGCGCTGATCCAGACCCCGGAGGAGTGCATCAGCGGCACGCCGGCGATCACCAGCAGCACCAGGGCGACACAGAAGCTGGCGAACATCACCAACTGTCGTTCGACGATCGAGTGCCGTCCCGATTTGAGGGCGGCCACCCAGGAACGCATGATCAAGACAGGTTTCCGTTCTCAGCGGGTCGGTCGAGCAGCTCGGAGATGACGCGGGCCAGAGCGCGCGGGCTGAAGGGTTTGGTGAGGTAGCGGTCGGCCCCGACGTCCAGACCTGCTTGTACAGCGGAGTCCTGGACACCGGCCGACACCAGAACCACCGTGACGCCGGCGGTCCGCGGATCGGCACGCAGGGCGGCACAGACCTCCAGACCCGTCATGTTCGGCATCGACACGTCCAGGATGGCCATCCGGATCGACTCGCGCCGGGCTGCGGCAAGGGCGTCACTGCCGTCGACGGCCGCGTAGGCCACCTCGTGGCCGGCCTTGCTGACGGCCACCGACAGCAGCTCCCGGATGTCCGGATCGTCGTCGGCGATGAGGATACGTTCGCTGACCGTCACGGTCATCCGATCTCGTTGCGGGGCAGGTGATCCCGCAGGATCGTCCGTACCTGTTCACGGTTGAACGGTTTGGGCAGGGCGGCGGCTGCGGCCGGGTACCGGTCCGGATCCAGCACCGAGGTGATCACGATAGGGCAGTTCGGGTGCAGCTCGCCGAGCATCGTCGACAGTTTCCAGCCGTCGATGTCAGGGATGAGGAGATCGAGGAAGATCAGTTCGGGGGTGGCCGCCTGTGCCAGTGCGAGGGCGTCGGCTCCCCCTTGAGCGGTGAGAACCCGACAGCCATCGCGTTCCAGGATGGTTCGCAGCAGTTCGCGTTGGTCGACCTCGTCGTCGACGACGAGAACCACCGAGCGGTGTGCCGGTCGTGCGGCCCGAGCATCAGTCACCGGAAGTAGACCTCTCGCAGAATGATCAACCCGGCCACCACGAGGAGGGCGAGCAGTGCTTCGGGGACCAGGCGGAGTTCGGCCCGGCGGTTGTGGGCGATCTCCCGCCAGAGTGCCTCGTCGGTCAGGGCGCGGTCGGTGGCCTCACCCTGGGACAGCTCGGCCTGATCCAACCCGGTGAGCGCGGACACGCCGGTGACCCTTTCTGCCCTGACGACCCCCGGCCGGTGCACACCGCTCATGCCGCGACCCGTCCCGTCTTCTCGGTCTTGTCCCACACCTGAGCTGCTCCCTGGAATTCCTTGATGTAGGAATCGAAGGTGATGGCGCAGAGCAACGCGCCATAACCCACGAAATAGATCAGCAGCGGGGAAAGCATACGTCCGATTCGGGTCGATTCGACCTTTTTCACCAGCCAAGCGGCGACCATGGACAAGGACAGCCACGCGTAGACCGACAGGGTCCAGATCTCCTGCCCGACCTCGGTCACCTGCAACCCGAACAGACCGGGCAGCCAATGGTCCAGACTGCCGGGGGCGAAGGCCATGATCATGACGAGCAGGGAGATGATCCCGGGGAACAACAACGCCTCCCGCCAGCTCCGACGGCCGGTGGGGCCGTCGAGGAAGATCGTGTAGAGCGTCAGGAACACGTAGGTGCAGGCGGACAGGAACCAGCTCACCCGGAACACCGTGGAGGCGAGTTCGCGTTCCAGGAAATAGAGGCCGATCAGTCCGATGGAGGACAGGATCATCGCCACCGGTAGCAGGAACGTGGTGAACCAGAAGAGCCCGAAACTGATCGAACCCAGTCGATGCACCTTCGAGGGGCGGAACCAGACCTTGTGGAAGCGTTGGGTGAGCTGGACATTGCCCCGGGCCCAGCGCAGACGTTGTTTCCAGAGCGCACCGATGCTGCCGGGTTCTTCGGCGAGAACCACGGCGTGGGGCTCGAAAACGACCTTGCGGCCGCCGAGCTGGGTGTTGAAGGTGGTGAACGTGTCCTCGGCCAGCGAGGAGGTGTCGATCCGTCCACCGATGGCGAGCAGGTTCTCCCGGGAGTGCAGCTGGGCGCCCCCCGCCAGACAGGCCAAGGCCCCCAGTACGTTCTGGGCCCGACGTGAGGCCTTCTGGGCCGCAACATATTCGAAGGCGATGAACCTGGTGAGGTAGTTGGGGTCCGCGCTTCCCTCGGCGATGTAGGCGGTGACGGCACCGACTTTCGGGTCGCCGAGGTGGCTCGTCATCCGGCGGAGGGAGTCCTCGCGGTAGATGACATCGGCGTCCATGATCAGCAGCGCCTCCATCCAGTCGTCCGCCAGGAGGTGGGTGATGCCGTGGTTCAGCGTGTGGGCCTTGCCTTCTCCACCCTTCTGCCGGCGCAGGTGGAACACCATCCCGGGGTACTTGGCCGCCTTGCCGAGGACCACGTCCGGGGTGTCGTCGGTGCTGGCGTCGTCGACGACGTAGATCCGTAGCCGTCCGGCGGGATAGGAAAGCTTCACCAGCCGTTCGATCGAGTTGCCGATGACGGCACCCTCGTTCCAGGCGGGGAGTAGGACGGCGACCCGGGGCAGGTGCGGCCGCGCCTTCGAGTAGTGGTTCTTGAAGGAGTGGAAGGGGATGAGCAGGAACTGGTACGCACCGGCGGCAACGGGGATCGCCCCGATGATGACGAACGCGAACAACACCCAGATGAGGATGTCCAGCGCCACTCTCATGGTTGATGGCCCGCCGGCTCCAACAGCTCTCGAACCCACTGGTAGCGGCCGACGTCGCCACTGGTGTGGCTGTCGGTGGAGGCGACGACGTGCACCCCGCGGTCGACGAAGAGGTCGAGGGCCCGTCGGCCGGGGCAGCGCCACTTCTCGTTGAACTCGATCAGTGCGTCAGCGGCGACGGCGGCGTCGGCCAGCGCGGTGAGATGGTCGTCGGTGACGTCGTCCTCGCTTAGTCCGATCTTCGGCAGCAGCGAGAGCGGGTGGGCCAGCTGGGCTGCCGGGACCCGGCCGATGGCCCTGATCGTGGCGGTGATCAGGATGTCCACGGCGTCGGCGGGGGACAGGCCCGCTTCGATCTCGGCGAGGGTACGACGCGGTGACCAGGGTCCGTCCGGTCCGGGGAACTGGTGGTCGGCGATCAACACCGAATCGATGCCGGTCGAGCCGAAGACCAGATCGGTGGGAAGGTCGAGGTTTCCGGCGGCGTCCAGGATCTTCGACTCGACACCGCAGAACACCGTCAACCCCTCGACCGGCGGCAGCGCCCGGATGGCGGTGACGAACTCCGGCACCCACGGCGTGCTGATCCGGACGTGATCGACCATCCTGATCTGCGTCAACCCCGCTGCCGCAGCGGCTTCCAGGTTGTCCTGGGGGCTGCTGACGGCATCGTCGGAGAAGGTGGAGTGGACGTGGTGATCACCGACCAACATCGTTGCCGGGTCGAACGGGGCGCGCATGTCAGGTCGCTCGGCTCTCAGGTCGCTCGGCCGACAATCTCGGAGGCATCGATGAAGACATCCTCCAAGTATCGGACAACGGTGAGTTCGCGGAAGTCGACACTCGCCGGGACGGGCTCGTCGAGCATGAGGTCCAGGGTGAGGGAGGGCATGTCGACGCCGGCGGCGATGGTCAGCGGCATGGCTCCGGGGAAACGGGGGTTCACCTCGAGCAGGGCGGCCCGGCCGTTGGTGTTGCGGCGCAGCTGGACGTTGGCGACGGTGCTGAGCCCGATGGCCGTGGCGACGGCCTTGGCGGCCGATTCCAGTTCCTCGTCCCGGACGGTGGCGCCGGCGACCGAGACACCCGAGTCCACCCGAAGTCGGGAACGGGGGACGGCGGCGATGACATTGCCGTCCAGATCGGCGATCACGTCGACGGAGAACTCCTCGCCCGGCAGGAACTCCTGCACCAGGATCTGATCGTCGGTGCCGAGGGCGGTGAGGGCCTCGCGGCTGTCGATCTGGTGGATGCCGCGGGAACCCGCACCACGGCGCGGTTTCACCATGACGGGGAAGGCCCAGTCGATCGCGTCCGATTCCGGCCCGAGCAGGGCAGTGGTCGGGACGGGCAGGACGCCCTGGCAACGCTGGGCCAGCAGGTACTTGTCGAGGCAGACCTCGAGGGTCTCGGCCTGCGGGGAGGCGATCATGATGCCCTCGTTGGCGAATTCGGCGCGGCGGGCCGCGATGACCTCGAGTTCGACATCAACGGTGGGGAAGAGGACGTCGATCTTCTCGTCGATGCACAGCTGCAGGAGGGAGTCGGTGAACTCCGGAGCCAGCCCGGCGGGCACCAGGTGCCGTTCCTCGACGAGGTAGAGGCCGCTGGCGTAGCGGTCCATGTCGGCGGCGACCACGTCGACGCCGGGGCGGGCGCGCAGGGATCGAATGATGGACACTCCGGCGGGGCCACCGGCGCCCGTAACCAAAACCCGCGTCATTGTTGTGCTGTTCCTTCGCCGCTGACGGCACCGTGGGGTGCCTTGACCGAGTCTGTCGTGGCCCAGGCGGGGGCGCCGAGGCCGGTGGTGTCGCGTACCACTTCCAGCGGTTCGCAGGCTTTGCCGCCGCCGAACCGGGACCAGTATCGCGCGGTGGCGAGGACGAAGTCCGGTTCCAGGTAGTCACGGATGGAGGCTTGTGACTGGAAGCACTGGAGCAGGGCCAGTTTGGTGTCGGTGAAATCGTCGATCGGGACGAAACGGTTGGGGCGGAAGTCCACGGTGACCGACGGGCTCTCGAAGCTGGCGAAGGTCGGGACCCGGCGGGTGGCGACCGAGGCGGCCTCGAACACGGCCCGATGGTCCTGATGGCGGTCGTTCTTGGAGTGGGTGTAGACGATGTGCGGCTGGACCTCGGCGCAGACCCGCTCGATGATGCCGACGGTCGGATCGGTGGGGCTGATCCGGGTGTCCTCCAGGTCCTCCAGGAACAGGCGCGCGCCGATGAGTTCCGCGGCGCTGAGGGACTCGTGCTGACGGTGCTCGACCTCGCCGCCGCGGGCACCGCGGGAGAGGGTGAGGATGACCACGCGGTCGCCGGCGGCGCGGTGGGCGGCGAGGGTGCCGCCCACGCCGATCTCGACGTCGTCCGGGTGGGCCCCGATGGCCAGGATCGTGCGGACCGGCAGCTGCGGGGTCTTGGAAGCGCGGGCCTTCTCGACCAGGGCGGTGACCTTGGCGAGGAGTTCCGGGCCCGGGACGGGTTTGATCAGGAACTCGTCGACCTGGCTGCGCAGGGCCGAAACCGCGTAGTCGACCGAGGCGTGGGCCGTCATCACCACGATGGGCAGGTCCGGGAAGTCCTGGCGGAGCTTGCCGACCAGTTCCAGGCCCGTCATCCCGGGGAGTTCGATGTCGGTGATGACGACGTCGTAGGGGTCGCGCAGGGCGAACTGGAGGGCGATGTGGGCGGTCGGGGCGACCTCCACCGTCATTCCGCCGCGGGTGCCCAGCATGATGCCCAGGTAGGACGCCACATCAGGGTCGTCCTCCACTACCAAAGCCCGTATCGGGTCCGCCACGTTTCACTCCGCCGCTGGGGTCCGCCCCGGGGTCTGGGTGTTGCTCCCGGGCGGACATGATCGTCGTCAACTCCCAGTAAATACCAGGTTGTCCGGTTCGCGAGCATTGCGGTTGTGGGTGGCGGGTTTTCGGGGAAATCGGGTGACGGGGGACGCCCTTTCGGGCGCGCGGGTGTGACTCTGTGTGTTGCATCCTGGTGGCTCGTTGCGGCGAGCGTG
>QXCQ01000033.1:0-9775 GCA_003576535.1 Nakamurella silvestris | reverse complement strand
CTCTGGCGCTCTGGCGCTCTGGCGCTCTGGCGCTCTGGCGCGCTGTCCGAAGGCGGCAGGCGTTCGCACCACTCTTCGGCCACGCCCTCTGCTGTGACCCGATCCGTCTCTTATGCGTGACTACCAGTACTGAATCGACAGCTGGTAGCGCAGAACCAACGCGTCCGGACTGGGCTCATTCTCTGGGTCGCGGGGAGGCCGCAACCGAACCCCTTCAAGTTCTCGATACTCCCGGGAGAGCTTGATTCTCGGGTGGAGCCGAGTCCGTGATTCTCGGTCGAATGCCAGGAGGTTCGAGTCGAAAAGCAGGTGCAGGTCGGATCGGAGCAGCAAGCCGTTGCTGATCCCGTTGGTGTCCGGCCCTAGATACGGCTTGATGTGGGCCGCCTGAAGAACTTCGACGACCCCGTTTTCACTGACGGCGCACTTGCCATCGTAGGCGCTCATAAGGCGCGATCTGAATCCTGCTTGGCCGATGCGTTGGACTCGCTCGGCCAGGACTTTCTTCCTCGTGTCGAGGCCGTCGGCTAGGGGGTCAGACAGCGACGGTTGGGGCGCTGCCGGTAATGGCTGACCCTCAGTACCAGCAACGATCGCTTGTCTGATCGCCCAGGCCTCGTTGATCATGCGATCAGGTTCCGCTAGGAATCGCTCCGCAATCTCCCGATCTAGCTTGTTCCCCCTGGTCTTGCTCCCGTGGTAGCTCGCTGCCTGGGTCTGTATATCGGTGATCTTGCGCGAGACACTTCCCGTGCTTCTGAACTTCTCGGGCCGACGGTCTCTCGGGTGGAGGTTTGCTGACCGGAGGAGATCAGACAGTTCTTTGACCCTGGGATCGTGCTCGCGTGGGTGCTGCCAGATGTTTTCTGCGAGCAACGTACCCGCGAGCAGCAGTTCTGGCCAGATCCAGGCTATGTAACCGGGCTTCTCCGTACCGACTTGTTCGGTCATGTATGGGCTCCTATTGCGTGGCCATTTCAGACGTGGATAAAAGTCTACGCTCCGAATCTGCGCGATTTGGGACGAGGCGAGGGATCAACCTAAACAAGCCGATTGTCGTGCCGGATCAGACATCACGAACGCAATTACGCGCCAACTTCGTCTCTGAAACAGCGCGGAGATCTGCTCAGGGGCTGTTGGCTGAGGACCTGCATGCGAATCTCCAGACTAGGTCAACTATTGGCGAGAAAAGTTATCGGGGACCTTTAGGAGCTGCGAAGGAAAAGAACTGTCAGCCACCACGATTGAACCCAACAGCCCGCCAGTCACCCGGTACAGTTGATTTCGCCTCCTGGATACTTGCAGCGAAAGACGTGATTGAAGTGTTTGACCCTCATCGATAATCCAGGACCAAGGGATGGCCGCTATACCATCACTTCCGCATACGAGAACGATCCATGCGTCCGTCAAAGCATTTCTAATGGAATGAATCTCAACAATCTCTTCAACACTGAAACCAAACTGCCACGGCGTGAGTCGAGCCGTTGAATACTTGACAAACATGGCTATCGTATCATTGACTATGTATCCTGTACGCAAAGAAGAATTGAGACGAGCTATTCCTATTGTTGATCCTGCTCCACCCACAAGACGAGACAGCGCAGATCCATGGTAGCGATCCTTCTCGCCAAGCATGTTAGCCTCGCGGTCGACGTGACATGAACGCTAGCTTTCGTCCATTGACTTTGAGGTCGCCGGGCTTCGGTGCGTACTTATAGTAGACACGCGCCATTCTATCGGGGTTCGCAAAAATTATGATGTGATGGAATGCTACAGGGTAAAGTGTCGGCTCAAGTTCGCTGGCTCCGATGAAGCCCTTTTCCCGTGTAACGTTCGTGACGTCGGCAGATTTGTAGTCCCAAGTGATCCTCTTAATCGGATGCAGAGCAACAGATTCATCACCGTGTACCCTGAAGCTGGAGATAAAGTCGAGAACGTGTCTCGGAAGTACGCTGTCTTCCAGAACGTCACCGAGTTGCTGCAACTTAGCCATACCTTTGCCACCGGTACCGACGATGTCCTGGACAGTTTCGGTCAGGTCAAAAATGTCCCAGAACATCTCTCCCGACCGCCACTCAATAGCTGATCGCTTTATGCTGCCTGATGTAGCAGGCTTTACTCGGCTATCCTCCAGCCACAGTGGCGCACCTAGGCCCTCAGTGATTCCTTTGAGAGACAATTTATGAAAGACGAAGCATCGCTGCCAGTCGGCATAGAGCGTCTCTGGAATGTATAGTTCGAATCTAGATAGGTAGGCCCCACGATTCCCGAACATCCTTGCGCGCTGAATGTAGGTATCCTGTTGAATTTGATGAGCCGTATCACGCGTGAAGAACATTGACAGTAAGTTATCGAATGTAACTCCCCGGGATACGATATTACCACCAATGGCGATCGTAAAAAGCGTTGCAGGCGTCGTGGCCCTGCTGTAGCCGCCACGGTCGTTGTTGCTGTTCATCAACACAATATTGTGTTGATTAATGTACCGTACAACGAAAGTCGTGAGCTCACTCTCCTGGCCCGGGAATCGTTCCGCAGCAAGCCGGAATACATCACGTACAGCTCTCTCAAAGCCTAGCGATTCTTCATCCGACAACGCTCCCAGTACAGCATTAATTGCCTTGTAGTCTTGCGTGTGGTCTGCCTTCTTTCCGCTCGTATGCACGAGCATTGAGTAATTTCCGGGAATGCCGCCACTCGTATTTAGGTAGGCAACGTTGACGAGGAAGCTAAACAGTGACTCTCGAAGGTATTTCTGGTCATCCCGAACAACAGGCATTTGAACGAGCCTGAACGGTATTTCTTTCAATCCTTCGCTTGTTGTGGGGAAGAACACCTCTTGGCCCGTATATTTTTCATGAGGTGGGAAGTCGACCCAGCGAGTATTTTCGTTTGCAAAGGTCGCATTGAGATCTAATCGAGCAGGAGTAGCCGTAACTCCGATGTAAAGTCCGTTTTTGCCGATGAGCTTCTCGACTAACTCGTTGATGCGTGTCTTCTGCGCACGGTTTACCCGAGCATTCGGGCTAGCATAGTCGGCTTCGTCATCAATAACGACCCTATCCCCATGGGGCCCGATCTTCTCTAAGAGCTTGGTCAGATCACTCTGATTTTTCTTGGCGAATATGACCCAGGATCTACCCGCAATTTTGGTTGCAGGATCCAGAATGTCTGAAAAATTCTTCGGTGCAGGGTCGAGTCCGGCCAATTGAAATCTACTCAGGTTCTGTTCAAGTAGTTGGACATTGTCGTTTGTCAACACTATGACAATTCGCTTTACTGTATCCAGTAAGGCTGCAGTCAACGCGATCATCATCTCCGTCTTACCACTTTGCGGCTCACCGTAGATGATGAACGATCGAGTTCCGTGGCTTAGGATATTCTGGAGTGATGCATCAATAGCCGCGCGAATTGAGTCGGTACGCTTGCCGCTGGCTTCGATACGTCGGTACTGTCGCTCAAGCCGATCATTGCGACCGACAGAAATCTGTATTCCACGAAAGTTCTCAATTACAAAATCAATATCAGCCTTACCGGTCACGTTAGTCCCTCGCCTTAGTTTGTATCTGATGCCACCTGTATGCAGGTTGACCTATTAGGCTTTTCTCATAACAAGTACAACTTCGGTCCGCATTCGCTTACTAAGTGC
The DNA here is from genome assembly GCA_003576535.1 of Nakamurella silvestris. Classification (GTDB taxonomy): domain Bacteria; phylum Actinomycetota; class Actinomycetes; order Mycobacteriales; family Nakamurellaceae; genus Nakamurella; species Nakamurella silvestris. The sequence goes on along the minus strand of QXCQ01000033.1, from coordinate 6,126 downwards.
GAGATTGCTGCCAGTCATCTTCGTTGGAAGATACCTGCGATTCTCAGGTAGTAGTCGTTCGGTGCGCTCGACCAATGAAAATCCTGCATTCTCGTAGGCCAGCTTGACGATCTTATCGTTCTCGATATAGTTCCCGCGAAGGGTCGAGTTGCCAATTACCGTTACCACCCGCCCGCCTGCCCGAGACACCCTGTGAAGTTCAGTCGCAAAGCAAGTGAGGTCGTCTGCGTATCTTTTCAATGTGTGTATAGGCAACAAGCTTGGATCGTCCACACTGGCAGTAATAAATTCAATGATAGATTCAACTTCTGGTTGTGCTTCACGGTCAAGAGCGCGTTCCGCGCCGATGCTGGATGCTCTGATCTTGCGAAGAATAGGTATGGTGTAACCAAGCCAAATCAAGGACATCTTGTGGCCACGAAGATAATCTATCGCGTTCAAGTAGGGCGGCGAGGTAACCGTTAGGTCGATCGAGGACCCTCTCAATCCCGTTGCGCGCGCATCGCCGAGTTCGACGTTGACGGTGCCTATCAATGTTCTTTTCGAAAGCAATCGGGATAATGCTCCGGCCGACTTCATGAACCCTGAGTAGACATCGTAGTCTGAATCGTCAGCTACACGGTGAGGTCTGCTGTGCGAGGTATCTTGAGCAAGGGATGCCGTTTGCGCTTTGGTGACAATGATTCGGCTGAGCGCCACCTGTAGTGCGTCCTTGACCGCCTTGGCTCCTACGTTATCGATCGCACGTGAAAGATGGTTGAGCTGTACTCGCTGCTTCGGAGCAAACCAATAGGTCGAGAATTTCAGGGTCTCGGGATCATCCCAGCGAGGAACCTCCGTGGTCATCGTGCGTGCGTGGGCGATGACTGATTCGACTTCCTGATCAAATGCGTCGAAATCGATCGGCTGGGTCGCGACGCGACTCATGAGAACCGCCAACGGATCAATGTCGAGCCCCTGGGCGTCATGTCCTTTTGCACTAGCAGCGCCGAGAACGGTCCCGGACCCACACATGGGATCGAGGACGCGCAACTTGCGTGACGAACTTGAGACACCCACTTGGTCTATGGCGATGTCAGGTGCCATCCGTGCAGGAAAGGGATGGATCGTTCGTGCAGCCACCAGGCGCTCCTCGGGTTCTTCGCTGTCACGGCCTTCGTTGAAGTGCCGCAGGCTACGACGATACCTTGTGGCTCTGACATAGCCCGACGGCTGGCCAAGTTCCAGGTGTCGGCGAGGCTATGTCCCGGCGACTCAACGTTGGTTGCGTGAACCTCGATACGACTGTCCGCCTAGCCCTCGGTACCAACCCAATACCCGAAACAATATTATCTGTGGAGGAACTCGCTGAGTCCCTCGGTGGTGCGTTCGATCTCTGCTTGGAGAGCTTCTACACTTGTATTCAACGCAATTATGCCGCCCTGGAAGAAGATTGAGTCTGGCGCTAATGCCGCAACACCCTTTGTATATGCCGTCACTTCTTCTTCAGATTTGTCAATCCCGGTCTTTAAGTTCAGGTAGGTGACAATAGTGGCGATATCGACTGGGCGTCGTTTTTCGCTTAGCTCAGCTATACATTCGATAATCATGGGCAGTTGAATACGATCATTTTCGTGATCTGTGCACACTCTATCCACCCAATCATGCGTCGCATCTGGATTTGACTTTGTGAAAAGTTCACGTAGAATATCAGGAGTTAATCCATAGGTAGCATAGACCGCCACTAGCCTGGCTAAGTCCGCCACTCTGATTGGGGTAATCCCATCACTTTTACATACTCGCGAAATCTGGGATTCGGGATCTGTGCCTCCTTGAAAATCAGGAGCAATAAGTAGTGTGAATTCGGGTGGTATTCCTCCCTTAGGCGTCGTCTTCACGACGTCTTCGCGATGTAGCTTGAGGATTGATGAGCGAGCAGTATCAGCCCGGATCTTTCCGGGGCGGCGATTGCCCCTAAGCTCTGATCCGTCCTCATCCTCGGCCGCGGTCAAAATTTTCGAGACAGCATCCTTGGTCGACTTGGCATCGTAGGTGAAGGCATAGCTGGAGGTCTGTGCTCCGGTCCTATTGCCGAGCCGCGCAGTGGCCGTGCCGTCGGTGCCGTGGTTCGAACCTCCTCCCCTGACAACACGATAACCTAACAACTCTAGTGCGTCACCGACCGCATCTTCGAGCTCGCTCTCACTTTGTTGGGAGTCTTTCAGTTTGCGAGCTATCGTAGCGGCCGACGAGGGGTTCCGGTGAGTGAGGGCTCGCAGGAAAGCATCCTTCCTACGAGCAGCTGACAGGATTTTCTCGGCGGGGACACTTTCGTCGAGCAGATAGCCCTTTTCGACAAAATCAGCCATCGCTAGCAATTTGAGTGGTTCAAGAGTCCGTCGCGTGTCTATGTAGTTTTCGACGAATGGGTGACTCTGGTTGATTACGATGGACCTCTGGGCCGCATCATATGTATAGTATGGAGCGTCGAACCCGGCTGTTTCAAGAATGACTTTCTGGACTATTTCCTCTCCCGACTCCTCAATGGCTTCAAAATATCTGCGATTTTTGGCATCGATCCCGATTAGGTCTTCCACTGCTTCTTCGCCAGCTAGTCCGAGGTCGAACATTCGCCGGAGCGGTGCTTGGCTCAGTGCCTCTGGAGCTGCTGCAACCCTGCCGTCTCGAGCAATAATGGTGAGGACATCGTTTCCATCTTTTTCGACAGCTATAGTTCGTGCGCGGTTGAAGACTGCGAGGAGGTAGTTTTTCAACTCAGTCAGAGCTTCTGACTCCTTTAGGCTCTCCCTTGCGCTTGCGACAAGATTATCAAGGTCGTCGGCATTAATCTCCATATGGAATCTTGTGAGGGTGCCGTGGCGAAGCTCTGGGCCAAGATCGAAGTCGTCGTCATCGAGGTTTATGAGGCGACCCCTAACGCGGATGAAGAACCCGTGGCTGCGGGCACGAAACGCACTTTTTCCCCGGTGAATTGGCTTCTCGAAGAGAGTCGCATATCCCCAGATCGTTCCAGCTTTGGGAAGTCTGATTGCTGGGACGTCAACCATTGTCGACGAACCAGGCTCAATTTTAGGCGTTCCTTTTCCTGTGTTTGGGTTACGATTCGCCGTTATGGCCTCGGTTGCAGGTCCCTGAGCAGTCTTATGCGTCAGGGCCTCGCTCGGTCCCCATTTTCGATCCGGATTGGACTTTGCAGGTAACTGACCCTCGGACTCTCCTATAATGAAGGTCCAAACCCGCTTACCTTTTGCTTTGGAGGACTGCAATTCTACACCGTCGTAGTCGAGTCTGAAATCTTGGTTCAGAGGTAATGCTGTCTCTAGGATCCAACGCAATCGCCCCCGTTCGATTTTCCCTGCCGACTCTCTCAGTGAAGTCATTACCGCAGCAGTCCAACTTGGTTCGTTCGCCAGAGACTGTATGCAAGGTATTTGATCATGTCCGGTTGCGATAATGGCGTTCTGAACAGCTTGAAGTGCTTCTTCTTTTGAGAGTTCCTTGACTTCAAGTTCCAGGTTGGCCTGCTCATTGTGTTCGCGAGCAATTTCCGGAGCGAATCGATAGTCCATGGTAACTGCGTGGTAGGAGTTGTTTACGCACGCAACGTATGTCAATTGGTGGGCAAGGACGTAGGTTGCTAGCTTGCCAATTCCAAACTTGCCTACTGGGGGGCGGCTCCGATTGGCGCTTTCGCTGCGCTTGGTGGACTCTCCAATAAGCCATAGGTCGAACAGGCCATTGAGGGTCATGCTCGTGCCGTTGTCGACTACGACTATTGACGACGTCGGTTCGGATAGGTCTGCGGGCAGAAACACCCTTACCTGTGACGCACCAGCATCGTATGAGTTTGTGACAAGTTCCTCGAAAGCCTTATTTGGGGAGCTATAGAGCCCTTCAGAGAAACGTTCGATGATGGCGTACGACAGCTTGACAGGGACAGCCGCGACGGTCGTGCCTGACGCCACAAAGTCGGCGACTGGCACGCTGATCGCCTCGGCAACATCCGCCTTCGCCATAATTCATCCCCTGTCCAGAGTCCACAGCAGGCTCTTTGCCAGGGAGGCTACACATTCTTAGCGTAGGAAGCCACCCATGCCAGTTTGCAATCGGCAACTCAGTCCAGCTCCTGCGCGTGGTCTGGGAGGGTCTCGTTACGTCGTTCATCTGGGCTGTTGCGGTCAGAGTATTCCGTTAGGGGAGCTCAGGGGGCCCTAGGTGTGGCTGCATTGGATCCGAGGCAGCCAACTGCTAGCTGCCGTTTGCTGTTTTGCTCGATTCCTGGCGGCAACACGGTGACGTCAGGCCACGAGGCGAGAGCTGTTAATCGTTTGATTGAACTCGTCTCCAGCCACACCGCGTCCTCAGATCAGGACGCGGCGAACCGCAGGCCTTGCGGATTGCCTGTACCGGCACGCTGCATAGAAGCAGCAACGATCCGGTTGATGGCCTGATGAAACCTTCGATGGAACGGCGGTCCTGTTTCGACCGGGAGGTCTGCTACGGGAGGACCAGATGAATCCCTGTCAGGTCGAGCGTCCTACGCGTCCGTCCACTCAGTCGCGTGGGCTCCTTAATTGATCAGACCATTGGCGCGCCCGGCAGGATTCGAACCTGCGACCTGAGGATTAGAAGTCCGCTGCTCTATCCAACTGAGCTACGGGCGCATGGCTACTGATCCTAGTGGGGGCGGCCCGCACACCGAAATCGTGCTCAGCCATGCCCGGACGGGCACCCGGTCCACCCAGAGCGGGTGCCCGGCCGCAGCCCGTCAGGGCTGAGCATCAGCCCACCGCAACGACCCGCTTCAACTTCTCGAAAACCCCATGCAACCCCGTGACCTGGGTATACCGTCTACTCACCATGAAGATCTCGCTGGTGCCGGTACGCACCCTGGCCGCAACGGCGGCCCTCGCATTGCTCGTAGGTTGTGGTGCCTCCGGCACCGCAACGACCACCTCCACCGCAACCACGCCCGGAACCACGAACTCGAGCCCAGCCACCACCGCCCAACAGCCCGGAGACCCGACCGTGCCCTCACAGGACTTGCCCGGACCGATCGTCGAATCCTCCCAGGTCGCCATCGGCCACGGCTCCTTCACCGGCGGCCTCGGCCCTGATCGGACCGGCCCGCGCCGCATTGCGACTGCCGCGGACCTGGACACCTACGTGTCCGGCTTCCAGGGGCAGAACGGCACAGGCGCCTTCACCGACGACGAGGTCGCTCAGGCCAAGGACGCCCTCACCCGCGGTCGGGTCCTCGTCGGGGCACTCTTCCACTCCGGGTGCTTCCCCGCCGCGGGCCCCGAACTGGTCGATGTGAACGGCAGCTACCAGATGGTTGCCACCTTCACCGACCCACAAGAAGCGAACGTCGCCTGTTACGTCGCCGTCTCCACGGTCGCCCTTCTCTCCTTCGCCCCCTCCGACATCCCGGAGGGCAGCATCCCGGCCGTGGGGGAGACCGTCCCCGAGACCGTCAGCGCCCCCGAGACCTCCACGAACCAGCCCACGAACGAATCCACCGGATCCGACCAGCCGACCGAAACCGCCATCCCCGAAACGACCCCGCAGACAACCGGCCCGATCCAGACCGCGCCCACCCTGCCCGGTCCGGAGGTCACCTCCACCCAGGTCGCTCTCGCCTCCGGCAGCTTCCGCGGCGCGTACTCCGACATCGAGGCCGGTCCGTACCGCATCACCGATGCCGATCAGCTCGCGCGGTTCAATGCCCTGGTCATCGGCGTGGACGACAAGGGCCTGATACCTGCCGACCAGATCGCCACCGCCCAGAAGGACCTCGACCAGGGCCTCGTCCTGGTCGGCGCAACGATCAACTCCGGCTGCTTCCCGGCAGGCAAACCCACCCTGGCCCAGGACGGCGACAAGCTCGCCCTGGTCGCGATGGAACTCGATCCGCAGGAGGGCATGGTCAACTGTTACGTGGCCGTCGGCACCGTGGCGATCGTCTCCGCGAGCCCGCAAGACGTCCCGGTCGGTTCGATGAGCTCCGCCGCCGACCTGCCCGCCGCCCGCTAGCCGAACCCGCGCACGCCAACTCAACATCCCGCGGTGGGATACGCGCAGTTGTGAGCGCCCTGGAGTCATACGGTCAGTGCAACGCCACCC
>QXCQ01000032.1 GCA_003576535.1 Nakamurella silvestris | reverse complement strand
AGCGCTCACAACTGCGCATATCCCGCCACAGAATTGTCGGACCGGACGTGCGGCGGGCGGTCAGGACCTGGGCGAGCGATCACTTGAGTGCCCCTTGTCCACCCGCTCCATGTGTCCGGCAACCGCGGAGCAGAACCTCTCGTAGGGGCCCATCCTGCAGAGAAACAGCGGACAGCAGTGATACGTTCCAGTGAATTCATTGAGCGTTTGCTGTGCAACGTGGCCCGGCAGGAGCATGTACTTGATCAACATTGCTGCAAGGAAGTCCTCGGCAGGTGTTCCGGCATCGGAAAGGTCTTCGACAAAGAGCCTTGCCCTCGTGTTCGACCCACGGCTCAACGCACTCAACGCACTCCGTTTGGCATTGGCCGTCGGGGTGATATTTTTCCACTCCTTCCCGCTGACCGGAACACCACTGCGATGGTGGCCGGCGGCCCAGTTCCTGGGCAATGCTTTCGTTGACGGGTTCTTCGCCCTCTCCGGGTTCCTGATCCTGTCCAGCTGGGTACGCAACCCGCAGTGGTGGGCGTTTCTGCGGGCCAGACTGCTTCGCATCCTGCCTGCGTTCTACGTGTGCCTGGCCTTCACGGCCTTCGTCGCCGCACCGCTGGCGGTCGTGATCCGCGGCGAGGGGATGCCGCCGGGTTTCCCGGAGAGCATCGAGTCATTCGTCAAGAACAATGCTCTGCTGGAGATGCGGCAGTTCGATATCGCCGGCACCCCGGCGGACGTGCCTTTCGCCCAGGCCTGGAACGGGTCCTTGTGGACGCTGTACTGGGAGTTCAAATGCTATCTTGCCGTGCTGGTGCTCGGCGTGCTCGGATGTCTGAAATGGCGACTGACGGTTCCGATGATCTTTCTCCTTACCCTGGCCGGGTCGATAACCGCACGAATCGCCCATATCGACAGCATTCTGGTCAACAACACCTTGCGATTCGCCCTGATGTTCTCGGCGGGCGCGGTGGTCTACGTGTTCCGCCACCGGATTCCCGCGAACTGGGGCCTGGTGGCCGTGGCGGCAGTGGTCATCGGCTGGTCGACCACGGCCGGCGACTACCGCTTCTACGCGGCCCTGCCGCTTGCCTACCTGCTCATCGTTGCGGGCTCGTTGATCAAGGTCCCCCGACTCCGGCTGAAGAACGACCTGTCCTACGGGATGTACATCTACGCCTTCCCGATGCAGCAGCTGCTGGCGACCGTCGGCCTCGCGAGCTGGGGCGCCGTCGGCTTCGGCATCGTCAGCACCCTCGCCACGGTGCCACTGGCGGCGGCATCCTGGTTCCTGATCGAACGGCGCGCGCTGCGTTACAAGACCACGCGCACTGCACCGACCCCGAACGATCCAGCCGCAGAGCCGGCCCCCAGCTGACCAGCAGCCGTTCCCGCGCACCGTATTCGTTCTCGCGCACGAAGTTTCGTGCGCGAGGAGCAACAACGTGCGCGGGAACAGGGGTCAGCAGAGACCAGAGCCCGTGTCGCTGCCGGACCGGGACCGGATCCCGCTGGTCCGTTCCAGATGCTCATGGAGACGACTGTCCGACGGCGCCCTGGCCGGCAACGGCGTCGGGCCGGTACGACTGCTCGCCAGGCTGTCGAGCACCAGCACGAGGTAGCGCTCCCACAGGTCGGGCTGGTCCGGGTCGTGGACCGTGCTCACCATGGTCATCAGAACCCCGAGGTCGGTGAGCCCGACGTCCTCCCGGATCCGGCCCTGCGCCTTGGCCCGGTCCAGAACGCTGTTCAGCACCGGGATGAACTTCGCCTTTGCGGCCGGAGCCAGGTCGGCCCAGGGCCCGTTGGCCTTCAACATCTCGTGCAGACCCTGGTCCTTCATCTGCAACCGGATGCTGGACCGGAAGAAATTCGTCAGCCCGACCCAGGCGTCCTCGGTGTCGATGGCCTCCTGCGCCAGGACGGTCATCTTGTCGAAACTGTCCACCAACAGGGCCTCGATCAACCCGTCGCGGTCCGGGAAACGGCGGTACACGGTCCCCGTACCGACGCCCGCACGGCGGGCGATCTCGTCGAAACCGGCATCCAGGCCCTTCTCGGCGAAGACCTGGGCGGCCGCTTCGATGATCAGGGCACGGTTGCGCTCGGCGTCCGCCCGCAACGGCCGGGCCGCGGGGCCCTTCGTCCCGACCGACGTCGTCGTAGTGGTCATGACCTGCATCTTAACAGAGTGGAAACTTCTTTCCACTTCTGTGGCCTCGCTCACTATACGGAATAGTTTCTCCGCTTAGGCGTTACCGTCTTACAAGCGGAAGAAATGTTCCGGTTGATGCGTGGAGGCGTGGAATGGAAACACAGGTAGCTGGGCGGTCCGCACGGACCGGTACAGGAGCAGCAACGACACCCTCGCCGGACACCCCGGACCCGCGTCGCTGGTGGATCCTCGGCGTGGCGGCGATCGCGCAGTTGATCGTGGTGCTCGATGCCACCATCGTCAACATCGCGATGCCCACGGCCCAGGCCTCCCTCGGTTTCTCCAACGACAACCGGCAGTGGCTGGTCACCGGCTATGCCCTCGCCTTCGGATCCTTGCTGCTCGTCGGTGGTCGGTTGGCCGACATGTTCGGCCGCCGGCTGATGTTCGTCATCGGCCTCATCGGCTTTGCCGCAGCATCCGCCCTCGGCGGCGCGGCCGGCAGTTTCGGGGTCCTCCTGACGGCTCGTGGCCTGCAGGGGGTCTTCGGGGCCCTGATCGCACCCGCGGCGCTGTCCCTGCTCACCGTGACCTTCACCCAGGCCAAGGAACGGGCTCGGGCCTTTGCCATCTTCGGGGCCGTGGCCGGCAGCGGTGGCGCAGTCGGCCTGATCCTGGGTGGTGCGCTCACCGAGTACACCTCCTGGCGCTGGTGCCTCTTCGTGAACGTCCCGCTGGCCGCCATCGCCGTCGTCGGCGCCCTCCTGCTGCTGAAGAAGAAGGAACAACCACAGGAGGCGAAGCCGAAACTGGATCTGCTCGGCAGTGCCGTCATCGTCGCGGGCCTGGTCTCCTTGGTCTACGGACTGGCCGCCGCCGAGACCAAGGGCTGGTCGAGCATGGTCACCCTGGGCTTCACCGCCCTCGGCCTTGCCCTGATCGCGGTCTTCGTGAAGGTACAGGCCACCATCGAACACCCGCTGCTGCCGCTGCGGGTGCTCAAGGACCGCACCAGGGCCGGTTCCTACATCGCCATCGCCATCGTCGGCGCCGGGATGTTCGCAGTGTTCCTGTTCCTCACGTACTACCTGTCCACCGCCCTCGAGTTCACCCCGCTGCAAACCGGTTTCGCCTTCCTGCCGATGATCGGCGGGCTGATGGTCTCGGTCCAGATCGTGCCTTCCATCGTCGGACGGATCGGGGCGAAGGTCCCGGTCACCATCGGCATGCTGGTGGCGGCCGCAGGCATGCTCCTGCTGACCAATCTCGACCTGCAGAGCACCTACGCCGCGCACATCATGCCCGGTCTGATCGTGGTGGGTCTGGGCCTTGGTGCCGTGATGGGTACCGCTTTCGGTGCCGCGACCCAAGGTGTGGACGCCGATGACGCGGGTGTGGCCAGCGCCGTGGTCAACACGGTCCAGCAGATCGGCGGCTCCATCGGAACCGCGGTCCTCAGCGCCGTGTCGGCCTCGGCGGCCACCAACTACCTGGTGGGCAAGGACCTCAACCCCGCCAACGCCGCCCAGGCTGCCATGGAGAGCTACATCACCGCCTTCTGGTGGGCCGCAGGGATCTTCGCCCTCGGCGGCGTCGTGTCGGCGGTCATGCTGCGCCACGGCGCCCCGACCTTCGACCCCGACGCACCGAAGGTCATCGCACACTGACCCTTTCCCAACCGCGTGCCGTCCGGTCGATCACGACCGGGCGGCACGTGTCGTCGTGCGGGCCGTCCTCACTGCACGGCAACGGGCTCGCGACCGGGCAACGGGTGGGCACCCTCGGGCCGGAGGCCGTCGAAAATGATGGCGAGATAACGTTTCCACAGATCCGGTGGCGGTGAGGACAGGTACTCCACCACGTGGTTCGGTGCACACATCAACAGGATGACATCGGTCGCACCGATATCGTCCCGGACGGCCCCGGTCGCTCGGGCCCGGTCCACCAGCACACCGATGGCCTCGTAGAGGCGGTTGCGCACCTCGACGACCCGCTCGTCATCGTCCCCCGCCCGCAGCAGGAACGACACGTCGTACTGCTGGCGTTGCGCCGCCGCAACGGTCAGGAAATCCAGCAGCCCCTCCCCCGGATCGGTGGCCTCGCGGAGGTTCTCGGCGACATCGATCAGGGCCCCGACGTGTCGGCCGACGATCGCGGCGATCAGATCGTCCTTGGTGGCGAAATGCCGGAAGAAGGTCCCCTTGGCCACACCGGCCCGGCGGGTGATGTCCACCACCGACACCTCGGACCCCTTGGCGGAGAACTCCTCTTCAGCCGCGGTGATCAGCAGCTCACGGTTGCGTGCGGCGTCGACACGCAAGGGGCGATCAACGGGGTCCATCAGCACAGTCTAGTCAGGGAGACTTCGAGCGCCGATAAGTTGACTGTGCGGTCACCTTGTCCTACGGTACGAAAGTGACCCACCGGTCACATAAGCCGGACCCGGCCGCACTCGCGGCCGCTGACGGCGACATCCGAGAAGGATCCCGATGAAGCTGCACCACAGCACTGCCCTCGTCACCGGCGCGAACCGTGGCATCGGCCGGCATTTCGCCCTGGAACTGCTCAGCCGCGGGGCCAAGGTCTACGCCACCGCCCGCCGACCGGAACTGGTGGACATCCCCGGCGCGACGGTTCTCCGACTCGACATCACCGACGAGGCCTCCGTCGCCGCGGCCGCCGAGATCGCCGGTGACGTGGACGTTCTCATCAACAATGCCGCCTTCACCCTCGGCGGGAACCTGGTGACCGGTGACCTCGAAGCCATCCGCGAAACCATGGACTCCAACTACTACGGCACCCTGTCCATGATCCGGGCGTTCGCACCGGTCCTCGCCCGCAACGGTGGCGGCGCGATTCTGAACGTGCTGTCGGCCGTGGCCTGGACCACGGTCGAGGGCAACACCGCCTACGGCGCCGCCAAATCCGCCGAATGGGGACTGACCAACGGGGTCCGACTGGAACTGGCCGGACAAGGCACCCTGGTCTCCGCCCTGGTCCCCGGGGTGACGGCCACCGAGACGATGCGCGACTACGTCAGGGACTCGGGCCTGGAGATCGGTGAAGGCGCGATGAACGAACCAGGTGATCTGGTGCGGTTGGCGCTGGACGGCATCGAGGCGGGCGAGATCGAGATCCTCGACCGTTTTGGCACTTTCGCCAAATCCACCCTCACCGGACCCCCGCAGGCCTTCGATCTGGAAGCTGCCCTGCGATGACGGCGGTCAGGTCGGCAAAGTCGCGAGCACCACGGCGAGCCCGTCCTCGTGGACGGTCCCGGTGACCTCGTTCGCCACCGCGAGGAGCTCGGCCGGGGCGTTGCCCATCGCCACCCCGCGGCCGTGCTCGGCCGCCCAGCGCAGAAGTTCCAGATCGATGTGCCCGTCCCCCACCGCCATCACCCGCTCGCGCCGGATCCCCAGTCGCACCCTGACCTCCTCCCCCGCCCGTGCCTTGTCGACCCCCTCCGCGGCGATGTCCAACCAGGAGGACCAGCCCATGGCGTAGGTCACCTGACGCAGGCCCATCCGCTGGACGACCGCAGCGAATTCGGCGGCATCGTGCTCCGGGGAAATGGCGACGACACGAGTCGCGGGCCTGAGCAGCAGGTCCTCGAACGGCACCCTGACCATGTGATGGTCCAGGCCCGTGGTCGCAGCGGGAAAGGCGGCGGTGAAACGATAGGTGCCGTTCTCGTCCTCGACGGCGAACCGGACACCGGGGAGGTGGGACCGGATGGCCCGCAGCGTGTCTCCGGGATCGAACCGGACCACCCGTTCCCGCCGGTAGGCCGAACCGGTCCGGCGCAGGGTGACGGCTCCGTTCGAGCAGATCAGGTACTCCGGCCCGATGCCGAGCTGCGTCAACACCGGGATCGTCGTCGCCGCCGAGCGTCCCGTGGTGATGACGACATGGTGACCGGCGGCGTCAAGTCGCCGGATCTGTTCCAGGACAGCCGCACTGACCGATCCGTCCTCGGCCAGGGTGGTGCCGTCGAGGTCAAGGGCGACGAGCCAGCTCAGGGGTGACATGTGAACTCCAGCGTGGGTCGGGCGGTCAGTCGGTGATGACGACGCGACCGGCTGGTACGTCAAGGTGTTCGACCGTTGTCCTTGCGGCGTGGCCGATCTCGACCCTCGGATCCTCCGGCACCTGCTGCTCGTGGTAGGTGCCCGGGCCGTAGAACTGTCCGTAGGCGAGCACCACACCACCCTCGGCGAGGACCGTGGACTCGAGTTCCTTCACCGCATCGGCATCGGGGCCGGCCGGCAGCTCCCAGGCGACGCTCTGGGCGAGGTACCGCGGACCGGCGCTCCGCCGGACGGCCTCAATGAGGTTTCCGTTGCCCTCGGTCCGGATGCGCGCGTTGAGTTCGGCGTGGTCGGCGATCTTCCGCACGTCGTCCGGAAGGTCGGTGAGTTGGTTCAGGACGATGTCAGGGGCGAAACCGACGACCGCGTCGATCAATGCCCGGCGGTCGAACACGTCGACCACCACTGCCTCGGCACCGAGCTGGGTGAGCAGCCCGGCCTTGCCCGGTGAGCGGGTCATGCCGCCGACGACGTGGCCCGCGTCGACCAGCAGTGGGACGAGCTGGCGGCCGAGGACGCCGGTGGCGCCGGCGAGAAAAATTCTGGACATGACGATCAACAACTTTCTGTAGGGATGAACACGGGAGGGACAACGGCGCGGCGGTTCAGCCGCGCTCGCGCGAGAAGGCTGCTCAGCGCCAGGACCACGGTGACGGCGGTGTACAGGATCAGTGCCCCGACCTGACCGAACGGCCGGACCAGCAGCCCCTCGACGATGATCGGAACGCCGAAGGCGACGTAGCAGACGACGTAGATCGCAGCCACCAGACCGGCGCGTTGCCCGGCTGCTGCCAGGGGCACCAGCAGCTGCAGCGCGGCCGGAAAACACGCGCCGAATCCGAGACCGGCGACGGCCTGCCCGACGACCATCAGCGGCAGGTTCCCGGCGAGAACACCCGCGGCGATACCCACTGCCCCGATCGTCGCTGCATGGATGCCGATCGTCAGGGCCCTCCCGGGCCGGACCCGGGCGAACGAGATGCCGATGACGGTGGAGACCGCCGGAGCGACGAACCCGGTGAGCCCGTTGAGGAAACCGCTGTCGAGGTGGAAGACGCTGCGGATCATGGCCGGGGTGAGCCCACCGGACAGACCGGCCAGCATCCAGACCGCGGCGACGGCCGGCGCCGCGGCGACGAACTCTCTCCTGGCCCCCGCCGGGACGGACACCCGCGGGATCAACGACCTGATCGAGATCACGCTCCGTTGAACTGTCTCCGGCGACAGGGCGATGGCCACGCCGCCGATGAACGTCACGGTGATGAGGGTGCCGAAGACGATGCTGTTGGCCGCCGGCGTGACCTGCACCGCCCACCCCGCCAGGATCGACCCGAGGGCGAGACCACCGGTGAGGCAGACGCTCCCCAGGACCGCACCCAGTTTCTTCCTGCCCACGGGGGCGAGTTCCACCATCACGGCGGTGAAGGCCGAGGTCGCCGCCCCGCAGGCGACACCCTGGGCGAGCCTGCCGATCACGACCTCGCCGATGCCGGTGGCGGCCAGGAAGAGGATGTTGGAGGCGAGCTGCACGACCAGGGAGCCCAGGAGGACGGGCCGCCGCCCGATCCGGTCGGAGAGGGATCCGAGTGTCACCGCGGCAAGCAGGAAGCCGAGCGCGTACACCGCGAAGGCGACACCGAGCATGTCCGGCGGGAAGTCCCACCGACGCTGGTATTCGACCAGCAACGGGGTCAGAGCCCCCGCCGCGAGATACATCCCGGCAAAAGCGGCAGCGGAGCCGATCAGGGCCGGACCGGGCGCCAATGGCCTCGTCGAAGTGGACATGTCTTCACCCTAGGAAGGAAGTGGTCGGCGAGTAAGGTCCATTTATATGGCGGAAAACCAGACCACTTCGATCCCCCGGAGGCAGGCGACAGCGGGAGTCGATCTGCACCTCGAACTCGTCGGAACGGGGTTGCGGGCCGGCCTGGCACGTGCGCTGCGCGATGCCCTGCGTTCCGGCCGCCTGGCACCAGGGACGCGACTGCCGGCCTCCCGCACACTGGCGGCGGACCTCGGGATCGCCCGCAGCACGGTGACCGAGTGTTATGCCGACCTGGTCGCGGAGGGTTGGCTCACCGCGGAGAGGGGGTCCGGCACCAGAGTGGCCCCGCGTGTCCCGACCCACCGCGGGACATCCGACGGCCCCGCCCCGAAGGCCGACCGGAAAATGGACGGGCTACGTCCGGGTGCGACGGATTTCGCCGACTTCCCCCGCGCTGCCTGGCTTTCCGCCGCGCGTCGGGCCCTTGCCGTCGCACCGCACAGCAGCTTCGGATACGGAGACCCCCTGGGACAGTGGCAGTTGCGCACCGCTCTGGCCGAGTATCTCGGTCGCGCCAGGGGTGTGCACGCCCAGCCGGAATAGATCCTCGTCTGCTCCGGTTTCCATCACGGATTGGCCCTGGTCACGCAGGCGCTCCGGGCCCGGGGTGTGGGAGCGGTCGCCGTGGAGGAATACGGATTGGACATCTACCGTGCGGTGCTGACCGACCGGGGGATGTCGGTTCCACCGCTTGCCGTCGACCGGGGTGGTGCTCGCATCGACGACCTGGCCCGCCTGGAAGGTGTGGGGGCCGCACTGTTGACGCCGGCCCACCAGTTCCCGACCGGTGCCGCCCTGTCCACCGAGCGCCGGACCGAGGTCGTCAACTGGGCGCGGAGCACCGGCGGGATCATCCTGGAGGACGACTACGACGGCGAGTTCCGCTACGACCGGAAACCCGTGGGCGCCCTCCAGGGGATGGAGCCCGAACATGTGGTGTACCTCGGCACGGCCAGCAAGTCCCTGGCCCCGGCCCTGCGGTTGGGCTGGGTCGTCGTGCCGCCGCGGCTCCTTCCGGCCGTGACGGCCGCAAAGGGCCGGGTGGAGACGGTGAGCGTACTCGATCAGCTGACCCTGGCCGAGTTCCTCACCTCCGGCACCTTCGATCGGCACGTCCGCGGGAGACGACAGAACTACCGTCGTCGGCGCGACCAGCTGCTCGAATCCGTGGCACAGCACGCCCCGAACACCCGGGTCGCCGGAATCGCCGCCGGATTGCAGGCCGTCCTGGAACTCCCCCGCGGAACGGAGACCCGGACGCTGGCGGCCGCAGCGCACCACGGCCTGGACGTGAGCGGACTCTCGGAGTTCCGGCATCCGGCCGCCGGCTCCGGAACGTCCCACCGGGACGGGCTGGTCGTCAACTTCTCGGCCGTGTCGGACAGCGCGTGGCCCGGTGCCCTCGCCTCGCTGTGCGCGGCGCTGCCGTGAACCGGCCTGCACCGGGCCACCACGCCCGTTCATGCCGTGGGTCACATCTGACGAGCGTGACCCACGGCGGGGTGACAGGGTGTTGAACGTGCGTGGACACAAGGAACGGCCTGAACAGCGGCCCCCGGCGAAGGACCACGCCCTGCGCGCCTTCTGGCGCCGGCCGCGGGTCCGACGGCCGGCCGATATCGCGCGGCTGGTGGTGGCCGGGGTCGCCCTCGCCGCCCTGCTGGTCCTCGCGGCCCTCGACCCGGCCGCGATCAGATGGGCTGCCGACCTCCTGCCCTCGGTGCGATCGACACTGCCCAGGACCATCCTGTCCCTGCTGAACGCCCTCGCCTCCGCCGTCATGGTGGCGGTCCTGGTGGCGATCGTGATCGACGGACTACGGACCCGTCGGTGGGCGCTGACCTGCGCAGCGGTGGCCGGCGTGCTGGCCGCGTCGAGCTTCCTCGCCCTGTCCTGGCTGGCCGACCTGGCCTCCGGCCGGGAACTCGGCGGGGTACTGGCCGGGGCCTCGGGGATCTCGGCCGGGCTCCCGGTCGCAGTGGCCCTGGCCCTGCTGGTGGGAGCTGACCTGCATCGGCAGCGCTGGTGGGCGACCTCCCGTCGCACCCTGGCGGTCTCGGCCGTGTGCGCGCTGGCCCTCGGCGGCCTCACCGTGGCGAGCCTGCTCTACGCCGTGATGATCGGGATCACGGCCGGTTTCGGGGCGCGGGTGCTGACGGGGGTGGTTCCGGCCCGGCCGTCCGGGGAGGTGGTGCGTTCGGTGTTGCGCACCGCCGGGTTCGACGTCACCGGACTCAGCCAATCGGCCCACACCGCGGGCCGGATGCGTTACACCGGTTCGGTTCCCGATGATGTGCAGGTGAACATCACCGTCGTCGACCCCGATCGTGGCGGCGTACCTTTTGTGCTGCGGGTCTGGCGGCAGATCCGGCTCAGAACGGTGGCCATCGGGCAGCCTGCGCTGACCCTGCGCGGACAACTGGAGCGCCAGGCCCTGACCGGTTCGCTCGCCGACTCCGCCGGTGTTCCTGCCCCGAAGGTTCTGGCCCTGCTCGCCACCGGCCCGGCCTTTGTGCTGATGGAGCGGGCACTGATCGGCACATCTCTGCCGCACGCGACGGATTCGGGATCCTCACCCGCACTCGTGGAAGCCTTCTCGGCCCTGAAGAAACTGCACACCGCCGGAGTAGCCCACGGTTCCATCAGCGCCGACGGCGTGGTGCTCGTGTCCGACGGGCGTGCCGGGTTCACCGATTTCTCCACGGCCCAACCCGCAGCGACGGACCTGCAGCGACGCCTGGACATGGTGGCCCTGCTGGTCGCTGCCGCAGCCGTCAGCGGAGCGGAGGCCGCGGTCTCCGCGCTCCGGTCTGTCAACGGCTCCCACACCACTGCGGAAACCCAACTCGCCGCCCTGATCCAGCCGGTGATCCTCCCCCGGCCGTTGCGCCGGCTGGTCCGCGGGACCACGATCCTGGACGACCTCCGCGTGGCCATCCTGGGCGCGGAGGGACACGTCACCACCTCCGATGTCCCTCGGGTGCAGCGGATCCGGCCGAGGGTCGTGCTCAGTGTGGTCGGCGGCGCCGTCGCGGCCTACCTGCTGGCCACCCAGCTCAGCCAGGTCAGCATCGGCAGCGTCTTCCGGGACGCGAATCCGGGCTGGTTCGCCGTGGCACTGTGCGGGTCGGCCGTGACCTACGTCGGCTCCGCCGTCGCCCTCCACGCCATCGTCTCCACCGCACTCCCGTTGGTACGCACCGCGTTGGTGCAGCTCGCGGCCTCGTTCGTCTCCCTGGTGACCCCACCGATGGTCGGTCACGTGGGGCTGAACATCCGCTACCTCCACAAGGCCGGCGTCCCGACCGCCCTCGCCGCCAGCGAGGTGGCGATCAAGGAGACGGCCACGGTGGCGATCACCGTGCCGCTCCTGCTCGTCTGCGGGTGGATCAGCGGGACCTCGGGCTCCCGGTTGTCCTTGGCCCCCAGTGGAACGGTGCTGGTGGTGGTGGCGGTGGCCTGCGGGCTCCTTGCCGCGTTCACGCTGGTGCCGCGAACCCGGCGGTTCCTCTGGGACCGGACGAAACCGCTGATCCACGACACGCTTCCGCAATTGATCAAGACCCTCAGTTCTCCGCGCCGACTCGCTCAGGCCCTGGCGGGGGTACTCATCCTCAACGGCGGGTACGTGCTCGCCCTCGACGCCTCGCTGCGTGCCTTCTCCGCGCACCTCGCCCTTCCCACCCTGGCCGTGGTCTACCTCATCGCCTCGACGATCGGATCGGCCGCGCCCACCCCCGGCGGACTCGGGGCGGTCGAGAGCGCCCTCGTCGCCGGTCTGGTCGGCAGCGCAGTGCCTTTCGCCCAGGCGGTCACGGCGGTGCTCGCCTTCCGGGTCGCCACCTTCTGGTTGCCGGCGGCCCTCGGCTGGGTGGCCTTCGTCATGCTGCAGCGCCGGGATCGCATCTGACACCCCCTGTTCCCGCGCGCGTTGTTACTCCTCGCGCGCGATGTTTCGTGCGCGAGGAACAAGATCGTGCGCGGGAACAGGGCCGGTTCAGGCGTTCATCGTTTCGGAGATCTCCCACAGGCGGGCAGCCGCGTCCGGATCGAGGGCGTAACCGGCCACCCCGGCCGCATCGGTGCCGCAGGCCGAGGGATCACCGACCACCGCCTGTTGGCTGTTCTCGAAGTACCGGCCACCGATTCCGTCCAGTTGGGGCGCGGTGGCGACAAAAACACTGGTGGCCGCGCCCTGTTCCAGCGTCTTGTAGTGGTATTTGCCGCTGACGCGCAGATTCTCGAGCACTGCCGGGTCGTAGTACCGGGAGAGGTTCGAATCGGCAATCGCTCCCGGATGGACCGCATTGACGAAAATACCGTCATGAGACCAGTTCTCGGTGGCCCCGACGGCGAACAACGCGTTGGCCGTCTTCGACTGCGCATAGGCGAGCGCCGGATCGTAGCTGCGATACGCGAAGTCGATGTCCTCGAAGTCCACCGGCGCATTCAGGTGGGCCCGGGAGCTGAGGGAGACGATCCGCGCTCCTCCGGCCGCCCTCAGCGCAGGCAGGAGAGCGAGTGCCAACCGGAAATGGCCGAGGTGGTTGGTGGCGAACTGCATCTCGTGCCCCTCCGGGCTGTACCGCAGTTCCGGCACCGCCATCACACCGGCGTTGTTGATCAGGATGTGCAACGGCCCGCCGAAATCCGCCGCAAGCCGGTCGACAGTGGCCCGCTCGAGCAGATCCAACTGAGCGATGCGGACGTTGGTGTTGCCGGTGCTCGCCCGTATGCTCTCGGCGGCACGTTCGGCAGCGCCGAGGTCCCTGGCAGCAATGGTGACCTCGGCTCCGGCAGCGGCGAGAGCACGGGCCGTTTCGACCCCGATACCGCCGGCCGCGCCGGTGATCAGAGCCTGCCGGCCATGCAGGTCGGTGTCGCGGACGACCTCGGCGGCGGTGGTGTCGAAGGTGAACGGTGAGGAAATGCGTGTGGGGGTCATGTGTCCTTCTCCGATGGGATGTTCCGGGTCCCGATCCGGCGGATCAGCGGGGCCAGCCGAGCGGCCGCGGAGTCCATGCCGACGCTGTCTCCGGCCTCCCGCGCCGCCCAGTACTCGACCTTCAGCTCCAGGTAGGCGCGACGCAGCTCCAACTCGGCCAGCCGCTCGGCGAGTGTGTCCGCGTGTGCCTGGAACAGCGCTTTCTGCTCGCCGGCCGCGCTGTCGCCGCGTTCGGCGCCACGCAGGTAGGTCCGCATGTCCTCGATGCTCAGGCCGACAGCCCGCAGGTTCGCGAGCGTTTCGAGCTGGCCCACCTGCTGTGCGCTGTAGCGGCGATGACCGCTGCTGGGGTCGCGTTGGACCGGTTGGACCAGGCCGATACGTTCCCAGTACCGCAACGTGCTCTGCGGCAACCCGCAGCGAGCCGCGGCCTCGGCGATCGTCATTCCCTGGTCCATGGATCGAGTATGCGCAACTTGAAGCGCTTCAAGTCAAGGGTCTGCCGGCTCACAGTGCAGGGTGGCCCCCGGGCCGAGCGGCTTCTCGGCGGTGTCTCTGCCTGCATACTGCGCGGACATCGTGAGAATCCCCGAGAGGTTTCGACGGTGCCGTCACGCGGGTTGAACACTTCGGCCACGCCGTCCGTCTACGTCTGAGTGAAAGAAGCAGCGGTGACCGCGAGCAGGGAACGACCAGCCGGACCGGCCATGGGTGAGGAGCTGCTGACGTTGCTGCCCTCGCTGATGGGCCTGGCGTGGGCGCTGACCGGGTCCAGGGCGGATTCCGAGGAACTGGTGCAATCCGCTGTCGCGTCGGCGATCCCACGGTGGGAGCGGATCGACAGTCCCCGTCAGTATCTCCGTCGGACGATGATCAACCTGCACCGTGACAGCCTTCGCCGTCGGTTGATCGTCGCCGAGGACCTGCAACCGTCGATCGACCAAGGATTGCACCAGCGCGTCCAGGAGGACCACGGCGAGCGGGTCTCCTCCAGGATCGATGTCGATGCCGCCCTGGCGCGGCTTCCCGCGATGACCCGCACAGTGTTGATCCTGCGGTTCGTCGAGGATCTGACGTCCACGCAGATCGGCCGCACACTCGGCCAACCTCCCGGAACAATTCGCCGCATCATCCATCAAGGTGTGAAGGCACTCAGACAGGACAGCAGGCTCTTCCTTGACCCAGACACGACAATCCCGGAGAGTGGGAGCTTCTGATGAACAGGTCCGACACACACCAGGTGGCCGAGCTGCTCAGGACCACCTACCGGGACGTGGAACCGTCGACAGATCTGGTCGAGGCGATCCGTGCGATGGCGGACTCCCCCACAGCTCTCGCGCAGCAGGACCCCTTGCGGGCAGCCGACTCCCCGCGAAACAACAAGCGCACCTGGGCTCCCCTGTCGGTTGCCGCGGCCGTCGCCGTGGTGGCCGTCGGGGCAGGAATCTTCACCATCACCGCTGACAGGGAGGAACCGCTGCCGCCGGTTCAGGCACCGAATGCCGTCCCCCGTTCCGTTGCCACCACCACGGTGACCGTGGTGGAGACAGCTTCCGTCATCGGGGATGTCGGCGACCTCCGCGATGTACTCACCGGCCTCGGTTACTTCTGCGATGAGCCGTTCGTCAACGAGGAACTGCCCTCGGCGGCACCGACCAGGGTGATCTGCCGCGACGTGCCGGGCGAACCGGTGGCCGGCGACCTGTACGTGATGGCCGAGTTCGGCTACAGCAAACTCGACCTCAAAAACGTCCAGCTCTCCCTGGGCGACACCGCCGGTCCCCACTACGACGGCAGCCAGCTGGTCTACTCGAAAACCCAAGGCTGGGACGACGGGTGGGTGATAACCCTCGTTCCAGGAGTTTCCGACAGCGGGGCCGACAAGGTGGACACCGAACCCGAAGTGGTGCGCGCGGCCGCCCTCCGGATACAGCAGGCCACGGGTGGTGCCATCTTCCCTGGCTGAGCCTGCACACATCCGGCGCAGGCCCACGATTCGGGACCTGAATGGCGATATTCCAGCCACTGAGGTCCCGAATCGTCAGAGGACCCGTTTCATCAGTTGACGCCGGGCGTGCAACCTTTTCTCCAGAACTCCGCTCTATACGGGTATGAGCCGAAACGGGCTCATGGACACCAGGGGGTGAGAAATGGCGCGAGCGATCGTTCGCCTGACCGAGGGACAACGCGCCCTCGCCGAGCGCATGCTCACCGAGCACCGGGCCGGTCTCTGGCGTTTGGCATTGTTGATCGCCGGCTCCAGGCAGGGTGCCGAGGATCTGCTGGCCACCGCGGTGGCCCAGGCCCTGCCCTACCTTGATCGGCTGCACACCCCGGCACCGATCTACCTGCGGACGGTGATGTTGAAGCTTCGCGCGTCGGACTGGCAGAGAAGGAGAGGCTACGCCGACACTCCGTATGCCGCGGTGCCGGACGGCTCGACCGGGATCGACGAAGCGGCCGTGGTTGCACTCCGTGCCGACATCTCGCACGCTCTGCGCGTTCTCGCTCCGAAACAGCGGGCTGTGATCGTGCTGCGGTACCTCGAGGACCGATCAGTGGCAGAGGTCGCCGAGATTCTCGGCTGCAGTCAGGTCACTGTGCGCACCCAGGCACACCGCGCGCTGGGGCGTCTGCGCGCAGAGCCCTGGCTCATGAACGCCGTCGGTGACGGCACCAACTCGGAGAGACTGGAGATCACACCATGACGAACCCGGACCGAGAGACCACCGCGGAGCGCCTGACCGCAGCCTTCGCCGCCGCCTCGCACGGTGAGCCGCCCGCAGATCTGGGCGCTCGCGTGCTCCAGGACGACAGGTTCGTCGTGGATGCCCGTGCCCGTCGCCGACCACACATGACAGCTGCCGTGCTCGTCGCCGCAACGGTTGTCGCTGTGGTGGTCGTCGCGTCGATCATCGGCAACCGTCGCAACGACGGCGCTGCCCTCGCGCCGGTTCCGGAGGTCGGGGCCGCGAACTCTACCGGCAGCTCCAGTGCGATCGCTCCGCCCGCGACCACCGGCCCGACCGGCCTACCGACTACAGCAGGCCCGCCGAAAACGGGTGGAACGAGCTCGCCCTATCCCGCGCCAGGCAACCCGGTCCGGATGCGGGTGGAGGATGCCACGGTCCAGGTGTTGGACGATGGCAGAACGTTCCTCTGCCCGACGTCCGTCATGATGTCCGTCGATGACCTCGGCGTCGACCATCAGACCGAGGTCGGGCGCTGCCCGACTGACGGCTATGCCATCACCGGGCTGACCAGTGACGGCCCCAACGGCACCTGGCTGACCGCGACCAATCGGTACCGGACCTTCGACCTGGAAGGCGATTTCGATGGCCGGACGTTTGCCACCACCGAACAACGGGCACCCGAGCCGCGCAAGTGGTGGGCCGATGACCCGTTCGGCACCATTCCCGCCCCGGCGTGCGCAGGTCCGGACGGCGGATGGCCCCGCCGTTCTGGTGGGACCGGGCAGAACTTCAACCGGGTGGTCAAGATCGCGAACGCACATCCGGCGGTGTTCGGCGGTGTGACGGTAGCCGTTCCTGGCCATGAAGGTGAGATGGACCCGCAGATGATCGACCATCAGGTTGAAATTCTGAACATCGGATATGTCGGCGACCGTGCCAAGGCCGCCACACTCGTCGAAACCGTTTACACCGGCAATTACTGCCTGGTGCCGGTGAAGTACTCACGGGCCGACCTCAGAACCCAGTCACGCTGGTTCGCCGACCACCTGAAGCCGGAACAGATCTCGTCATTCGGGGAGTCCACCAACGCCGACACCCTCAACGAATCGGTCACCCCTCAGATCGTGATCGGTGTCCACTTCGTCGACGCCGACATCGCCGCATTGATCTCCGGAGCCGAGAAAGTCGGCCCGCCAGTGGCAGTTGATGCCTGGATGGAGCCCCTGGGCGGTTAGCACGGGTGGGTGGCCGTGTTCTACCGCCTCCCGGGCAGGTGTCTTTGGCTTGCGGACCTGCACGACCGCCGGACCGGTGAGGCGCCGCGGCCGTGCCATACTCTACTAAATTAGTCAGAAAGCGAGCGGGAATTGAAGCATGTGCACTGCGCCGGTGGCGGTGTGGCCGTCTCGGGCCCCCTCGCAGCGGCAAGCATTGGACCTGGCACCTCTGCGAGTGACGAGCGACCCGAGGAACCCCAGACGGCCGATGCGGCTCACGGTTCGCGTGGCACCTTCGTCGAGTCGGTAGGACCCGACGGCGAGCGCCTACGCGCTGATGAGGGCACAAGCTCGGACGTCCTGCCGGAGTATCCTGGCCGCTTCTACGTCGACGTTCGACAAATTCCAGCGCTTCTTTCAAGGATCCCCGCGTTCGAGGACGAGCCTGAGCCTCTCATCTTCAGGAAAGACGAATAGTCGCTGTCGGTACCCGACATACCGACGACCCGGAACTGCCCCCCATCTTGTGGTGGGGTATGCGCACGAAATCGGCGGAAAACCTGCGCATATCCCACCACAGGACGAGCAACCTGGGCTGACACGAGGTCGACCCGACCGACCAGCAGGGACCTGAGCGGCAGCATCTGAGCCGCTCAGGCCCCAAACCGTCGAGAAACGGCTGTCAGCGGGCCACCGTGACGGTGGTGGAATTGCTCGTCGAGGACAGGACCTCGGGCCCGGTGGGCGAGAACGTGGCGGTGAAGACGTGCACCTTCGGTGTGGACGTGGACTTCAGTGTGAATGTGGCCTTGCCGTTCACCACCTTGACCGTGGTGATGGCCACGCCGTTCGACCGGAATGTCACGGTGCCAACCGGTTTCGCCTTCGTGGCGACCGCGACGACCGCCGTCACGGTTGCGGGGGTGCCACCGACCACCTGGCGTGCCTTGGAGGCCGACAGCTTCGTCGTCGACTTCGCCGGCCTGACCACCGTCACCTTCACCGGCCCCGATGTGGAGCCCTTGAGCCGCCTCAGGTCGGCAGGCACGAACACCGCCGTGACGGATTTGGTCCCCGGCGCCGCGGACGCCTTCAACGTGTAGGTGGCCTTGCCACCAACCGCTTTCGCGGTGGCGATCACCACACCGTTGGACACGAACCGGATGCTGCCGTCCACGTCGGTTTTGTCCGCCCGGGTCGCCAGAGCGGTCAGCGTCACCGAAGTCCGGCCGACCACCTGGACCGGCGCCGAAGCGGTCATCCGAATCGTGGTGGCGGCGGGTTTGACCACGGTGATCTGGATCGGGTCGGACACGGACGGCAGCTGCTCGGACGGGTCCAGCGGGACGAACTGTGCCTTCACCGACTTCAGACCGGGCGCGGCGGTGGACTTCAGCACATAGGTGGCCTGTGCATTTGCCAGCGGCACGGTGGCGACCACGGTCTCGCCGGACAAGAAACGGATCGAACCCTCGGGGTAGCGCCCATCGGCCGTATCGACCGTTGCGGTGATCGACACCGGGGTCAGTCCGAATCCTTGGATGGTGTCGGAGGCGACCAGCCTCACCTGTGACCCTGTGGTACCCAACGGGCGGGCGTACAGGCGGACCACATCCGAGTCGTAGACGGTGTAGGAGGTGTAGTCACGAACGTTCAGTGCCAGCACATCGGTGTGGCCATTGCCTGCCGGCACCATCGGTCGCATCATCTGGGTGCCGGTGGTGCTGGCCAGCTCCGCGACCAGGTCAGCGGTCCAGCTGTCCGCACGCATACGCCAGGTCTCGGCGATCCACCGGCCCGAGTCCTCGATCTGCCGGACACTGTGGAAGCTGCCGTCGTTCAACCCCACGGCCATCCCGCCGTAGTAGTGCGGGATGGCCCGGGTACCGACGATGCCGGCGCCGCTGGCGACATTCCATCCGGTCTGCTGCCATCCGTCGAGGTACACCGAAACCCCGTACTGGGAGGCGAGATAGTCGCCGTCAGGCCACATCGCGTAGGCCACGGCCGGGGCGTCGTTGACGAACCCGGTGTCCAGCAGACGGATCCGGTAACCGGCGGGCGGGGTCTGGGCGGCGTTCAGCTGACCGAGTCTGATCTGCGGACCGTTCTGACCGGCAACGAATTTCAGGTCGTTGGCATTGGCTGGCCTCGTTGCGAAGAGATTCCCCACCGCGATCCCGTCCATACCGGACACCGCCCCGGTACTCACGTCGACGAGCCCGGCATCGATGCTCCGATAGGTACCGCTCACCGGGTGGGTGTAAGCGGTGAACAGGTACGTTCCGGCCCGGGTGGGGTGCGGGCGGAGCGCGATGTACTGCTTGGTGTTGACGTTCACGTCCTCCTGAAGGAAGGTCCCTTCAGCTCCCCACGTCCTGCCGAAGTCCTCACTGCACCGGAACGCCCATCGCCCCTGCGGGCAGCGCGTGAGCGCCACCAGTCGATTCCCGTAGCTGATGACCTGGACGTAGGCCACGCGCCCACTGAAGTCGAGTCGGGTAGTCGGGCCCAGAGCCAGGGTCGACCGGTTGACCCTGCGGTACTCGATGTACTTACGGTCGTTGTGGCCGACCCAGAACACCACCAGGTCCGCCTGGTCCGCCTTGAAAGCGATGGCAGGACCGTTGTGGTCGTCGACCGTGGGACTTTGCCCGAGCACCACCCGGGTGTTGGAGTTGATGCTGAACCGATTGACCGACACCGCACCCCGGTTGTCGATCGTCCCGACCCAGGTCAAATTCTTGTCGTTCACCGCCAGGGGGTACACCCAGGAAGACCACATACCGTTGGCCACGACGACGGCCGAGGACAGATCGGTGGGCGCCGGTGCCGCAGACGCCACCGACGGCAGGAATCCGAACACGCCAGGCGCCAGGGTTGATCCGCCCACCAGCGCGGTCAGTCCCCCGTATCGAAAGAGCTGACGGCGACTGACCGACACGTCCCCGGCCGCGATGCGATTCAAGATGTGAAACCTCCTCGACACGCCGGGTCGATCGACGCGCAAGTGAGTCACACCGAAACCAGCTGGCACCCCCGAACCGATCCACCAGAAAGCGTCCCACGACGACAGACGGCGAATCTCAACACTAGTGGAAATCAGCAACGCAGGCAAACGAGCAGACATTCGCCGAGCGGCGGGCCAATCGAACCTGAACTCTTGCGAAACAACCTCCACACCAGGCATTTCCGCAGAACCCATTGAAAAGGGCGGGGCGGGATCGGAATTGTCCAGGCCACATCTCTCGGCCCTCCGGAGGCGGCTAATTGGGTGAATTACCCCAGTCTTCGACAACTTTCGGCCAAAATGTGCAATTGACCCAAACAGGACGATCCTGACGATTCTTGATCTCGCGGTTCACGTCGCGCATTCCGTGATCGGCGAACGGATGCACCTCCGGTGTCGTTGACCTGGGTGCGGTGAGAGATGCGTTCACCGCTCCGGTCATGGGTGTTGAACCCGAACCGCCGGCCGGACCGCGCTCCCTCCTGACAACCGCGCTTGCTGCACACTGCGCGAATGTCGGGAGGGAGCGCGGACCGGCGAGGGCCCTTCCGCCGGTGTGGGTTGTCGTTCGCCTGCGCGTTCGGGACGACCGGTGGCACACTCGGGACAGAGCCGACAGGGGGATCGCATGCGCACACGCCGAAGGGCCTGGGCACGTGCGAGCTTGGCGGCTGCGGCCGTGGGGATCGTGCTCAGTGGCCTTGTCCTCGTCCTCCTGTTCAGTGCGGAGGCCTCGACACCACCACAGAGCGAGATCCCCTCCCTTCCAGCGGGTCTGGCAATCGTCGACCAACGTGGCAACTGCGGCTCCGGCAGTTGCTACCTCGAGTTGATCATCGACGGCCCGCCCCGGATGTCACCCCAGGAGGTATTGCGCACCCTGGACCGTGACGGCTGGGACTGCCGGAGGAACGGCCTCCTGGATCTTCGCAAACTGTGTGTCGGTGGTGCCGTGCTGATCGGCGACGAGGTTCGGATGTACGTGTCGTTGGCCGACGCGATCTGATCTGGGGACGAGACTGCTCAGCACCCTGCGGTGGGATATGCGCAGGTGGGAGCGGGCGGAGTCAAGTGGTTGGTGCAACGGAGTGGGTTAGG
>QXCQ01000062.1 GCA_003576535.1 Nakamurella silvestris | reverse complement strand
TCCGGCCTGCTTCGGGGCAACCTGATCAACGCTACACCCTCTGTGTCCGACTGTCAAACCCAACTTCGGGCTCGCACTGCGGTCCAGCTCGGCGTCCCCAGACTACCCAGACGAACCGTTGCTCGTCTAGGATGCTTGAGGCTGTTGATCGCACTCTGAGTGATCCAGTTCCTCGGCCTCTCGGCCAACTCGCTGGTGTCGCTCGCGGTGTGATTAGAAAGTTACGGCCATGCAACGGCCGAGTCAAATCCTCATGTCAGCGGGTGGACGCTTCGGAATCGATGCAGGTGACAGCTCCGGCGTCAGCGTCCCGAAGCGCGGTCCGGGTGAACATCCGTGATGTGCCCTGCGCCACAGGAGCTGGGCTGCCATTGAATTCGAATACCACCTACCGGCCTGACCTGCACCTATCGCCTCATCGGCCGGCGGATGCTCGCCCGAGAAGGGTCGGTTCCTCCACGGGTCCGGTGGGCAGGAGGTCAGGTCTCGCGGGCGACCAGGTGGCGGATCGCTGCGACGTACCCGTCCGGACCGAGACCGGAGATCACCGCAACCGCGATGTCGGCCAGGTAGGACACGTGCCGGAACGGCTCCCGCGCGTGGACATTGCTCAGGTGGACCTCGATCAGCGGGAGTTCGGCGGCCAGCACCGCGTCCCGGATCGCGACCGACGTGTGGGTGTAGGCACCGGCGTTCATCACCAGGCCGGCGACGGTACCGCGGGCCGCATGGATCCGATCGATGATCGCCCCCTCATGGTTGCTCTGGAAGCACTCGACCTTCCGGCCCAGGTCAGCAGCCGTCCCGCGGCACAGGTTCTCGATGTCGGCCAGGGTGGTGCTTCCGTAGATCTCCGGCTGCCGGGTGCCGAGCAAATTCAGGTTCGGTCCGTTGACCACCAGAATCGGCCTGTTGTCGCTCACGTGAAGTTCCCTTGCTCGGTCGTCAGGTCGTCGGTGAACCTCGATGTTCACCGCCGGCGGGGTGGCACTTCCAGTACCTATTCGGTCACATGCTGTGGGGCACAACGCACTTCGGCGCGCCCGAGGGCGCGCCGAAGTGAAATTCAGGAGCGGAGGCGAACACCGGCGACGGTGCGCTTGCCCCGGCGGAGCACCAGCAGGCCACCGGCCAGCAGATCGCCGACGTCCGGTACATGGTCCGGATCGGAGATGCGCTGGTTGTTGATGTTCGCCCCACCCTCGGCAATCGTCCGGCGGGCATCGGAACCGGAGCTGGCCAGGCCGCTGATCTGCAACAACTCCACGATCGTCGGTAGCGGACCGGTGATGTCGGTCAGGCCGGCCTCGCTCAGCGCGGCCGTCAACGTGGGTTCGTCCACCGCGGCGATCTCACCCCGGCCGAACAGCGCCCCGCTCGCGGCGATGACCTGATCGGTGGCCGCCTGGCCGTGGACCAGGGTGGTCACGTCCCCTGCCAGTGCCCGCTGCGCCTCCCGGGCATGGGGTCGGCCCGCCGTCGCCTCGGCGAGTTCGGCCAGGCCCTCGGCATCCCGGAAGGTGAACACCTTCAGGTACCGGTCCACGTCACGGTCGTCGCTGTTGATCCAGAACTGGTAGAAGGCGTACGGGCTGGTCAGGGCGGGATCGAGCCAGACGGTTCCGCTCTCGGTCTTGCCGAACTTGGTCCCGTCGGCCTTGGTGATCAACGGGGTGGCCAGGGCATGCACCTCGTTGCCCGTCACCTTGCGGATCAGCTCGGTGCCACTGGTCAGGTTGCCCCACTGGTCGTTGCCCCCGGTCTGCAGCACGCACCCGTACCGCTTGTTCAGCTCCAGGAAGTCCATCCCCTGCAGGATCTGGTAGCTGAACTCGGTGAAGGACAGGCCGTCATCGCTGTTCAGGCGGGCCGAGACCGTTTCCTTGCCCAGCATCCGCCCCATCCTGAAGTGCTTGCCGATGTCCCGGAGGAAGTCGATCGCCGACAGGGGTGCGGTCCAGTCGAGGTTGTTCACGATCCGCGCGGCGAACCGACCATCGAAATCCAGGTACTTCTCGACCTGGGTACGGATCCGGTCCACCCATTCGGCCACCGTGTCGGTGCTGTTGAGCACCCGCTCCCCCGACATCCGCGGATCACCGATCAGCCCGGTGGCCCCTCCCACCAGTCCGAGCGGCAGGTGCCCGGCCTCCTGGATGCGGCGCATCGTCAGGAGTTGGACCAGGTTGCCGATGTGCAGACTCGGCGCGGTCGGGTCGAAACCGCAGTAGTAGGTGATCGGCCCGGCCGCCATGACGGAGCGAAGTGCCTGCTCATCGGTGCTCTGGGCGATCAGCCCACGCCATTGCAGTTCGTCGATCGGACCACCGGTCAACTCGGTGACTGCGGCCTTCGACTCCGGGGTTGCGCTCACAGGCCCAATCCTGCCTCACCGGACAACAGAAATCTCAATCGACACCACGGCCGGGCGTCTTCTTCGGCACATGTCGGCGGTAGGTGCTGACCGTGGGATCCCCGTCCACCCAGAACCGCCAGGGCACCTCCTTCGCCGCAGCGACCCCCACCCGAGGGCCGGCGACCACCTGCTCCGGGGCCACCGGGGTCCCGGCCAGCAACCGGGCCGGACCTGTTGTGCTGCAGAGGTCCTCACCGCTGCGCGGCCCGGAGTCGACGGCGTTCCAGCCGAGGGCCGCGGTCAGTTTCGCCGGTCCCGCGGCCAGGTCGGACTCCTTGCGCGCCGACGGGCGGCGCAGCCGGGCCAACTCGTGACCGGCCACCACCTCTCCCGCCCGCAGCAGCACCCCACCCGCGGTTCCGGCCGGACCGGTGACCACGTTGGCGCACCAGTACATGCCGTAGATGAAGTACCGGTACAGGTGACCCCCCTCGCCGAACATCACCTCGTTGCGCACGGTCGGCCCGCGGAAGGCATGGGAGGCCGGATCCACCTCACCGGCGTACGCCTCCACCTCGGTGAGCCTGACCACCACCGGCTCCGGTCCCACCGCGCTGAACAGGCAGCGCCCCAACAGGTCCCGCGCGACCTCGGCCGGGTGCCGGTCGAAGAACCCACGCCCCAGCGTCGGGCCGAAAACAGCAGGGGCGGCCCCCGACGGACCCACCCCTGCTGCACGACCACGGCCGGCGCTCACACGGCATCCTTCATGGAACGACAGCTACCCGGTCAGCGCTTGATCCAGGCCCGGTCGGCCTCGACGACACTGCGGAGCTGGGCGATCTGTTCGGCCACCCGTACGGGGGCGGTGCCGCCGACACCGTCACGGGAGGCCATCGACCCGGCCACGGTGAGCACCGACCGCACCGCCGGCGTCAGACCGGGGTTGATCTGCGCGAACTCCTCGTCGGTCAGCTCGTCGAGTTCGCGGCCGGTCGTCTCCGCCAGGCGCACGCACTCCCCCGCCGCCTCGTGGGCCACCCGGAAGGCGATCCCCTCACGCACCAGGAACTCGGCGATGTCGGTGGCCAGGGAGAAGCCGGCCGGGGCCATCTCGGCCATCCGCTCCACCCCGAAGGTCAGCGTGGCCGTCATCCCGGTCACCGCGGGCAGCAGCATCTGCAGCTGGGCCAGGGAGTCGAACACCGGCTCCTTGTCCTCCTGCAGATCCCGGTTGTAGGCCAGCGGCAGTGCCTTCAGCGTGGCCAGCAGCCCGGTGAGGTTGCCGATCAGCCGTCCGCTCTTGCCCCGCGCCAGCTCGGCGATGTCGGGGTTCTTCTTCTGCGGCATGATCGAGGACCCGGTCGCGAACGCGTCGTCGAGCCTGGCGTACCCGAACTCGGCCGTGGTGAAGATGATGACTTCCTCGGCCCAGCGCGAGATGTCGACGGCGAGCATGGCCAGCACGAAGGCCAGCTCGGCGGCGAAGTCGCGGGAGGCCGTGCCGTCGATCGAGTTCGCCGCGGGGCCGTCGAACCCGAGCTCCTTGGCGATGGCGGTCGGATCAAGCCCGAGCGAGGAACCGGCGAGGGCACCCGAGCCGTACGGCGAGACCGCGGCCCGTTTGTCCCAATCGCGCAACCGGTCCACATCCCGGGAGAGGGCCTGGGCGTGGGCGGCCAGGTGGTGGGCCAGCAGCACCGGCTGGGCGTGCTGGAAGTGGGTGCGACCCGGCATCGCCGCCCCCGGGTGGGCATCGGCCTGGTCCAGCAGCGCCAGCTGCAGGTCGGTGACCAGGGTCGCGATCACCCGGGCGCGGTCCCGCAGGAAGGCCCGGAAGAGCGTCGCCACCTGGTCGTTCCGCGAACGACCGGCGCGCAGTTTGCCACCCAGCTCCACCCCGGCCCGTTCGATCAGCCCGCGTTCCAGTGCGGTGTGCACATCTTCGTCGTCCGGGCTCGGCCCGAAGGCACCGGACTCCACGTCGACCCGAAGCTGCTCGAGTGCGTCCAACATGCCGGTCAGCTCCGCGGCCGAGAGCAGACCGGCCTGGCGCAGGACCCGGGCGTGCGCCTTCGAACCGGCGATGTCGAACGGGGCGAGCACCCAGTCGAAATGGGTGCTCACACTCAGAGCGGCCATCTCCGGCGACGGCCCTCCGGCGAACCGGCCGCCCCAGAGTTTCAGCGGCGCAGCAGTTTCCCCGGCCAGGTCGGCGGGGGGTGTCGATTCCGTTGCCATAGTTCCTTCAGCTCGTTCATTCACCAGTGGAAAAGCTCTTGTACCGCTGCTCGGCGGCAGATCACTGCTGCCCGCCAGGATGTCCCGGACGGTCCGCCAGCTCGGCCAACCGGCGGCCGACCTCGGCACCGGTCAACCCCTCGCGGGCCACCACCATGATGGTGTCATCCCCGGCTATCGTGCCGATGACGTCCTCCGAGCTGGCCCGGTCCAGGGCGCTGGCCAGGAACTGGGCCGCCCCCGGAGGGGTGCGCAGCACCGCCAGATTGCCGGAGGCACTGTAGGAGACGAGCAGTTCGCCGAGCAATCGGGCGAGCCTGGCCGTGCCACCGGTCATCGGTCTGGGGGCGCCGTCCTCGGGGATCGAGTAGGTCAGGAGCCCTCCGTCCACCCCCCGCATCTTGACCGCGCCGAGTTCCTCCAGGTCGCGGGACAGCGTCGCCTGGGTGACCTCGATCCCGTCGGCGGCCAGGATCGCCGACAGCTCACCCTGGGACCGGATCGCGCTCTCCCGGATCACCTCGGTGATCCGGGAGAGTCGGGCGGCCTTGGTGGCCGGGACGCCGTGCATCGCCGGTGCGCCGACGGGTCTTTCGCCCATGACGAAACCCGCTACCGACCCTGGATCAGGAAGGAGAGCAACGCCTTCTGTGCGTGCAGGCGGTTCTCGGCCTCGTCCCAGATCGCCGACTGCGGGCCGTCGATGACCTCGTCGGTGATCTCCCAGCCGCGGTGGGCCGGCAGGCAGTGCAGCACGATGGCCTCGGGATCGGCCAGGGCCAGCAGTTCGGCGTTGATCTGGTACGGACGGAACGGGCCGACCCGGTCGAGGCCGTCGTTCTCCTGACCCATCGAGGTCCAGGTGTCGGTGGCCAGCACGTCCGCACCGGCGACCGCCGCCTGCGGGTCGGTGATCAGCTCGATCGAACCACCGGTGAGGGCGGCACGTTCCTTGGCGTCGAACAGGATCTGCGGCAACGGATCGAAGCCGGTCGGGGCGGCGATCCGCACATGCATACCGGCGTTGGCACCACCCAGCATGAGCGAGTGGGACATGTTGTTGGCGCCGTCGCCGAGGAAGGTCAGGGTCAGACCGGCCAGCTTCCCCTTGCGCTGCCGGATGGCCTGGAGGTCGGCCAGCACCTGGCACGGGTGGAACTCGTCGGTGAGGGCGTTGACCACCGGTACCGAGGAGACCGAGGCCAGGGCGTCGATCCGGCGCTGGGCGAAGGTACGGATGGCCACCGCGTCTACGTACCGGGAGAGCACCCGCGAGGTGTCCTCGATGGTCTCCTCCCGGCCGAGCTGGGAGGTGCGACCGTCGACGATGACAGCCTGTCCGCCGAGCTGGTGGATGCCCACCTCGAAGGACAACCGGGTCCGGGTGGAATTCTTCTCGAACAGCACCGCGACGGACTTGCCCTCGAGCGGACGGTGCGAGTACCGATCGGCCTTGAGCTCGTCGGCGCGGTCCAGCACCGTCACGAGTTCGGCCGGGCTCAGGTCGTCGTCACGGAGGTAGTGCCGGATCATCAGGGTGTCCTTGCGTCGGTGGTCGGGGATGCGCCAGCGGGGGTGCTGGACTGCGGGTAGATGCCGTCGAGGAGTGCGGGCAGGGCCGCGACGAAACTGTCCGCCTGGCCCTGGGTCAGGTTCAGCGGCGGGGCCAGCCGGATCACGTCACCGGCCGGGGCGTTGATGATGAAACCGGCGGACCGGGCCGCCTCGGCCAGAGCGCCGGCCACCGGGGCGGTCAGCACGATGCCCAGGAGCAGTCCCTGGCCCCGGACATGGCTGATGGCAGGGTGATTCAGGTTCTCGATCGACTCGGCGAAGTGTTTGCCCAGGGTCTTCACGTGGTCGAGCAGACCCTCCTCCTGGATGGTCTGCAGGACCGCCACGGCTGCGGCGGCGCAGATCGGGTTGCCGGCGAAGGTGGACCCGTGCTGACCGGGGGCGAGCAGCTCCGCGGCCGGGCCGATGCCGATGGCCGCGCCGATCGGCAGGCCACCGCCGAGGCCCTTCGCCACGGTGATGACATCGGGCCGGACACCGCTGCGGTGATGGGCGAACCAGGCACCCGTGCGGCCGATCCCGGTCTGCACCTCGTCCAGCACCAGCAGGACACCGTGGGCCCTGGTCAGTTCGCGTACCGCGGCCAGGTAGCCGTCAGGCGGGGTGACCACCCCCGCTTCCCCCTGGATCGGTTCGAGGAACACCGCGGCGACGCTGTCGTCGATGGTGCCTTCCAGGGCCGAGATGTCCCCGTAGGGAACGTATTCCACCCCGGCCGGCATCGGCTCGAAGGGCTGCCGCTTCGCGGGTTGACCGGTGAGCGCCAGCGCGCCCATGGTCCGGCCGTGGAAACCGCCGTCGGTGGCGATGATCCGCGGGCGGCCGGTGAGGCGGGCCATCTTGAAGGCGGCCTCGTTGGCCTCGGCCCCGGAGTTGCAGAAGATCACCCGGCCGTCCGCGGTGGCGCCGGCGATGTCCAGCAGACGCTCGGCCAGCTCCAGCACCGTGGGGTGGGTGAAGAAGTTCGACACGTGGCCGAGGGTGGCCACCTGCTCGGACACGGCCTTGACGATCGCCGGGTGCGCGTGGCCGAGGGCGTTGACGGCGATCCCGCCGAGCAGGTCGAGGTACTCCTTGCCGTCGGCGTCGGTCACGACAGCCCCGTTGCCGGAAACGATCTCGACCGCAGGGGTACCGAAGTTGTTCATCAGCGACCGCTGCCAGCGCTGGGCGGCAACCTGGTTCGGGGTGGTCACGCTTCCTCCTTCGCGGGGGTCGGGTCGGGGACGACCATCGTCCCGATTCCTTCGGTGGTGACGATCTCCAGGAGCACCGCGTGGGCCGCCCGGCCGTCGATCACGTGGGCGGCGGCCACACCGCCGCGGACGGCGCGCAGGCAGCCCTCCATCTTCGGCACCATGCCGGACTCCAACCGCGGCAACATCTCCTCCAGGTCGGAGGCGGTGATCACCGAGAGCAGGGAACCCCGATCGGGCCAGTTCGCGTACAGCCCTTCGACATCGGTGAGCATCAGAAGTTTGCTCGCCCCCAGGGCGATGGCCAGGGCTGCCGCCGCGGTGTCGGCATTCACGTTGTGCACCACCGAGTCCACGTCCGGGGCGACGGTGGAGATGACCGGGATCCGGCCGGCGGCGATCAGATCGAGCACGGCAGCCGGATTGACCGAGACCACGTCGCCGACCAGGCCGATGTCGACCTGCTCGCCGTCCACCGCCACGGTTCGGCGAGCGGCGGTGAACAGGTTCGCGTCCTCGCCGCTCATCCCGACCGCGTAGGGCCCGTGGCTGTTGATCAGGTTGACCAGTTCGCGGCCGACCTGCCCCACCAGCACCATCCGGACGATGTCCATGGTCTCCGGGGTGGTGACCCGGAACCCGCCGCGGAACTCGCCCTTGATGCCCAACCGGCCGAGCATGGCGTTGATCTGCGGCCCGCCGCCGTGGACGACCACCGGGTGCAGGCCGACGGTCCGCAGGAACACCATGTCCGCGGCGAAGGCCTGTTTCAGGGCGTCGTCGGTCATCGCGTTCCCGCCGTACTTCACCACGACGATCTGGCCGTGGAAGCGTTGCAGCCACGGCAGGGTGTCGGCGAGCACCTCCGCCCGCGCCTTCGCGGCGTCCAGCGCGGCCAGATCCCGCGCCGCAGTCCGGCTCTCGGCGCTCTCCCGGTGCGTTGAGGTCATGAGGAGTACGCCGAGTTCTCGTGCACGTAGGCGTGGGACAGATCGTTCGTCCGGATGGTCGCGGTCTCCACCCCGGCGTGCAGGTCGATGGTCACCGACACCGACCGACCGGAAAGGTCGACCAGGTCACGGCTCTCGCCCACCGAACCGGCCCGGCAGATCCAGACGCCGTTGATCGCCACGTCGAGCTGATCGGGGTCGAAGGCGGCCTTCGTGGTTCCCACCGCGGCCAGGATCCGACCCCAGTTCGGATCCCCGCCGAAGAAGGCGGTCTTCACCAGGTTGTTCCGGGCCACGGACCGGCCCACCTCGACCGCATCGTCCTCACTGGCCGCGTGCACCACCTCGATGGCGATCTCCTTGGTGGCGCCCTCGGCGTCGGCGAGCAGGTCAAGGGCGAGCTGCTCGCAGGCCTTGGTCACCGCAGCGGTCAACAGATCCAGTCCCGGGGTGACGCCGGAGACCCCGGAGGCCAGCAGCAGCACCGTGTCGTTGGTCGACATCGCACCGTCGGAGTCCAGCCGGTCGAAGGACACCCGGGTGGCGGCGCGCAGGGCCGTGTCCAGATCGGCCGCGCCGGCCACCGCATCGGTGGTGATCACCACGAGCATCGTGGCCAGGCCCGGGGCGAGCATGCCGGCCCCCTTGGCCATGCCACCGACGGTGAACCCAGGTCCGTTCACCACCACCGTCTTCGGCACCGTGTCGGTCGTCATGATCGCCTCGGCCGCAGCCTTCCCGCCCTCGGCGGACAGCCCCGCGTGGGCCGCGGTCGCACCGTCGAGCAGCAGGTCCATCGGCAGCCGCTCACCGATCAGACCGGTGGAACAGACCGCCACCTGGGCCGGATCGACCCCGAGCAGACCGGCGACATGCCCTGCGGTGGCGACGGTGTCGGCGAAACCATCGGGGCCGGTGCAGGCATTGGCCCCACCGGAGTTGAGGATCACGGCCTGCAGCCGACCGGTTCCGATGTTCTGCTCGCACCAGTGCACCGGGGCGGCCTTGACCCGGTTACTCGTGAACACCCCGGCGGCGGCGTACTCCGGACCGGTGTTCACCACGAGAGCCAGATCGGCGTTCCCGGAGGCCTTCAGGCCGGCGGTCACGCCGGCGGCGAGGAATCCGGCGGGGGTGGTGACGCTCATGGTGCGAGTCCGATCGTGGAGAGGCCGGTGGTCTCGGGAAGTCCCAGGGCCAGGTTCATGGATTGCACCGCCGCGCCGGCGGTGCCCTTGGTCAGGTTGTCGATGGCGCACACCACGATGACCGTTCCCGCGGTCTCGTCCAGCGCCACCTGCAGCAGGGCGACATTCGCCCCCAGGGTGTTCTGGGTGACCGGCCACTGCCCCTCGGGCAGCAGGTGGACGAACGGCTCGTCGGCGTACGCCTGCTCGTAGGTCGCGCGCAGGCTCTCGACGGTGACGCCCGGGGCGGCCTTGGCCGTCACGGTGGCCAGGATCCCCCGGCTCATCGGCACCAGGATCGGCAGGAAGGACACCACGACCGGCGAACCGGCGGCAGCGGAGAGGTTCTGCACCATCTCCGGGGTGTGACGATGCACGCCGCCCACCCCGTAGACCGACACCGATCCCATGACCTCACTGGCCAACAGGCTGGTCTTCAGGGACTTGCCGGCACCGGAGGTGCCGGAGACCGCCACCACGGACACCTCGGGCCCGACCAGCCCGGCGGCCACCGCGGGGGCGAAGGCCAAGGAGGCGGCCGTCGGGTAGCAGCCGGGGACGGCGACCCGGGTGGCACCGGCGAGGGCCGCGCGGCCTCCGGGCAGCTCGGGCAGGCCGTAGGGCCAGGTGCCGGGGTGGTCCCCGCCGTAGAACTTCTCCCAGGCCGCCGGGTCCACCAACCGGTGGTCCGCGCCGCAGTCGATCACCACGGTCCCGGGCGGGAGCTGGGCCGCGATCGCGGCCGACTGGCCGTGGGGCAGCGCCAGGAAGACCACGTCATGCCCGGCGAGGGTCTCCGGGGTGGTGACCTCGAGAACCCGTCCGGCCAGCGGCAGCAGGTGGCCCTGGTGTTCCCCGAGGGTGGTCCCGGCGCTCGAATGGGCCGTCAGGGCTCCGATCTCGACCTCGGGATGGGCCAGCAGCAGCCGCAACAGCTCACCACCGGCGTAACCACTCGCACCGGCGACGGCAACTCGATATGTCATGACATCCCTTGTGGAGGTTCCGGGCCCGCTCAGCGTCGGGTACCTACAGAACTATACACATCACTGCATGTTCATACACACAGCCTTCGTGTTCCCGCGCACCGCTCCGGGATCGGCGCACCCTGCAGCGTGCGCGGATCCATGCGCGGTGCGCGGGAACAGGAGGGGGTTCAGCAGTGATGCACCAGCAGTGGCACCAACTGCTCGGCCTCGGTCAGCGATCCGTGCTGGCCGAGAAGGGTCAACACCTTCGGATTGGCCACCCTGGTGTCCACCAGACCGATGTTCCCGGCCGCCGCGACGATGACGTCGCCGATCCGCGGGAGCACCCGGTCCTCCACCGGTCCGAACCAGCCCTGGTCGACCGCCTCCCGCCGGGTACGCACCCACACCAGATCCCCGAACCGGTCGGCGAACCCGGCCGCGACCTCCTCGGCCGCGTCCGGCTCGCAGTACAGCTGCAGGGCCCTGGTCTCCCCGCCGATATGACGGACCCCGGCGAGCAGCTCGGGGGTGTCGGCCAGATCGTGCCGGTACTCGTGCGGCAGATCCATCATCCCGTGGTCGGCCGTCACCACCAGGGTCGTCCCCGGCGGCAGCCGCCGGGCCAGGGCCAGAGCCGCCTGGTCCAACTGGTGCAGCGCCCGCCGCCAGGCCGCGGACCGCCACCCGTTGGCATGGCCGGCGAAATCCACCCCGCCCCAGTAGACGTAGGCGAGCCGGTCATCACCCTTCATCGCCGCGACCGTGGCGGAGACGATGTGATGCAGCCGATCGGCCGGGACGAACCGTCCTCCCCGCAGCACCGCCTCGGTCAGACCGGAGCCGGCGAACCGGGCGGGGCCCACCCGGACCGACGGGAGGTCCTGGGTGTCCAGGGTTTCGAAGACGGTCGGATGCGGCTGCCAGGCACGCGGGTCGACAGCGGGATCCCACTTCAGCTCGTTGAAGATCAGATCCCGGTCCGGGTCGAGGACGTCGTACCCCACCAGTCCGTGCCGACCGGGTGGCAGACCGGTCCCGAAGGAGCCCATCGAGGCCGCGGTGGTGGTCGGGAACCCCGCCCGCAGGATCCGGGCCGCCGGCAGCAACGAGGCCAGGAACGGAGCGACGTCGGTGGCGGCTGCGAGCAGCTCGCTGCCCAGGCCGTCCACCAGGAGCACACAGATCCGCTCCGCCGTCGGCAGGCCCCAGTCCGGGACGACACCGAGATCGGCACCGATCGCGGTGGCGGCCACCGGCAGCACCCGACCCAGCACGTCACCGGTGTAGTCCGGGACGATCGGATCGGTCGCTGCCATCGGTCTCGCCCACCTCCCCTGCCCGGTCACGGTCATTCCCAGTTCGCGCCGCCGTCGGCGCCGGCGTCACCGCCTGCTGGAATGGCTCGCGGTCGCCGCGGACAGTGCCCTGGTGAACTCGATGGCATCACGCAGGGCGTGGTCGCCCTCGGCATCGGCGCTCACCCGCAGGGCGAGGTCGTCGCCGGTCATCGTGCCGGTGTAGCCGTGATCGGCATCGCAGTTCGGGTCACCGCAGGCGGCCGACTCCAGATCGACCCGGGACACCGCGCCCCACCCGATCGTCAGGGTCATCTCGCGTCCGAGTGCACCGGGCCGGTACTGGGCCGGGCTCGGCACGACGTGGGTGAGCATCACCGTGCGGATGGTCCCCAGCGGAACGGCCTCCGAGGTGGCCACACCGTGGGACTGGGCCAGGTGGTCGTCGTCCCCGCCGTGGTCGTCGGCGTGCACGAAGATCAGCCGGGTCGCCGTGAGCACGAGCACCGACAGGTGCCGACGGATCGATTCCTCGTCGAAGGTCGTCTCGCCGTGGACCAGGTGGTGGGTGACCGGCTCACCGGCCACCGCGATGTCGAGGACGTCGGCGACGAAGGCCGGGTAGTACCCCGCCTCCTCGATCCGCTGGACAAGTGTGGTCGGCAACGTGGACATGCCGGTCATCGTTTCACCTCTGCTGCTGTGCTGCCGCCCGGGGCGAAGCTGTGTGGACAAAGATCGTCGAACCCGGCCGTGCCGCGGGGCACGGCCGGGACCGAAGGACGTTCAGGCACGCACACTCGCCCCGCAGGACTCGGCGGCAGCGGCGAAGGCCGCATCGCGCACCGTGGTGGCCTCCGCGGCCGTGAGGGTGCGATCGGTGGCCCGCACCACCAGGGAGAAGGCCAGCGATTTGCGTCCGGCCTCGATCTGGCCGCCGGCGTAGACGTCGAACAGACGCACCGACTCCAGCAGGTCGCCGCCACCGGCGCGCAGAGCCGTGGTGACCTGGGCGGCCGTCACCGACTCGTCGACCACCAGCGCCAGGTCCACCAGTACGGGTGGGAAGGAGGACAGGGCCGGCGGGACCGGCGGGACCCGATCGCCGAAGCCGGTCAGGTTCAGCTCCACCGCGATCGTCCGGGGCGGAAGGTGCATCCGCTCGACCACGGCCGGGTGCAGTTCGCCGGCGTGGCCGACCGGCCAGCCACCGACCCGCAGGCTCGCACAACGGCCCGGGTGCCACGGGGCGGCGTCATCGGCGACCACCTCGAGCTCGACACCGGAGATACGACCGATCCGGCGGGCGAGCTCGATCGCCTCGGCCCACCCGGCCGGACGGCCCGGACCCCACCAACCGGCGCGCTCCCACTCACCGGCGACGACGACGGCCACGTGCTGCGGCTGCTGCGGCAGGCTGGCGTCCACCACGGCGAGTTCGGCATCGGTGGGACGTGCAGCGACCGAAGGGTCGGGTGTACCTGGGGCGTTGTGCCGGGGCAGGAACACCAGCCCGATCTCGAAGACCCCCAGATCCTTGACCCCGCGGGACAGGTTGCGGGTGACGGTTTCCAACAGGCCGGGCAGCAGCGTGGTCCGCATCGACGGTCGTTCGGCGTCCAGCGGGTTCACCAGGTCGGCCGTGTTCCGCCGGATGTCGTCGGCCGGCACACCGAGGTCGTCGAGGTCCTTGACCCCGATGAACGGGAAGGACAGGTTCTCGATCAGTCCGGCGGAGGCGAGATCGGCGGCGACCTGACGCTCACGTCGCTGCACACTCGTCAGACCACGCCCGGCCGGGGCGGTCGGGAGTTCCGAGCCGATGGCGTCGTAACCCTCCAGCCGCGCGATCTCCTCGACCAGGTCGGCGGCCCTGGTCAGGTCCGACCGCCAGGACGGCGGGGTGACCAGGAAGAGCACCTTGCCGTTGTCGTCCACCTGGGGATCCACATGGCAGCCGACCTGCTCCAGCCGCTGGGCGCAGACCCCGGCCGCGAAGGGACGGCCGATGATCCGCTGCGGCTCCGACAGGGGCATCGCCACCACGGCCGGCGCGGTCGTGGTGTCCACCTCGGTGCGCCCCTGGTGCAGCACACCGCCGCCGTAGGTCACGAGCAGGGCGGCGGCCGCCTCGACCGCGGGGATCGCCACGGCCGGGTCGACCGCACGCTCGAACCGACGCGAGGCCTCGGACGGCAGGAAATGGCTCCGGGCGGTCCGGGAGATCGCCGACGGGGTCCAGTGGGCCGCCTCGAGCAGCACATCGGTGGTGTCGGCGCCGATCTCGGTCGACTCCCCACCCATCACACCGGCCATCGAGATGACCCCCGAGTCGTCGGCGATCACCAGATCACGCGGATCCAGGGTGTGTGCGACGCCGTCGAGGGTCTTCAGGGTCTCCCCCGCCACCGCGCGGCGGACGACCAGCGGGCCGGTGACCTTGGCCGCGTCGAAGGCGTGCAGGGGCTGGCCGTACTCGACCATGACGTAGTTGGTGATGTCCACCGCCAGCGAGATCGACCGGATACCGGCCGCGGCAAGTCGGCGGCGCATCCAGTAGGGGCTCGGAGCCGTCGGGTCGACACCCGTCACCCGGGTCAGCACGAAGCGGTCGCACCCCGTCGGGTCCTCGACCTGAAGACCCCAGACGGGTCCGTCGGCCGCTCGTACCGGGCCTGCGGCGACATCGGTGAAACCGGCGCCGAAGGCGGCGGACAGCTCACGGGCCAGACCACGGATCGACAGGGCGTACCCGCGGTCCGGGGTGATCGACAGCTCGAGCACCACGTCGTCGGCGCCGACGATCTGCCGCGCGTCCGCCCCGATCTCGGCATCGGCGTCCAGGACGATGATGCCGTCGTGGTCGGTGCCCACACCCAGTTCGCGGGAGGAACAGATCATGCCGTCGGACAGCCGGCCGTAGGTCTTGCGGGAGCCGATGGTGAAGTCCCCCGGCAGGGTGGTTCCCGGCAGGGCGATGACGACCTTGTCGCCGACGGCGAAGTTCCGGGCGCCGCAGATGATGTCGCGGGGTCCGTCACCGCCGTCCGGGCCGTTGCCGGCACCGACGGCGACGGTGCAGAAGC
Source organism: Nakamurella silvestris (assembly GCA_003576535.1). Taxonomy (GTDB): domain Bacteria; phylum Actinomycetota; class Actinomycetes; order Mycobacteriales; family Nakamurellaceae; genus Nakamurella; species Nakamurella silvestris. The sequence goes on along the minus strand of QXCQ01000062.1, from coordinate 2,149 downwards.
GGATCGGCTTCTTGAACTCGGTGAGTTCCTCGATGGTGAGCACCTCGCCCACCACGAGCGGGCCGACGGTCGGCGGGACGTGGTGCACACCCTCGACCTCGTGGCCGAGCTGGATGAGCGCCTCCTCGACCTGGGCGGGGGTGGTGTCGACGGGGAGGGCGACGTACTTCGTCAGCCACTCGAGCGGCGCGCGCATGGATCAAACCTCCGAGCTGAATGCAGCGGTGAAACGGATGTCGCCCTCGACCATGTCGCGCATGTCGGGGATCGAGTTGCGGAACTGCAGGGTGCGCTCCACGCCCATGCCGAAGGCGAAACCGCTCCACTCGGCCGGGTCGAGACCGGCGGCGATCAGCACGTTCGGGTCGACCATGCCGCAGCCGCCCCACTCGACCCAGCCCGCCCCGCCCTTCTTCTCCGGGAACCAGACGTCCATCTCGGCGCTCGGCTCGGTGAAGGGGAAGAAGTGCGGACGCAGCCGGATGGCCGAGTCGGGGCCGAACATCGCCTTGGCGTAGTGCTCCAAGGTGCCCTTGAGGTGGGCCATCGTCAGGTGCCGGTCGATCGCCAACCCCTCCACCTGGTGGAACACCGGCGTGTGGGTGGCATCGAGCTCATCGGTGCGGTAGACCCGCCCCGGACAGACGATGTAGATCGGCGGTTCGCGGTCCAGCATGGTGCGCATCTGCACCGGCGAGGTGTGGGTACGCAGGATCTGCCGGGTTCCCTCGGCCTCGTCGTCGGCGTTCTCCCCGGCCACGTAGAACGTGTCCTGGAGGGCGCGCGCCGGGTGGTTCTTCGGGAAGTTCAACGAGTCGAAGTTGAAGTACTCCGCCTCCAGCTCCGGACCGTCCGCCACCTCCCAGCCCATGGCGATGAAGGTGTCGGCGGTCTGCTGCATGACCAGGGAGATCGGGTGGCGGTGGCCGGTGGGGGTGCGATCCCAGGGCAGGGTCACATCGACCCGCTCCTCCACCAGGATCCGAGCGGCACGTTCCTCGGTGAGTTCGACCTGCCGCGCCTGGAAATCGGTGTTGACCGCGGCCAGGGCCTGGTTGATCGTCTTGCCGGCGGCGGCACGTTCGGACCCCGGCAGGGTGCCGAGGGCGCGGCGGGCCAGCAGCACCGGGGACTTGTCACCCAGGTGTGCGGCCTTCGCGGCGGCAAGCTCGGTCAGATCGGTGGCGGCGGAGAAGGCCGCACGGGCCTCCTCGACGGCCTGGGACAGATCCAACGAGGCGGGGCTCGTCGGAGCCTCGCCTGCCCCGGAATCGCGGCTCGGGTCACTGCTCGTCATCGCGTCCACCTCACAACATCCATCCCAACGGGTCCTTCCACTCGCCACTCGAAGTCCGAGCAGCGAAAAAGAACCGGCCTCACCGTCTTCGGAGGCAGGTGAGATCCGGCCGGTCTGAGCATAGGTGACCGGACCGGTCCTTCTCATCCGCGTTGTTCCCCCGCAGCCCCCACCTGAGGCGATCCGCCCGGTCGGCCGCCCGGTCCGGCGGTGTTAGATGGTCCGGTGAAGAACTTCCTCCGCAAGCTCGGACAGCTGTTCCGGTCGAATCCGACCACCCGGCCGAGTGCCCCCGCGCGCAGACCGTCGACCACCGGACCGAAGCCGGGCCGCTCCGGAGCCCCGCGCGGTGGACCTTCCCGCGGTGCCCCCGGTGCCACGGACCTGGCCTCCCCCGGCCAGTTCGGCGCCTCCGCCACGGTCGAGGTCCAGCCGGCCGCGATCCGCGGCGTGCGGATGGGTTACAGCCCGAACAAGGACGGCGCACCGGACCCGGGCGAGATCGTCTGGACCTGGGTGCCGTTCGAGGAGAACGACGGGCGCGGCAAGGACCGGCCGGTGCTCGTGGTGGCCGCGGAGAAGGCGGGGACCGTCCTCGCGGTTCAGCTGACCAGCAAGAGCCACAGCGGCGACGCCGAGTTCGTGGCCGTCGGCTCCGGTGACTGGGACGCCGAGGGTCGGCCGAGCTGGGTCAACCTGGACCGGGTGCTCCGGGTGCACCCGGACGGGATGCGCCGGGAGGCCTCGGCCCTGCCCCGGGCCGCCTTCGACACCGTCGCCGCGCGTCTGCAGGCCAGGTACAACTGGCGGTAAAACGCGTCTTGCGGCGGGATATGCGCAACTGTGATCGCT
>QXCQ01000041.1 GCA_003576535.1 Nakamurella silvestris | reverse complement strand
CCCTCCCGCCAGCGGACCCCCACACCCCACCCCCTCCCGCCAGCGGACCCCCACACCCCAAAAAATGGGGGGCAACCGTCCACTCGCGGCACACACATGGGGCCCCTCCCGCGAGCGGACTGCCACACCCCAGAAAATGGGGCGCAAGCGTCCACTCGCGGCACACAAACGGCACGCAGGCGCCCACTCAAAGCGGCCCCAGGGAAGTGCCCTCAGGGAACGACGGTGATCGGGGTGTGCCCGTGCCGGAACATCTTGACCCCGACCGAGCCGATGAACCGATGCGTCATCTTCGCCGATGCCCCGATGACGATCTGGTCGGCGCGTGCCGCCTTCGCCGCCTCGAGCAGTTGCTGACTCGGATCCCCGTGGCGGATCTCGATCGTGATCGAGATCCCGAGTTCCTGCCGCGCCTGAGTTGCAAGGGCCCGGATCTCGTCCAAGGACTGCTCCGCGGCCTCCTGCATCGCGGTGGCGTTGTATCCGGCGATGTCCATCCCCGACCCTTGGTAGGGCCAGACGTAGACCACCATCAAAGCGGCGGACTGCCGACGGGCGACACCGGCGGCGTAGACGAAGGCGTTGATCGAGGTCTCGGTGCCGTCCACCCCGACCAGCACCGACATCGGGCCGTCCTTGCCGTACTCGAACCGGGCCGCGCCTTCCGGGCGCGGCACCGGCTCGTACAACGGTCCCGAAGCGGCATCAGCGGGCAACCCGCCGCCCGTTCCTGCACCGGCCGGAACGCCGCCGAACGGTTGCCCGGCAGTGGGTTCGAATTCGGACTCAGACATCTTTCCCGCCCTGGAAACTCACATCGGAACGACGACTCGTACTACTTGGCCTGCGCCGGCACCTCGGCCGACGGCAGGTCGAGGGTGCTGCGCAGCTTGATCTTCGGCAGCATGCCGGCAGCGATCACACTGACAACGGCGATGAAGGCCGCGATCAGGAAGATGTGACCGGTGGCATCACCATAGGCCTGGCGCACGATGACCTGCATCTCGGCCGGCAGGTGTGCGACGTCGAGGTTGCTGACACCTTCGCCGGCGGCCGGGGTGACTCCGCTGGCCGCAACAGCCCTGGTGATGTTCTCGGCAACCCGGGTGGCCAGGATGGCCCCGAGCACCGAGACACCGATGGTGCCGCCGAGGGAGCGGAAAAAGGCGACGGAGGAACTGGCCGAGCCGAGATCCTTGAGGGCCGTGGTGTTCTGAACGGCCAGAACCAGGTTCTGCATGGACATGCCGACACCGATACCGACCAGGGCCATCCCGGTGCCGACCCACACCAGCGGGGTTTCGTGGTCGATGGTGGACAGCAGCGCGAAACCGCCGACCAGGATGACGGTGCCCGCGAGGATGTACGGCTTGATCTTGCCGGTCTTGGTGATCAGCAGACCGGAGATGGTGGAGGAGATGAGGACGCCACCCATCAGCGGGATGGTCAGCAGTCCGGCTTCGGTCGGGCTGTACCCGCGTCCGACCTGGAAGTACTGACCGAGGAACACGGCCCCGCCGAACATCGCCATACCGACGGCGATGCTGGCCACGATGGCCAGGGTGGTGGTGCGTTGTTTGATGACGGTGAGCGGGACGATCGGTTCCTTGACCCGCCCTTCCACCCAGGCCGCGAGGGCCAGGACAAGCAGACTCGGGATCACCATGACTGCGCTCTGCCAGGAGAACCAGTCGAAGGAGGATCCGGCGAAGGACACCCAGATCAGGAGGGTGCTGACCCCGAGCGCGATGAGACTCGCACCGACGTAGTCGATGTGGACCTTGCGAGGGGTGTGGGCGATCTTCAGGGTCTTGGCCAGCACGATGAGGGAGGCCAGGGCGAAGGGCACACCGATGAAGAAGCACCAGCGCCAGCCGAGCCAGGTGGTGTCGACGATCAGGCCGCCGAGCAGGGGGCCGCTGACGGTGGCCACGGCCATGACGCTGCCGAGGTAACCGTTGTACCGGCCGCGTTCCCGCGGCGGGATGATCGTGGCGATCACTACCTGCACCAGGGCCTGGAGGCCACCCACACCGACGCCCTGCAGCACCCGGAACCCGATGAGCTGTTCGGTGTTCGCGGCGAAACCACAGGCGATGGAACCGATCGCGAAGATCACGATGGCGATCTGGACCAGGGATTTCTTGGGGTAGAGGTCGGAGAGTTTCCCCCAGATGGGGGTGGTGACGGTCGCGGCGAGCAGGCTGGCGGTGACCACCCAGGTGTACTGGCTCTGCGAGCCTTCGAGGGCTCCGATGATCCGGGGCAGTGCGGTCGACACGATCGTCGACGAGATCATCGCGACGAACAGGACGAGCAGCAGCCCGGAGAGTGCCTCCAGGATCTTGCGGTGATCGCTGCGTTCGTCCTTCTTCGATTCCGGCGACGCCGATGCTTGTACCGACTCAACTGTCCCGCTCATGGGATCCCTTCAACCTTCACCGACGGATATCGGGCCAAGTCATCCGGGTGCGCGCACAGGCGTCGGCTCGGGAAAGGCCCTCGTCCATACTGATCCGATCGTGCACAAAGTGCAAGTTTGCACTTTGTGATCTCCAACCATGGCCGCTGACCTGCGGGGACGAGGGAGAAACAGACCGACCGCGCTCCTTCCCGACATTCGCGCTGTCTGCAGGCAGCGCGGTTGTCGGGACGGAGCGCGGTCGGTGAGGTGAAGGTGGTGCAGCGGAGCCGGGGTCAGTGCACCTGGCTCTGCCAGTCGGCCGGCACTCGATCGCGCGGGCCGGGGACGCTCTGGTCCAGCGGATGGTGGGCCGGTCCGGCGAGCTCGGGGCCGTCGAAACCCTCTTCGGTCTCGAAGTTCCAGAACCAGTCCTCCCCCGGTTCGTAGGACCGGATCACCGGGTGGCCGGTGGCCTTGAAATGCGCCGTCGCGTGTTGCGACGGGGAGGAGTCACAACAGCCGATGTGACCGCAGGAGGCGCATCGCCGTAGGTGGACCCACCACCCGTCACTCGCCTCGCATTCCACGCAGCCCGGGCCGCTGGGCAGGACGGACGGATCGATACCCGGTACAGGTGCGGACATGTCGTTCTCCTCGGTAGATGGGCGAAGGATGTCGGTCAGGTTCGGTCGGCGGTCAGTCCGGCGGCAGATCGCCTTCGGCCGACCCGTCGTCCGGAGTGGCCGTACTCGCCACCGTCGGCTCGATCGGCAGCCGGACCTGGAACCGGGTGTCCCCGGGCACGGAGGACACCCGCAGGTCGCCGCCATGTTTCTTGACCACGATCCGCCACGAGATGTCCAACCCCAGACCGGTTCCCTCCCCCACCGGCTTGGTGGTGAAGAAGGGCTCGAAGATACGGCCGACGACACCAGGGTCGATACCCGTTCCGGTGTCGCAGACCTCGACCAGGATGCAGTCGTTCTCCCGGGAGGTGCGCAGGGTCAGGGTCCCGCCGTCCGGCATCGCCCCGACGGCGTTGTCGATCAGATTGGTCCAGACCTGGTTCAGCTCGGCGGCGAAGGCCGGGATCCGGGGCAGGTCGCGGTCGTAGTCGGTGACGACCGAGATGCTGTCACCGATCTTGCGTCCGAGCATCACCACGGTGCTGTCGAGCAGCTCATGCACGTCCACCACCTGGTAGGGCGCGCGGTCCATCTGCGAGTACTGTTTCGCGGCCGTCACCAAAGTGGAGATGCGGGCCACCGAATCCTCGATCTCGCCCATCAGGAGTTCGGTCTCGACGGTGTAGTTGAGCCAGCGGATCGCGCCCTCCAGCACGGTCCGGTCGACCACGGAGGTCACCCGCTCGAGCCATTCGATCTCCAGGCCCGCCTGGACGAAGGTCGGGGCGAGATCCCAGCCGTTGACGATCCCGTGGCCGTCGAACCAGTCGGACAGCTCGTCCTCCCGGTCCGCCGCCTGCATCGCCGTCAGCACCGGGGCCTTGGCCACGTGTTCGACCGCGTCCTCCTGCAGCTGGATCAGCTTCTCCAGTTCGATCCGGTCGAACGGCCCGGAAGCGACCATCTTGAGTTTGTGCCTCATCCCCGAAACCCGTTCGCGCAACGAAGCTGTCGCCCGGCTCGCGGCCGCCGCCGGGTTGTTCAACTCGTGCGTCAGGCCGGCGGACAAGGAACCAAGGGCCAGCAACCGCTCACGCTGCTCCACCACCTGGCGGGAGTTCTTGGAGCCGAAGAACAGTCCTTCCAGCATGTGCAGGGCCATCGGGAACCAGTCGGCCATCATCGCGGCGAATTTCACCGCGTCGAGGACGAAGAACCTGGACGGGACGGACACCTTCATGGAGTTGTTGTAGATCTGCGGCACCCGATCACCCAGGTAGGCCTGCGCGGCCCCCGCGTACACCCCGCGATGATCGGTCCTGGTGACCTCCACGTCGTCACCGCCCACCCGGCGGGACAGGATCACCAGACCGTCCAGGAGCACGTAGAAACACGTGGCCTCCTCCCCTTCGGTGTACACCGGACCCGGTTCGAAGTGTTTCTCGTGACCGGCCTCGTGCAGCCGTCGCAGCTGGTCGTCATCGAGTTTCTCGAACAGGAAAAGTGTTCGCAGCTCGTCGATGTCGACCTTCACCAGTCCTTCCGAGGATGCGGACTCTTCTGCGCGCGCGGGTGTTGTGGTCACAGCTTCTCCAGATAACGATGGACGAACATCACGGCCATGGCACCTTCACCGACGGCGGAGGCCACCCGTTTCGCCGACTCCGAGCGGGCATCCCCCGCGACGAACACACCGGGCACACTCGTCTCGAGGTGGTACGGCGCGCGATCCAGGGTCCACCCCGGCGGGAACGCCCCCTCGACCGACAGGTCCGGTCCGGCGATGACGAACCCGTGGCCGTCCCGGACCACCACCCCGTCCAACCAGTCGGTCCGCGGGGAGGCCCCGACGAAGACGAAAAGGTACTGGGCCGGAACGGTTTCCGTCACGCCGGCGGCATTGTCGCGCAGTACGAGCCGCTCCAGGTGCTCGGTGCCCTCGGCCGCGATCACCTCGGTGCAGGTGCGCACCACGATGTTCGGGATCGCCGCGATCTGCTGGACGAGGTAGTGCGACATCGACAGGGCGATGTCGGGGGCGCGGACCAGGAGGGTGACGGTGCGCGCCGTCCTGGACAGGTGCACCGCGGCCTGCCCCGCCGAGTTGGCCCCGCCGACGATGTAGACGTCTTGTTCGCCGCACTGGGCGGCCTCGGTGAGGGCAGAACCGTAGAAGACACCACGCCCGGTCAGCGCCGCCAGACCGTCGGCCGGCAGCTGCCGGTAGGCCACGCCGGTGGCGAGGATGACGGTGTGGGCGTCGATCCGCGCCCCGTCGGCGAAACGTACGGTCCTGGCCGAGCCGTTGATGTCCAACCCGATGACATCGCGGGTGGTGACCACCTCGGCCCCGAACTTGGTGGCCTGCCGCCGGGCCCGGTCGGTCAGCTGCGCGCCCGACACTCCGTCGGGGAATCCGAGGTAGTTCTCGATCCGGGAGCTCTGACCGGCCTGCCCGCCGGTGGCGAGGCGCTCGACCAGCACGGTCCGCAGGCCCTCCGAGGCCCCGTACACGGCGGCCCCCAGACCGGCCGGCCCACCGCCGATGACGATCAGATCGTAGAAATCGGTGCTCGGGGCCGTGGTCAGGCCGACGCTCCGGGCCACCTCGCCGTCGCCGGGTTGGACGAGCACCGTGCCGTCAGGGGTGATCAGCACCGGCAGGGTCGAGGTGTCCGCATCCGCCGCAGCCAGCAGGCGCGCGCCTTCCGGCTCATCCGAGGAGTACCACCGGTAGGGCACCTGGTTGCGGGCCAGGAATTCACGCAGGTGCGAGGACCGGGCCGACCATCGGTGTCCGACCACCTTGATGTCCAGGGCGGCCCGGTGGTCGACGGCATGCCAGGCCTCGAGCTGGGCGTCCAGGACCGGGTAGAAGTTCTCCTCCGGCGGGTCCCAGGGTTTGAGCAGGTAGTGGTCCAGGTCGATGACGTTGATGGCCTCGATCGCCGCCCCGGTGTCGGCATAGGCGGTCAGCAGTACCCGGCGGGCGACCGGGAAGAGGTCCATGGCCTGCTCGAGGAACTCGATGCCGCTCATCTGCGGCATGCGGTAGTCCGCGAGCAGGATCGCCACCTCCTCGCCCCGGAGCTTGATCTCCTTCAGGGCGTCCAGGGCCGCCTGCCCGCTGTCGGCGCGCACGATCCGGTAGTCCCCGCCGTACCGTCGGCGCAGATCACGCGCAACGGACCGGGACACACCGGGGTCGTCGTCGACGGTGAGGATGGCGGGTCTGCTCGCGGCAGCCTCGGTCACCGTCGGGCCCCTGGCAACAATCGGTTTCGCTCCACGAGGCCACTATAGGTTCGCCCGTGGCACCGGTGCCGTGAACAGGGCTGCGCCCTGAGCGGACGGACGGCCCGCGTGGGCTACGGGGCCTCGTCCTCCTCGTTCAGGTCGACCAGGTGTGCGTCCTCGACGTCCTCATGGTCCGCGCCCTCTTCGGTCGACGCCGCCCAGATGGCCGGCCCGTTGTCGATCCTTCCCGCGTGCCAGGCGACGATGTCCAGGGCTCGCAGCGGGGAGATCACCGGGCTCTTGGCCATCGCGACGACCTCGGCGAGCAGTTCCTGTCCGTTGGTCAGGTCCTCGATCATCGCAGCACCCAGGAGGGGCATGAACTGCTTCCAGGGCCTCTTGGAGTCCTTGGAGATCGGCGCATCGGCGCAGCCGCGGTAGCAGTAGTCGACGTAGGGGTCGTACAGCGGGATGAAGGCCGGTCGCTTGCGGTGCATCACCTTCGCCAGGATGGAGCCGCGGGCGTTCGGCAGGTCCTCCCCGTCCAGGACGGCGAAGAGGTCGGCCAGCTTCTCCAGCTCGGCCGGTCCGGCCTCGACCAGGCGGGTGTCCATCGGGACCGAGCGCAACCAGGTCTCCAGGTGACCTCGGATGGATTCGAGGGAGTAGAACGCCCGGGAGTTGACCTCGGCGTTGAGCAGCACCGGGGCCAGGAAGTCCCCGTCGCTCACCCGCCAGGGTCCGCCGGCGGAGTTGAAGGAGTCATAGGCCGGATAGCCGAATCGACCACGCTGCACCAGGTAGGACCGGGCCGCGCCGAGCAGGGTCTCGCGGTCGACCACAACACCTCCGACCCGGACGGAATCGTGGCTGTTTGACGGATCGAGCGCTGGCACGTGGCCTCCTGATGATCATCCTTCGACGGTCTGTCCAAAGCTTATGAGGTGCCCCGGATGTTCGGGGAGGCAGGGGCACACCACCGGCGTGGCCCCGTAGAAGGGCGGTTCCCGCGCACCGTTCCTGGATCGGCGCAGCATGCAGGGTGCGCGGACCCGTGCACGGTGCGCGGGAACTGGGCTGTTGGTGTCGCCCACCCCCCGAACCGCCCCAGTCGCCCTCCAGTCGGCGTCCAGTCGGCCCGCAGTCCCGCGCCCCAGTGTGGTCCCGGACAACCCGAGAGCATCT
>QXCQ01000165.1 GCA_003576535.1 Nakamurella silvestris | reverse complement strand
TGAGCGCTCTCACCTGCGCATATCCCACCGCAGGATGCGCACCTAGGAGACGACGGTCCCGGAACGGATGACCGTCCGGGGCAGACTCTCGTCCCACAGCGCCGCCGGGTTCTCCAGCGGGTTCCCGTCGAGCACCAACAGGTCACCGGCGCTCCCGACACCGATCGACCCCAGCTCGGGCATGCCCAGCAACGCCGAGTTCACCGACGTCAGGGAACGCATCGTCGCCAGGGCACCGTCCACCTCGATCTGCAGACGCACCCCGATCAGCTGATCGGATTCGAGTTCACCCATCAGGTCCGAGCCGAAGCCGATCGGCACCCCGGCCTGACGCGCCAGCTCGATGGCCCGCTTCCCGGAATCGAGGACCTCCCGGTTCTTCGCCTGGGACACCGGCGACAGCCCGTAACTCGGGCCGCGCCGCTCCAGGGCGTCGTAGGCGGCCAGGGTCGGCACCAGATAGGTACCGTGCTCGGCCATCAGGGCGGCCGTGGCCGCATCCATCAGGTTGCCGTGCTCGATCGACCGGATCCCGGCCTTCACCGAATGCGCGATGGCCTCGGGCGAGTAGGCGTGCGCGGCGACGTACGAACCCCGACGGGTCGCCTCCTCGACCACGACCCGCAGCTCCTCGGCCGAGTACTGCGGGATCCGGATCGGATCCGACGGGGAGATCACCCCGCCGGAGGTCATCACCTTGATCGCGTGGGCTCCCGCCCGGAACCGCTCCCGGACCGCCCGGCGCAGGTTCTCCGGCCCGTCGACCACCTCGGTCATCCGGCTGCTGTGCAGGCAGAAATCCTGGTCCGGGCTGCGAACATCCCCGTGACCGCCGGTCTGGCTCAGCGCGGCACCGGTGTAGAAGTACCGGGGTGCCCGGATCAGCCCCTCGGCGATCCCCCGGGCCAGACCTGCGTCACCGCCGGCGACATCACGGACCGTCGTGAAACCCCGTCCCAGCGCCGCACCCAGCCGTCGTTCGGCCATCAGTGCCAGGTAGCTCAGGTCCGTCGTCTCCAGCACGAACGAGTCCAAGGTGGCCGCGTAGGCGTGGAAGTGGGCGTCGATCAGGCCGGGCATCACGACGTTCCCGCGGGCGTCGACGACCTGCCCCTGCGCCCTGGTGACGCTGCCGACCTCGGTGATCACCCCGTCCTCGATGACGATGTCGCCCTCGACGAGGTCCGGCGAACGACCGTCGAAGATCAACGCATTGGTGACGGTGATCCGCTCGACCTCACGGGTTGACATGCACAGGCCTCCACATCGATGACGGCACCGGCGACAGCCGGGCGGTGTTCAGGTTTCTCACAGTGCCACACCGGGGGACCCGCGCCGGCCTCCCGACGTCGAGCGGGCGACGGCCGGGGCCGCCCCGCCCCCGGTTAGGGTCGAGGGAGTCCGTTCCGAGGAGGCAGTACGTGAGTTCCAGCTCGAACACCGCCGGCACCGAACCGCTGGTCGACATCGAATCCATCCGCCGGGCCGCGGAAGAGATCAGGGGCATCGCCGTGCGCACCCCGCTGGTGGAGTCCCCCTGGCCGGAGCTGTGGCTCAAACCCGAAACCCTGCAACCGGTCGGGGCCTTCAAGATCCGTGGGGCCGTCACGGCGGTCTCCCGCCTCGACCCGGAGCTGCGGGCGAAGGGCATCCTCGCCCACTCCTCCGGCAACCACGCCCAGGCCGTCGCCTACGCCGCCCGCCGGTTCGGGGTGGACGCCCACATCGTCATCCCCGACAACGCCCCGCAGCGCAAGATCGACGCCACCCGGGCCCTCGGTGCCACCGTGGAGCTGGTCCCGGTGGAGGAGCGGTTCAGCCGGCCCGCCGAGCTGGCCGCCGAGACCGGCAAGGCGATGATCCCGCCCTTCGACCACCCCGACGTCATCGCCGGCCAGGGCACGATCGGGTTGGAGATCGCCGAGGACGCACCGGATGTGGACGTCGTCCTGGTTCCGGTCTCCGGGGGTGGGCTGATCTCCGGGATCGCCGCAGCCATCGCGGCGCTGCTGCCGAACGCCAAGGTGATCGGGGTCGAACCGGCCCTGGCCGGTGACGCCGCCGAGTCCTTCCGCACCGGGGTCCACCAGAAATGGGCCCCGCAGGACACCGCCCGCACCATCGCCGACGGCCTGCGCACCTTCACGGTCGGGGAACTGCCGTGGCGGCACATCCAGGCCCAGGTGAGCGACATCATCACCGTCACCGAGGAGGAGATCGCCGAGGCCACCCGTCGGCTGATGCTCCAAGCGCGGTTGCTGGCCGAGCCCTCCGGGGCCGTCACCACCGCGGCCTTCCTGTTCCACCGCGATCAGCTGCCACCGGGCAGGACGGTCGCCGTGGTCTCCGGCGGCAACATCGACCCCGCAGTGCTGCGGGCGATCCTGGACGGACCGGCGCATGTCTGACAACCCCGTCCTGATCACCCTGGCCCCGACCGCGCTGCCGCTGCCCGAGTTGCTCCGCGCGGCCATCGACGCCGAACGGGTGGGGGCCGCACGCATCCACCTCGGCCCTGACGTGTCCGACCTCGACCACGTCGTGGCCTCGATCCGCGAGCACACCTCCCTGATCGTCACCTCCTCGGCAAAGGACAGCACCGCCGACGGGTTCGGGGCGGCCCCGGAGCCGGTGAACCAGGGGTCGATCACCTTCAGCGCGCAGACCTTCATCGCCGCCGGGGTGGACCTGGACTCCAGCGCCCAGTGGTTCGAACTACGTTTCGACGGCACCATGACCCCGACCCAGGTCGTCCTGCAGACGGGGGTGCTGGCCACCCGGTTCGAGGCCCCGCTGACCGTCGCCGGCGACGGAGAGGCCGGGATGCCCGCACAGCTGGCCGCCATCGCGGCCGGGTACCACCTGCGGGTCGGCAGCAGCCACACCCCGCTGGTCGCCGGATCGGCGGGCCCACGTGACGATGCCGGACTTGTGGCCCGAGCTGCGGGAATCGCCCGGCTGGCCGGCCGCCTGCCGATGACCGTCGAGCAGGCGCGGGAGTTCCTCGGCATCTGAGTCCCGGCCGATTCACGATTCGGGACCTGAGTGGCGGTATTTCAGCCACTGAGGTCCCGAATCGTGAACCGGGGCGGTGCGTGTCGGTCCACCGTTGCTTGCACCTTTGGGGTGACGCCTGTCACAATCCGATCGACTCACAGACGAGTCGCCAGGCGGATCAAGGGGCGGGAATCCGATGCACTCAGCTCTACGCGCCGCCTTGGACGACCTCGGCGCAGGCCGGCCGTTCCTTCACGTGGATGACAGCTATCAACTGTCCGAAGAGCGCATCGACCTGGCACGACGCAGGCTGACTGTGAGCGGAAACGACGCGCTGGACGTGGTGGCTTTCGGTTCCCTGGCGCGGCGGGAGATGACCCAGGAAAGCGATTTCGACTATTTGGTGCTGGTCAAAGACCTGCCGCCTGACCTGATGCGAGTGCGGGAGCTCCTCCGTGCCGCGGACGAACTGCGAAAAGAGTTCACGATCGGCGAGGGCCGCACGGACAGGGAGGTTCCCAAGCCCGGCGTCTCCGGGCTCTTCGGCCGAGCAGTCGGGGCCTTCGACCTCATCGAGACGATCGGCTTGCAGGAAGACACCAACCATTCGCTCACCCGACGGATGCTCCTGCTTGAGGAGTCTGTCAGCCTGATGAACCCCGATGTGCACAAGGCGGCCGTCCTCGCGGCGATCAATCGCTATCTCTCCGTGGCCCCGCCGAAGGAGGGTCAGCCGCCCCGCTTCCTGCTGAACGACGTGATCCGGTACTGGAGGACGATCACGGTCGACTACCAGGCGAAGGCCCTGGGATCGAACGACGAGAAGTCGATCCTCCGGTACCTCAAACTCATCATCTCGAGGAAGATCCTGTTCGCCGGCACCGTCATGTCCCTGCTTCGTTGCGGCATGCACGAAGGACCGCGAGCTGATGCCGACAGTCTCCTCGAACAGTTCACCATGCCGCCGCTCGCTCGACTTCTCGCTGGTCATACCCAAGCTCCGAGGCTCGTTCGGGATGCGATGGCCGCCGTGATCACGATCGTCGATCGTTTCCTGGCTCTGAGCGGCAACAGCGCCTGGCGGGAGCGGCTGTCGGAAACCACATGGACGGAACGCGCCTCTGCGCAGGAGTTCAACGACGCGAAGGAGTTGGCGAAGGACCTGCAGCGCCAGCTGAACATCATCTTTTTCGAGTGGAACGAGCTGGCCGTGCGCAGCAGGGAGTACCTGGTCTTTTGACCCTTTCGGCCACTCTGTCAGTGGCAAGTGCTTGAGTAGCATCAGGAAATACCCACAGATACGAAGGAGACGGGCTCGTGAGCACTCGAACTGCCCTGGGATCTGAGATCCGAAGGGTCCTGCTTGCCAAGGTCGAGGATCGCGAAGTGTCGGTCGACGAGGTGGCGAAGGCCTTGTCGGTGAACACCGCAACGGCTGAAGGTCTGCTCCGGAGCGAACGTTGGGACCTGGATGTCGCGCTCGATCTCGCCCAGGGCCTCGGGATCACCTTCGATGTCGTCGCTCACTGATTTCACCGCAGGCCAACGAGGCGGTAACACCGTGTCCAGCTGCGCGGAATGTGGCTTCGCGCTCTGGCTGCCGATCGTCGAACTGGAAACGTCCAGCGTTGGTCTCTACGACGACGGAAGATTCCCCGGGCGCCTTCTGGTCAGCCTCCACCAGCACTTCGACAACATCGAAGACGTACCGGACGTCCTCGCCGCTACGTACTTTCAAGAGGTCCGACACGCTATGCGGGTCGCACGAGCCGTGACCGGGGCCGAGCGGATCAACCTGGCCGTCCTGGGCAACCAGGAGCCGCACGTCCATGCGCATCTGATTCCGCGACATCCGAAAACCGACCCCAACTCCGCCCAGTCGCCGTGGAACGACCCGCGGCCTCGAGTTCGGTTGGGCACCGCTGAGCGGACCGAAATCATCGACAGGTATTCGGCGGCCTTCGAACTGCCTTGAGTGTCGGCCAGCGTCCCGGCCGATTCACGATTCGGGACCTGAGTGGCGGTATTTCAGCCACTGAGGTCCCGAATCGTCGCGCGGCTTCACGATTCGGGTTCTAGATGGTCCGATTTCGACCATCTGGAACCCGAATCGTGAATCGCTACTGCCGCAGCTCCTCGCGCACGGTCGGGTAGAGGTACAGGCCGTTCTTGTCCTCGACCACCTCCGCAGTGAGACGGTCCCCCTTCTGCAGGTACTCGTCGACATCGATGAGTTCGGTGACACCCAGCAGGGAGCGGATCCGGCTCGCCGGGATCAGCCCACGACGGTCGCCGAAGGTGGCCAACGCGTAGTTCTGCGACGAATACACCACGTCAACGGTCTCGACATGGGTGTGGGCCGTCGCACTCAGTGCCAGCGATATCCCCGATTCAGCTGCAACCTCCCGCGCGGCCTCGTCTCCGGCTGCCACACCACCGGAATCCGTGTCGGCCGGCCCGATCGTCTTCCGATCGAAGGCTTGAGCGAGGCTGTCGGCGAGCCGGTCGACGGCGTCGAGCATGTCCGCCATCGCGCGCCCCACCTGGTCGTGAAAGGCATCGGACCGCAGGACCCCGGTCTGGTAGAGCGTCTCGTGGGTGAGCTCTCCCCAGGACTTCTCCAGCATCGTCTTGACCTGAACCTCGACGACGACCGTTTCGTGGCTTGCGCCGGGAACCGAGACGTCCAGGAGGGCGTGGTAGGCCCGATATCCGGAGGGTTTGACCTTCTCTCGCCAGTCGCTCTCGTCCTTGATCCGCAGGGATCCCGCTCCGTTGGAGTCTTTGAGACTGCTGACGAACAGCTCGACGTCACTGCGGGTCTTGCAGATGACACTGACGCCGACAACGTCGGTGATCTCGGATTCGTAGGCGGCCAGATCCGGCAGGTCCTCCGCCCCGGCGACCTTCCTTCTGAGTTTCTGCTCGAACCGGGACTTGTCCTTGACCCGGCCCGGGTCGATGGAGATCCTCTTCGTGTCCACGGTTCGCCCGCCGCTCGCGAGGGCAGCTACGGCGATATCGCGCAGCGCTTCGCACGCCGTGTGTTTGGCACGCTCCCAGATACCCGCCCGGGCGGCGTACAGCTCCTCCACTCTCGAAGTCAGATCACTCACGGCCGCCACCCCGCCCCACCGATCCATGCCGCACGGACCCTCCGACGGACCGGCGATAGCTCTCGCCCACCCTTGTGCCACCCTGCTGCGATCATCGTCGCGCCCCTTCCCCCAGGTACGGCAGACGATAGGCGAGGTCGACTCCCACCGCCAGCGACGCGCCCGATGCACGATTCGGGACCTCAGTGGCGATATTTCAGCCACTCAGGTCCCGAATCGTGAAGCCGGGGCCACGACAGGGGGCGCGCCTAGGATGACGGGGGTGAGCACACCCAGCACCCCCGTCGAACTCGTCCGCGTCATCCGCTCCGGCTTCCACGAGGGCAGCCACTACGGCGCACTGGTGGTCACCGACTCCGACGGCACCGTGCTGCACGCCCGCGGGGACGTCAGCGCCCCGGTGTTCCCGCGTTCCTCCAACAAACCCTTCCAGGCCCTGGCGATGCTGGCGGCCGGGGCCGACCTGACCGGGGCCGACCTCGCCCTGTCCTCGGCCTCCCACTCCGGCGAACCCATGCACGTCGAGAGGGTCCTGGCGATGCTCGACCGGATCGGGCTGACCGAGGACGATCTGGGCTGCCCGCTGGACCTCCCGCTGAACGAGGAGGCCCGGACCGCGGTGATCCGCGCCGACGGCGCCCAGCGCAAGGTCTACATGAACTGCTCAGGCAAGCACGCGGGCATGCTCACCGCCTGTCTGGCCGCCGGTTGGGACCTGAAGACCTACCTGGAGCCCGGCCACCCGTTGCAGCAGTCGGTCGCCCAGCAGGTGGCCACCCTGGCCGAGGAGACCCCCGCGGCGACCGGGATCGACGGCTGCGGCGCCCCGCTGTACGCGATCTCACTTTCCGGCCTGGCGAAGGCCTTCGGCCGGATCAACGCGGCCGAATCGGGCACCGCCGCACGCGCCGTCGCCGACGCGATGCGCGCCCATCCGGAGATGGTGGGCGGAACCGGCCGCGAGGACACCCGGCTGATGACGGAGCTGCCCGGCCTGCTCGTCAAGGGCGGGGCCGAGGGTGTGCACTGCGCCGCCCTGCCCGACGGGCGGACCGTCGCGGTCAAGATCACCGACGGCGGGGACCGCGCACGGATGCCCGCCCTGGTCGCCGGCCTGCGGTTTCTCGGCCTGGACGCCCCGATCCTGGACGAGCTGGGGACCGGGATCATCCAGGGCGGCGGCCGGCCCGTCGGCACCACCGAACTCGCCCCCGGGGTCTTCTAGGCCCCGCCTTCCGCCGCCACGGACGCTGCTCCGGGCGTGGATCCCCGACCCGATGCATCCGCCGGCACGATCAGCGGGAACTACGGCCGGGTCCGGGCCGTTGACCCTTCGCCGACCTGCCGAGCACTACAGGTTTGCAACATTTGCCGGTGAGTTGGGCGGAGGCGGGTGTGAGTACCCAATTCGAACCTGTATCGTTGGCATCACGATTGACACAAACTCCGGGGCCGCTCAACGGCCGCCCCGCTTCTTGAGCGCAAGGGGGTCCGCCAGATGGGGCGAGGCCGTCAGAAGGCAAAGCAGACGAAGGTTGCCCGAGAGCTGAAGTACAGCACCTCGGATATCGACGTCACAGCCTTACAACGCGAATTGTCCACGGGGTTGGGGACTACTCAACAACGACACCCGACGGGACATTCTTCGGTAGATCCGGACGAGGACGAAGACGAGTACGGCTCGTATTCGCGCGCTCGTTGACGGATTGACTTCAACTCGGCTCGGCGACATCGGCCCTTCCCGGGCCGGTGCCGTCCGTTCCGTTGCGCTCGCCTCCGCTCTTGCCTTCGGCCTGTTGGTCGGATGCAGTGCGGAGTCCGGCTCGACGGCTCCCGACACCCCCGCTGCCTCGCATGATCCCGGCTCGGGTGTCTCGGCGACGGCGGGTTCAAGTCTGCCCCTCACGACCCCGGAATCCGCGGCGTCGGTCACTGCCGGCCCGTCGACCTCCGGGGCTGAACCGTCGACCTCCGGGCCGGACATCACGGGTTCGGCCACCACAGGAGCGACCAGCGGATCCGTCACCTTCGTGCTGACCGCCGTCGAGCAGGCAAGTCCCACCCTCCTCGCCCAGTCGGTGACGGTGTTGGAGAAACGCCTCGCCGACATCCCTGGCAGCACGGTCGACATCGGTGGGTCCACCCAGGTCACCGTCACCGGACCCGCATCCCAGGCCGACCGGATCAGGGCGAACCTGGATTCCAGCCAGCTCAACTTCCGGCCGGTCATCAACCTGGGTCCGTCGGCGAAAGCCGGCGGAGAGGGCACCGGAGCGAAGATCCCGGTGCAGCCGTCGGGTGCCGGAGCATCGGACTGGCTGAAGTCGGTAGCCGGAAGCCTGTCCGATATCGGCTGCGATCAGCTCGAGGACCACATCGGCCCGTCGGATCCCGAACGCCAACTGCTGACCTGCGACGTCGAGGGCGCGACGGTGTACCTGCTGGACTCGGCCATCATCGAGGGCACCGAGATCGAGTCGGCCAAGGCGGAGAAGCTCACCCAGACCGACCAGTGGTCGGTGACGATGCTGCTGGACGCCGCCGGACTGAGCAAGTGGTCGGCGTACACCGGGTCGAACGTCGGGGCCCAGGTGGCCTTCGTGCTGGATTCGTCCGTGGTGTCGGCGCCGTCCGTGCAGGCGCAGATCGACTCAGCGGCCACCACGATCACCGGCGGGTTCACCGAGGACTCGGCCACCGCCCTGGCCAACGGCCTGAACGCCGGGGCACTGCCGCTCAGCTTCACCGTCACCGCGGGCTGACCGGACGTCGGCACCGCCTGACCGGCAGCCGACACGGACGTCGACGGCCCCACCCCACAACGACTCCCGCGCACCGTCCTCGTTCTCGCGCACCGAACACGGTGCGCGAGAACGAAGAGGGTGCGCGGGAAGCGGAAAGCTCTAGAAGCGGGGGTGGTCGCCCTGCAGGATCGCACGGGCATCCACACCGGTGGCGCCGTCGACGGTCTTCTCGACCGAACCGATGACCCAGGCCGGGACATGGCGGGCGGTCAGGATCGCCAACGCGAGGTCGACATCGGCCTCGTTGATGACGGCGACCATGCCGACACCCATGTTGAAGGCGTGTTCCATCTCGGCGCGCTCGACCCGACCGTAGCCACGAACGAACCCGAAGACCGGGGCCGGGGACCAGGTACGACGATCCAGGCGGGCCGTCAGCCCCTCCGGGATGACCCGGGCCAGGTTGCCGGCCAGACCGCCACCGGTGATGTGCGCGTAGGCGTGCACATCGGTGTCACGGGCCAGGGCCAGGCAGTCCAGCGCGTAGATGCGGCACGGCTCGAGCAGTTCCTCGCCGAGGGTGCGGCCGAACTCCTCGACGTGGCCGTCCAGCGGCAGCCGGGCGATGTCCAGCAGCACGTGCCGGATCATCGAGTACCCGTTGGAGTGGACGCCGGAGGAGGCCAGGGCGATGACGACGTCACCCTCGCGGACCTTCTCGGCACCGAGGATGTCCTCGGCCTCGACGATCCCCACCGCGGTGGAGGCGAGGTCGTAGTCGTCCGCGGCCATCAGACCGGGGTGTTCGGCGGTCTCGCCGCCGACCAGGGCGGTACCGGAGCGCACACAACCCTCGGCGATGCCACCGACGATGGTGGCGATCTTCTCCGGGTTGACCTTGCCGCAGGCGATGTAGTCCTGCAGGAACAGCGGCTCGGCACCACAGGCGACCAGGTCGTCGACGACCATGGCCACCAGGTCGATGCCGATGGTGTCGTGGATGTCCATCTCCTGGGCGATGGCGATCTTCGTGCCGACGCCGTCCGAGGAGGAGGCCAGGATCGGATCCTTGTACCTGCCTGCCGGGAGGCGGAAGAGGGAGGCGAACCCGCCGAGGCCACCGAGGACCTCGGGGCGGTGGGTCCGGGCCGTGTGCTTCTTCATCAGCTCGACGGCGGCGTCACCGGCCGCGATCGACACCCCGGCACCGGCGTAGGTCGGGCCGGATCCGATCGGGTGGGAGGCATCCGGGTGCTTGGTCTTCACCCGGTCGGTGTTGTGGTCACTGGTCACGTTATTGGTCACGGTCGCGTCAAGGCGTCCTCGGCGCCGTAGGTAGCCGCGTGCACGGGACTCGCATCGCCGGCGACGCCGCGCGCGATTCCCTCCAGCACGTGCTTGCCGATTTGGTCGGGGATTTCAATGGGGTAGTTGCCGGAGAAACAGGCCATGCACAAACGATTCTTGGGCTGCTCGGTGGCAGCGACGAGCGCGTCGAGGGAGACGTACCCGAGGGTGTCCGCCCCGATGGAGCGGCGGACGGCGTCCACCTCACCGGCGTTGGCGATCAGCTCCGCACGGGAGGCGAAGTCGATCCCGTAGAAGCAGGGCCAGCGCACGGGCGGGGAGGCGATCCGGACGTGGACCTCCAGAGCACCGGCTTCGCGCAACATCCGCACCAGCGCGCGCTGGGTGTTGCCACGCACGATGGAGTCGTCCACCACCACCAGGCGTTTGCCGCGGATGACGTCGCGCAGCGGGTTCAGCTTCAACCGGATGCCGAGCTGACGGATGGTCTGCGAGGGCTGGATGAAGGTCCGGCCGACATAGGCGTTCTTGACCAGGCCCTGGCCGTAGGGGATGCCGGAGGCCTGGGCGTATCCGATGGCCGCCGGGGTCCCGGATTCCGGGGTGGGGATCACCAGATCGGCCTCGACCGGGGCCTCGGCCGCCAACCGGCGTCCGATGTCGACGCGGGCGGCATGCACACCGCGGCCGGCGATGGAGGTGTCCGGGCGGGCCAGGTAGACGTACTCGAAGACGCAGCCCTTGGGGTCGGCCGGGGCGAAGCTCTCGCTGCGCAGGCCGTCCTCGTCGATCGCGAGCAGCTCACCCGGTTCGACCTCGCGGACGAAGGAGGCACCGACGATGTCCAGGGCCGCGGTCTCGGAGGCGACGACCCAACCGCGGTCGAGCCGTCCCAGCACCAGCGGGCGGATGCCCTGCGGGTCGCGGGCGGCGTACAGGGTGTTCTCGTCGCAGAACACGAAGCAGAAGGCACCCTTGAGCTGCGGGAACAGCTCCATCGCGGCAGCCTGGACGGAGGAGTCGGCGCTGGCGGCGGCGAGCAGCCGGATCACCACGTCGGAGTCGGTCGTCGAACCCATCCGGGCCCGTTTGCCGGGAAGGGCGTCGGCCTTGACCGCGAGTTCGGCGGTGTTGACCAGGTTGCCGTTGTGGCCCATGGCCAGGCTGGACCCGACCGGGGTCTGGGCGAAGGCCGGCTGGGCGTTGGCCCAGTTGTTGCCGCCGGTGGTCGAGTACCGGCAGTGACCGACGGCGATGTTGCCCTGCAAGGAGGACAGGATCTGCTCGTCGAACACCTGGGAGACCAGGCCGAGGTCCTTGAAGACCACGATCTCGCTGCCGTTGGCGACCGCGATACCGGCAGCCTCCTGGCCGCGGTGCTGCAGGGCGTAGAGGCCGTAGTAGGCGAGTTTGGCGACCTCGTCCCCCGGGGCCCAGACGCCGAAGACGCCACATTCCTCGCGGGGATCGTCATCGACCAGGGTCGGCACCGGTGCGGCCGGGTCGGCCAGCGGTACGGAGAGGTCGGGGTTGGCTATCAGAACGGCACTACTACGCTTCGGGTCGGCGCCGGGTCCCACGTGATCGCGCTCCTTTAGGAGATAGGGATCGACGTCGCCGGTAAGCCGCGAACGCCGGAGGATCAACGTGTCCCCACTCTAGCCGCTTTGCCCGGCTTCTTCTCCTTCGTCACCCTCCCGGCGAGGAAGGTCACCGGGAACCCCGGTAGACCGCACGCACGGCGAGACAGCTGCGGACATGGTCCTCGGCGGCGCTGGACAGGGATTTGGCCAGGTCACG
Organism: Nakamurella silvestris; assembly: GCA_003576535.1. Taxonomy (GTDB): domain Bacteria; phylum Actinomycetota; class Actinomycetes; order Mycobacteriales; family Nakamurellaceae; genus Nakamurella; species Nakamurella silvestris. The sequence continues at coordinate 41,497 of QXCQ01000165.1, read as the reverse complement.
GTCCGATGCGGAGGAGACGATGAAGTACAGGGCGGAAAAGACCCCGAGGAAGGCCGAGACCCGCAGATGTTCGGCCGTCAGGGCGTAGCCGTGACCGGCCATGGTGAACTGCCACCAGATGTCCGGCTCCCCCGCCGACCACGCCCCGGCCACCTGGGCGGTGATGGTGAACAGGCCGAAGACCACGAAGAAGACGAAAATGGCCAGGCCGACGACGGCAGCGACGAACACCTTGCCGAGCACCGAGATGACGGTCAGGTTCAGTCGCTCACCCCAGCTCAGGGCCGGGGTGGTGTACCGCAGCGAACCGGCGGGTCGCAGCTCCGCCGGCAGGGCCTCGCGCACCGCCTCGGTATCGGCGAACCGACCGAGTTCCTCGACGTCCGTGGATCCGCGGCGGACCAGGAAGGCCACCGCCACCCCGACCAGCAGCAGCGAGCTGAGCACCAGCGGGAGGCCCTTCAACCGTCCGATGGACTGCCAGGTCTCGGCCGTCATGAAGAAGAAGGTGACCGCTACCAGCAACAACGGCAGGACGTGCAGCATTCCGGACCCGCCGCGCCACAGGGTCTGCAGGAACCAGCGCACGGTGAACACGGTGATCGGACCCAGACCCACGGCGATGGCCACGTAGCCCACCACCAGGGACAGGACCAGCACGGTTGCCAGCACCCATCCGTTCACGAGGATGCTGCCGAGGTCGGCCAGCGCGGCCGCGACCACCACGACCGCGATGACGGCGGCGGCCGACAGCAGCACCTGCCAGGGTTTCGAGGCCACCCGGATCAACCGGTTCTCGCCGCGGATGAAGGTGGGCACACCGGACAGGCGCATCCATTTCTCCGCGGGAGTCAGCGGTGTCCTCACCACGGTTCCCGGCCCGGCAGGGACTCCTGGCCCGGCAGCGGCTCCCGGCCCGTCAGCGGCAGCAGACCGGCCAGGTCGGCGCGGATCCCACTGGCATGCAGTTTTCCACCCTCGACCGCCTCCTCCCAGGTCAGACGGCCCGCGACCAGGTCAAGCCAGACGGCCGGGGACATCTCGATGACATTGGGCGGGGTCCCCCGGGTGTGTCGGGGACCGTCGACGGCCTGGACGGCGGCGTGCGGTGGCACCCGGACCTCGACCGTGTGGCCCTCGTGGATCTGGGCGAACCAGCGCAGGGTGGTGCGGACCGTGTCCCGGGTCTGGACGGCCGTCAACGGTGTTCCTGGCCGCACCAACTCCAGCGCCGAGTCCAGCTCCGTCCGTGTCACTGCCCGTCGCGCCACCCGGCCGCCTCGTTCCCTGTCTCGTCGTTCCCTGTCCCGTCGCTGCCGGATCCGGCAGCGGTGAATTCCGGTCTCTCACGCCACCGAGGTCATCGATCACGATGAGGCGGATCATGCCACCGACCCCCGACGGCGCCGACAGGCCCTCCGTCGAGGAACCACTCATCGGACCGGGCTCAGCACGGCGAAACCGCCGGGATGACACAGGTAGACACCGTGGACCGCCTTCCGGGAGACCCGGGCGGTGCGGCAGATCGCCTCCACCCACGCGAGATCGCGCACCTCGATCCCGGCCGCACCGGTGCGCTCCAACAGGTAGACCGCCGCCGTCGCGTCGGGGGCCTCGTCGGCCAGCCGGAGCATGGTCCGGTGCAGGTCCTCCGGGACGGGTGGATGGGGAAGACCGGCGTTGACGAGTACTTTCCCCAGGGGGCGCTGGTCCGGGGACAACGGAAGGATCCAGAGCTGACCGGGGCTGATGGCCTCACCGATCATCTCCTTCCACATGGTGATGATCCGGTCGTCGCTGGTCAGTTCCAGCTCACCGGCCTGTACGGGGTTGATCATGGCCGAGAGCATGCCCGGAGCGGGTCCGACCAGGAGGGCTCTGTCCACAATCGCCTGTCGGACCTGGTCAGGGCTGCGGTCGGCCGGTGTCGAACACGATCCAGCTGTCGGCCGGGCGTCCCGGCGGCGGCGGATCGTCGAACATCCGCCAGTCCTGTCCCACGAGCTCGCTGGCCAGGCGCGACCAGAACGCGGCCACCCCGGGGTTGTAGGACTGGAAGCCGATCGCCCAGCGTCCCGGGAAGAGCGCGACGGTCTGACGGGCCGCCTCCGAGCCCACGCCGAACCGTCGCGCTGCCCGCACCACGAAGAAATCGGCGACGGACCTCCCGCCGCCCGGGGCGGGTGCGGTCATCACGAACCCGGCGAGCCGATCGGCCACCATGATCAACCAGGCCTGATGGCCGGGTTCGGGCCCGGCCAGGAAACTGTCCAGCCGACCGTTGTTGTAGGTGCCGTCCGCATTCGGGAGCAGCCGGTACGCCTCGGAAAGATCGTGCCGGTGGAGCTGACCGAGGTTGCCGAGCACCGCCCGATCGGTCCGGCCCACCTCCACCAGCCGTACCGGGCCGGTGGGCGGAAAGGGCGTCGTGTTCGGGGTCGTCATCGACATCGCCGGAGTGTGTCACAGCTGGTCCTACCGTTGTCGGAGCCGCTGCCACCGTCGAAGCCCCGACCTGGCCGCCGACGTGCCCGTCGTGTGACGGAGCAGACTGGACGGTGCTACCAACCGGTAGCCCCATCGCCTACGAATAGGGGCCATGTTGACCTCTGACCACGGTGCCCACCTGATCCCTGTCGGAGCCGTCGCCCGCGGCCCCGCCGAGCAAGCCGCTGCGGTGGTGCTCGTGGTGCACGGCGGCAAGGAGCGCAGTACCGAACGCGGCCGGGCCTGGAACGTCGCCGTGCTCCGGTTGCGGCCGTTCGCCTCGGCCATCGCCCGCAAGGTCCGCACCCCCGCGACCGCGGTGTTCCGGGTCCAGCTGGCGATCCGGGGCTGGAACGGCAGCGGCAGTTCCCCGCAGGCCGACCTGTACTGGGCCCTCGGCCATGTCCAGCGGCACTACCCGGGTCGGCCGGTCGTCCTGGTCGGGCACTCGATGGGTGCCCGCACGGTGCTCCGGCTCGCCGATGAGACGCAGGTCTGCGGGATCGTGGTCCTGGCCCCCTGGGTGGAGGAGAGCGATCCGGTCAGTCAGCTCGCCGGCGTCCGACTGACGGTGATCCAGGGCTCCATGGACCGCGTCACCCCCGTGGCGTATTCGGAAAGGTACTTCGAGCGGGCCGAGGCGGCCGGGGCGGTCCTGGACAACACGGTGCTCACCGGGACCGGTCACGCGATGCTGAGCCGGGCCGCCACCTGGCACCGGTTGACCGTGGAAGCCGTGCAGTCGACCCTCGATGCCGCCGTGAGCAACGACCGTCACCACTGACACCCCCTGTTCCCGCGCACGAAACTGCTCCTCGCGCACGATGTTTCGTGCGCGAGGAGCAACAACGTGCGCGGGAACGGAAGGCGTTAAGCGGGGAGCCAGGTCCGGACAGCCACCAGCAACGCCTCGACACCCAGGGACAGGGTCGGGTCGACGACAGGCAGGTACCGCGGCGAGTGGTTGCTCGGGATCTGCCGCATGATCTCCATCTGCTCCAGCTGGGAGGTGGCCGCCGCGAACGGTGCGGGATCCGCACCCCCGAGGAACCAGAACACACACGGCGCACCCGCGGCCTCGGCCAGTTGGCCGACATCCTCGCTTCCGGTCGCCGGACCCGGATCGAGCACCCGCTCGGCACCGAGCCAGCCGCAGAAGGCCTCCCGGACCCGGACCGTTCCGGCGGAATCGTTGACCAGTGCGGGGAAATGGAGGTTGTGCTCCACCTCTGCCGGCCGGGGGGCACCGGAACCCTCCGCCTCGGCCTTGACGATCCGATCGATCGCGGACAGGGTGCGATCGCGTACCTTCGGGTCGAAGGTACGGATGTTGAGTTTGAGCACCGCATCATCGGGAATGATGTTGTCCTTGGTACCGGAATGGATGGAACCCACCGTCACCACGGCAGTTTCGGTCCCGGCGGTCTCCCGGGAGACGATCGTCTGCAGTTTCATGATCGTCGACGCCGCCATGACGATCGGGTCGACAGAGGCCTCCGGCCGGGAGCCGTGCGCCCCTGACCCGTGCAGGGTCACCGTCAACGAGTCCGCCGCGGCCATCGCCGCCCCCTCCCGCAGGCCGATGAACCCGACAGGGAAGGGCGCAACATGTTGGCCCAGAACAACATCCGGCTTCCCGCAACGCTCGAACAGGCCGTCCTCGATCATCGCCCTGGCACCGGAGCCGAGCTCCTCGGCCGGCTGGAAGAGCACGATCAGCCGACCCGAGTACTCCTCGCGCCGGGCGGCCAGGTGGGCCGCCGCCCCGAGCAGGCAGGTGACGTGGACGTCATGGCCGCAGGCGTGCATGACGGGCACGTCCTCGCCCGCCGGATCCGTACCGCGGGCCGCACTGGCATAGGCCGCTCCGGTGTCCTCGAGCACCGGCAGACCGTCCATGTCGGCGCGCAGCAGAGCCGTTGGCCCCGGGCCGTTCTCGAGGATGCCGACGACGCCGGTGCCACCGATCCCGGTGATCACCTCGTACCCCCAGGAGGCCAGCTTCCCGGCGACGATCTCGGCCGTGCGGTGCTCCTGGAATGACAGTTCGGGGTGCTGGTGGAGATCACGATAGATCTCGGCCAACTCGTCACCGGTCAAAGGTGTGGTGGACATGGCGGTTCTCCCATTCGGCCGGGCGTCGGTGGCAGAACGGAATCTACCCGCGAGTGGACTGCCACACCCCGGGGGCAGGGGGTGGCAGTCCACTCGCGGGGGCTTGGGGAACCGGTCAGGAGGTGCTGGGTGCCGACTCGGTGCTCGGGGCCGGGGTGGCCGGGCTGGTGCCGTCGGTCGTGCCGCCGGTGGAACCTCCCGGGGCCGAACCGTCCGGGGCAGAACCGTCCGGGGCAGAACCGTCCGGGGCTGCGCCGTCCGGGCGCGGACCGCCCCAGCCGCCGTGGCCGCCCGGTCCACCGGGACCACGACCGCCGAACCCGCCCGGACCCCGGCCCTGCGGGCCGTTGTCGACACCGACCGTGGTGGCGTCGAGGGAGGTGCCGTCAGTATCGACCGCACCCTCCGCCCGGATCTTGGCCCCCACCGCGATGTCGGCGGTCAGATCGTCGGTGTACGTGGTGCTGCTGGACACGATGATCGTCCGGGTGAACCCGTCACGGTCCTTGATCAGGATCTTCGACCCGTCCACCGAGGTGACGGTGCCGTCCAGGTGCGGGGTACGGACCTTCGGCGTGCGATCGGTGGGGGCACCGGGGGCCGCCGACCCGTCGGCCGGCGGGGTGGCTCCATCGGTCGGGGTCGCCCCGTCGGTGGGGGTCGCCCCGTCGGTGGGTTCCGCCCCGCTGGTGGGAGCGGCGACCGCGGCCCCCGGCGTCGACGAAGAGGCGAAGGCGACGGCGGTCAGTCCGCCGCCGGCCAGGGTCAGGGCAGCGATACCTGCCACCACCCCGACCCGGACACGTCGTCGCCGGCCCGGCCCGACCGGTGCCGCGAGATCGACCATCGGAGTGGGCTGGTCCAGGTTGTTCAGGCCGGAGTCGTCCTGGCCGGAGTTGTTCACGTCAGTCACTGGTGCGACCTTCCTTCTCACCGCCCGAGGCTCTCCCGGTGGCTGACACCACCGTGCAGGGCCTAGCTGAAGGCAAGCTGAAATTCAGGGCTTTCTCAGGTTGGCGGAGAAGTGTGCCGGTTATGGAGACTCGGACGACGGCGGATGCCGCGCGGGTACTGGTCGTCGAGGACGAACCGGTGCTGCGGGCCTGTATCGCCGATGGCCTGACCGACGCCGGGTTCCAGGTCACCTCCCTGGCCGACGGCACGGACTTCGCCGCACGGGTGGACACCGTCCGCCCCGACGTCTCGATCCTGGACGTGATGCTCCCCGGCACGGGCGGGTTCGGGCTCGCCGAGCACCTGCGCACCCACTCCCGCAGCTCCGTCGTCTTCCTGACCGCCCGCGACTCGGTGAGCGACCGGCTGGCCGGGTTCGAGGCCGGGGCCGACGACTACCTGGTGAAACCCTTTGTGATGGCGGAGCTGGTCGCCCGGGTGCGCGCGGTCCTGCGCCGGAGCGGCAAACTCCGCTCGACCACCCTGCAGGTCGCCGATCTGGTGATCGACGAGGACGCCGGACAGGTGATGCGAGCGGGCGAACCCGTGTCGGTGACGGCCACCGAGCTGCGACTGCTCTGCTACCTGGCCAGGCACCGCGGCCTCGTCCTGTCGAAAACCCAGATCCTGACCCAGGTCTGGGGATACGAGGCCTACGACCCGAATCTGGTCGAGGCCTACGTCTCGGTGCTGCGGCGCAAACTGGAGAAGGAAGGGACCCGACTGATCCACACGGTGCGGGGTATCGGCTACCGGATGAGCGACACCCGTTGAGAACCAACCGATCCGCCGAGCCGATGGATCAGCCGGTGCGGACGGTCTCGCTGCGCCGGCGGGTGACCCTGTGGGTGCTGCTGGTGCTGGTCGGCCTGATCGTCACCCTCGGTTTCGCGGTGAACTGGGTCCTGGGGGATGCGCTGCGCAACGATCTGCGTCAGCGGCTCGAGGACCGCGCCTCCTACGCCGGGGTGCTCCAGGCCAACGGGGTCACCGGACAGGATCTCGCGGACGAACTCGCCGGCCAGGGCATCTTCAGCGCGTACACCTCCGGGAACAGCCGGTACATCGGCCGGGAGACCGGTCGGCCGCCCGGCGGTCCTGGTGGCCGACCCGGTCCGCGCGCACCCGCCGTCCAGCCGACCGTCACGATCGCCGAGGGCGACGCCGAGATGACGGCCACGGTCACGTTGTCGAACGGCACCCTGGTGCTGCGGGCCGGCGAGTACGACATCGACCGGACGCTGTCGGAGCTGCGACGGATCGAGCTGATCGCCGGCGGCAGCACCCTGCTGATCGCCGCCCTCGTCCTGTTCGGTGTGGTGCGGGTGGCCCTGCGCCCCCTCGACCGGATGACGGCCCTGGCCCGCCGGATCCGGGACGGGGCCCGCGGGCGACGGCTCCGTCCGACCCGGCCCGGCACCGACCTCGGCCGGACGGCGACCGCCTTCGACGAGATGCTGGACGCCCTCGAAGCGGCGGAGCTCGCCGCCCAACGGGCCGAGGAACAGATGCGGTCCTTCCTGGCGGACGCCTCCCACGACCTGCGCACACCCCTGGCCGGTGTCATCGCCGGGGCCGAACGCCTGCTGCGCGATCCCGACAGCAGCCGGTCCGAGCGCGAGGAGCGGCTGGTGCAGCTCGTCCGGCAGGCGGGCCGGGCGTCCCGGTTGGTCGACGACCTGCTGCTGATGACGCGACTGGACGAGGCGGAGCGGGCCGGCAACTCCTCGGGTGGGGTCCGGCGGCCGGTGGACCCGGGCGAGCTGGTCTCCCGGGAGGTCGAGGCCCTGCGGCTCCGCTGTCCCGGGTTGACCGTCACGGTGGAGTCCGGTTCGGTGCCTACACAGGTGTCCGGCGATCCCGACCAACTGCAACGGGCCTTCGGCAATCTGCTCGACAATGCCGCCAGGGCAGCAGGTCCGACCGGTACGGTTCGCCTGTGGACCACCGCCGGCGACGGGTCCTTCCGCCTGTACATCGGTGACGACGGCTCCGGGGTACGTCCGGAGGATGCCGAACGGATCTTCGACCGCTTCGTGCGGCTGTCGACCGCGCGCACCGGGCCGGGCTCGGGCCTGGGCCTGCCGATCTCCCGGTCGATCCTGCGGTCCCACGGCGGGGAACTGTGGTGCGCGCCCAGCGATTCCGGGGCGCTGTTCGTCTGCCTGATCCCGACCACCCGGACGCCGGTGCCCCCGACGGCCCAGGACAGCGGGGTTGCCCTGATCCGGTAGAACCAGGTCAAGGTACAGACAGGCCGGGTATCGACGATCTAGGGTTTGCCCATGACCAATCCTGGAGATCATCCGCAGAACCCGGACCCCTACGGTTACCAGGGGCAGACCGGCCAGACACCGCAGGGCTCGCCTGCCCCCGGACAGCCGACGTACGACCCTTCCGGCTACCCGCAGCAGGCGTCCGAGCAGCCCGGGTACGGGCAGCAGTACGGGGCGCACGCCCAACCCCAACCCCAGTACGGACAGCCCCAGTACGGACAGCAGCCCTACGGGCCCGCGAACCCGTACGGCGCTCCGATGCCCGGGTACCCGGGTGGGGTGAACTCACCGGTGACGCGCACCCCACGTCCGCCGACCGTCAGCGCCGCCGTCATCATCTACCTGCTGACCGCCGCTGCCTATGTCGTCACCTTCGTCCAGCTGGTGAACAACGACACCTTCAAGGCGATGGCACTGGAGGCCGCCAACTCCCCCGATGTGGATCTCAACGGGCAGGACCCGGAGACGGTGGTCAGCGCGCTGAAGTTCGTCTTCATCGGGGTCGGTGTGGTGCTGGCGCTGCTGCTGGTGTTCTTCGCCCTGAAGATGGGTGCCGGACGGAACTGGTCCCGGATCGTGCTGACCGTGATCAGCGCCTTCTCGATCCTCGGGGCCTTCGGCGACACCACTTCCCAGAGCGTAACCATCAACAACACGGTCTTCGAGGTGAGCACCGCGGCCGGTCTGCGCTACACCGTCGCCGCCGTCGCGGCCTTCGCTCTGCTGCTGATGTGGCTGCGTCCGTCGAACGACTTCTTCAGCGCCCGCAAGCTGGAGAAGATGCGGCGGGCCATCGCCCGCAGCTGACCACCCAGAAACGACTGTTCCCGCGCACCGTTTCCGGATCGGCGCACTCTGCAGAGTGCGCGGATCCCGGAACGGTGCGCGGGAACAGGGGGGGTGGATCAGGCGAACAGGGCGGGGAGGGTGCCCTCCCAGGCGGTCCGCAGCTCGTCCAGGCTCAACGTGGCCACGTCCTGGATGTCGAGCACCGGCTCCTCCGGGATGACCACACCGATCCGCGTCATCGGGAACTGACGGGCCTGGCACATCTCGGTGAAGCGCAGTTCCTCCGAACGCGGGACCGCAACAACGACCCGGGCCGTGGACTCGGAGAACAGGGCGACGAACGGGTCGAGGTCGGCCGGAAGCACGATCCGCGCACCGGTCTCACCGGTCAGGCACATCTCGACAACGGCCTGGGCCAGTCCACCCTCGGACAGGTCATGGGCCGCGGAGATCATCCCGTCACGGGAACCGGCGATCAGGATCTCGCCGAGAACCCTTTCGGTGTCCAGGTTCACGGCCGGCGGGCGGCCGCCGAGGTGGTTGTGCACGACGTTGGCCCACTCGGAACCGCCGAACTCGTCGAGGGTCTCGCCGAGCAGGATCAGGGTCTCCCCCGCCTCCTGGCCGACACCGACGATGGTGCGACGACGGACATCGTCGATCACACCGAGCACACCGACCACCGGGGTGGGCAGGATCGCCGTCGTCCCGGTCTGGTTGTAGAAACTGACATTGCCGCCGGTGACGGGGATCCCGAGTTGGGCGCACCCGTCGGCCAGGCCCTTGACGGCCTCGGAGAACTGCCACATGACGGCCGGGTCCTCGGGGGAGCCGAAGTTCAGGCAGTTGGTGACGGCCGTGGGGGCCGCACCACCGGTGACGACGTTGCGGTAGGCCTCGGCCAGCGCGAGCTGGGCACCGTGGTACGGATCCAGGGCGGTGTACCGGCCGTTGCAGTCGGTCGCCATCGAGACACCGAGGTTGGAGTCGTCGGAGACCCGGACGACACCGGAGTCGGCCGGCTGGGCCAGCACGGTGTTGCCACGGACGTAGCGGTCGTACTGGTCGGTGACCCAGGCCCGCGAGCACAGGTTCGGCGAGGCGATCATGCGCAGGATGGTCTCGCGCAGTTCCTCCGGGGTGGAGGGCCGTTCCAGCGAATCGGGGGTGTTGGCCTCCAGGACGTCCTGGGAGGCCGGCCGCTCGACCGGACGGGAGTAGACCGGGCCCTCGTGGGCGACGGTGCGCGGGGGCACGTCGACGACGACCTCGTCGTGGAAGGTGATGACCAGGCGACCGGTGTCGGTGACCTCACCGATGACGTCGGCCTCGACCTCCCACTTGCGGCAGACCTCGAGGAAGGCCTCCACCTTGTCGGGGGTGACGACGGCGCACATACGTTCCTGGGACTCGCTCGACAGGATCTCCGCCGGAGACATCCCGGTGGCGCGCAGCGGCACCTTGTCCAGCCAGACATGCATCCCGCCGTCACCGGCCGAGGCCAGCTCGGAGGTCGCGCAGGAGAGCCCGGCGCCGCCGAGGTCCTGGATGCCGACGACCAGATCGGCGGCGAAGACCTCGAGGGTGCACTCGATCAGCACCTTCTCGGCGAACGGGTCGCCCACCTGGACCGAAGGCAGCTTGCGCCGGGCGTTGGACCCGGCACCGGCCGAGCCGTCACCGGAGAAGGTGTCGGAGGCCAGCACGGAGACCCCGCCGATACCGTCGAGGCCGGTGCGGGAGCCGTACAGGATGACCTTGTTGCCCGCGCCGGAGGCGTGGGCGGTGTACATGTCCTCGGACCGCAGTACACCGATGCAGGCGGCGTTGACCAGCGGGTTTCCCGCGTAGGACTCGTCGAAGACGACCTCGCCGCCGATGTTCGGCAGGCCGAGGCAGTTGCCGTAGCCACCCACACCGGACACGATGCCGGGCAGCACCCGGCGGGTGTCCGCCGCGTCGGCCGGGCCGAAGCGCAGCTGGTCCATCACGGCGACCGGGCGGGCACCCATGGCGAGGATGTCGCGGACGATGCCGCCGACGCCGGTGGCCGCACCCTGGTAGGGCTCGACGTAGGACGGGTGGTTGTGGGACTCCACCTTGAAGGTGACGGCCCAGCCGTCACCGATGTCGACGACACCGGCGTTCTCGCCGATCCCGGCGAGCATCTTGGACTTCATCTCGTCCGTGGTGGTCTTCCCGAAGTAGGACAGGTGCACCTTGGAGGACTTGTACGAGCAGTGCTCGGACCACATGACGGAGTACATCGCCAGCTCGGCCTCGGTGGGGCGACGACCGAGGATCTCGCGGATGCGGGTGTACTCGTCGTCCTTGAGCCCGAGTTCCCGGTACGGCTGGGCGACATCGGGTGAGGCCTGGGCCGCGGAAACGGTGTCGACGTGGACCACGGCTTCTTCGGGGGACGCTGTTGATTGTTCGTTGGGCACAGTGTTCAGACCTTCAACAGAGAATCGATGACGGACAGGAAGATGCCGAGCCCGTCGTCGGTGGGTCCGGTCAACGCGTCGATGGCGTGTTCCGGGTGGGGCATCAGGCCGACGATGCGGCCGTCGGCCGAGGAGATCCCGGCGATGTCGCCCAGGGATCCGTTCGGGTTGTGGTCGCCCTCGGCACCGACGTACCGGAAGATCACGCGACCCTCGGCCTCGAGCTCGTCGATGACAGACGCATCCGCGACATAACGCCCTTCGGCGTTCTTCAACGGGACGAGGATCTCCGCACCCGGCTCGTAGCGGGTGGTCCAGACGGTGGTGTTGTTCTCCACCCGGAGCCACTGGTCGCGGCAGATGAAGCGCAGGTGCTCGTTGCGCATCAGCGCACCGGGCAGCAGACCGGATTCGGTCAGGACCTGGAACCCGTTGCAGATGCCCAGGACCGGCAGGCCGCCCTTGGCGGCTTCGACGACCGCGCCCATGACGGTCGTCCGGGCCGAGATCGCGCCGGCCCGCAGGTAGTCCCCGTAGGAGAACCCGCCGGGGACGACGACCGCGTCGACACCCTGCAGGTCGTCATCGGCGTGCCACAGGGCCACCGCCTCGGCACCGGCGTACCGGACCGCGCGGGCGGCGTCGACATCGTCCAAGGTGCCGGGGAAGGTGATGACACCGATCCGCGCCCCGGTGAGGTTCGTGTCGCTGTTCGGAGCCTGACCGTTCGATGCCTGGCTGTTCGAAGCGTCGGTCACAGCCCGGACTCCGGCACGCGACGGACCGTCCAGGTCTCGATCACCGGGTTCGCCAGGAAATGCTCGGCGATACCTTCCAGATCGGCATCGGAGATGTCGTCGTCGACGACCAGCTCGAAGTGCTTGCCCTGCCGCACCTCGGTGACTCCACTGTGACCGGCCCGGCCAAGGGCGCCGAGGATGGCCTTGCCCTGTGGATCGAGGATCTCGGTTTTGATAACCACGTCAACTTCCACGCGCGCCAAGGCGGGGCTCCCTGCTTGTCGAGTTTTGCTGTTGTGACTGGTGCTCACCAACCGGACGAATTCTACCGCCCGTCCGGCCCAGGTCGGACACCGGTGGTGAACCGGCCGACGGTCACCGGGGCCCCGCCGCAGGAGTTCCGCCTCGACGGCCCCGCACCGGTGGCCCAGGTCACTCGTGGCGAGGGGTTTTCTTGCGCGCGGCGACCTCGGCCGGGGTCGGGAAATCGCCGCCGTCACCGACCTCGTCGTCCTCGATCGGGGTGCGGGCCTTCACCGGTTCGGGCTTGTTCTGCCATCGCCGACCGAACAGGTAGATGACCGGCATGGTCGCCAGCAAAGGCCCGATGATCGACACCGGCCGCAGCAGCCACCACGTCAGATCCGGGTTGGTGGCCTCGGACTCGGTGCCGAAGATCGACCATTCGACCGCGCGGGACAGCGCCATCCCCGTGGTGTGGAAGAGGAAGAGGGGCAGGGCGAAGCGGGTGAACACCGCGGTGGCCCGGGCGAACAGGCCGCCCTTGCCCAGTTTTCGCAGGATCCACGGCCGGAGGAGCTCGGCCATCCCGACCTGGAAGATCGTCAGCGCGATGATGCACAGGGTCGGCGGGGCCATGTTCGACCCTTGCCCAGGGACGCCGACCATGGAGCCGGGGTACAGGCCGGAGAAGACCAGCCCGATCAGCAGGAACAGCCCGCCGAAGGTGAACAACCGGGCCAGCTGACGGTTGCGTTCGGACTGGTAGCCCCAGTCGATCCGGCCGTCGGAGTAGCGCGGGGCGGTGTCCGACCCGGAGATCCGCCCGTGGAAGTAGCCGAGTTGGAAGGCGAACCCCCAGACGAAGATCATGTTCGCCCACTCCACGTACGGCAGGTGGTAGCGGAACCGGCAGATGTCGACGATGACGGCCAGGCCGGCGAGGAACACCAGGACCAGGGAGTCGTAGCGGCGGTGCAGCCACACGGTGATGGGCATGAGGCAGACGAACAGCAGGTACGCGGCGACGAACCAGAGGGGGCTGACCACCAGCAGCACCGCGGTCCCCATCCAGCGGACGTTGAACACCGAGGTCACGATGATGCCGAGGATGACCCAGGTGAGCAGCAACGCCCCGGCCGGAATGGCGAGGGATTTGGCCTGACGGAGGGCGAAATGCCAGATCCGCTCACCGCGGGCGGCCGAGCGTTCCCAGGACTTCAGGTGCACGTAGGCGCCGATGTAGAAGAAGATCGGCATCACCTGGAGCAGCCAGGTGGCGATCCACAGGCCGCTGGTGAAACCGAGCGGACTGGTCGCGCCGGGGCCGTTGTCCCCCCAGATCAGGATGGTGAAGCACCAGTGCCAGAGGATGACGACGAGGAGGGAGAAGGAGCGCAGGAAATCGGCGTACGGGTCGCGCGCGGACCTGACCTTCGTGCCGGTCTTACTGGTGGGCATGGATCCCCCTGTCGCACCTGGTGGTCGCACACTGTGACGTCTGAGGGTCAACTCTCGCCGCAGGGGGAGGTCAAATGCAACTCATTCTGCTGTGACGCCGTCGCCGAGCGGACTCCCACACCCCGGTTTCTGGGGTGTGGGAGTCCGCTCGGCGGCACGCGGGATGCGAGTTCTCTGTGACTGGGGCGGGAATCACGCCCGTTTTCACCCCGGACCGACACTTGCGGTCGCACCCTGGAATCAACAGTGCACACCTCGCCGGACCGGCGGTCGAATCCGGCCCCGTACCGGTCGTGCCCTGCCACTATCGATCCACCCGTACGGGTCAGGCAGACCGGGTAAGACTGGAAGGTACGAAGCGGCCGTGGGACACCTAGTGTGATGATCCAACCAACACCCCCGGCGGCGACCGGCGGTTCGGCCCCGGCGGGTGCCGAGGTCAGGGAGGGCGCAGTGCGGTTCAACGCGAAGAGGCGGATCCCGCTCTCCGAGACCGTGCCCCCGCACGCCCAGCACAGCCGACTGCGCGTCGCCCTGGCCGTCATCGCCCTGCTCATCGTCTCCAACATCATGTCCAACCGGATCCTGCCGACGTGGGCCTACCTGCCGTGGAACCTGACGGTCGCGATCACCCTGGTGTTCATGGCCCGCCGGGCCGGTCTCGGGTTCGCCGGAATCGGGCTAGGCTTCCGCCAGTGGCACCGACCGGTGGGCGTCGGACTCATCCTGGTGTCCCTGACCGCGTTTGTGCTCGCCCTGGCCATGTCCCTGCCCGTGACGCGAGACGCCTTCCTGGACGGCCGCGCGGCCGGCACCTCGACCTGGGGCATGCTCTACCAAGTGCTGATCCGCATCCCCTTCGGCACCGTGGTGCTGGAGGAGATCGCCTTCCGCGGCGTGCTGCCGGCCCTGTTCGGGGCCAGCCCCTCGGTCAGGTGGAAGTGGAAGCCGGTGCTGGGAGCTTCGGCGCTCTTCGGACTCTGGCACCTGTTGCCGTCCTCGGCCCTGACGAACGGCAATGCCGCGGTCCACGACCTGCTCAACGGCTCGGCGATCGCCACCACCTCGTTGGCGATCCTGTCGACCATGCTGCTCGGCATCGTCATGTGCTGGATCACCTACCTGGGGCGGGGCTTGAAGACCACGATGCTGTTGCACTGGGCGACCAACTCGTTGGGCTTCGTCGCCGCCTGGCTCGCCGTCAACTGACCTCGGGCCTTTCCCGCGCACCGTTCCGGGATCAGCGCACCTTGCAGGGTGCGCGGATCCAGGTTCACTGCGCGGGAACCTGTCTGCCGTGTGAAGCCCTTACTCGACCGGTGCAACGTGGTGTTCCGCATCACCAGCCCTCCCCCTCCAGGCTGCCATAGTGGTACGGTCGTACCAGTTAGCCGGACACACGGACGGCAGCAGTGCGAGCGAGAGGGTGGAACCCGTCATGGCGTGGATCATTCTGGTGATCTCCGGACTCCTGGAGGCCGGCTGGGCGCTGTCCCTGAAGGCATCGAACGGCCTGTCCCGGCTCTGGCCGTCCGTGGCCTTCTTCGTCCTGATCATCCTGTCCATGGCCGGGCTGATGTACGCCCTGAAAACCCTCCCGGTCGGAGCCGCCTACGCGGTTTGGGTCGGCATCGGTGCAGTACTGACCGCCGTGATCGGCATCATCGCCTTCAAGGATCCCGTCAACGTGTGGGTGATCCTGTCCATCCTCGCGATCATCGCCGGTGTGGTCGGCCTGCAGATCGCCGGGTCCGGACATTGAGCCGCCAACCGAGCCAGCAGCGCGGAATCGACCGCCGGGCGGCCGTGATCGACGGGGCCCGACAGCTCCTCGCCACCACGGGCCCGACGGCGATCTCGGCCCGAGCCGTTGCCGCCGCCGCCGGTGTCCCGCTGTCCGCGGTCAGCTACTACTTCGAATCCCTGGACGAGATCGTCGCCCTGGCCGCCACCGACCTGGTCGCCGAATGGTTGCAGCACGGCCGGGACGTCACCGACGCCCTGTCGACGATCCAGACACCGGATCCGGCAGCAACTCTCGTCGATGCCCTGCTCCCACCCGGGGATGACGAGGCGATTCGCACCCGCTACGAGCACCTGGTCGCGGCCGGCCGGGTGCCGGCGGTGGCCCAGGCCCTGGCGGGCCTGCGGCCGCAGTTGCTCGAGCTGATCGACGAGATCCGGAACACCCTCGGCATGGGCACCGGACTGTCGGCGACCACGGTGCTGTCGGCCGTGGACGGCGCTGCGGTCGGGGCGATCTCCGAGGGCCGGTCGGGACTGCGCACCATCGTGATCGACGAACTCGGTCTTCTCCTGGCGGAGCAGCGTCGCCGCTGACCGGCAGCAACCGATCCGACCGGGGTGCAGTCCGACCAGTGCACCGACCGCGTCAGTCCGGCAGGCCCCGGAATCGTCGCGAGATCGGCCAACACCTGGGCGCGGTCCTCCTCCTCGGCCACGTCGGCGAGAGCGGCGCAGGCGCGGGCCGCCTCCACGGCTCCATCGACATCCGCGGCAACAGCCCGCGCCACCGTTTCGTGAGCGAAAGCCAGGTCCCAGTCACCGATGCCGTTCTCGGAGCAGATAGCGAGCACCCGCCGTACGTGATGGAGGCTCCGCTCGGAGCGACCCAGCACGGCATGGACCCGCGAGCACAGCCATTCACCACGTGCCGGATTGACCGGGGTTCCGACTTCGCCCCGGTGGAACCGGGACGCACGAGCCATGTGCACCAGCCGGTGGTCGTCGGCAGCCGAGCGGTCGGGGTGTTCGAGCAACACCCACGTTCCGTTGAACAGGTCAACGGCCAACGCGCGATGCACTGCGGCGTCCACACCGTCCGTCATCGCCGTCTCATCCTCCGGAACGAAGCGAAACCTTCTCGGCCCAAAGCGGTTGTCAGCCGAGCCAGTTGTCGAAGGACAGACCCGACACGCGTTCGTAGGCCTCGATGTACCGGGCCCTGGTCGCCTCGACCACATCGGCCGGGACGGGGGGCGGCGGCTGGTCCGCGGCCCGGTCCCAGCCGGAGGCCGGGGAGGTCAGCCAGTCCCGCACGAACTGCTTGTCGAAGGAGGGCTGCACCTGACCGGGGGTGTACCCGTCGGCCGGCCAGAACCGGGAGGAGTCCGGGGTCAGCACCTCATCGCCCAGGATGAGCGTCGAGCCCAGCAGGCCGAACTCGAACTTGGTGTCGGCCAGGATGACCCCGCGTCCGGCGGCGTGGTCGGCCGCCCGGCGGTAGATCGCCAAGGTGATCTCGCGCAGTTCCTCGGCCCGCTCGGCACCGACCGTCGCCACCACCGCCTCGAAGCTGACGTTCTCGTCGTGGCTGCCCAGTTCTGCCTTCGCCGCCGGGGTGAAGATCGGTTCGGCCAGCTTGGAGGACTCCACCAGACCCGACGGCAGGGCGACACCACACACCGCACCGGTCGCCCGGTAGTCGGTCAGGCCGGAGCCGGTCAGGTACCCGCGGGCCACACACTCCACCGGCAGCATCTCCAGCCGGCGCACCAACGTCGCCCGCCCGCGCACCTCGGCCGGGATCCGTGGATCGTCAACAGCCACCACGTGGTGCGGGATCAGATCGGCGAGCAGCTCGAACCAGAACATGCTCATCGCCGTCAGGATCCGGCCCTTGTCCGGGATCGGCGTCGGCAGCACGTGGTCGTAGGCGCTGATCCGGTCGGTGGCGACGAGCAGCAGCAGCTCGTCGTCCACCTCGTAGATGTCGCGAACTTTGCCTGAGGTCAGATGACGGTAGTCGGCCAGAGTGGTCACGACGAGCAAGGTTATCCCAGCAGACCACGCCGCCGCAGCAACGGCTCCACCCGCGGCTCACGTCCCAGGACGGAGGTGATGGCCGCCATCGGGTCCACCGAACCGCCTCGGGAGAGCAGCTTCTGCCGGAACTCGTCACCGTTGGCCCGGGTCAGCCCACCGCGGGAGGTGAACACGTCGACGGTGTCGGCGTCGAGCACCTCCGCCCAGATGTAGGAGTAGTACCCGGCCGAGTACCCACCGGCGAAGATGTGCTGGAAGTAGGTGCTCCGGTAGCGCGGCGGGACGAGGTCGTCGGCCAGGCCGGCCTTCTCCAGGGCGGCGCGCTCGAAATCGGCGGCGTCCTCGATCTTCTCGTCCGGTCCGAGGCGATGCCAGGCCTGGTCGAGGACGGTCGCGGCGAGGTACTCGGCCGTCCGGAAACCCTCCCCCCACAGAGCCGCGTCCGTCACCGCCTTCGCCGTTTCCTCCGGGAACGACTCGCCGGTGACGACGTGCCGGGCGTAGTTCGCCAGCACCTCCGGCCACAGCGCCCACATCTCGTTGACCTGGGACGGGAACTCGACGAAGTCCCGTGGCACCGAGGTGCCCGAGAACCGCGGGTAGGTGACCTCGGAGAACAACCCGTGCAGGGCGTGGCCGAACTCGTGGAAGAGGGTGTTGACCTCGTCCAGGGTCAGCAGGGTCGGCTCCCCCGGAACAGGTTTGGTGACGTTCATGTTGTTGACGATCACGGGCCACTGGTCCAGCAAGGAGGACTGTCGGACGAAGGAGTTCATCCAGGCACCGCCGCGTTTGGTCTCCCGGGCGTAGTAGTCGCCAAGGTACAGCCCGATCGGTTGGCCCAGTGCACCTTTCACCTCCCAGATCCTGACGTCCGGGTGGTAACCGACCAGATCCTCCCGCAGCGCGAAGGTGAGGCCGTACAGTTTCTCGGCGGCGTGGAAGACCCCGTTCTCCAGGACCGCGTCGAGCTCGAAATACGTTCGCAGGGAGGCGGTGTCGACACTGTAACGGTCGGCCTGGACCTTGGCCGAGTAGTAGGCCCAGTCCCAGGCGGCGAGCTCGACCCCGTCCGCCGCAGCGTATTCGGCGATCCGGGCGGCCTCGGACCGGGAGTTGTTCACCGCCGGCTCGACCATCCGGGCCAGCAGGGCGTCGATCGCGGCGGGGGTGCCGGCCGTACCGTTGGCGGCGATGTAGGCGGCATGGGAGGCGTAGCCGAGCAGCCGTGCCCGCACCGCCCGCAGCTGCGCCATCCGGACGGCCACCGGACCGTTGTCGAACTCACCGGAGCCGGCCCGTTCCACCGAGGCGGTGTGCAACCGCCGACGGGTCTGGCGGTTCTCCAGCCGGGCCAGCAACGGCTGTCCCGTCGGCAGGATCAGGGTGAGCAGGTACTTGCCGTCATGTCCGCGATCGGCGGCGGCCTGTCCGGCCGCGGCGATGTCCTCGGTCGTCAGCCCGGCGAGTTCGGCCGGGTCGTCGACGACGACGGCAGCGGCCTCGGTGGCGGCCTGCAGGTTCTGGTGGAAGGTGGTCGACAGGCTCGCCAGTTCCTGGTTGATCTCCTGCAACCGCGTCGAGTCCTCCGCCCCGAGTCCGGCCCCGGCCCGGACGAAATCGAGGTGGTACCGCTCGACCAGGCGGAGGGATTCGGGATCCAGGTCCAGGTCGTGCCGCCGACTGTGCAGGTCGTCGATCCGGGCGAAAAGCCCGGCGTCGAGCTGGATCCGATCGGAATGCGCCGCCAGCAGCGGACTGACGGCGGCCTCGATCCGGCGAAGTTCCGGGCCCGCGTCGGAGGAGACGAGGTTGAAGAAGGTGCTGGAGGTTCGCCCGAGGATCTGCCCCGATCGCTCCAGGGCGATCACGGTGTTGTCCAGGGTGGCCGGCTCCTCCTGGGCGACGATCTGCGCGACCTGGGCGAGTTGTTCGGCCATCCCGGCCTCGAAGGCGGGCTCGAAGTGTTCGGTACCGATCTGCGCGAACGGAGGCAGCTCGTACTCCAGGGTGGAGGGGATGAGCAGCGGGTTCGGGGCCGGGGTTTCAGGCAGGGCGGACATCTGATCAGCCTAGCCAGGGACGGGAACCGGCAAACCTGGGTGTGACCGAACTGTCCGGGGAGATGCCGCGGTTCCGGAGACCCGGAGAAGGTATTCGGGGCGGGGTGGTCACCAGTGGTGTCCACCCCGCCCCGCAGCAGGCCGACCGTCGAAGGAGTGCCTCACCGAGTTCCCGCCGCGGAACTCGGGGCTGTCGACTCCGGCCGAAGCCGTTCTTGGCCTTGCCAGGTAAACCTATCCTAAGTTAGGCGACCCTTGCAAGCTTTTTCTTCGAACTTTTCCGCCACCGCCCATCCCTCCAGCTCAGAGCGGGCAATGATCCGACTGCGGGTGGACTCCGAATGAAGGGTCGAGCACGTACCCGTGTCAGGATCGGGACGGCCGACCACCCCTGGTACCCGAGGAGCGACCCACCGTGAACGCGCACACCCCCGAACGCAGCCCCTCCCGCACCGGGTCCGGCAGTGACCGGAACCGCCGGGGCACCCGAGCCGGCGTCATCCGCGCCGTCGCCCTCGTCGTCCTGATCGGCGGGTGGCTGGCCATTGCCGGAACCGGCGGGCCGGCCATCGGCAAACTGTCCGAGGTGCAGACGAACGGCCAAGAGGCTTTCCTGCCCAAGGACTCCGAGTCGGTGCGGGCCGCCAACGCCCAGAAGGGCTTCGCCCAGGAGGCGAACCTGCCGGCCCTGGTGGTCTTCGCCGCCGACGGCCCCGCCACCCCGGCCCAGCTCGCGGCCTGGAAGCAGTTCGCCGCCGATCTTCCCGGCCTGCAGACCGAGGCCGGCCCGCTCAGCCGGTTCCTGTTGACCAAGGAAACACCCTTCCAGCCGTCGGCCGACAGTACGGCCGGGTTGGTGGTGGTCGGTTTGAACGCGATCACCGTCAACCTTCCGGGAGCCGACGGGGAATCGCCGCTGGACACCGTCGTGGCGAGCCTGCGTGCCGCCGCCACCTCCGCCGCGGGTGACGGGGCCGTCGCCCACCTCACCGGCCCGGCCGGGTTCACCGCGGACCTGGGTGAGGCGTTCGCCGGGATCGACGGCATCCTGCTGCTCGTCGCCCTGCTCGCCGTGCTGCTGATCCTGATCCTGGTCTACCGCGCGATCGTGCTTCCCCTGGTCGTGCTGTTCAACTCCGTGTGCGCCCTGGCCGCCGCCGGCGGACTCGTCTACCTGCTGGCCAAGGCCGACGTGCTGGTCCTCAACGGCCAGTCCCAGGGCATCCTCTTCATCCTCGTGGTCGGCGCGGCCACCGACTACGGTCTGCTGCTCGTCGCCCGGTTCCGTGAGGAACTGACCCAGCACGAGAAGGTCTCCACCGCCGTGTACAAGGCCTGGCGGGCGTGCCTGGAACCGATCGCGGCCAGCGCCGGCACCGTCATCGCCGGTCTGCTCTGCCTGCTGCTGTCCGACCTCAACTCCAACCGCACCCTGGGCCCGGTCGGCGCGATCGGCATCGCCTGCGCCGCCATCGCCGCCTTCACCCTGCTGCCGGCCCTGCTGATGGCCGGCCGCTGGCTGTTCTGGCCCCGCACCCCGCGATTCGCACCGGTCGCCCCCGATGCGGATCTGGCCTCCGTGGAGGCCGCCCAGCACGGGGTCTGGACGAAGATCGCCGATTTCGTCGCCCGCCGGACCACCCCGATCTGGATCGTCTCGACCGTGGTGCTGGCCCTGCTGTGTATCGCCGTACCGAGTTTCAAGGCCTCCGGGACCAGCCAGACGGATGTCTTCCTGACCGACGTCGACTCCGTCCCCGGACAGCAGGTCCTGGTCGATCACTTCGCCGAGATCGCCGGGGCCGGTGAGCCGGTGGTGGTGATCGCCTCCGAAGGGGTGGCCGCCACCCTGCCCGAGGCCATCGGCGCGGACGACCGGGTCAGCAGTGCCACGGTGCTCACAGATGCGGCCGGGGCCACCGTGGTGGTCGACGGGCGGGTGGAGATCAGCGTGGTGCTGAACATCCCGGCCAGTTCCCCGCAGGCCGCCTCCGCCGTCACCGACCTCCGGCAGATCGTGCACGCCGCCGACCCGGCCGCGCTGGTCGGCGGTGACGCGGCCATCCAGCTCGACACCACCGATGTCGCCCAGAGCGACCTGAAGCTGATCATCCCGATCGTGCTGCTGGTGGTGCTGCTCGTGCTGATCCTGCTGCTGCGGTCCCTGGTCGCCCCGTTGCTGCTGGTCTTCGCGACCGTGCTGTCCTTCGGTGCCTCCCTGGGGGTGGCGGCACTGATCTTCAACCACGTCCTGGACTACCCGGGGGCCGATCCGGCGGTTCCGCTGTTCTCCTTCGTCTTCCTGGTGGCCCTCGGGGTGGACTACTCGATCTTCCTGATGTCCCGGGCCCGGGAGGAGGTGCTCCTCTCGGATGCGCGTGAAGGGGTGCTGCGGGCCCTGCGCGTCACCGGCGGGGTGATCACCAGTGCCGGCATCGTGCTGGCCGCCACCTTCGCCGCGCTGTCGGTGATCCCCCTGCTCTTCCTGGCCCAGATCGCCTTCATCGTGGCCTTCGGGGTGCTGCTGGACACCCTGCTGGTACGCAGTCTGCTGGTGCCCGCGCTGGCCCTGCAGCTGGGGAAGAAGACCTGGTGGCCCTCGCGGATCTCCCGCTGACGGACCGCAGACCTTCTGACCGCGCTCCGTACCGACTATCGCGCTCGCTGCAACGCGCGCGATAGTCGGGACCGAGCGCGGCAAGCGTGTGCGCGGGACCCGGACCGGGGCCGACTCACATCTGGGGTGGTTAAGGTGGCGGCCGTCGACCTGCGATTGGAGCGGGCCGGTACTGCCGGGTGCGCGTTCGGGTGCACCCGCCACGATCCAGGGGGTCATTCCACCAGTGCGCACCACGTCCGCGTCGTTCCCGTCCGCCCGCTCCCGCGCGTCCCTGTACCGGCGGTGGGGGCTCGTGCTGGTGACCGCCGCTCTGACGGCGGGCAGCCTGGGCGCTCCGTCGGCAGCCGCCGGCGCACCGGTCCCCGCCGGTCCCGATGATCAGCTCAGCGCGGTGCCCGTCGACACCGCCGGTGCCCCGGTTGTCGGTACCACGGTTGTCGGTACCACGGACGGCCGGATCACCCTCAGCGGCTACGCCGACGACGACGGGTACCACCTGCAGACGACGACCGACGGACGTACCTGGCACGACGCGGCCGTGCTGTCCCCGGCCGGAGCAGACGGGACCCTCACCGGCTACCAATGCCTGTCCGGTGACGGCCGTTACGCGGCCGTGGCCGTGCTGCCGACCGCGGCCGTCAGCGACAACACGGCCACCGACCGGGGGGCCTACGCCTACGCCGTCGACCTCCGTACCGGCGTGTCCACGCTGCTCCCCCAGCGGGTCGGACTGATGTACTTCTCCCCCGGCTGCGGACTCGGGAACACCGCGGTTTTCACCCGTTACACCGGTACCGACCAGGCCGCCACGGAACTGCTGACCGCCGATCTGGCCACCGGCACCCTGTCCGCCGCCGTTCCCGTCACCGGCCAGGTCACCTCGGCGGTACCGACGGCCACCGGACTGGTGGGCGTCCAGGGCAGCGCACTGGTGTCGATCACGGGCAACGGCTCCGCGACCCCACGGGTCCGGGTCGACGGTCTCGCCTACCAGCTGCACCCGGCCGCCGACGGCGGGATCACCTACCTGACCACCTCCGGGGACCGCAGCACGGCCACGGCCGTCCATCTCGACCGTGCGGGGACCACCACCCTCGGAACCGGCAGCACCGACACCCTGCAACTCCTCGGCGACGGTGACCGGCAGACCCTCATCGGGGCGACCACGATCCGTACCGCTGCCCTGGAACGCGCGTCCGTCACCCTGGCCTCCGGCGATCGGCTGATCCGGGCGGCCGCCGCCGTTCGACCGACTGCCGCCGTCCGGGCCGCCGCCTCGAAAACCACCCCCACCAACTCGGTCTGCGCCGTCAACCGGCTCGACCCGGCGATCCAGGTCCTGCAACCGACTGCGGCCCAGGCGGACTGGGCCGGGCAGCTGGCGGCGCAGAACCTGCTGGTCGGATCGGCGTACACCCGCAAGGCGGGGTTCTCCGGGATGGTCGGGATGCCGGCCTACGCCCCCAACAAGGATTTCCCCGCGATCGTGCTGAAACACCCGGCCGGGACCACCTGGAACACCGTTCCCCGCAGCGTCGTCTCCGCGGTGATGGCCCAGGAATCCAACCTGCGGCAGGCTTCTCGGTACACCCCTTCCGGTGTGCCCGGCGGGCCGTTGATCGGCAACTACTACGGTTCCAACCCGGCACTCACAGCCATGAACCCGGCCGACGCCGACTGCGGGTACGGGATCATGCAGGTGACCTCCGGCATGCGCACCACCGACAAGTCCTTCACCGCCAACGGCAAGAAGAAGGTCGCGGTGGACTACCAGGAGAACATCGCCGCCGGTCTGCAGATCCTGCAGGGCAAGTGGAACCAGCTGTACTCCGCAGGGATCATCGCCAATGACGGCAGCCCGAAGTACCTGGAGAACTGGTACTTCGCCCTGTGGGCCTACAACTCGGGGATCCAGCTCGGCCGGACCGACTGTTCCCCCGCGCCCACCTGCACCGATGTCGAGAAGGCCGGCGGGCTGAGCTGGACCAACAACCCGGCGAACCCGAAGTACCCGCCCGGGCGCAAACCCTTCCTGCGCGACAGCTACAACGATGCGAAGACCCCGGCGAACTGGCCTTACCAGGAAAGGGTTCTCGGTTGGATGGGCCAACCACAGATCGTCAACGGCAAGGGTGCCTACCCGAAGCCGACCTACAACACGGGAACCCCGTGGTTGAAGATCCCGCCGACCACGGCCTTCTGCACACCGGCCGGGAACAACTGCACGCCGTCGAGCACCAACCCGACCACCCCGTCGGCCGGGTTCTGCCAGAGCACCACCCTCCGCTGCTGGTGGAGCTCCCCGGTGAAGTGGGTGACGACCGGCAAGGGCGCGGTGAGCACCTACCGGTACGGCAAGGGGTCGAAGCAGCCCGCCTCGCCGACGCTGAAACCGGCTGCCTCCTGCAAGGTCTCCCGGTCGGCCGTCCCGGTCGGCAGCATCATCGTGGACAACCAGAACAGCCGCTCGAAGAACTTGCGTGGCTGCACGGCGGGGAATGCCAACTGGAGCCAGGGGGGAACCTTCACCTACCGGTACGGGACCAACGCCGCCGGGAAGACCATGGGTGCGGTCGACACCCACCAGATGGGCAGTGGTCTCGGCGGCCACAGCATCTTCACCCACAGCGACGACGGCAAGAACCCGGCTCTGGTGAACACCGGAACCTGGACCCCGAAGATCAAGTCCGCCTGGGCGGGCAAGACCTTCCGGGTGAAGGTCCTGCTGCCTGCCTATGCCGCCGACGCCCGCGGGGTGGTCTACACCGTGAAGCTCGGGCCGGGGCGGGGCTCGAAGAAGGTGCGGATCAACCAGGGCGGACATGCCGAGCAGTGGGTGACCCTGGGTACCTACAAGCTCTGGCCCGGGGCCTCGGTCACCCTCACGAATGCCGGCACCAATGACTCCAACGGGCTGGTGGCCTTCGACGCGGTCGCCTTCACGGTGGTCAAGAAGTAACACCGCCGTTCCCGCGCACGTTGTTGCTCCTCGCGCACGTAGTTACGTGCGCGAGGAGCAACCCGGTGCGCGGGAATGGAGAAGCAGGCGCCCTCCGGTCACTCCGGGGCGGCCAGCCTGATACCCATCCCACGCACCCGATGCAGGTAGACCGGGTTCGTGGCGGACTCCCCCATCTTGGACCGCAGAATCGACAACAGGGCGTCCAGCCGGCCATCGGCACCGGGAACGTCGTCCCCCCAGATACGGCTCGCCACCTCGGTACTCGTGAGCACCTGACCTTGACTGGTCGCCAGGGTCAGCAGCAACTGGTACTCCCGCGGCCGCAGATCCAGCAGCCGGCCCGCCAACGACGCCCGACGCAGTTTCGTGTCGATGTTCACCTCCCCCACGTCGATCGACTGCGGCACCGCAGATCCCGTCCGCCTGAGCACCGCCCTGATCCGCGCACCGAGCTGCACCATGGTGAACGGCTTCGCCACGTAGTCGTCCGCCCCCAGATCCAACAGCCGAACGATCTGCTCCTCGTTCCGCCGGGCCGTGATGACGATGACCGGGACCGCGGAGACCGCGCGGACCATCGACAGCACGGTCGCCCCTTCCATGTCCGGCAGTCCGAGATCCAGCAGGATCAAATCTGGTTCGGAGTGCAGCAGCGACCCCAGGACCGCCGCACCCCGGTTGAACGCTAGGACGGTGTACCCACTCTCGGTGAGGCTGTCGACCAGGCTGAGGGTGATCTTCGGGTCGTCCTCGACCAACAGGATCTTGGGCATGCCAGCACCCTAGTCCCCCGATCGCCACTGGAGTGCTGCGGTCCGGCGACAACAGCTCCGCCCGCCTGGAGTCAAAATTCCTCACCTCCGGCGAACCTCAGAGGAACCTCATTCCGTTTTGGATTGAATTAAGAAAAAAGGCCACTTCTGAGCCTTTTGCTTTCAGTTGCCGACATTCGTGGTTTCGCGCGAAAGCAGGTCGCTTGAGATAGTTCGTCGATGCTTGACGACCGGCAACAGTGCGGCGTGTAATTCCCTCCATCGACCAAGGCTCGTCCGATTCCACGCCACCTCCGGTGCACCGGGTGCCGTCGGACCAACCCTACTCACCCTCAACGAGGAGGTGTCCGCATGCATCAGACCCCGCCGGTCGACCCGGTTCCGATCACCACCGTTCTGTCGGCGGTCGCCCTCGCCGGGCCCGGCGCGAACATCGCGCTCGATTCCTCTGCCACCAGTTTGGCGGTGGCCGAAATGCTGCTCGACCGTCCTCGAACCGTGGTGGTGACAACCAGTCTCGAGATCGCCGACGTTCTCCTCACGAGTTCGGCACACACCGTGTGCCTGGTCGGTGGAGAGCTCCACCGCGCCACTCGCAGCATGGTCGGCAACACCTCACCGACGGCGGGCACCACGATCTCGGTCGGCTTCTTCGGCGGGAACTCCTACACTCCCACCGGCGGACTCATGGACCGCGACGCCGCGGTCGCCGCGGGCAAGGGCACACTTGCCGCACAATGCCGTCAGATCATCGGAATCATCGACGAGGAGAATCTCGGCGCTTTCGGTCCGTACACCGCTGTGCCCGCGACCGCTTTGACTCGGGTCCTCGTCCTGCGCCCGACCGCGGGATCGGCCGCGTATTCCTTTCGCTCATCGGAGGAGTCCATCAGGAGGTGAATCGCCCCTCAACCGCAGTGCATCTGTTTCACCGTCGAAACAATGAAAGGTGTAGAAGTTGAAACTTCGCGCAAGCAATTCCCTCGGCGTCGGGCTGAGCCTGGCACTGCTGGTGTCGCTGGCCCCGGTCACCCCGGCCTCGGCCACCACCCAACCTTCCCCGAGCGCCCCGCTCTCCGCCGTCGCGGCGCCGGCAGCGCCGATCGGCCTCGAGACGAACTCGAGCGTCAACCCGCTCGGTATCGGGACCGCGCCGCATCTGAGCTGGCGGGCCCAGGTCGACCGGCAGAGCGCCTACGAGATCGAGGTCGGATCAGCTCCGGGGCTGTCCGACGTCTGGAAGTCCGGCAAGGTCACCGGCTCGCGGAGCACCTACGTCCCCTACGAGGGTCCGGCACAGACCTCCCAGCAGGACTACTTCTGGCGGGTCCGGGTCTGGGACGCCGCAGGAACGGCGTCCGCCTGGAGTGACGGGGCGTCCTGGGAGACCGGACTGCTCGCCGGCGAAGCCGATTGGGCCGGGGCCCAGTGGATCGGCGGGCAACGGAACCGGAACAACGACTGGACCGACATGGTCGAGACGGTGAAGTTCCGCGGCAAGACGACCGGCGGCAACGGGTTGAACCTGCTGTTCCACGCGCAGCCGGTGGGCAAGACCTGGGGCGAGTCCTACAGCTGGGCGCTCAGGAGCACCGTGGGAACAACCGTCAGTACCGCGGTCGTGGCCGCCGGGGCGACGTCGATCCCGGTGGCCGGCGTCGACAACTGGCACGTCGGGGACACCGTTGTCGTCGGCCGGGGCACACCGGATGCACAGACCACCACGGTCACCTCGGTCGGAACGGCAACCGTGAACACCCGCCTGCTGGTTCCGCCTGCCGCCGGCGACAGCCATGCCGTCGTTCCGGCCGGAGTCGCGCTCGCAGCAGGAGCAGCAGCGACCCTGAACGGGCAGAGGATCACCATCACCTCGGTCACCGACGCCGCCGGGTACGCGGTCGTCTCCTTCACTCCCGCGTTGACCGCCAACGCACCGTCCTCCGCGACACTGTTCAGCCTCGGCAGCGGGCTCGGCCTGGCAGATCCGGTGACGACGGCCCGCCCCGTCGGCACTTCGGTGTACGGGATCGGAACGATGAACCTGGTGGCAACCACCAACCACTACGCCGGCAACACCGGCGTCCCCGGCGGCACCCCCGCCGTGCAGTGGGGCGTGAACTACTACGATCCGCAGAGCGAGACCAACCCGACGGCCGTCGGCACCAGGAAGGTGGCGGTCGCAACGGTCCCGATCCCGGCGTCCACCGGTCTGACCACCGACACCTGGGACACCCGTGACCACACGGTGAAGATCCAGGTCAAGGGCGAGACGATCACCACCACCATCAACGGCACGGTGGTCGACAGCCGGACCGTGACCGGCGACCAGGTCAGGTCCAACGGATCCATCGGCTTCGGGCCCGGTGGCGCTGCCACGATCACCTCGGTCTCGGTGACCGGTGACGGATCCGCCGACTTCCACACCGATCTGACCAAGGGTGCCAATCCCTTCGAGAGCGGGATCGCAGGCATCGGCGGGCTGACCTTCTCCACCAACAACATCATGCTGCCGATGGCCAGCGCCAACCCGTTGTTGCGCAAGACCTTCACCACCGACGACAAGGAGATCGCCTCCGCCCGGCTGTATGCGGCGGCCGGTGGCGAGTTCGTGCTGAGCGTCAACGGCACCCAGGTGACGACCGATGGTGAGGTGCCGGCCGCCGACGGGCACAACGTTCCACGGATGCTCCCGGACCACAGCAGCTACGACAAGACCGTGCTCTACTCGACCTTCGACGTCACCCGGTTCCTCAAACCCGGCCGTGAGACGGTGCTCGCCGCTGAACTCGGCCGCGGCTGGTACGGCGTCACCACACCGAACGAGTGGTACTGGAACCTGGCCAACTACGCCGGGGACCCACGGTTCCGCGGCAAACTCGTCGTCAACTACACCGACGGGACCTCCGATACCGTCGTCACCAACACCAGTTGGCTGACCACGGACGGACCCACCACGTTCGATTCCATCTACTCGGGCGAGAAGTACAACGCAGCACGGGCGATCACTGTCGGCAGCTGGCGCAAGCCCGGCTATTCCGGTGCCGGCTGGACCAATGCCACCCAGGCGATCGCACCGGG
The DNA here is from genome assembly GCA_003576535.1 of Nakamurella silvestris. Lineage (GTDB taxonomy): Bacteria > Actinomycetota > Actinomycetes > Mycobacteriales > Nakamurellaceae > Nakamurella > Nakamurella silvestris. The sequence goes on along the minus strand of QXCQ01000165.1, from coordinate 12,706 downwards.
CAGTTGCACTCCGTCGCCGAACTCCGGCTGCCACGGCGCACTGCCCTACGACAGCGTCCCCGCCGGGTTCGTGCCGGCGACCCTCAAGGCCGACGAGACCGAGCCGGTCCTGGTGAGCCAGAACCTCAAGCCGGTCTCCATCAACGAGACCTTCCCCGGCTCCGGCGTCTACGTCGTCGACTTCGGCCAGATCCTCACCGGCTTCCCGGTGATCAACCTGACCGGGGTGACCCCGGACAAGGCCGGCTACACCGTGCGGATGCGCGGTGGGAACTCCGTCACCGGAACCGGTTCCGCCACCTCTCCCTTGGTGGTCGACGAGGAGAACAACTTCCACGACGCAAACCTGCAGACCAACTACTACACGGTCGGCAGCACCAGGAACCAGATCTGGGAGAACCAGTTCTCCCAGTGGGGTTTCCGGTACATGGAGGTCCGCAACATCGATCAGGTCCTCGGTCACCCGCTGAGCCTTGCCTCGGACCCGGACCTTTTCAGTGTCAACGTGGCTCGGACCGGATTCGTCCGTACCGGCAGTTTCGACACCGACAGTCCGCTCATCAACCGGATCACCAGCAACCTGGAATGGGCCGAACAGAACAACCTGTTCTCCAAGCCCACCGACACCCCCTCCCGGGAGAAGAACGGCTGGACCGGCGATGCCGTGTCCAGCACCGAGACCGAGTCGATGATCTGGGACGTCAACGGGATCCTGACGCGATACCTGTTGTCCTTCCCGGACAACCAGAGCTCGACCGGTCAGGTGCCGATGATCCTTCCTGCGGCCAAGGGCGGCTACGGGTTCGATCGCACCCCCGGCTGGAACTACACCTGGAAGGCGGTGCCCGCCTGGGATTCGGCCTTCTTCGTCGTACCCTGGGAGCTGTACACCTACTACGGCAACACCACCCTTTTCGAGCCGCTCTTCGATTCCCAGGACAAGATGCTCCAGTACTACGAGACCTTGTTCCTGCCGGCGAACAACTACAAGTTCACCTCCGCCCTCGGCGAGTACTCGGGAGCGGGGGCCGCGGGTGACTCCGCCGTCATCAACCTGCAGTTCTACATCCATTTCGCCGACTACATGTCCACCGTGGGCACTCTCATCGGCAAGAACGACAGGGCGACCCACTACAAGGCCCTCGCCACGAAGCTGCGCGCGGCGTTCGTCGCCAACTACTGGGACAACACCACCCGTACCTTCATCGGTGGCAATGTCGAGTCCGAGAACGCGATGGCGATCGAGTTCGACCTGGTTCCCGGATCCGATCTGGACCCTGCCGACCCGCTGTACCTGGCCGGCACCGGAACCCAGGCCCAGAACAAGGCCAATGTCGCCAAGCGTGTCGCCGATTCGATCATCAACGCCGGGTACCACCTCCAGGCGGGAATGTACGGCTCCAAGTACGAGTTCAACATCCTGGACGACTACGGTTACACCGACGTGGTTCTCAAGGCCAGCACCGTGCTCGGAGCACCCGGGTACGCCGACCAGATCGCCCAGGGGGCCACCTCTCTCTGGGAGAACTGGACCGGCGGATCGTTGAACCACCACTACCGGGACAACATCGCCACCTGGTTCTACCAGGGCTTGGCAGGCATCATGCCCACCGACGTCGCCTGGGGCACCGCACGTATCCGTCCGTTCATCCCGACCGTCGATGCGAACAAGGGTGTTCCGACCTCACCCAGCCAGACATCCGTCGACACCGGGCCCTTGAACAAGGTGGAGGCGCACATCGACACCGTCAACGGCACCATCGCGTCGAAGTGGAACCGGTTGACGGACGGCAGGATCCATCTGACCGTCCAGGTTCCGCACAACACCCCGACCGAGATCTGGGTGCCCACCCAGGACAAGGCAGTGGTGGCACCGGCCGGTGCCACCCATCTGCGCAGCGACGCCGCCGGCGGCAAGGCCTACGAGGTGTACTCCGTACCGGCCGGCACCTGGGAGTTCAACGGGACCCCGGAGAAGGCGACCTCGACCACTGCCATCACCACGTCGAACACGATCCGGGTCAGCCCGGCCGTCACCTCGATCGCCGTGGCCGTCACCGGCACATCGGCAGATACCTCGGGAGCGGTCACGATCAAGGACGGCAGCAAGGTGCTGGGTGCCGGTACGGTCAACGCCGGTGGGACCGGCAAGATCACCTTGGCCGCACCGCTGAAGGCCGGGGATCATCGTCTCTCGGCCACCTACGCCGGCAATGCCACCACGACTGGCTCCACGGGAACGTCCACCCTGCGGGTCTACTTCGCCGACCACCCGCCGAAGAGCGATTTCTTCGACGATGTGCAGTGGCTGGCGACTCGCGGGATCACCACCGGTTTCGACGGGACCAACTTCAAGCCCGCCTCGGGTCTTGCCCGGGATGCCGTAGCCGCGTGGTTGTACCGGTTGACGACGGGGAAGGCGAAAGCCCCGGCCTGCACCGCGAAACCCGCGGTGGACGTGCCGATCTCGCACCCGCTGTGCGGGGAGATCGCCTGGATGTACCAACAGGGCATCACCACCGGGAACACCGGCGGGAAGTTCCTGCCCAGCGGCACCGTCACCCGGGATCAGGCGGTGGTGTTCCTGCACCGGTTGAAGACCGGACGGCAAGGCGGTGCCTGCACCGATGGCAAGCCGTTCCCGGACATCTCGGCATCCGACCCGTTCTGCCAGGCCGTGAAGTGGGCCGCCGCAACGGGTATCACCACCGGGAACCCCGACGGGAGGTTCCGTCCGACCGAGACCGCGTCCCGGCAGGCGGTGGCGGCCTTCTTCCACCGCTACGCGAACCTGGCCGGATAACCACACCTGGAGGCGGTGCTGCGGGAATTTCTCGCAGCACCGCCTTCGGCGTCAGCGGGTCGCCGTGAGCGATGCGAGTGTGCCGGCCGCCAGCTTCACCCGGATGACGACAGCGAAACCGGCCGAAAGGTCCGCCTGTGCGGTCAACGTCCCACCCGCCGCACGGAGGATCTTCCGGGCGATCTCGAGGCCGACGCCGGTCGAGCCCTCCTGATCTGGCCGCCGTACCGAGTCGGCGTCACCCTCGTTGACCACCTCCAGCACCATCCGGTCGGTGTCCCGTCGAAGATCGACCCGGAACCCCACCCCTGGCGCGGTGTGCCGGAAGATGTTGCTGAACACCGCGTCCAGCACCACACCGAGGTCCTCGGCGGACAACGTCACCGGCAGTGGCTCCGCTGTGCTGGACCGCGTCACCTCGCGCTCCTGGGCCGCCGCGAGTGGACTCCAGTACTCCAGATGCTTGAGCACGACGGCCCTGGCATCCGTGGACGTGGACACCCCGTCCTCCCGGGTCTGCTGGGATTCCCGGATGATCTCGTCCAGACCTCGCTCCAGGTCGGCGATGCCGGCGTGCAGACGATCCCGTTGTTCCGGGGAGGCCGCCAGCAGTGGTTCGGCCCGTTCGGTCTCCAACCGCAACACGGTCAGCGGTGTGCGCAGCCGATGGGACAGGCTCGTCGCCCGCTCCCGTTCGCCGACCAGCAGCCGATCGATCCGGCCGGCCAGCAGGTTGAGCGAGATACCCAGCTCCACCACCTCTTTCGGCCCCGTGGCGGGAGCGACCGCGGTCAGGTCACCGGCTCCCAAAGCCTCCGCGGTCGCGATTGCGCGGGTAATCGGCCGGGTGATCCGGCGGGAGACAACTGCGGCGCCGAACAGCGAGATCGCCAGCGCCAACGCGGCGAGACCGGCGATGACCAACCATTGCTGCCGCTCGTGACGGGCGATCACCGCACGCGGGATGGTGCCTTCGATGATCCAGAAGTGCTGACCGTCGCTCACGCCTTGGGAGGCCACCCGATCCCTGTTCTCCACGAAGAACCGGGGATACAGGTAGGCGGGCCAGTCCTTCGGTTTGGCGACGGTGCCGACCCCGGTCAGGCTGCCGTAGTAGCGACCGAGTCGCGCCGCGTCGCTGCCCATCGGGGCCCGTCCGAACGTGGACACCACGCCGAGCCGATGATCCGGCGAGGTGTCCAGGGTTGCCAGGTAGGCAGCCAGCTGCTCGTCGCTGGGCGAGTTGTCGACGACGAAGGCAGCCACCGCCAGGATCGGGTCCCGCAGTTCCTGGTCCAGTCGTTCGGTGACGCGGGGCCGGATCAGCGGCAGCACCGTCACCGCCAGGACCAGCAGCACCAGGGTGCTGCTGAAGGCGGTCAGCAGGAGCAGTCGACGGCGCACCGGTGGTCAGTTCCTCCCACGGCCTGCCGTTCCCGCGCGCGGTCCTGCTCCTCGCGCACGTAGTTGCGTGCGCGAGGAGCAACAACCTGCGCGAGAACGGGAGGTGCTCAGAGGATGTCGCCGGGTGCGTAGGCGGCGCCGATCGGATGTGCGGCCGCCAGTTCGGCGATCTTGCCGACCATCACCTGGATCTGTCGGCCGGCATCGCCGGTGAAGGACAGGTGATCGCTCAGCGCGGCATCCAGCTCGGCCCGCGTCATCGGGATCCGCTCGTCCGCGGCGAGCCGGTCGAGCAGGTCGTTGTCGGCCTGCCCGTTCTCCCGCATCGCCAGGGCCACCCCGACGGCGTGCTCCTTGATCGCCTCGTGGGCGGTCTCCCGGCCCACGCCGGCCCGCACCGCGCTCATCAACACCTTCGTGGTGCCGAGGAACGGCAGGTACCGCTGCAGTTCCCGCTCGATGACGGCCGGGTAGGCGCCGAAATCGTCCAGGATGTTCAGGAAGGTCTCGAACAGACCGTCGATCGCGTAGAACGCATCGGGCAGCGCGACCCGGCGGACCACCGAGCAGAAGACGTCACCCTCGTTCCACTGCGCACCGGCGAGCTCGGCCGCCATGGAGGCGTAGCCCCGCAGGATGACGGCCAGACCGCAGACCCGCTCGCAGGATCGTGCGTTCATCTTGTGCGGCATGGCCGAGGAGCCGACCTGCCCGGGGCGGAAGCCCTCGGTGGCCAGCTCCGCACCGGCCATCAGCCGGATCGTGGTGGCCAGAGAGGCCGGCCCGGCGGCCAGTTGAACCAGCGCGCCGAGCACCTCGTGGTCCAGGGACCGCGGGTAGACCTGGCCGACACTGGTCAGCACCCGGTCGTTGCCCGAGATCTCCTGGACCACGGACAGTTCCAGCTCGTCCAGGGCCTCGGGGGATCCGAGCAGGTCCAACATGTCCTGGGAGGTGCCGACCGGCCCCTTGATCCCCCGGAGCGGGTACCGCTGGAGCAGGGAGTCGATCCGCAGGAACGCCTGGTAGACCTCGTCGGCGGCGGAGGCGAACCTCTTGCCCAGGGTGGTCGCCTGGGCGGGAACGTTGTGGGAACGGCCGGCCATGACGAGCTCGGCGTACTCGGTCGATCGACGACCCAGCCGGACCAGGACGGCGACCGTGCGCTCACGCAGCAGCTGCAGGGACTGCAGGATCTGGGCCTGTTCGACGTTCTCGGTCAGGTCCCGGCTGGTCATGCCCTTGTGCACGTGCTCGTGGCCGGCCAGGTCGTTGAACTCCTCGATCCGGGCCTTCACGTCGTGCCGGGTGATCCGCTCACGCGCGGCGATGGACTCCAGGTCCACCTGGTCGATGACGGCCTCGTAATCGGCGATCACCTGAGGGTCCACCGTCAGTCCCAGACGTCCCTGGGCCCGCAGCACCGCCAGCCAGAGTTGACGCTCGGCGACGATCTTGTTCTCCGGCGACCAGATGTTCACCATCGAGGTCGAGGCGTAGCGCCCGGCCAGGACATTCTCTACGGACGGTTTCGTTGCGGGGGTCTGAGTCACACAACTCATTCTCGCAGTCCGGGCCGTCGAGGTCGAACCACCCGGGTCAGGTCACACCCGGGGACCCGGCCCTGGTCCTCCGCCCGCGAACGCCCGTCCCGCTGGTCCGTTGTGCTGATCCGTCCCGCTGGCCCATCCCGCTGGTCCGGCCCAACTGCCCCGGCCTACTCCAGCGCCGCCATCAGGACGCCGTTCAACCGCAGCAGTTCCTGGTCGGCCGCGCTGAGGGAGGAGATCTGCCCGGCGCTGAGCTTCAGGGGCAGGTAGGACTGCCGATGGCTGGCGTCCAGGTTCGTCGTGCTTTCCCCTGTGGCGACCGTGTCCGGAGCGGATGCCGCCGTGGTCGCCTCCTGGCCGGGCATGGCCGTTCCCGCCACCGCGGTCACCCGTTCGCCCAGGGGATCCACCCAGGACTGCACCGCCGCACCACTGGAGGCCTTGCTCAGGAACCGTGGCTCCAACCCCTGACCGGCGGAGGAAGTGGCGACGGGGCCGGAGCTGACGGTCAACGAATCCGGGACAAGGATCGGGGCGTCCAGGAACACCTTCGCCGATGCCGGATCGGTCAGGGCCACCAACCGCAGTTCCCCGGCCGGCAGCACACCGCCCGCTGCCACCGTGAAGGACACACCCTGGGTCGCCCCGACCAGGTCACAGTCGACGTACGCCTGGCCGGCCGAGGTCCGGTCCACACCGGCGGGCAGTGCAGCGGTCAGCTGATCGAGGGCGGCCTTGCCCAGCAGCGGGGCCACGCAGTCCCCCGAGCTGAAGTTGATGGTTCCTGAGTGCGGAAGGGGAGTTTGCGTCCAAGCGTAGAGCTGGAACTCGGTGATCCCACCGACGCCGGTGAACGCATTTCCGCTGTCGGCCGTGCTCTGCTCGATCGGCCCGGCCGAGGCCGCGCTGGTCTCCTCGCCCGCGCCGGAGGTGTCGTTGGTCCCCTCGGTGCCGACGGCGGCATCGCTGCTCCACAACGTTTCCAACTGTGAAGCGGCGGGAGCCTGCGAGTCGGCGCGCAGGGAGGCATCGACATGGGTCCCGGCCTGCGCGGAGGCAGCGTCGGATCCGCCGAAACCGTCCTTGAACAGGGCCTTGCCGGTGAACCCGAGCAGCACCACGGCCGCGATCCCGGCAGCGGAGCCGAGGACCCACTTGTGCCGCCGACCGCGCTTCTCACGTTCGAGCCGTTTGGCCCGCGACATCACACCCAGCGGGCTCAACCGGCTCTCCGGCGGGTCGGCGGTGAGGGAGTCGAACAGGCCGGACAACCCGAAATCGGCCTCGATCCGGTCGACAGGTCGCTCCGTCGTGTCGTCGACCTGCCTGTGTTCAGGCACCGCACCGTCCTCCGGCACCGCACCGGTGTCCGGCACCGCACCGGTGTCCTTGTCCGTCATCTCCTCACCTCCTTTCCTGTCGAAAGCTGCCCGTCGAACGTTTCTCGCGAACCGGAACGCCGGTTGCCGATGTCGTCCTCATGCTCAAGGCTCCAGGACCGCACGCAACGCGGCGAGCCCACGAGCCGTCTGACTCTTCACATTTCCTTCGGAGCACCCCAGCGCCTCGGCCGCGCCGGCCACATCCATCCCTTCGAAGTACCGCAACACCAATACTGCTCGTTGGCCGGGCCCGATCGCCGCGAGCGCCGTCCTCAACTGGTCCTGGTCTGCGACGATGCTGGAGAAGTCCAGATCGTCGGGCACGTCGGGCACGATGTCGACGGCCCGTTCCCGACGCCAGGGGCGACGGGACTCGTCCACCACCGAGCGGACCAGGCAGGACCGCACGTAGGCGTCGAGGGCCTTCGGCTCCCGCACCCGCGTCCAGGCCCCGTAGAGCTTGACGAAGGCCGTCTGGGCGAGGTCGTCGGCCTTGTGCCAGTCCCCGCACAGCAGGTAGGCGGTCCGGCGGACGTGGTCCCTACGGGCCGTGAAGTACTCAGCGAACGCCGCCTCCTCCTCCGGGCCCACCGGGAACCTCCTGCCCTGATTGATAGACGGAACAACGACGATTTCGGGTTGCACGGGTTCTGCTGGAACATTCCAGGGGTGTCCCGCGCAACGTCCACCCCCCGGCAGTCTGCCCTGGCACTCATCGGCCTGTTGACAGTGGCTGCCGTCTGGGGTTCATCATTCCCGCTCACCAAGCAATTACTGAACCGCATCAGCGCTGTCGACTTCCTTGCTGTCCGATTCGTTATCGCAGCGGTGGTCATGCTGCTCCTTTTCCACCGCGCCGTCCGGGCCCTGAACCGACGGACCCTGCGCAACGGGGCGATCCTGGGAGCGCTCTACGGGGTGGCCCAGATCGTCCAGACCAGCGGACTTGCCCATACCTCGGCGAGTGTCTCGGGGTTCATCACCGGCACCTACGTGGTGCTCACCCCGGTCTGCGGGGCGCTGCTGCTGAAAACCCGGATCACCCCGCGTTGGTGGTTCGGCGCCTTTCTCGCGTTGATCGGCCTCGGAGTCATGGCCCTCAACGGCTTCGCCCTCGGGTACGGCGAGGCGATCACGCTGGGGTCCGCGCTGCTGTTCGCCCTGCACATCGTGGGGCTGAGCGCGTGGTCCACCAGCCGCGAGGCACTGGGCCTGAGTGTGGTGCAGATCGTGGTCTGTGCGCTGGTCTGCCTGGTGGTGGCCGTCCCCGGCGGAATGGCGTTGCCCTCCACCGGTGGGGACTGGCTCGCCATCGTCTACATGGCGCTCATCTCCGGGGCGCTGGCGATGATCGTCCAGTCCTGGGCGCAGGCCCATCTCGCCGCCTCCCGGGCGGCGATCATCATGTCCACCGAGCCGGTGTGGGCGGCCGCCTTCGCGATCACCTTCATCGGGGAGCCGCTGACCCTGCGCATCGGGATCGGTGGCCTGCTGATGTTGATCGCCATGCTGGTGGTGGAACTCGGCCCCCGGGACCGCCAAGACCCGCGGCCGGAGGACCTGCCCAAGCTTGCGGCCTGACCAGCCCGGAAACGCCGATCAGCGGTACCTCTTCCGACCCGAACGCAGATCGGACAAGGTACCGCTGATGGAGGACCTGCTGACGATCAGGTGCTGATCGGCACCACCACGATGGGAGCGGTCGTCGGCGCGGGCGAGCCGGCAGCGGGTTCGACCGAAATTCCCATGTCGGTGTCGCCCGGTTTGATCTCGGCCGTCACCTGGGGGTAGTTGCCGTTCGCATCGGTGTGCAGCAGGCCGACCGAACGGGCACCGGTGGTCCCCTGCATCACCCACAGCTGGTAGGAGCTGTTGGGCTGCAGCGGGTCCAGGTTCCAGACCGAGAAGGTCGCGGCATTGCAGCTCGCCGACACCACGACCTGGCTCTTGCCCATCGAGTCCGGGGTGCCCTCGACGGTTTTGGCGGCGGTGTCCTGGGCGACACAGTTGGCCATGGCCACCGCGGGGTCCTGGGACGTGCTGTCGCGGTTGACGAAGAACAACGTCCCGGTCACCAGGATCGCGGCGGCCGCGGCGGCGACCAACCACTTCGCGCCCACACCGAACCTGCGCTCGCGGACCGCTGCCAGCGAGGTGACCCCGGGGGCCGGAGCCTCCTCGGGGGCGGCGGCGTGCCGTCCCCGGGAGTCCTCGGTGAGCGGGGGAAGCTGACGGGTGTTGGTGATCAGCCGCATCACGTTGGCCCGCATGGAGGCGGGCGGTGTCTCGGCGACGACGGATCCGAGCATGGCAGCGGTCTCACGGAAGCCGGCCATCTCGGCCGCACAGGTCTCGTCCTGCGCGGCGAAGGCCTCGAATTCGGCAGCCTCGTCGGCGGGCAGCGCGTGGAGCGCGGCGGCACCGGAGGTCAGGTATGCACCATCGATGGTCATGCGGGTACCCCTAAGCAATCACGCAGTCGGATGAGTCCGTCGCGTAAACGGGTCTTCACCGTGCCCAGCGGCGTTTGGAGGGCTACGGCCACCTCGGCTTGGGTGTAGCCCGAGTAGTAGGCCAGGTTGATCGATTCGCGCTGCAGGTCGGTGAGCGTGGACAGGCATCGCTGCACCTGTTTGCGCTCGAAGGAGGCCTCGACCGCGTCCACCACCACATCGGTGTCGCGTTCGATGGTCTCCGTGGCGTACCGGACGTCACGGTCGGTCGACGCCTGGGCCGAACGGACCCGGTCGACGGACCGGGCATGGGCGATCGTCATGATCCAGGAGAGCGCGCTGCCTCGGGCGGGGTCGAACCGGGTGGCACGACGCCAGACCTCCAGCATCACCTCCTGGCCGACCTCCTCCGCCTGTGACGGGTCACGGACGACCCGGCGGGCGATGCCGTAGACACGCGGCGACATCTGGTCGTACAGCGAGGCGTAGGCCTGCTGGTCACCGCGGGCGACCTGGCCCAGCAACTCGTCGAGCAGCGATCGCTCGCTGACCGGTTTCTCGAGGGAGGGGTCGGCGTCGGGCACTGCGCGAAGAGGGGACACTCGGTTGCCCTCGGGCGGGGTGTTCGTCACGAGTTCATCCTCTCAGTTCTCCTTGGTGTTCGGTTGCGGTACGTGATCGGGTTTTCACTCCCAGGTCACGTGGGGTCCGGGACGGAGTTTCGTGCGGCATGTCCGGCGGAGTTCTTCCCTCCTGACGAACGGTAATTCGGTGCGGCCTCCGGTTCGGATGGGTGGGAAAACCTGCCGCCGATCGCGGACGGTGATCAACACCCTCCGACAACTCCCACGATCGCGGGATTTGCCCGCTGACCTGCACGATCGTGATCGGCTGATCGTGCAAGTGTGCCGTCGGGCCGTCCTGCGTCGGCCCGGGCACCGGTGCGTTCAGGTCGGCCGCGGCTTTCAGGAGGATCGTGGAAGCCAATCCGCTCGAACGGCAGAATCGAAGTAGCCACATGACAACCACCACGCAGCCGCACCCGGCCCGCGTCGGCCGCTGGGCCGCCATCGTCTCGGGCATCGTCGCCGCAGCGGTGGCGATCGGGGTGGCCGAGCTGCTCGCCGCCCTCGGCCGGGCCGTGAACCTGCTGTCGAGCAACGCCTCACCGCTGCTCTCCCTCGGCAGCTCCTTCATCGACCTGACGCCGGCATCCATCGTCAACTGGGCCAAGGAGAACCTGGGCCACTTCGACAAACCGGCCCTGGCCCTGGGAATGGGTGTGGTGCTCCTCGGGCTGTCGGCAGCGGTCGGCCTCCTGGCCCGGCGGGCGGTCCTGTACGGCTCCATCCTGCTGGCCGTGCTCGGCGCGGTGGTGGTCGCCGCGATCGCCTCCCGCTCGCTGTTCGTCATCCAGGACATCCTGCCGACCATCTTCGGCGTGGTCGCCGGAAATGCGGCGTTGCGAGCGCTCTTCCGGGCCGCGCCCCTGCGCAGCCCGGAGGACGGCGCAACCGGTGGTGATCGCCGACGTTTCCTGCAGATGGCCGGGATCGGTGCCGGCGCGGCTGTGGCCTCCGGTGGCCTGTCCCAGCTGATCCCCACCTCCGCGGCGGCCGAGGCCTCCCGGGAACACGCGGCCACCGAGGCCTCCGCCGCCGCCAAGTTCGACCAGCTCCCACCGCTGCCGGCCGGCGTCGACCTGAAGGTCGACGGGCTTTCCCCCTTCGTCACCCCGAACGGCGACTTCTACCGGATCGACACCGCCCTGGTGGTACCGAAGCTCAACGCCGACACGTGGGAACTGCGGATCTTCGGCATGGTCGACCAGGAGGTCCGGATCAACTACGCCGATCTGCTCAAACGACCGCAGATCGAGCGGATGGTCACGCTGACGTGTGTCTCCAACGAGATCGGCGGTGACCTGATCGGCAACGCGAAATGGCAGGGAACCGCCCTGGCGGACCTGATCCGCGAGGCCGGTCCCTCCGCCGATGCCGACATGGTGATGTCACGCTCCTCCGACGGGATGGAAATAGGTTCGCCCCTGGAGGTTCTGCTCGACGGGCGGGATGCGATGCTGGCCGTGGCCATGAATGGCGAGGTCCTTCCCTTTGAACACGGATTTCCGGTGAGAATGGTCGTCCCCGGCCTTTACGGCTACGTTTCGGCAACGAAATGGGTGGTCGAATTGGAAGTCATGCGGTACGACCAGGCCCAGGCCTACTGGACCCAGCGGGGCTGGGGCGCGAAGGGTCCGATCAAGACCGCCAGTCGCATCGACGTCCCGCGCTCCTTCGCCAAGCTGACGGCGGGCAAGAACGCCGTGGCCGGTGTGGCGTGGGCTCAGCACCGCGGCATCTCCAAGGTCGAGGTACAGGTGGACGACAGCGATTGGGCCGAGGCCAAGCTGTCCACCCAGTTGACGAAAGACACGTGGCGACAATGGGTGTACGAATGGGACGCCACACCCGGGAACCACAACATCAAGGTGCGGGCCACCGACGGCACCGGCCAGGTGCAGACCGCCGACGTCGCCGGGGTCCTGCCGGACGGTGCCACGGGATACGACTCCCGGGCGGTCTCGGTGTCCTGAACCCCGGCGTCCTGAACACCGGCGTGGTGGACACGCCCCGTTCTGCCGGCCGCCTGCCGTGTCCCACCGACACGGCAGGCGGCTTTTTGTGTGTCCTCCGGTGATTCGTCGACGACATCATCGGCTCCGATCAGGGTTTTTACGATAAGTCAAGATTTATTCCCGATTTCGGCAATCCGGACACCGATCCGCCCCGAAACCCTTCCCGAGAGTCACCGACACACAAACAATCGATCCGCCGATCTTCCGACGCCAGTACCCGGCCTCGTCAACGACCTGAAAGGGAACCTCCATGTTCCAGGTATCCAAAAAGGCACTGCTCGTCGCAGTGACCGCCGCGGCCCTCGCCGTCACCGCCGCCTGCGGCAGCAACGACAACGCCACCCCGGCCTCCTCCACCACCACCAGCGCCACCGGCGCGATGACGACGGCGATGACCTCCGGTTCGGGCGAGATGGCCGGCGGCCTGGTCGGTGCCGGTTGCGCCGCCTACGCCGCAGCCAACCCCTCCGGAGCCG
>QXCQ01000220.1:1585-46598 GCA_003576535.1 Nakamurella silvestris | reverse complement strand
ACAACAACCCCGCCCCGGCACCGCCGAGGTGTTTTCCCATCATTACTCTGGGTTCTACCGCCCGAGTGCAGTATCCGAACAACAGCGGCGCAACGAAATGGAGACAACGAATGACGCGCAAGGTGACGCTTTTCACCGGTCAATGGGCAGACCTGCCTTTCGAGGAGGTAGCCAAACTCGCCTCCGGTTGGGGCTACGACGGACTGGAGATCGCCTGTTGGGGCGATCATCTGGATGTCTGGCGCGCCGCTGAGGATGATGCCTACCTGCAAAGTCGCAAGGACATTCTCGAGAAGTACGAACTCGAGGTCTTCGCGATCTCCAACCACCTCAAGGGTCAGGCCGTGTGTGATGACCCGATCGACGAGCGGCACAAGGCGATCCTGCCCAGCGCCATCTGGGGTGACGGTGACGCCGAGGGTGTGCGGCAGCGTGCAGCCGAGGAAATGAAGATGACCGCCCGCACCGCAGCTCGACTGGGTGTGAAGACGGTTGTCGGATTCACCGGATCCTCGATCTGGAAGTACATCGCGATGTTCCCGCCGGTCGCCCAGAACCTGATCGATGCCGGCTACCAGGATTTCGCCGACCGGTGGAACCCGATCCTGGACGTGTTCGACTCCGAGGGCGTCCGGTTCGCCCACGAAGTGCACCCGAGCGAGATCGCCTACGACTACTACACCACCGTGGCCACCCTGGACGCGATCGACCACCGCGAGGCCTTCGGCCTGAACTGGGATCCGAGCCACTTCGTCTGGCAGGACCTGGATCCCGTCGGATTCATGTGGGACTTCCGGGACCGGATCTACCATGTCGACTGCAAGGACGCCAAGAAGCGGGTCGGCAACGGCCGGAACGGTCGGATGGGCTCGCACCTGCCGTGGGCGGATCCCCGTCGTGGCTGGGACTTCGTGTCCACCGGCCACGGTGACGTCCCCTGGGAGGATTCCTTCCGGATGATGAACACCATCGGTTACGACGGCCCGATCTCCGTCGAATGGGAGGACGCCGGCATGGACCGGCTCGTCGGTGCCCCGGAGGCGCTGAAGTTCGTCCGCAGCCTCGCGTTCGACCCGCCGTCGGCGGCCTTCGACGCGGCCTTCGCCACGAACGACTGACAACTGCCGGCTGAGATCCCCTGCCCGGCCCACCGGGCGGGCGGGGGATCTCAGCCGATGTTGTCGTTCAAGCTCTTCCAGCGTTTGCTCTCCAACAGGAAAGCACTGGCATCCGACGGCAGCGTCAGCTTCTCCAGTTTCCCGGCGTCGAAGCTCTTGGTGGCGGGCAGCACCGTCTTCAAGGTGCCGTCGGCACTCTCACGCATCAGGGCGACCGAATCGGCACCGTCCGGGGTGCCCGCCTTCAGACCACCGACCGCGAGATAGCCGCCGGTGAAACAGTAGGTCCAACGCTCGTCCACCTCGGTGTCGTCCAGTACCTTTCCCGCGTCGTAGGCATCGGCGCAGCCGATCGGGTCCTGTTCGGACTGGGGGGCACTCAACAGCAGGAAACACGGGGCGGGCAGTCCCTCGTAGTTGCCGATCAGACTCTCGTCGAGGCCTGCGTTCGTCCAGGTGAGCACGCCGTTGTCGTTCTCGCTCAGCGCCTTCGACGAACGCAGCAGATCGAGCGCCTGGGCCCGGTTGCCGGCATCGGCCCAGGTCCGGTTCAGGGCCGCGGTGTTGAAGGCCGAGCATTGCGCGCCGATGCCGTCCCCGGATCTCTCGACGAGCAGACGGGCGAATTCGACGATACCGGCCTTGTCCTCGTCGTCCAGGAAGTCGTAGTCCAGGTTGACGCCGAAATTCGTTGCCGCCGCAGATGTCTGGCTCGCCGATGGGCTGTTCTCCGTGGGAGGTGTGGTCGGCGGGGTGTTGTTGGTGGTGCCGACGCTCCCGGCGGAGGTGCTTGACGGCGCGGCGGTGGTGGGGGGCGCGGGTGCCGTCGATTTCCGGGTCGAGGCGACCACATCCGGCCCGGGCAGGGCGGTGCCGGCGACGGTCGAGGTGCACGCGACCAACACTCCCAGGGCCGGCAGCAGAACGGCCCCCGCCCACCCTCGTCCGGATCGCCGGTGGGTGACCTCGCGCTCCGACCGTCGCATGGCACCGCTCCCTTTCCACCGGTCCCGGCCCCGCGCCCTGGCGGGGATCGTTCACCAGACGGTACCGGCAGGAGGCGGGACACGCGTCACATCGGCTGCGCGGCTAGCCTCGCGGGTATGACGACGAGTGTGTACATCGCCTCCCTCGAAGGGGAATCGGGCAAGTCCACGGTTGCCCTCGGGCTGCTCGACCGGCTCACCCGGAAGGTCGGCCGGGTCGGCGTGTACCGGCCGGTGACCAGGTCCGCCCAGGAGACCGACAACGTGGTGGAGCTGCTGCTCGGCCACCGGGCGATCACCCAGGAGTACGACGAGGCCATCGGGGTCAGCTACCAGGACCTGCACACCGACCCGGTGGTGGCGATGGAGGAGATCATCCGCCGCTACCACCTGCTGGTCGGCCGGTTCGATGTGGTGGTCGTGCTGGGCAGCGACTACACCGACGTCTCGAGCCCGAACGAACTGGCCTTCAACGCCAGCATCGCCGCCAACCTCGGTTCCCCCGTGGTGCTGGTGGTGCACGGGCGCTCACGTACGCCCGCGGAGATCCTGATCGCCGTCGAACAGGCCCGTGCCGAGCTCGCCCACTCCCACGCGCGTCTGGTGGCGGTGGTGGCGAACCGGGTGGCCGCCGAGGATCTCGATCGGGTGCGGGAACTGCTCGCCGCCTCGGTCGGCCTGCCCTCCGGGGCCATCCCGGAGACCCCGCTGCTGGTCGCGCCGACGGTGGAGGCCCTACGTGCGGCCTGCGGAGGAACGCTGGTCCGTGGTCATGCCGACCTGTTGGCCCGCGAGTCCCTCGGGTTCATCGTCGCCGCCATGTCCCTGCCGAATGTGCTGACCCGGCTGCACGAGTCGGTGACGGTGATCGCCCCCGGAGACCGCTCGGACCTGCTGCCCGGCCTTGTCATGGCCCACGAGTCGGCCAATTTCCCGGCCCTGGCCGCGATCGTGCTGACCGGTGGGTACAGCCCGCCGGAGCCGGTGCAGCAGTTGATCAGCGGCAGTGACAACGACCTGCCGATCATCGTGTCCGACCACGGGACCTTCGAGACGGCGACCGCCCTGGCCGCCGTCCGCGGCCGGCTCACGGTGCATTCGGTGGCCAAGGTCGAGACGGCCCTGCGGGTGTTCACCGACAACGTCGACGCCGACGCGATCCTGCAGGCGATCGACGTGGCCGATTCCAGCGGCTCGGATCTGGTGACCCCGCTGATGTTCCAGTTCCGGCTGCTCGACCGGGCGCGCGCCGACCAGAAGCACATCGTGCTGCCCGAGAGCGGTGACGAACGGATCCTGCGGGCCTCGGCCTCGCTGCTGCGGCTCGGGGTCGCCCGCCTGACGTTGCTGGGGGAGGAGCGGGCGGTGCGGGCGCGGGCCTCCGCCCTCGGCCTGGACATCTCGGCGGCCGCCGTCGTTTCGCCGTTCGACGAGGAGCTCGTCGAACGTTTTGCCCAGGAGTACACCCGACTGCGCGGGCACCGCGGGATGACGATGGACCGCGCCCGCGAGGTCGTCACCGACGTCTCCTATTTCGGCACCATGATGGTGCACCTGGGCCTGGCCGACGGGATGGTGTCCGGGGCGGCCCACACCACGGCCCACACGATCAAACCCTCCTTCGAGATCATCAAGACGAGCCCCGGCACCTCGATCGTCTCCAGCGTGTTCCTGATGTGCCTGGCCGACCGGGTGCTGGTCTACGGGGACTGCGCGGTCAATCCCGATCCGACGGCCGAGCAACTGGCCGACATCGCCATCTCCTCGGCCACGACCGCCGAGCAGTTCGGGGTGGACACCCGGGTGGCCATGCTCTCCTATTCCACCGGTACCTCCGGCACCGGCGCGGATGTCGACAAGGTCCGCACCGCAACGGAACTGGTCCGCAGCCGGCGGCCGGACCTGCTGGTGGAAGGACCGATCCAGTACGACGCCGCGGTGGACATGGGGGTGGCGAAGTCCAAGCTCCCCGACTCCCAGGTCGCCGGCCACGCGACGGTACTGATCTTCCCGGATCTGAACACCGGGAACAACACCTACAAGGCGGTGCAGCGCAGCGCCAACGCCGTGGCCATCGGGCCGGTGCTGCAGGGTCTCAACCGGCCCGTCAACGACCTGTCCCGTGGCGCGTTGGTCGCCGACATCGTCAACACGGTTGCCATCACGGCGATCCAGGCGCAGGGTGTCGGACAGGTCGCGTCGGGAAACCAGGGGGAGAGCTGATGGCACGGAATGTTCTGGTCCTCAACTGCGGGTCGTCCTCGATCAAGTACCAGCTGGTCGACGCCGACACCGGTGAGTGCGCAGCGAGCGGGATCGCCGAGCGGATCGGTGAGAAGGTCGGCTCCGTCACGCATCTGCGTGACGGGAAGACCTACACCTACCAGGGGCGGATCGAGGACCATGCCGCGGGTCTGGACATCATCCGCCGGCTGTTCGAGGATTCGCGCCTGGAACTGACCGATGCCGGGGTGGTGGCGGTGGGGCACCGGGTGGTCCACGGCGGGCGGCGTTTCACCGACCCGACCGTGCTGGACGATGCGACGGTGGCGGCCATCGACGAGCTCTCGGTCCTCGCGCCCCTCCACAACCCGGCCAATGTCACCGGGATCCGTCAGGCGCGCAAGGTGTTTCCCGACGTCCCGCATGTCGCGGTGTTCGACACCGCCTTCTTCCGGGACCTGCCGGAGGCTGCTGCGACCTATGCCATCGACCGCGAGGTGGCCCGGAAGTACGAGGTCCGGCGGTACGGCTTCCACGGCACCAGCCATGCCTACGTGTCCGGGAAGGTCGCCGAGCTCCTCGACCGGACCGACCTGCGGCAGATCGTCCTGCACCTGGGCAACGGGGCATCGGCCTCCGCGGTCCGGGCGGGAAAGCCGGTCGAGACCTCGATGGGGATGACGCCCCTGGAAGGGTTGGTCATGGGCAGCCGGTCCGGCGACATCGACCCGGGTGTGCTCTTCCATCTGAACCGACAGGCCGGGATGTCGGTGGCCGATCTGGACACCCTGCTCAACCGCCGGTCCGGGATGACGGGGCTGGCCGGGGTCAACGACTTCCGCGATCTGCACCGGCTGATCGACGAGGGCAACACCGACGCCGCCCTCGCCTTCGACGTCTACTGCCATCGGGTGCGCAAGTACATCGGCGCCTACCTGGCGGTCCTCGGAGGTCTGGACGTGCTCACCTTCACCGCCGGGGTCGGGGAGAACGACGCGCTGACCCGCGCGGCGATCCTGAGGGATCTGGAGGGGCTCGGGATCCGGCTGGACCCGGCCCGCAACGCGGCCGCCTCCCGTGAACCGCGGACCATCTCGACCGACGGGTCGGCCGTGCGGGTGATGGTGGTGCCGACCAACGAGGAGCTGGCCATCGCCAGGGCGACCGTCGCCGTCATCTGACGGACCCGGGAACTTTCCGCCACCGTGCGGCGACAATAGTGGTGTGGACTGTGAAACATGTCGTGAGGCCCTGTCTGCCCGCCTGGACAACGAGCCGGGACCGGTGGACGACAGCTCGGTGGACGCGCATCTCCTCATCTGCGCGGGCTGCCGGGTCTGGCTGGACGAGGCCGGACGCCTCTCCAGATTGATCCGGGTGCGCCCGGTGTCGCCCACACCGGACCTCACGGCCGCCGTTCTCGCCCGGTCCGCCGAGGTGGAGGTCCCGCAACGGTTCGGTCGGCAGGAGGTCTGGCGGGTGCTGCTCGGACTGGTGGGTCTGGCCCAACTGGCCCTGGGGTTCACCCAGCTGATGGGGGTCGGACACGGAGCGCACGGGGAGGGTGCCGGTCACCTGTTCAACGAAAGTGCCGCCTGGAACATCGCACTGGGGATCGGGTTCGCGGTGGCGGCGGCGGTGCCCCGGCTTGCCGGCGGCCTGCTCCCGACCCTCGGAGTCTTCTTCCTGGTGCTGACCGGGGTGTCGGTGGTCGACATCTTCAACGGCAACGTGGAGGCCGCGCGGCTGGGATCCCATGTCCTGGTGGCCGTGGGCCTGGGGCTGCTGTTGGCGGTCAACCGTGGATACGAACGCCGGACCGGGCCGCGGGCCCGTCGCGGTCTGCTGGACGAGAGCCGTTATTCACCCATGGATGTCATGCCCGAGAGGATCGTGGGGGAGACCGGGACCCGGGGCGGAGGACTGCGGCCCGCCGGTAAACGGCATGCGGCCTAGGCGGACCGCCCGAACGGGGTCGTGCTGCAGGCGCACTACCTGGCGGCGTGCCCCGCGTCCTCGGCGCTGAGCCTGATCAGATCGGCGCGGGCCCGGGCGACCCGGGACCGGATGGTGCCCACCGGGCAGCGGCAGATCTCGGCGGCTTCCTCGTAGCCGAGGCCCAGTACCTGCGTCAGGATGAGGGCCTCCCGTCGCTCGGAGGTGAGCCCGGCCAACAACAGATCCAGTTCCACCAGCTCGGTGAACGGCAGGGTGTCGGTCTGTTCGCCGTCGGCCAGGGCCTGCCAGTTCTCCGTCGCGGCGATCCGCGGTCGGCTCGACCGTTTGCGCAGGTGGTCGATGACGACGCGGCGGGCGATCACCAGCAGCCAGGTGCGCACGCTGGATCGGCCCTGGAACGACGGCAGGCTCCCGATCGCCCGCAGGAACGTGTCCTGGGTCAGGTCGTCGGCGTCCCGCGGATGGGCGTGGAAGGCGACGTAGCGCCAGACGTCCCGCTGGGTCAGGGCGATCATCCTGGCCAGCGCGGACCGATCCCCCTGCGCGGCCAGGGCGGCCAGGGACGAGGCCTCGTCCCATACGCGCTCCGACGTCACGTAGAAGATAGTAGCCGCTGGGATGTTCGCCGCGGACCGGGATCTGTCGGTGGTGGGAACTTCGGCGGTGCGCCGGCCGACAACCATGGACAGGTCCGGGATTCGACCCCGCACCGGCAGCGTCCGGCAACGCGCCCCGTCCGTCTCCAGGGAAGAGAATCAGTGAAGATCAACGAACGACGTGCTCGTCAGCGGTGGACGGCGGCAGTGGCCTGTGCCGGGCTCCTGATCGTCGGCGGGTGCAGCTCCGCCCAGGAGCCGGTGCCCGCCAACGGCTCTGTCACTCCGGCTGCTGGCCCCCCGGCCGCTGCCGAAGCCGACGGTGCGGTCACCATTGCCGATTCCTGGGTGAAATCCACCCTCGGTGCCGAGGACACCACGATGACCGCGGCTTTCGGGGTGTTGACCAACCACACGGACAAGGACCTGACCGTGGTCTCGGCGACGAACAGTGCGTCGGGGCGGACGGAACTGCACGAGATGGCCATGGCCGACGGCGCGATGGTGATGCGTCCGGTTGCCGGCGGTATCACCGTCCCGGCCGGAGGAAGCACCACGCTGGAACCTGGCGGGTTGCACGTGATGATCATGGATGTGCAGACCCCGCTCCCGCCGGGTGAACAGGTGACGGTCTCGTTGACCTTCGACAACGGGTCGACCATGAGTTTCCAGACCCTGACGAAGGAGTTCGCGGGGGCCAACGAGAACTACCAGGGCGGCGAGACCGGCGGGATGTCCATGGGAACGGACGCCGCCACGGCCGGGACGGAGCACAGCGCCGGTGTTTCGACACCGGGGACTGCCACATCCCATGGGTGAGAACATCTCTGGGGTCACCGCGGTCGAGCCCGGTGTCCGGCCGGATCCCGGTGCTGCACCTACGGGGGTGAGTCGGCGGCGGATGCTCTTCGCCGCAGGCTCGGGGGTGATCGGCGGTGCGGCCGCCGTGGCGGCGACGGCCACCGCTTTGGCCGCCGATCGGGAGAGGTCGACCATCGCCCGGGTGGAGCGGGATGCGCTCCTGGCCCGATCCACCTTTGTCGGTACAGGTATGGAACCCGCTGCGGGGAAACATCAGTCGGGGGTGGTGACCGCACCGCAGGCCCACTCGGTCTTCGCGGCCTTCGATCTGCGGGAGGGGGTCGATGCGGCCGCGGTGGGACGGTTGATGCGCCTGCTCACCGACGACATCACCCGGGTGACGAGCGGCCGCGCGGCCCTGGCCGACACGGCCGCGGAGCTGGCAGCCACCCCGGCCCGGTTGACCGTGACGGTGGGCTTCGGGCCGGGACTCTTCGCCAGAACGGGGCTGACGGAACAACAACCGGCCGGTCTGGTCGAACTGCCTGCGTTCCCGAAGATCGATCAGCTGCAGGACCGGTGGTCCGGCGGCGATCTCCTGCTCCACATCTGTGCCGACGATGCGATGGTGGTGGCGCACACGCAGCGGATGCTGTTGAAGGACACCCGTGCGTTTGCCGTCCCGCGCTGGTTCCAGCGGGGATTCCGCCGGGCGGTGGGGTCAGGGATCCCGGGTTCCGGGGACCGTAATCTGATGGGGCAGATCGACGGAACCGTCAACCCCGCAACGGATACCGAGTTCGACGCCGTGGTGTGGGACACCGGGCCGGGGTGGTTCGCCGGTGGCACCACCATGGTGCTGCGCCGGATCCGGATGGATCTGGACAGGTGGGACGAGCTGGATCGGTCCGCGATGGAACAGGTGATGGGTCGTCATCTGGACACCGGCGCTCCGCTGAGCGGTTCCGCCGAGCACGAGGAACCGGACCTGGCGGCGCTGGACTTCACCGGGTTGAAGGCCATCCCCGATTTCGCCCACCTGCGGCTGGCCCGCGGGGACGGGCCGGCGCGGCAGATCCTGCGCCGTCCCTACAACTACGACGACAGCCCGGATGCGGACGGGGCCAGTGACGTGGGGCAGCTGTTCTGCTCCTACCAGGCCGATATCGGTCGGCAGTTCGTCCCGATGCAGCAACGACTGGCCGAGTCGGACCTGCTGAACAAATGGACCACGCCGGTGGGTTCGGCGGTGTTCGCGATCCTGCCGGGGTTCGAGGCCGGACAGTGGCTCGGGCAGGGTCTGCTCGGGTAGACCACCTCCTGTTCCCGCGCACGATGTTGTTTCTCGCGCACGAAACATCGTGCGCGAGAACGAACATCGTGCGCGGGAACAAGGGGGAGGATCAGGTGTTGCCGCTCGGGCCGGCGTGGGCCTCGGCCGCCTCGGCCGCACCCGTCTCGGAGTCGGCCCCCGTGGTCGTGAGTCCGCCGGTCGTGGTCTCCAGGTGGGCCCGGACGAACCAGTGGAACTGCTCCAACTCGTGCAGATGACCGATCAGCAGATCGTTCGTCACCGGATCGGCGTCCTCGACATCGTCGGCGGCCTTGCGGTGGTCGGAGATGACGCCCTGGTAGACCAGATCGAGGGCACCGAGGTGGGCGATGGCATTGTCCCGGCCCAGGGAGTAGTCCTCCCAGGTACGGGCGGCGACCAGCGCACCGGGGGTGCCGACCGGGGCCGTGCCCAGGGTGGCGATCCGCTCGGCGATCGCGTCCACCATCAGTCGGACGGCGTCGACCTGCGGGTCGATCATCTCGTGCACCGAGATGAAATGTGGCCCGACGACATTCCAGTGGATGTGCTTGAGGGTCAGGGCCAGGTCGTTCAGGGCGTTCAAACGCTGCTGGAGGGCGGCGGCGACCTCGGCGCCGTCCTCCTTGCTCATGGAGGGAACGGTGAACTTCGGAAGTGCGGGCTTCTTGGCCGAACGTGCTGCCATGATGCTTCCTTTCGTCAGGCGGGCAGGAGGTAACCCCTGACGTCAGTGATGCCCAGTGGCCGGGCTTTGTATGCCACCGCCGGGACCACCGTCACCCCCGCCGTCACCCCTGTCGTCAGGCCCGTCGCCGGGGCCGCCGAGCCGGGCCCGCCGATCGGCCGCCCAGCGGAACCCGGCAACGGTGAAGGCCGTGGCCGCCAGGCCAAGGCAGGCCGCGGCCGTCACATCGGTGAGGTAGTGAACACCCAGGTAGAGCCGGGTCAGGGCGACCAGAACGGGCACGATCGCGCACAGCGGGACGAGCAGTGACCGCCGGATGTCCGGGTACACCCAGACCATCGCCACCGCGATGCAGCCCCAGGTGCTGACGGCCCAGGCCACATGCCCGGACGGGAAGGACGGATCGGTGGTCAGGACCAGCTGTTCGGTCAGTGACGGCCTCTCCCGCCGGAAGCTGTACTTGATCGCGGTGTTGATCGCCCCGGTGACGAGCGGCCCGACGAGCAGGATCAACGGCGGGGTCCAGGAGGCGGTCCGCCGGGCCAGGTAGGCGGCCAGCAGCAGGAGCAGGGTGGCCGACCCGAACGGGCTCCCCACATTCGTCAGGACCAGGGCGACGGTGGTGAGTGTCCCCGTGCGGAGGTTGACGAACGCGTCGTGGACGGCGGTGTCCACCGCCGGGGTGGATCCGGTCGGGGCCAGGACCGCGATCAGCACCAGCGCCAGCAGCAGGCCGGCTCCGACGGCGGCGGGTACCCGGATCGCCGACCGGTCGAAGCGACGGCGGTAGGAGACGGACCGGCCGGCCGCCCGCGCCCGGTTCAACGGCCGGACCACTCCGACGTAGCCCACCCCGACGAGCACCAGTACGGCCAGGACGAACACCCACCATGGGAAGGTTGACGAGGGTGCTCGCACGACGTTCATGGCTCCCAGGGTGCCTCATCGCGGCCCGGGGACTGCACCTGGCGGCGAGTGGGTACCCCCGGGGCACTGCGGTGCACGGGGCCAGGACCCGGCAACCTCGATGAAACATGAACGGTGGAACATCGGTGCCCATGGAGCGTCGAAATATCCGGATCGGCTGCGATTTCGTCTACGTCGCCGACATCCCCACCCCCACGGTCTTCCAGGTGCAGCCGCGTCAGGACCCGGACATCGTCGTGTCGGGGGAGCAATGGGTGTTCGACCCCGCGACCGAGATGCACCGGTACACCGACCTGTACGGCAACGGGTGTGCCCGGGTCGTGCTGCCGGCCGGCCGCTCCACCTTCCACTACGAGGCCGTCGCCGACGTCCCGGATGCGCCGGAGGAGGTGGACGTCGACGCCCCGGAGATCGCGCCCCAGGACCTTCCGGACGAGACCCTGATCTACACCGTCCCGAGCCGGTACTGTCTGCCGGACGTGCTCGGCAGGCAGGCCTGGGCGCGGTTCGAGGACGTGGCGCCCGGATACGGTCGGGTGGCGGCGATCTGCGACTACGTGCACCGCTCCCTGCAGTTCCAGTACGGGACGTCCACCGCGCAGTCGACCTCGGCCGACGTGTTCCTGGCCGGCCAAGGGGTCTGCCGGGATTTCGCGCACCTGGCCATCACCTTCTGCCGGGCCCTGAACATCCCGGCCCGGTACGCCTTCGGTTACCTGCCCTTCCTCGACATGCCCTCCGACGGCGCACCGGCGGACTTCGCGGCGTGGATCGAGGTGTGGTTGGGGGATCGCTGGTGGACCTTCGACCCGCGCAACAACGAACTGCGCAAGGGGCGGGTGGTCATCGGCCGGGGCCGGGACGCCGCCGACGTCGCCATGGCCACCACCTTCGGCGGCCCGTGGCTGGAGTCGATGGTGGTCTACGCGGACGAGGTCGGCCGCCCCTGACGGACGACGAGGTCGCCCGCCCCTGACGGACGATGAGCGTCCCGCCTGGTCGAGATCGGACCACACAGGACACGAATCGTCAGGATCGCAACAGCTTCAGCACGGCCCGCTCCACCGTCGGCTGGAGGGAAAGCATGTGCAGCGGGTCCGGGGCATCGGCGGGCAGCAGGCGCTCCGCCCGCAGCACCGCGGAGGTGATCGTCGCCCCCTCCTCGAAGGCGTCGACCACGGCCGGGTTGATGTAGGAGGTCCGGCACACCGCCGGGGTGTTCCCGAGCTGGTCGGAGACGGCGACCACCGCCTGCCTGACGGCCTTCGCCTTGGCCCGCTGCGACCACACCTTCTCCGGATCGTGGCCGGCGAACTCCTGGGCCAGGGCTACCGCGGCCAGGACCGTCCCGTGCCAGGTGCGGAAGTCCTTGGCCGAGACCTCCAGCCCCGTCACCTCTTTGAGGTAGGTGTTGATGTCCTCCCCGGTGATCCGGTGCCAGCTGCGTCCCTCGCGGTAGGCGAGCAGTTCGGCCGGCCCACCGCGCCGGGCCCGCAGCGGGGCCACCACCTCCAACAGGATCTCGTCATGGATCCGTTCGATGCGGTGCAGGCCCGATTTGGCGGTGTAGTCGAAAACCAGGTCCGACTTCTCCCGTCGGACCTGGTCCCGCCGGATCGTGGCCAGGCCGAAACTCCCGTTCGTCTCGGCGTAGACCTCGCCGCCGATTCGGAAGTGGCCGACGTCGAGCAGGCGGAAGGCGGTGGCCAGCACCCGTTCCCGGCTCAGGTCGGCGCCGGACAGATCGGTGTCCACCCGTTCCCGGGCCTTGGGCAGCCGGCTGCCGAAGGTGACCACCCTGCGGTACTTCTCGTGGTGCCGTTGGGCCTGCCAGTCGTCGTGGTACTGGTACTGGCGTCGTCCGGCCGCGTCCGTACCGATGGCCTGCAGGTGCCCGTTCGGCCACGGACAGATCCACACCTCCCGCCAGGCAGGAGGTATCACCAGGGCGTCGATCCGCGCCTTCTCGGCAGCGGTCACCCTGCTGCCGTCGGGGTCGAGGTAGGTCCAACCCTTTCCGGCGCGGCGGCGGGTGATACCGGGTTTCGCGGGGGTCGACCGCCGCAGGCGTGGCATCTGCAGATGGTGTCCGTCTCGACCTCACACCAAACATGGCTGCCGTCCCGGCACCTGACGTCCTAGAAGCTGCGCCCGCCGCCACCGCCGTGGCCGCCGCCGGAGCGACCGCCGCCGCCGCCACCGCCGCCGAAACCGCCCCCGCCGAAGCCACCACCGAAACCGCCCCCACCGCCGCGACGACGGTTGTTCATCGAGCTGCCGATCGCCCCGCCGATCATGCCGCCCCAGAAGCTGCCGGAGCCGCCGCCCATCCCGCCGCCGCCGCGACGGTTCTGGGCGTCGATCTCGCGCTGACGGGCCAGCGCGGCCTCGGCCTGCCGCCGCTCCTCCGCGATCGAGGCCAGGTAGGCGTTGACCGCGTCGGCCTGGGTCTTGACCCCACGGCTGATCTCGCCGAGGGTCTGCACCCCACGGTCGATCGGGGTGGTCCCGCTGAGCACACTGCCCTGCAGGGTGGACAGCTGGTCGTCGACCGGCTGGATGTTCAACTGCAGATCGGGTTTCGCCTGGCGGACCGCCTGGGCGTTGGACAGCAACTGCGCCGAGGCGCTGCGGACCGTGGCCACCTCGTTGCTCCACATGTCCTGCCAGCCGGTGTCCTTGCGCAGGATCGCCACCCGGGTGGAGATGCTGTCCAGGGCGGCGGCGAGCGTCGTCAGGTTCTGATGGTCCAGATCGGCATCGGTGTTCAGATCGGGCTCGGCGTCCCGCCGGTTCAACACCCGCTCGACATCGGCCACATCGGCCTCGACCACGTCCTGGGCCGGGGAATCGGCGATGGTGCCGACGAGGATCTTGGCCTGGTCCAACCGCTGGTGCAGCTGCATCGCCTGGTACCCGTTGTCCAGGGCGAGTTTCTCCAGCCGGTCCTTCTCGGCGGCAGCAGCCTTGGTGCGCTTGCGCCGGCCGTAGAGGACGAACAGGACGACGGCCAGAACGACGACACCGATGACGATCCAGATCGTGGCCCCGGAGGTCTTCGAGCTGGTGGAGCCGGCCCCACCCGGGTCGTTGTACCCACCGTCGAGGGCGGCCCGGACCCCGTTCAGGCCCGCCAGCATCGCGGCGTTGGGCCCGGAACTCTTGTACGCCGGGATCATGTCGTCGTCGATGATCGAGATGTAGGTGCCCTGCAACTGGTTGACGAAGTCCTGGCCGTAGAAGATCTCGATGCGGCTCTGCCCGGTGACCTGGCTCGGGTACATCCCGATGATCACACCGTTGTCGTCCCAGTCCTTGTTGTAGTCGTCCCAACCGGCAGCCGAGCCGATGGCCTTGAGCTCGTCAGCGACACCCTCCCCGGGGTCGGCGAGGGTGACGACGTACACGTCGGCGCCGGGGACGGCGTTGGCGGCCGCCTTCACCTCGGAGGTGTTCAGCACCTTCGCCCCGTCGATGATCGTGGTGTCGGCGAGGGCGACACCCGGAACCACCAGCGCCACGGCACCGGCCAGCAGCAACGGGGCGAACATACGGCCAAGGATCTTCATGGAGCGAGCCTAACTCGTGGACCGGAAAGGTTGTTGAGGTTCCGTAAGGGTCCGTAGGCGCCCCCGTATGGAAGTCGTAAGGATGGCCGCCGACGACCCCCGCGCAGGTATTCACTCGATCCTGCGTGCCGCTGTGGCACGCACACGCTGATCGGATGGAGCCTGTTGTGCTCGACATCGCTTATGTGCTCGGCATCCTTGCCGTGTTCGCAGTGGTAGCCCTCGTCGGTCGGGGGGTGGAGAAGCTGTGACCTTCTTCAACGTCCTCGCCGCCGTCGCAGCCGTCGCTGCGGTGGTCTACCTGGTGATCGCACTGGTGAAACCGGAGAAATTCTGATGGTGCTCGCACTCGCCGTCGCCCAGGTCGCCGCACTGGCCCTGATCCTGGCAGCCCTGTACCGCCCGCTGGGCGACTACATGGCGCGGACCTTCACGACCGACCATGACCTCAAGGTCGAACGCGGCTTCTACCGGGTGATCGGCGTCGATCCGAAGTCCGAACAGACCTGGCAGTCCTACCTGCGTGGGGTGCTGGCCTTCTCCCTGGTCGGCGTACTGATCGTCTACGGACTCCAGCGGGCGCAGGCGGCACTGCCCTACGCCCTCGGCTTCCCGGCCATCCCGCCCGGTCTGTCCTTCAACACGGCGATCTCCTTCGTCACCAACACCAACTGGCAGTCCTACTCGCCGGACGTGACCATGGGTTACGCGGTGCAGATGATCGGGTTGGCGGTGCAGAACTTCGTGTCCGCCGCGGTCGGCATCGCCGTGGCCATCGCGCTGGTCCGGGGTTTCGCCCGCCGGCGCACCGGCACCCTGGGCAACTTCTGGGTGGACCTGACCAGAGCACTGCTGCGGATCCTGTTGCCGCTGGCGATCGTGACGGCGGTGGTCCTCATCGGCACCGGGGTGATCCAGAACTTCCACGGGTTCACCGACGTCACCACGATCACCGGGGCCACCCAGTCCATCCCCGGCGGGCCGGTGGCCTCCCAGGAGGCGATCAAACTGCTCGGTACCAACGGTGGCGGTTTCTTCAATGCCAACTCCTCCCACCCGTTCGAGAACCCGTCCGCGTTGAGCAGTCTGTTCGAGAACGTGCTGATGCTGGCCATCCCCTTCAGCCTGCCGCGTACCTTCGGCCGGATGGTCGGCGACAAGCGCCAGGGCTACGCCATTCTCGCCGTCATGGCGACGATCTTCCTGGTGTCACTGACGGCGCTGACCCTGTTCGAGGTGCACGGCGCCGGCACCGCCCCGCAGTTGGCAGGCGGGGCGATGGAGGGCAAGGAACAACGTTTCGGCGTCCTCGCCTCAGCCCTCTTCGGCTCTACCAGCACCCTCACCTCCACCGGTGCGGTGAACGCGATGCACGACTCGTTCACCTCCTTCGGCGGCATGATGAACATGATCAACATGATGCTCGGCGAGGTGGCCCCCGGTGGGGTCGGCTCGGGCCTGTACGGCATGTTGATCCTGGCCGTCATCGCCGTGTTCATCTCCGGTCTGCTGGTCGGCCGGACCCCGGAGTACCTGGGGAAGAAGATCGGGCCGCGGGAGATCAAACTCGCCAGCCTGTACATCCTCGTCACCCCCACCCTGGTGCTCCTGGGCACCGCGCTCAGCTTCGGGATCCCGGCCGTCCGCTCCGATGTCGAGGGCACCTCGATCTGGAACCCTGGCCTGCACGGCCTCTCGGAGGTCCTCTACGCCTTCACCTCGGCGGCGAACAACAACGGTTCGGCCTTCGCCGGTCTGACCGCGAACACCCCGTGGTTCAACACCGCCCTGGGGGTGGCCATGGCGCTCGGCCGGTTCGTGCCGATCGTGTTCGTGCTGGCCCTGGCCGGGTCGCTGGCCGCCCAGGACAAGGTGCCGGCCACCTCCGGAACCCTGCCCACCCACCGGCCGATGTTCGTCGGTCTGCTGATCGGCGTCAGCATCATCGTCACCGCACTCACCTATTTCCCCGTTCTCGCGCTGGGTCCACTGGCGGAAGGGCTCCACTGATGACCACTCTCATCGATTCCCCCGCACCCCGTCCGGGGGCGGCGCCGCAGAAACCGGCCGGTGCCTTCGGTCTGCCCCAGCTCATCGCGGCGCTGCCCGGAGCCATCCGGAAACTCGACCCGCGCCAGATGTGGCGCAATCCGGTGATGTTCGTCGTCGAGGTCGGGGCCGTGCTCACCACGATGCTGGCCGTCGCCGGACTGTTCGGCAACGAACCCTCCGGCGGGGTGACCGTTCCCGGGATCTTCACCTGGGCGATCACGGTCTGGCTGTGGTTGACGGTCGTCTTCGCCAACCTCGCCGAGTCCGTCGCCGAAGGGCGGGGCAAGGCGCAGGCGGACAGCCTGCGCCAGACCAGGACCAGCACGATCGCCCACCAGGTCGTCGGGTACGACACCACCGGCGATCCGTCCGCGGCCCTCACCCGCGTGGTCGAGATCTCCTCGGCCGACCTGACCCTCGGGGACACCGTGATCGTGAGTGCCGGTGAGCTGATCCCCGGGGACGGCGACATCGTCTGGGGCATCGCCTCGGTCGACGAATCGGCGATCACCGGTGAGTCCGCCCCGGTGGTGCGGGAGTCCGGCGGGGATCGTAGCGCCGTCACCGGTGGGACCCGGGTGCTGTCCGACCGGATCGTCGTCCGGATCACCAGCAAGCCGGGGGAGACCTTCGTCGACCGGATGATCAACCTGGTCGAGGGGGCGTCACGGCAGAAGACCCCCAACGAGATCGCGCTGAACATCCTGTTGGCCAGCCTGTCGATCGTGTTCGTGGTCGTCGCCCTGACGTTGAACCCGATCGCGGCCTATTCCCATGCGGCCGTGAGCATCCCGGTGCTGGTGGCCCTGCTGGTCTGCCTCATCCCGACGACCATCGGGGCGCTCCTGTCGGCCATCGGCATCGCCGGCATGGACCGGTTGGTGCAGCGGAACGTGCTTGCCATGTCCGGCCGTGCGGTCGAGGCCGCCGGCGACATCACCACCCTGCTGCTGGACAAGACCGGCACCATCACCTACGGCAACCGGCAGGCCGCCGAATTCGTTGCCCTGTCGGGTGTCTCCAACGAGGAGCTGGGGCGGACCGCGGCCCTGTGCTCGCTCAGTGATCCGACCCCGGAGGGCAAGTCCGTCGTCGACCTGGCCCAGAAGTGTGCCTTCGCCTTCGATCCCGAGGTCAAGGGTGAGGTGGTGCCGTTCACCGCGCAGACCAGGATGAGCGGGCTCGACCTGCCCGACGGTTCGATGATCCGCAAGGGTGCCGGCAGTGCGGTGCTCGCCTGGGTGTCCGAGGAGAAGGCCCTCGACCCGTCGGTGGCCGCCGAACTCGCCGCGGAGGTGGACCGGATCTCCGGCGACGGCGGGACCCCGCTGGTGGTGGCGGTGAAAACCGCAACCGGAGCAAGGGTTCTGGGTGTGGTGCATCTGAAGGACATCGTGAAGGACGGGCTCGCCGAGCGGTTCGCCGAACTGCGCTCGATGGGCATCCGCACCGTCATGATCACCGGCGACAACCCGTTGACCGCCAAGGCCATCGCGGCCGAGGCAGGGGTGGACGACTACCTGGCCGAGGCCACCCCGGAGGACAAACTGGCGCTGATCCGCAAGGAACAGGCCGGCGGCAACCTGGTCGCGATGACCGGTGACGGCACCAACGACGCGCCGGCGCTTGCCCAGGCCGACGTGGGGGTGGCGATGAACACCGGCACCTCCGCGGCGAAGGAGGCCGGGAACATGGTGGACCTGGACTCCGACCCGACCAAACTCATCGACATCGTGCGTATCGGCAAACAACTGCTGATCACCCGTGGTGCCCTGACGACCTTCTCGATCGCCAACGACGTCGCCAAGTACTTCGCGGTGATCCCGGCGATGTTCGCCGGGGTGCTGCCGGGTCTGGCGGCGCTGAACATCATGAAACTGCACTCCCCGGCCTCGGCGATCCTGTCGGCCATCATCTTCAACGCGATCATCATCGTCGTGCTGATCCCGCTCGCCCTGCGCGGGGTGAAGTACCGGCCGGCCTCGGCCTCGAGTGTGCTGGGGCGCAACCTGCTGATCTACGGGCTCGGCGGCGTGATCGCCCCGTTCGTCGGCATCAAACTCCTCGACCTCGTCATCAGCCTCTTCCCCGGGTTCTAAGGACAGACAATGAGCTCACCCCGCAACACCTTTCGCTCGTACTGGGTGGCGATCCGCGCCATGCTGGTGTTCACCGTCGGCCTGGGGATCGCCTACCCGTTGCTGATCACCGGGATCGGTCAGACCGCACTGGCCGACAAGGCCGACGGCTCGATGGTCAGTGTGGACGGCCGGATCGTCGGCTCCTCGCTGATCGGCCAGTCCTTCACCGATGCCGACGGCAACGCACTGCCGCAGTGGTTCCAGTCCCGGCCCTCCGCCGCCGACTACAACGCCGCCGCCTCCAGCGGCAGCAACTGGGGTCCGGAGAACGCGGACCTGATCGCCGCGATCACCGAACGCAAGGCGGCCATCTCGGCGCTGGAAGGGGTTTCCCCGGACCAGATCCCGCCCGATGCACTCACCGCCTCGGCCTCCGGTCTCGACCCGCAGATCAGTCCTGCCTATGCCTACCTCCAGGTGCCGAGGGTGGCCAAGGCCCGCGGGATGTCCGAGGAGACCGTGCACGACCTGGTGACGGCTAGTGTTCACGGACGGGACCTCGGCTTCCTCGGCGAGAAGACCGTCGACGTACTGGAACTGAACATCGCCCTGCAGGCCGCTGCGGCGCAGTAGGTTCGGCGTGAGCAGGATGTGGTGACCGGTACCGGCGGCAGAGGGAGGCGACATGGCACGCGGACAGCTTCGGGTGTTCCTCGGCGCGGCGCCGGGGGTCGGCAAGACCTACACGATGCTCGAGGAGGGGCGGCGGCTGCTGCGCGAGGGCCGGGACGTGGTTGTCGCGGTGGTCGAGACCCACGGCCGGGCCGCCACAGCGGCGCTGGTGGAGGGTCTGGAGATCACCCCGCGGGCGGAGATCTCCCACCGCGGGGTGGTGCTCAGCGAGATGGATCTGGATGCCGTCCTGGCCCGTCGCCCCGATCTGGCCCTGGTGGACGAACTGGCCCACACCAATGCCCCGGGTTCGGCGAACGAGAAACGCTGGCAGGATGTGGAAGTCCTGCTCGACGCCGGTATCGACGTGATGTCCACCGTCAACATCCAGCACATCGAGTCCCTCAACGACGTGGTCCAACAGATCACCGGTGTGGCCCAGCGGGAAACGATCCCGGACACGGTGCTCCGGGCCGCCGAGCAGATCGAGGTGGTCGACCTCGCGCCGCAGGCCCTGCGGGCCCGGTTGGCCCAGGGCTACGTCTACCCGGCCGAACGGATGGACGCCGCGCTGTCGAACTACTTCCGGCTCGGCAACCTCACCGCCCTGCGTGAGCTGGCCCTGCTGTGGCTGGCGGACGAGGTCGACAGCGCCCTCAACTCCTACCGCAAACAGCACGGCATCGACAGCAAATGGGAGGCCAGGGAGCGGGTGGTGGTGGCGCTCACCGGAGGGCCGGAAGGGGAGACCCTGCTGCGGCGCGGGGCCAGGATCGCGGCGCGGTCGGCCGGGGGAGAGGTCATCGCCGTGCACGTCACCAGCCAGGACGGCCTGCGGGAGGCCCACCCCGGTTCGCTGGCCGCCCAGCGTTCCCTGGTGGAGAAGCTCGGTGGTACCTACCACCAGGTGGTCGGCGGCGACATCCCGTCCGCCCTGGTCGAATTCGCCAAGGCGGTGAACGCCACCCAGCTCGTCATCGGGGTGAGCCGGCGGAGCCGGTTGGCCGCGGCGACCACCGGCCCCGGCATCGGTGCCACCGTCATCCGGGAGTCCGGCGACATCGACGTGCACATCGTCAACCACGACGCGGCCGGCGGCAGGTTCACCCTGCCGCGGGTCAGCGGTGCGCTGACCCCGCAGCGGCGACTGGCCGGATTCGTCCTGGCGCTGGTCGGCGGGCCGTTGGTGACCTGGCTGCTCGCCAGCCTGCGCAGCGCCGACTCGATCACCAGCGATGTGCTGACCTACCAGCTGCTGGTGGTGCTGGTGGCCTTGACCGGCGGGATCTGGCCGGCCGTCTTCGCCGCCCTCTTCTCCGGGCTCACCCTGGACTTCTTCTTCGTCGAACCGCTGTACCGGGTGACGGTCGACAAACCGCTGCACCTGTTCGCCCTCGGGTTGTACGTGCTCAACGCGGTGCTGGTCAGCTACGTCGTCGACCAGGCGGCGAGGCGGACCCGAACCGCCCAGCGGGCGGCCGCGGAATCGGAGCTGCTGGCCACCGTGGCAGGCAGTGTGCTCCGCGGTGAGGATGCGTTGCAGGCCCTGGTGACCCGGACCAGGGAGGCCTTCGGGTTGGCGGCGGTGCGGCTGACGGCCGACGGCTCGGTGCTCTGCGCGGACGGCGAGCCGGCCCCTGAGGACCACCTGACCACCGTCGCCGTGGGCACCCGGGCCGGTCTGGAGCTGTACGGGCCGGACCTGGCCGCCTCCGAGCGGCGGTTGCTGGCCGTCATCGCCACCCAGATCGACGCCGCCCTGGAACACAGTGATCTGACCCTGACGGCCTCGACCGTCGGACCGCTGGCCGAGGCCGACCGGGTGCGCAGCGCCCTGCTCGCCGCGGTCGGCCACGACCTCCGACGGCCGCTGACCGTGGCCACCGCGGCGGTCAGCGGCCTGCGCTCCTCCGACATCACCTGGTCCGAGGAGGACCGCGAGGAACTGCTGGCGACAGCGGAGGAGAGCCTGCAGACGCTGGCCGACCTCGTCACCAACCTGTTGGACGTGAGCCGGCTGCAGGCCGGGGTGCTCGGGGTCTATCTCGCGCCGCTGGACGTGGTCGACGTGATACTGCCGGCCCTGGACGAGCTGGGCCTGGGGCCCGGGGAGGTGGAGTTCGACCTGGCTGCCGATGTCGGACCGGTGCTGGCCGACTCGGGTCTGCTGGAGCGGGTGGTGGTCAACCTGCTGTCCAACGCCGCCCGGTACTCCCCGGCAGGCCGGCTGGTCCGGATCTCGACCAGCCAGTTCGCCGGCACGATCGAGATCCGGATCGCCGATCACGGCCCCGGTATCCCCGCCCACCGGCGCGAGGAGATCTTCGTTCCCTTCCAGCGGCTCGGGGACATCGACAACCTGACCGGTCTTGGTCTCGGGCTCGCCCTGTCGAAGGGGTTCACCGAGGGGATGGGCGGTCAGCTGGAGGCCCAGGACACCCCGGGAGGCGGGCTCACCATGGTGATCTCGCTGCCCGCCGCCGCGCACGAGGCCGCGCATGAGGTCGTCAACGAGCAGATTCCAGAGGTGGAGCGATGAAGATCCTGATCGCCGATGACGACCCGCAGATCCTGCGGGCGCTGCGGGTGACCCTCGGGGCACGCGGGTACGAGATCATCCCGGCCCATGACGGCCAGGCCGCGCTGAACGCCGCGATCGAACACCACCCCGACCTCGTGATGCTGGATCTGGGGATGCCGAAACTGAACGGGATCGAGGTGATCGAGGGTCTACGGGGATGGTCCCAGGTGCCGATCCTGGTGGTGTCCGGCCGGACCGGGGCCTCGGACAAGGTGGAGGCTCTGGACGCCGGGGCGGACGACTACGTCACCAAGCCTTTCTCGATCGACGAGCTGCTGGCCCGGATCCGGGCGCTGACCAGGCGGGTTCCGCAAGCGCCGGGGGAGCCGGTGGTCGTGTTCGGGCCGATCACGGTGGACCTGACGGCGAAGCGGATCACCCGGGAGGCGGCGAGCGGTTCGGAGGTGGTGCGGCTGACCCCGACCGAGTGGCAGATCCTGGAGTTCCTGGTGCGCAACCCCGACAAACTCGTCACCCGTCAGTCCCTGTTGAGCCAGATCTGGGGGCCGGCCCACACCGCCGACACCGGTTACCTGCGGTTGTACATGGCCCAGCTGCGCAAGAAACTGGAACCGGAACCGGCCAATCCGCGGTACCTGATCACCGAGGCGGGCATGGGGTACCGCTTCGTCCCGTGACCGTGCCGGCGGTCCGTGGTGCCGCTGTGGCCCGGGTCGGGAGCGGGCGGGTGACGGAGATCAGGGTGACCACGGCCAGCGGCCAGAGGGACTCGAACGCGGCCAGTACCCGCTCGCTGAGGCCGAGGTGGCCGCCGCCGAGGATCTGCGAGCCGAACCAGACCAGCAGCGCCACCGTCACCACGGTGGCGAGGATGCCGGTACGGCGGTCGGGCAGCCCGGACAGGGCGGGCCACAGGGAGAAGGCGGCGAAGGCGATCCCGGCGGCGACGATGTGTGCTCGGGAGGGTTGCGGGAAGACCGCCGTCATGGAGGTGGCGACCCCGCCGATCCCGAGCAGGATGCGGGCGACGATCGGTGCCTCGGTCAGACCGGCAGCGGTGGCCAGTTGCAGGGCTCCGAGGACGAACAGCCCGGTCGTCATGATCCAGCGGTCGGTGGCCCCGGGCTGGGAGAGCACGCTGATGGTCTGGCGTACCGCGCTGTACCCGGGCTCCTGCTGGTGCTGCGCCAGCAGCCATGCCGTCACCGGCACGACCGGAGCAAGTGCCGCCGAGGCGGGTACCCACGCGCGCATGACGGATGTGATGCCCCAAACCCCGCAGATGTGAACATCGGCCCCGCGTCCCCCCGCCGAGCGGCCCTCCACCCCCCAAATTCTGGGGTGTGACGGTCCACTCGAGGGGGAAATCAGGGGCCGGTCAGCTCGCCGAGATGCTCGACCGCCAGTGCCCAGGCCGCCGACTTCACCGAGATGTGCTGAAAATGGTCACCGGTCGTCTCCACCAGGACCGCGTCGTCCCCGGCCGTCACCGCCGCATCGACATAACTCCGGCTCTGCTCGAAGGGGACGTTCCCGTCGGTCCGGCTGTGCAGGGCACGCACCGGCACCCCGATGGGCAACCGCAGGATCGGATCGGCCAACCGGTACCGGTCGGGCAGCTCGTCCGGTTCGCCGCCCAACAGCTCGGTGACTACCCCGTTGCCGACGTTCTCCTCGGCCGCGCGGGTCAGGTTCAACACCCCCGCCTGGGAGATGACGCCGGTCAGCGGGACCTGCGGCGCGGCTCCGGGTGCGTCGGCCGGCAATCCGCCTCGGCCTGCCGCCCAGGCCGCGAGCTGCCCGCCGGCCGAGTGCCCGATCGCCACCACCTTCGTCAGGTCCAGGCCGTTCGCCCCGGCGATGACGGCCAACTGGTCGATCCCGGCAGCGGTGTCCTGGAAGGTCGTCGGCCAGCCGCCGCCGGTGTACCCGAGGCGGCGGTACTCCAGGTTCCACGCCGCCCAGCCGCGCGTGGCCAGGTCCTGGGCGAGGTCGGTGCCCAGGGAGGCGTTGTAGTCCGAGAGCCAGAACCCGCCGTGGATGATCACCGCGGTCCCGGGCCGACGGATGCCAGTGGGCAGGTACAGCTCGCCGAACTGGTACGTGTCGTCGCCGTACTGGATCTTGGACCCGGAGGTGACGGGTCCGGCGGGAGGTGCGGTCGACGTTGATGACCGGATTTCGGCCGCGGTGCCCTCGGCGGGTCGGTCCGTGCTCGTGGAACAGGCGGCCAGGGCGGCGGAACCGGCGAGCATCGCGAGTGCCCGGCGGCGGCTGACGGTCATGGGTGATGGTTCGGAGCCGTGGGTGCGAAGGTCTGGTACTCGCGGCTTGTGGCGTGCGTAAGGAAACATTATGCACGCCATGCGCGTAGGGTCGATCCTGCCGGTTTCGACTGGTGGTACCGGTGTGAACTGGTGTTTCGTCACAGTGACGGCATCCGGTGGTGTGTTGAGGCAGGTGTGATTGGTAGGGGAGTGGTCGTGGCGGAGCAGGTCGGGGCACCAGGGCTGGCTGGTTCGGGCCCGTCACCTGTAGTGGGGGTGCGCGGTGTGTTGTCGGAGGGAGCCCTAGCTGCCGTTTCCGTTGCGGTGGGTGCCTCGGTCGCCGAGGCGACGAAGGCGGCGTATGCGGCTGATTGGGTCCGGTTCCAAGCGTGGTGCGAGGCGAACGGCTTCACGGCGTTGCCGGCGGACCCGTTGGTGGTGGCTTCGTTCCTCGTGGAGACGGCCAGGGTGGTGAAGGAGAACGGCACACCCGGGTTCGCGGCGTCGACGTTGACCCGGTGGGTGGCCTCGATCAACAACCAGCACACCGCCGCCGGGGTGGACCCACCGGGCAGGACGGAGGTGGTGCGGCGGACGTTGGCCGGTATCCGGAAGACCCGGGCGACCCCACCGTCGCGGGTGCGGCCGTTGCGGTTGGCCGAGGCGCAGCAGATCATCACCGCCGGCCGGGAACGCGCCGCCGCCGGCACCTTTGCCGACCAGTTGGCCGAACGCAGGAACACCGCATTGGTGTTACTCGGGTACTTGGGGGCGTTCCGGGAGTCCGAACTCGTCGGGTTGGACGTGGGGGATGTGGTGTTGGACGAGGACGGGCTGATCTTGGTGGTGCGGTTGTCCAAGACCGATCAGCAGGGCGCCGGGATGGTCAAGGCGATCAACCGGCGCAAAAATGTGGACACCTGCGCCCCCTGCGCCTGGGTGCGATGGTCGGCGGTGCTCGATGCCCACGACACCGGCGGTAACACCGCGGTCCTGCAGGTCCTCCGTGCCGACCGGGACCTACCCACCCGGCATGTGTGCCACCCACCCGACCCGAAAAGCACCGAACCTGCCGGGCCACACCAGACCGGAGGGGGAGACCGAGCGTCGGCACCGGGAGAGCGGCCGGCGGTGCCGCCGCAGGCGGAGAAGAGGGTGTTGTCGCCGGGGCGGGCGGTGTTCCGCCCGTTCACCCCGGCGGGGTGGCTCGCCGGGCGGCGCCTGCACCGGGAACGGGTCCGCGGCACCGTCCGAGCCGAAGCCGCAAAGGCCGGTCTGGACCCGGCGATCGTCTCACGGCTGGGTGGGCACTCGTTGCGGGCCGGGTTCGTCACCGACGCGATGGCGGCCGGCGCCAGGCCGGACGAGATCATGCGGCAGACCGGGCACCGCAACGCCGCCACGGTGGAGATCTACCGGCGGGACCGGCCGATCGTCGGCAACGCCGTCCTGCGCCTCCCGGACAAAAAGTGACCACCCGGGACAGCGACCGCCCGGTGTCGCGGTCGACGCAGATGGCATACCGGGCGGACTGGGACCTGTTCACCACCTGGTGCCACGCCGCCAACCACGCACCGCTACCCGCCACGGCCGACACTGTGGCCCAGTTTCTGCGGGAGATGCCCGCTGCGGTGGCGACGTGGCGGCGCCGGGTCACCGCGATCAACGCCACCCATCGCCTACACGGGTACCCCGAACCCGGAAAGGATGAGGCGGTGCGGCACCTGATCCGCACCCCACCCGCAAGCCAACCGCCGGCGGTTGACCCGGCAGTGGCTGCCCAAGCGATCCGCCGACTTTCCACGTCGGGGTGGACGGCGGGGATGTTCGGCCGCCGCGACGCGCTGCTGCTGACCCTGCGCTACCAGGCCGGACTGTCTCTCGCTCAACTCGTCGGCCTGACCACCGACCGCATACGGATCATCGACGGCGCCGTGGAGCTCGACCTGGCACCGGGACGGATAGCCCGCCTGGAAACAATGGATGACCCGGCTGTGTGCCCGCCGTGCGTGTGGCGGCGCTGGCAGATCATCCTCAACGCGGCCGCGGGGTACGCCGCCGCCTGGAAACTCACCGAACTCCTCACCACACCTACAGACCCGGCCGACGACCACCTCTGCACCTCCGATGCCCCCGAACA
Organism: Nakamurella silvestris; assembly: GCA_003576535.1. Taxonomy (GTDB): domain Bacteria; phylum Actinomycetota; class Actinomycetes; order Mycobacteriales; family Nakamurellaceae; genus Nakamurella; species Nakamurella silvestris. The sequence goes on along the minus strand of QXCQ01000220.1, from coordinate 20,665 downwards.
GTTGGTTCGGCCTGTCCCAGTGTTCATGCCGATCGACCGCTGGGGCTCCCTACCGCTCCCTTTGCGGCCGACTACGACCCGTACCGCGATCACCCTCACCACCGGGCACCTCGCCGGCACCATTCCGGCCCACCACGTCCAGCTCGACAGCGAGGTCGAGCAGCAGACCACGGCATTCGGGCACGAGCCGGAATCGGTGGAACCCGTACCGCCTCGGCCCGACTACACCCAGATCCACCAAGCCGGGTTGGCCGCCCGCGCAGCTGCAGTGACCCAACTCCGCAACGTCGACGCCGACCTCGACCTCGTCGAGCAGGCCGTCGACGAACTCAACCGGCGCCTGATGGAGCTCTTGTCGTGAAGTACTCCTGAGGGGGCGGTGCGGAGTCTTCCCACAACTCCAGCCCCGCCCCGACTCCTCCTAAGGTCACGCCTTCTGATTTGCACCCCGAAACCGCAGCCAGCTGCGCAAACCCGCTGCTCACCTGGGTACAGACAGACCAGTGGAGGCCGGGGGATACTTCGGTATGGGTCCCGCACTCGACCGGAGCGATGCCGACCGGTTCAGCCGCGTGTTGACCGCGTACGCAGCCCGACGGGACAGCGGCGGGACCATCCGTGAGGCACTGTCAGATATGAGTGCCTTTAAAGGCAGTCCGGTCCAATGGATCAAGGCAGTCATGCTCCACGAAAAGTCGAACAAGCCGCGGCATGCCGGATCATCGCCGACAACTGGCAATGACTCTCCGTCCCGCCCCTTGGGGCGGGGATCCGGGCCTCATGCATTGCCTTGAGGAAGTAGGTCGGCCCGCCTCGATCCCGGGAAACGTTTCCTGGCAATCCTGGAGCGGATCCGGCCCATTTGGCTGCCTGGGAGGTTCATCCTTCAGTGGTAGGCCTCGGAAGGTGGGTGCCCGCTGTCATCGGCCTACCTCTTCGCGAGATGGAGAGCTTCTCCGACACGATGGGCCTAACGAAATGGACACGGCTCTCGACGCCCAACTCCGTACGGTACTCGTCTGACCCAATTGCGCGGCAGTCTGATGCGCGAAACTGGTCGAACGCAGATCAGTGGGCCTGCTCGGCCGGGCTTCGTTGCCACCTGAGCGTGGCTGTCAGTGCGAATACCAGCCACGGATGCGACCAAAGAAGCCCTGATGCGGGACCTGCGTCCAATCGCAGCAGCTCCCGGATCGAGGCAACATGCAGCCAACTCGGCCATAACGGTGCTGCCGACTATTCGTCTCGCCTGAAGATGAGCGGCTCCTGCTCGGTTTGAGTCTCGGGAATCCTTTGGCGTAGTGCTGGAATCTGAAAAACATCTATATCGGAGCGGTCAGGGGGCCCAGGGAGAGCGCCCGCACAGGTGGTACCAGCTTCGTTTGAGGAATCAGGGTCGAGGATTACTGACGCGGCGTTCACTTCTCGAAAAACTGTCTGCGCACCAGTAACCCCGACCGCGAGCCCTCGTGCGGGCTCAGGTTCGATTCCTGGGTCGGCACAATCCAGATCTTGATGGGAGTCAGCATCTTGAGAGGAGTCGACATGACGCGGAATCGCCGGATCTCCATCGCTCCTCGACATGCCGAGCCCGATGCTTGCTCCTGCGAGCAGAGCCGTCACAGAGAGACCAGCTAGAACCCAATGTCGGTGTGTCAACTCGCACTTCCTTCCTGACCAGATTACCCAAGTATTGCACGCCTGAGCTGTCCAGCACAGCCGCGCCCGGCTGAACCGATCTACCTCTTCAACACCTGAGGCGGGCACGGGCGACGGGCAGTGCCGTGCCCGGCCAAACGACAAGACCTCTGCGCCATCCTGCAGCCGCGCCGCTTCCGCCGTCGGGAGCTGCTGTATGGGTGCAGGCTCGGAGCGTGTCGCGTGCCTGCGTTCGAGGTCATACATATGTAGCTCTGATGTCCTTGGACAGACGTTGAAAGCGAAGTTTATGACGGCCTGGCCAAGCAAACTCCACGAATGGCCAAACCGACCCGCTGGCGATTGCCTAGAGTCGAGATAATCTGCTGATAACGTAGTTCGACCGTTGGAACGCTGCACAACCAGATCGCTTTGGGGTATCAGTAGTCGAAGGTAACACAGGCATTCTCTAGAAGCCAATTCTGCAAGAGTTCCAGGGGGTCGCTACTTGTGCTCAAAATAACGACCACCCCGGTTCCCGGTAGACATCTCACGCTCCAGTTGGGAGCCAAATGTTAGATACTCAGGATCCTGTACAAGAAGGCCGCGAGCGCTTGGTGATCAATCTTGTCACTACCCTTGAAAAGTCCATTTGTACCTTTGATTACATTCCGAGCAGCAAGCCACTCAATTTGAGCGCAAAACTGATGTGTCTTAGGTATGTCAGTGAATGTGCGCACTGTGCCTGTGCATGTGGTGCTAGTTCCCGCGGGCGCTTTCATTCGGAAGAGAAATGCTGCCATCGCTTGACGATCCACAAGATCGTTTGGATGGAAACTTCCATCACTATATCCGTTAATGACGCCTGACCGAGAGAGGGCACCTATGTACCCGCAATAGGCGTGACTGGTCCCTACGTCAGAGAACGGCGTGTAGGGCGACTCGCAGTAGGCGAAATTGTCTCGATTCTTGACCTGTGTTGATCGCCAGAGAAAGCGAGCGGCCTGCGCCCGAGTGATGCTATGAGTCCCTTCAAACCTAGATAGGCGCATCCCTGCAGCTGGTCTAATAATCTGCGAGTTGACCATGTATGTGATCTCGTTATAGAACTGGTGACCCGGGCTTACGTCGTCCAGTTTGTAGAAGCTGATTGCTCTAGTTGGATTCATGGTTCCTACGGTAGGCTCGACCCAGAATCCTTCGTCTTGGAGAATGCGCTGAGCGTTGTAGAAGCTTGAAAGGTAACCGCCTGCACTGCTATTCTCGTTCGCAGGGACGTTGCATACACTGACACCCTTCCTTTGGGTGGATGTTACGACCGGGACTTGACGAATGCGACAGTTCGGGTATGTTCGGACAGGTCGGTCCGTACCGGTGACAGGGGTGGTATAAGCACCCTCTCGGGTTGACCGCATCGGATACTCATCGCAACTCCAGGCTTGGCCGGCGCTTTCATCGTATGGTTTCGGTTGGCGAGATACTCGGCTGGGGCAGGCGATGTCTGCATTTTGTTGAGCAAGGACGCTGTCTTGCAACCGGTGCAGCTTGACTCCGGATTCGAACGAGCCGGGCATGCCAGTGGCGAACGCAGCTTGGATATGGTCGGCGACCTTGGGTGCTTGACCGAAAAAGTTAGGGAAGTAGGTTCCGGTGAAATCGGGAAGTATGCATCCAAGTTTGTTGTAGACTGCTCGATCGTCGCAGCGAACTTCGGATGCAAGGTTGACTCGTTCGTAAATTCTTGGGTAGTCGTTCTTAGAAAGTCGATAGGTGAATCTGATCCTAAACTTGTTTACGCCGTTTGCCAGTGCGCCCGGAGGTACATTGACTACGTATTCCGCTGGCGACCCTGCGCTCATGGTGCGAAGATTCAATGGATATGGCGTGATGCTGTTGTTCGAGCAGCCGTAGTCACATGTCGCAGCGCCGTCCTGTAGTCGCCACTGCCCACGCGCCACCGCAGTGTCTCCGGTGACCGATACGCGTAGGCGTACATTTGCACTGAGACCGTTGTCGGCGATCTTAACTACTGTTGACTCATATATGAAACCATGTCCCGTTTGTTTACTCCCCTCATGGAGCCAGTACTCGGTAGACCTGGTGATGCACGATTCGAATCTCCACCCTTCGTAGATTAGGGTGGAGGAATTGTTGCAGAGGTGATAAGGATCGCTGGCGGCGGGCATCGGTCCACGAGCGGAGAGTGGAACAATCGCGAGGTAAGGTGCACGCGCTGCAAGCGTAGGAATGTCAGTGACTGGCCGGAAACAGACTTCCTGATCTCCATCTGTCTCACACTCCGTAGCCGGAGAGGATGGAATGATGTCCTCAGAAGATTCAGGGATTTGCTGGACCGTTACGGGCTGCAGTGCGACGTCCTCCTCGTCGTCTGGGTCCGGCCAGCCATTGCATCGCGCGGCCGACACCGGGTCCGTCTCTGACTCGACCTGGTCGGGCTCTTCTATCAGCGGATCCGTAGTTTCTCTCTCAACGCTCTCGTTGGCGGAGACCGCGGTGACAATTCGGGTTGGTGTTTCGGGCTCAGTCTCTGGGCCGCAGCCTGCACTCGGCTCTTCGTCTGTGCGTGCCTCGAATATGGGTGTTGCAGCTGCGGCAGCTGATGTCTGAACGACCTGCGGACCGTTACTTGCGTTTGCGGGGTTCAGACCGGTCAACAACCCGGCGATAGTCGCTAACACAAGAAGCTTCTGTTTGTATCGCATGTGCCCCTCGAACTGATGTACCACGCTGGATCTCTACCCAGCGGTCGGGCTGTGGCCCGAATCCGACACAACATAGCATGTTGATCGACATTATCGACATTGCCCGACGCTGGTGTGAGTAAGGCCTCAGCTCGTCGAAAAGCTCTATATGCTAAAGAGTTTGCACCCTCTCTGCATCTGCTTCACGTGTGGTGTGCTCAAACGAGATCCCACTACCCTTTATCACGCCCAGATGACAAGACAGGGGTGAGACCAGCTCGGATATGCGGATCCGGATCGCGGGCGCTCGCCCTTGTTACCGGCATTCTCGAACTCCGCACGGCTCACATTGAAGACGTCCTGCTTGGCCTTTAGCCCACTGATGCTGCGCCGCACCACCCCGCACCCAGGTTGACATTCCTGCATTCTCGGTACAGGCGCGCAAGGCCGTTCCAAGCGGCCGCCGGCACCCCCTGTCCGCCGCACCGGTTTTGAACAATGCAACGTTTGCTTGGACCTGGAAACCTACGACATGCTCGTCGCCGGAATGGCCGAGCACGGGCTGACGAAATTTGCTGCCGTTACCCAGGCGATCCGCCAGACCTTCGGGCCCAGCGCATGACTGCCGACAAGGACAGGATCATTGCCGCTGCGACGCGGTGGGGGGCCTGGATGGACGGAAAGATCAACGCCGACGATGTTAGCCGGCCGGATCATCCGGTGACCGAGCTACTCGCCGCTGTCCACGAGCTCGACGGCGACGGTCTGCATATCACCATCGCCGCACTGCTCGGATTCGAGCAACAGCCACCGGACGATCTGCCGGCAGAGGCGCTTGTGGAGCTGGCCGACAGCGCCTGGTACGCCCAGACCCTCAACCACCTGCCGCACGGAAGTTGGAGTTCGGAAGGGCTCCACGAGCTCGCGTTGATGGTCGACGTCCCGGCAACATCGAACGAGGCACAGACGGCCGCCACGAACAGTGCGCTGGCAAGACAGAACTACCCCGAGGGAAATCCGGGCGAGTGAGGTTTGACGAGGGCCGCTGTCGGGGGCGGTTGGTACAACGAACGGGCATGACTGTCGGCCCGAGGTTCGGTGCCGGCCCTTCCCTGGAACCTGAACCCCTGAGCTGGTAGCGGGGGAGAGGCGGCGAGGCCCCACCACATCGCAGTCGTGGGCGGGCCGAACTGGACCGGGCAAGGCCACCGGCCCGGCCCGGGCGGCAGTCACACGGTCCGCGAGGAAGAAGCACCATGTCACAACCGCGAATTGTTGTACGAAACGACGCACACCCGGCCGGGCGGGTGGCCTTCGGGACCACCGAGGCCGCCGCCGGGTTCTCGAGGGAAAGACCGGGTGGTCCCTGATCACCAAGGCGACGCAGAGTGGATCCCGATCACCTTCGATCACACCACCGGTAGAACCCGTGGTGTAGCCAAACTCCAAGGTGCGCTTGACAACCACCCCGGTACACCAGTTCCATCAACGGGTCATGGCAGCTCACCCCCCCCGCAACTGGACGAAGCGTGGTTACGCGTCCTGCGCCACCATCCCACCGAGCGTATCCGTCGGTCTCGGGCGCTCATGCTGGGACGGGCCGGCCTGACACCGACTCCTGCCAGGCCTTGCAGTAGACGGCACTCCGATCTGTGGCGACTGCGCAAAAATCCCGAAAGACTTCCACTGCACCAGATGCGGCCAAGAAGACGGCCCATACAGACGTGGACTGTGCGCACGCTGCTGCCTCAAAGACGACCTCGCGGCGCTGCTCGACGACGGCACCGGGGCCGTCAGCTCGGCCCTGCTCCCTCTGTACGAGGCGATCTGCGCTCAGCCGCGAGCCCGAAGCGCCCATATCTGGCTGCGCAACCCCGAGGTCAAAGACCTGCTGACCGGCCTGGCCCGGGGAACCCTGCCGCTCACGCAGGCCACATTCAACGGCCATCCCGCCGGGCGGACCGCCACGCACATACGCGAACTCTGTGAACGATCCGGCATCCTCACCGGCGGCAACCGGCACCTCGTGGCGTTCGAGAACTGGCTCGCTCACCGCTTCGACAACCACCCCGACGACGTACAGAAGATCCTGAACAGATTCGCCGCCTGGCACCACCTGCGGCGACTACGCGAGATGGACCGGAACGGCCGCCTCCATGTCGGACCCGTCCACAACGCCAAACAAGAGATCACCGTCGCAGCGAACCTGCTCACCTACCTCGCCGAGCAAGGCCACACCTTGCAGGAAATGCGCCAACACCACCTCGACACCTGGCTCGCCCCCGGACCGAGTACCCGATACACCGCCCGAACGTTCGTCATCTGGGCCATCGCCAACAACCAACTACCCAAAATCAAGTTCCCGCACCGCCACCCAAAACAAACACCGGTCCTGGACCAGCAAGAACGACTACGCCTGCTGGACAACTGCTTCCGCGACACCAACGATGCCCTCGGCTACCGGGCCGCAGCCATCCTGCTCCTGCTCTACGCCCAACCCGTCACACGGATCAGCCAACTACAAATCGGCGACATCACCACCGACGACAACGGCGAAACGAAGATCCGCTTCGGCCGCGAACACATCCCACTCCCACCACCGATAGCAGCAATACTGCTGCGCCACATAGACAACCGACCCAACACCGCGACCGCCGCCAACCACGACGCAACCTGGGTGTTCCCCGGAACCAGCCCCGGGCAACCCATCCACCGCGACCGCCTCATGCAACAACTCAGAGCCATGGGAATCAACCTCCGCGGCGCCCGCAACAGCGCACTCCGACAACTCGTCCTCGACATGCCCGCCGCCATCGTCGCCCACACACTCGGATACAGCGACCAAGTCATCGAAAAACACGCCAAACACAGCGGGACCGTCTTCGCCGGATACGCTCGGCGCAACGTGATTGGTGCCGGCACAACACCGACCCGCGGCCAGGAGGTGTAGTCATCTGAACATCCGGCGCTAAGCCCGATAAGGACGTTCCGGACTCCCCACCAGTGGCCGAGGACCTATCGTGAGGAGCATGGGGCAGCGACGTGTGGTCTTCTGGGACTTCGACGGGACATTGGCCGAGCGTGAGGGCTACTGGTCGAGCATTCTTCGCGAAGCAGTGCTGGCCGTCGACCCGGCGGCGCGCGTCACCGTCGAAGAGCTGGAACCAGGACTCAAAGACGGATTTCCACGATGGGAACCGGGCGGGCTACGGGTCTATCCTGACGCGGCGACCTGGTGGGCGGCCTCCTCGCCCGTCCTCGTTCAGGCTTGTGTTGGTGCAGGAGTCCAGCGTGTGATGGCTCTTCGCGCGGTTGCCGGGATCCCGCAGATCTACTACAGGCCAGGCAGTTGGCAGATCATTGCCGGCGCATCCGAAGCACTGTCCATGACAGCTACGGCAGGATTCGCCAACGTCATTCTGAGCAATCACGCGCCCGAACTCCCCGACCTCGTCGAAGCTCTGGGATTTGGGAGGCTCGTCGAGCGAACGATCACAAGTGCGTCCCTCGGCCTCGAGAAGCCGAATCCGCTCGCGTTTCGCATGGCTCTGCGCCTGACCAACGCATCGCCGGACAGTTGGATGATCGGCGACAACCCGACCGCAGACATCGCCGGCGCGCGCGCAATCGGTATGCATGCCCTACTCGTGCTCCGCAGTGAAGCGGGCCGTCCTCCGTTGACACTCACCGAAGCAGCGGCGCACGTGATCAATGGCCCCTCCGCCTAGCGATGTCGCGCAAACCGCTAGTTGAATCCTCTTGATCGCTGAGGCTCCAGAGGTTGGCCCCAAAGAGCAACGATCCGGGCTGGGCCGGGACGGTCTGACGACCTCGGCGCTTGTCCGCTGGGTCTCAAATGGGCTATTCGCAACAGACGTACACGCGACACCACCAGTAGGACCCAGATTGCCTGCGCCGCAGCGCTTTTCAGGATCCTTCGTTGGACGGTTAGGTCATCGCGGCGATGCGTTGTGCGTCTGTCTACATACTCCTCGTAGTTCGAGGTTCCGTCGGCTCAGGGTGCGGGCTGTTTCCGGCAGGTGCACACCTGTGGGTCGGTGTCGTACAGGGTGATTGCGGCCAGTGCGATGATCTCCGGGTCTTGGCTTTCCCTGCGCCGCCGGGCTGTCTGAACGGCTTTCATCCAGCAGGCCCGGGTGTGGTCGTCGGGTCTAAGGGTGATGAGTGGGTGCTTGGCGCGGCGGTCGGCCCAGAATTCAGGGTCGATTCTGCGGTTGGCTTCGGCTACTCGGGCGCGGATCTCGGCCGCCGTGAGCTCGTGGTCTGCCATGAAGCCGAGTTTGCCACCAACCGGCCAACTGGACTTAGGGCCCTGTTGTCTGTTGCGGCGGCCGTGATGTGGGGAGTTGTCCGGTGTCGCATAGGTGCCTGGCGATGGTGGTGAGTTTGGTGTTGGTTTGGCTGGAGGTGCGGACGAGGAGGGCGAAGGCGACGAGGTCGGTGATGTTGAACCGTTCGATGAGGATGCCTTTGGCTCGTCCGATGAGGTCCCGGGAGTCGCGGGACTGGGTGAGTCCGGATTCTCGGTGGGCGGCGGCGATGACGGTGGCGGCGTGGGCGGCGAAGATCAGCGCGGTGTCTTGGGCGTCGTTGTCGAAGGGTGTGGCATCGGCGGCGAGGAAGGTCAGCGCCCCGAGTGCTTTTCCGCCCAACGCGAGGGGGGCGGACATGGTGCTTTTGACGTCGCCGGTCATGGTGAGGGCGGTGAAGTCCGGCCAGCGCTGATCGGCGCCGTGTTCGGCGATGAGTATCTCGATGGGGTCGTTGGCCGCATCGAGGGTGGGTCCATGCCCGAGGGTGTCCTGGGAGGGAATGAAGCCGGTGGGTACTTGCCCGTAGGCGGCGAGCTGGATGAGCCTGTCATCGGGGGTGTGTTCGGCGATCACGGCGCCGGCGACTCCGGGGACGCCGTGGACGGCGCCGCGCACGATCTCGTCCAGGAGTACCGCACCGTCAGTCAGCAGGGTCTCGGCGAGCTCCCGGATGGCCTCGGGAAGGTCGTGGTCTGCAGCGTTTACCGGTCCTGTCCCCGCCGTCATGGTTCCTCCGACGTGTTAAAAAAGTTGGTGGGTCAACGCTACAACCTGTGTCTGTTGTATCCGAAACGAACACCACTCAAGGGTCCTGCCGTCCTGGCCGCGGCGATACAGCGCACCTGCTTGGCCGGCGGTGTTGGCTTCCCCAACCCAGGGCGGCATCGACAGCCCTCGGCAGGGGCCGATGTTCCCCCGATCATGTTATGGGTACCGGAAGGCAGGTTGGTCGTCCACCCCGGGGTTCGCGTTCGGCTCAGACCCTGTCGGTGAAAAAGTCCGCCGACAGGGCCGCCACATGCGCCGAGGCGGGACCTTAAGGACGCTCCACTCCCCCAGAGTTCTCATCGGCTTAACCTGGGATAACCGGTGCCGCCACACCAGTGTGAAATCCGGAACTTCAGGCCGCCTCGCGCGGCGTACTCCTAACGGCCCACCTCGCGGCACCTGGTTCGGTGCACTCACAGTGATGTTAAGTGTGTGTTAAACCTTCGATGGTGTGGTTGTTCGAGGTTTCGGGTTTCGACACCCGGTGTGTGTTGATCTTGGGTATTGGTGCGTGTTGGACTGGGTCTTGCGAGTCGTCCCGTTCGGTTAAACAGTTAGCCGTGTTCCGGGGCCGGGGGTTCTTGGCGGGTATTTCCCGATTCGATGATTTGTGCTCTTCGTCGCCTGTGGGTGCGCTGCGCCGCTGCGGGGGATTCGTTGCGCAGCAATCTTTCTCGTAGACCCATGTGGTGTGTCCCGTGGTGTCTTCTTCTAAACGCTTGGTGTGCGCTTTGCCCTGCGTTCTTCCCGATTTGGAGTCTTTGTTCATGGTTCGTTCTTCTTACGGTTTCCGGCGGAAATGGGTTCACACGGTGGGTTTGTCCGCCGTGTTGGCTGTGGTGATCAGTGGTACCAATGCCCTGCCTGCGCAGGCCTCCCCGCAGCGCGCGAGCAGTGGTGCGCCGACAGTTGTTGCGGTGGTGGATGATCCGCCGCAGGACCCGGTGGGTCCGGTGGTCGGTGCTGAACCGGCGACTGAGCCGGTTCTGGTCGAGGAGTTGTCCGGGGGCGGGACCACGACGTATCAGCTGCCCGATGGGTCGTTCTCCTCGCAGATCACCGCGATCACCCCCGAGGAACAAGCCGTGGAAAACGAGAACGCGCCGGCGCAGCGCGGTGCGGGGGACGGGGTGTCGGCGTTGTCGGTGGGGTTGGGGTCCACGACGATGTGGTGCACCTTGCGGGAGGCCGCCCCGACCACAACCAGTTGTGATCCGTCGACGTTGACGGTGGGACGGGACACCGGCGGGCAGTCGCGCCGGTTGGCGTTGTACTTCCCGATCCCGGATTTCCTCGAGGACGGGGCGAAGGTGACCGAGGCGTACACCTCGTTCACCTCAACCGGGTCCACGGGCGGGTCGGGGGCGTTGTTGAAGGCGCTTCCGTTGTCGGAGACGTGGAACACGAACGTGACCTGGAACCGCAAGGGTGCCACCACGAACTGGACCACCCCCGGCGGGACCTTGGTGCCGACCTTGAAGTACCGGGATGTGTACGCCTCCTCCACGTACACCGAAACCGGTGGTGTGGGGTCGTGGAAGGGTTACACGACCGCGTTGGTGCAGGCCTGGATCAATGAGGACCTGGACAACAACGGTGTGGTGATCACCGAGACCGGCACCGGGGCGGCGAATGTCATCTCGGTCAACGGCAGCTCCGCGGCTTATGCCGACCGGCCTTCGCTGACGATCGATTGGGTATACCCCGCTCGTGGTGCTGAGTCCGGCAGCACGGTGTTCTCCCAGAACATCTCCGATCGGGCCGCGGTGTCCTACAACCCGGCATCCCGGGCGGCATGGCTGACCTCCACTGACCTGTCGATCGCCGGCGTTGGCCCGACGATGACGTTCGGCCACGTCATTCGCCTGCTGGATGACACCACCCTCACCGACACCATCATGACCTCCGAGGCGTTGGCCAAGGGGCTGGTCAAACGCGGCGGCGGCACCTGGAATCTGAACATGACCGATGGTTCCACCTGGGTGTGGACCGGCAACGGCGACTACAAGGGTGCCGGCACCAACGCCTCACTGAAGGACGGCACCGGGACCGACAAGGTCGTGGAGTTCAACTCCGGTGTCAAGCACACCTACGAACTCGTCGACGGCCTGTACCGGTTGGCCACCATCAAGGACAAGTCCGGCAACGCATCAACTTTCGCCTACACCTCCGCGACCTCGCAGGCGGTCAGCAAGGTCACCAACGCCTCCGGGCGGTGGGTGGAGTTCACCTACACCAGCGGGTACCTGACGTCTATGACGGACAACTCCGGTCGCACCGTGTCCTACACCTGGGCCGGCCCGGACCTGGCGTCGGTGACCGATGCAGACAGCAAGACCACCACCTACGCCCGATCCGCCCCGGACCCCACGACGTGGCCGACGACGATCACCTCCCCGTCGGGGTACATCACCCAGGTGTGGACCGAGCCGAGCACCTTCTCCGGTAACGGTCTGGGCGTGGGAACGTTGACCTTCGGGCAGGGCACGGCCGAGCAGTCGATGTGGACGGCCACGTTCCCCACCACCTCGACCACCGTGTTGAAGGACCCGTTGCTCCACAAAACGACCTACACCTTCGACAAGCAGGCCCGCATCACCGAGGTCAAGGATCATCTGAACCACACCCGGTCCAACACCTGGACGGCGAACAACGACCCGCAGGAACGCACCGACGCCCTCGGGGCGATCAGCGAATACACCTACGACACGCAGAACGCGATCAAGTCGATCACTTCACCGGCGATCGGTGGGTCGGGTGTCAACACCCCGAAGACCACGTTCACCTACGAAGCCTCCAACGGCACCTCGCGGGACTACCGACCCAAGACCGTCACCGATCCGCAGAACAAGACCAGCACCAACGCCTACAACCTGAACGGGATGCCCACCACGACCACCAGCCCGACCAGCGGTACCGGCACGGCCACCGTGGAGAACCGGTACCAGGGCGACACAGGTGTGCCCAGCTGTGGTGGTAAAACCGGCCAGCTGTGCCAGGCCGTTGATGGGAACGGCAACGCCACCAAGTTCACGTACAACAGCGTCGGTGACCTGATCAAAACGACCCCGCCGGCACCGGCTGGTGAATCGACCATGACGTACGACTCGTTGGGCCGGTTGGCGTCCAAGACCGACGGCAAGGGCTCGACCCTGTACTACACCTACGACCCGATGGACCGGATCACGAAGATCTCCACGACGGCGACGACCTGCCCGGGGGCGTCGTGCATGACGTACACCTACAACGCCGAGGGGTGGCTGACCGGGCGGGTAGACCCGTCCGGGACCACCACGTACACCTACGACGCCCAAGGGCGGCCGTTGACGAAGAACACCCCGACCGGGAACAGCACCGCCACCTACGACACCGCCGGGAACCTGCTCACCCACACCGACCCCGGCGGCACCGTCGGATACGTCTACGACACGGTCAACCGCCTCGTCCGTCTGGTCGAGTCCGACGGTTCCTGCCCGGCTTTGCCCACCGTTCCCACGTCGGCGAACTCCACCCTGTGCACCATGTTCACCTACGACAACAACGACCGGCGTACCAAGACGACCTTCCCGAACGGGCAGACCATCGACTACGTGTACAACAGTTCGGGCCAGTACACCCGGATCACCGCGAAGAACGGCACCACGGTGCTGACCGACCGGACGTACAACTACCTCATCCCCGGCGGCACCAAGGAAGGCGTCCTGGTCCAGAAGATGGTCGAGGACCCCTCGCTGTCCTCGGCGAGCACCCTGGACTACACCTACGACGGGATGAGCCGCCTCGTCCAGGCCAAACGCACCACCGGCAGCACCGTCAACACCATCAACATCGGCTGGGACGACGCCGGGAACCGCACCTCGATCACCGTGCCCACCGGCACCCAGTACGCCCGCTACAACAAGGCCAACCAGCTGTGTTTCACCCGCACCACCACGGTGACCACCAACGTCGACTGCGGCACCACCCCTACCGGGGCCACCGGATATGCCTACGACGGGGCCGGTAACCAGACCACCTTCGGTGGCGGTACCAACGCCTACAACGCGCACAACCAGAACTCGACCGCGAACAACGGAACCACCGCGGTGAACTTCACCTACGCCGACGTCCGCAACAACGAGCGCACCAAATCCGGCACCACCACCTTCGCCAACACCATCCTGGGGATGACCTCCCAAACCACCGGTACCGCGAACGCCCGTTTCATCCGGGAACCGAACGGGAACCTGTTCCAAATGCGCACCCCCGCCTGCCGGTGCTACTACACCACCGACAACCTCGGCTCGGTCATCCTCATGACCAACGTCCTGGGCAACGTGCTGGGCAAATACACCTACACCGCCTTCGGCGCCACCAACGCCTCCAGCGGCACCGAAGCCAACAACAACCCCTACCGCTACGCCACCGGCTACACCGACACCCACACCGGCCTCACCAAAATCGGAGCCCGCTACTACGACCCCACCCAAGGCCGATTCACCCAACCCGACCCCTCCGGCCAGGAAGCCAACCCCTACCTCTACGCCGGCGGCAACCCCACCACCTACAACGATCCCAGTGGGCTCGGCATCCCGTTCTGGGAGGCGGCTGCAGCAGGGATCATCGGAGGTATCGTTGGTGCCGCAGTTGGAGTGTTTACGGAGGATCCATTTCTTGGGTTTGCAGCCGGTGCCGCCGCTTTCGAGTCAACGGTGGCAGTCGTAGAAGGGGGGGAGTTTGGTGATGTGATCGCACCCTGGTACTAATAGTTCCATTTCCCCAGAGTAATTGACGGCGACTGGTGTCGGCAGTTCTCGACACCAGTCGCCGTCTTACGCGCTTTACATGAAAGGTGCAAATGACCAGCAATTCGAACAGGCCCGCGAACACCAACACACCTAGCGTGATAACGCTGTACAGTTGTTCGATGCTTTTAACAATTGCCAGCCTAATTTGGTTCATCTCCGGCGACAGTCAGCACCGACAAGGCGCATGGCTGCTAATACCTGCTCTAATTCTGGCAATAATTGCACGCTCAATATCACGCGGCAATCGAACCGGGAAAAAGGGCAATAGTTGAACCCACCTGCGTTTAGTGCCCACTGCCAAGTCTTGCATTCCAAACACGGATCGCCGCCTGCAGACTCGGATACAGTTGGCTCGCCCGATCTCGACAGCCGATGCTCGGTAAATGGCCTGCACGGAACCCTGACGACATAGTCCCGCAGCCCGAGCACTCAGACTGATGGTGCAGCCGTACTTCGCTCGCTCTGGGTTCGACCCAGGCTGGGTGATCGAAAGCTGACGCCGCAGGCCCAAGGCTAGATACCTGGCCCGGCATGACCAGAACTTCATCGCAGTCCCACTCTTAGATGTCGTACCCGCTAGCGCCAATCAGAAACGACTTGCAGGTCGGGTCCGACTGGGTGTGGACCGGCAACGGCGACTATAAGGGTGCCGGCACCAACGTCTCACTGAAGGATGGCATCGGGACCGACAAGGTTTTCGAGTTCAACTCCGGTGTCAAGCACACCTACGAGCGGCCTTTACTTCGGCGGGTTTGTCTTACGCGATAGGTACAGGATTCCAGTAAAAGCAAATGAGGAGCTATGAAAGAAAACAGGCTGTTACCCAATATTACAGTAATATGGGGCATTCTAATGGTAAATTGGTCTATAATTTCCCTCATAGTGTCAGATCCAACTAGGTGGAACTATATCACTCTCGGCATTGCCGGTATCGGCCTGACTGGCATCGGTGCCCGGTGGTCGCACAGCCTGGCGGGCCGCCGCCCAAGCTGAGAGCTCGCATCTCACTATAACTACTCATGAGTTCACTTAATGGTGCTGCGACGTTCGCGGTCAACATGTTGGTCGTCGTACAGGCCGCCAGGAAATCCAGAATGCTAGGAGCATTGAGCCTACGGGCGGAGCAGCGCCTTAGGCGTTGCCATAGGGTGGGTGCAGCGGTCGGGAGTGGGCTAAGTACCGAGGCTGGGTGGGCAGTCAATGGCGCTATAGGTACATGCGGTCCTTCGCTGCGGCCTGGCCGGACCACGCGATTTCCCCACAGGCTGTGGGGAAATTGCCCTGGGGTCACGTACGCCTCGTTTTGGACCGGCTCAAAGATCCGGGGGAGCGGGACTGGTACGCCGGACATGCCGCCGAGAACGGGTGGTCAAGGAACGTTCTCGACCACCACATCGCCACCGGTTTGCGCGCCCGGCTGGGTGCTGCGCCAAGTAACTTCCCGATCATCTTGATCCTGCTGACTCAGATCTGGCCCGGGAGATCGTCATAGACCCCTACGTCTTCGACTTCCTCGACCTCACCGAGCGGTCCGTGGAACGCGACGTCGAACAAGCGCTCATGGACCGGCTCCAGGACACCCTGACCGAGCTCGGCCGGGGCTTCGCCTTCGTCGGCCGCCAGGTCCGTTTCGACGTTGACGGCGACGAGTTCGTCGTCGACATGCTTCTCTTCAACGTCGAGCAGGTCAGATACGCGGTGGTCGAACTCAAGGTCGGCAAGTTCAAACCCGAATACGCCGGTCAGCTCGGCTTCTACGTCGCGATGGTCGACGATCTTCTCCGCAGGCCGGACCTGCACAACCCTACGATCGGGATACTGCTGTGCGCTGGGAGAAACGAGCAGGTCGTCCGCTACGCACTCCGTGCCGCCAACGCCCCCATGGCGGTGGCCACCTACACCTGGGACAAACTGCCCGACGCGGAGAAGGCAGCGCTACCCCCGGGGGCGGTCCTGGCCGCAGCGCTCGCCGACGACCAGCACACCGACGACGAGACATACCCGCTGAACTGACATGCGGCTTGGGCGGCCGATGGTTCGAAGACCACCGCATTTCGGGCCGGATCCACGGGGAAAACGCCTGTCACGAGCCCGTCTGAAGATGGCAGGGGGCGCATGACCACCACCTCATACGGACCGGCCACGCCGCGCTCGCGGGAGTTTTTCCACCGGTCCTCTAGGGGAATTTGTTCAAACACCCTTCCGGCTTCGGCCCTGTCGGTTAACGTTTTGCCGAACTTGATGCCGACCGAAGGAATCGTATGTACCACTCTGCCCTCGTCCGTCGCCTGCTCGGTGCGACAACCGTTGCCGTGTTCATGATCTCGGCAAGCCCAGCTGGAGCGCAGGCCCACAGTGCCGCCCCCGCAGCAGTTTCCGAGCTTGCCGCCAATTCCGCATTGGCCAAGGCCCCTGGCTCCATCGTGTACATCAAGGGATACAACGTCTGGATCGCCGACGGCAACGGCGGTTCCGCCCGCCAGGTCACCACCGGTGGTACCAAGTCCGATCCCTGGAGCTCGCCGACCCAGTCCGACAACGGTTACGTCGTGGCGCACCGATCGGGTCTGATCCACCGGATGAATCAACGCGGCCAGGTTTTCAACGTGATCAACCCGCCCGACCTGACGGACACCCTCGGGAACAAGGTCTCCGGCCGGGATCTCACCGAGACGGCGGTCTCGCCGGACGGGAAGAAGATCGCGTACACCTACTTCAAACTCTTCGGGGGGACGAAGAGGTGGGTCACCGGGTTCACCACGGCGGCCAAGGTCAGCGATCCGGGGGTCTGGGGCGTGTCCTACTACGACAAGCCGGCCTGGGTGACGAACACCCGGGTGGTCGAAAATGCCTGGTACCGCAACAAGTCTCATCTCTACGATCTCGGCCAACGCGATATCCCCTGGTTCGACGAGCGCTCGTACACCTCCTCGCCGAGGGAGTTGTCCGACCTGGAGGTCTCCCGCGACGGTCGCTGGGTGGTCGGAGTTCGTGGTGACATCGGCGACCAGTCGGTGGTGGTGCTGCGCACGGTCGGGGACGTCCGGACGAAGGCCGAACCGGCGGCCCCCACCTGGTTCTGCGGGATCGGCGAACAGGACGGCGTCCTGCGCGAACCCACCATCGCCCCGGACGGATCGGCCGTCGCCTGGGCCGAACCCGACGGCATCTGGCGGGTGGGGGACATGAACTGCAACGCGGCAACCACCTTGCGCCTGATCATCGCCGGCGGGTCCGATCCGTCCTGGTCGAAGGCGACGATCGGGAACACCCCGTCCGTGCCGCTGAAAACCTTTGTGCTCAAGGCCAAACCGCGGGTCGTCGGCAGCGCGGTCGTTGGCCGGGTGGTGACCTCCAAACCTGGTACCTACTCGCCCGCGCCCAGTGCCCTGAAGTACCAGTGGCTGCGTGACGGCAAGGCCATCCCCCAGGCGACCAAGAACCGGTACCGGGTGACCGCCGCCGACAACGGCCACAAGATCGCCGTGCGGGTCACCGTCGGTCGCAGCGGCTACAAGGGGGCCACGTCGACCTCGGCATCCGTCAAGGCGCACCGCTGACCTCGGCGGGGGTGGGAACTCGCGGTCGCCCAGCTCACTACCAACCTGGTCGATGGCGGCCACGTGGATGGTCTCGGCGTGCGTATCGACGCCGCCAATGACCGCTATCGCCACCGACTTGTCCATCGTCATGATGATGGTGCCTCCGGGAGTCGTCTCTCTGATGAGGTTGACGCCGGTCGGTCGGGCAGATAGGACACCGATGAGGCTTTCGCCTGCCAGGCGCATATGAGGTCATGTCCGCCCGATTGGTGCCGGAACTTCGGCCGCGGCCAGACCAATTGATGGTCAACCCAGCAGGGCGACAGCCGGGGCCAGAAAAACCACGGCCGGATTCCGCGCCGGCCGCGGCGGCAACGAGGAAGATCCGATCAAGTGTCGTGTAGAGGAACTCGGTGATCGGGTTCATCGGTGATCAGCTACCGGTGGCGGCGAAGAGTGACTGCTGCCCATCGGCTAGTTTCCGGTGCCGCCCGGGCCGACGTGCCGCAGGTCTGACCTCCGGCACGACGGTGGGCACAGGCAGGGCGGGCTGGGTGATGGGGGAGAAGTCCTCGGGGGTCAGGTCGGTCGTGGCCTTCTCCCAGGCATCCACCGCGGAGAGCAGGTCCTCCTCGCACATCACCAACAAGGAGCGGGCCCGGTCGGCCTTTGGACATAGGTGGTGCCTGATCGAGGCGACCTGAGCAGCTAGTCCCGCGATCCTCGCACCGGTCTCCTCGACCAGCCCGGACACAACTGGTACCGGCATACTCGGCTCCGATCTATCCCAGGCCTCCTGCACTCGCCGGTGTCACCAACGACCTGCAGCTTGAACACAACGGTAGACCGACACCTCGACCGTTGCGGGGGGAAGCAGCCGCCACACGGTTGTGTGGTTGCAACCGGCTGATCGCGAAGTGGCCAACCTGACGGCGACGGAGCTGAAGCGTTCGACTCCGAGTGCATGGTGACTGACCCGAGCCACGGGAAACCCATTGGTGTTACGTCACTGTGACGTTTTGGCATCGGTTGATCTGGCGAGAGCTGTTGCTCCGCAACCAATCGCGCTTTGCCGATAACAAATATTATGTCTAGTTGGGTCGAGAAGCCTTGGTGGACAACGAGTATCGCGGAAGTTGGTGTGTCGTTTCGCGTGTGATCTGGTCGTGGGTCTCTCCGGATCAGGCGTCTATCTAGCCTTCGTTTTGTGCCTTTGCGGTGTTCGCTCGGCAGGTGCACGAGGTCGTGTCGGTGTTGTACCGCGCGTTGGCGACCTGTGCGATGGTTTCGGCGTCCTCGTTCATACGGA
>QXCQ01000220.1:0-1494 GCA_003576535.1 Nakamurella silvestris | reverse complement strand
CCACCGTAGACCTGGGCGAATGGTCTGGCCACAGCAGACACTAACCCCCATCTGCCCCGTCCACGAACGGGGGCAAATGTGACTGGTGGTAGTCGTTCCCGCCCGGATCTGCGCAAGATCGGGATGCAAGTGGCCTAACCCGGTTGCGAGTGGAATACGCGCCCATACTGCCTGGCATGACCAAAAAGCTCCGCTTGGCAGGGCTGACCGACTCAGAGCCTTGGAGAACACCCAAAGACTTCTCTTTACTGCGATCACGACGAATCGGCCCCTGCGACGTGGGCCGCTGGGTCGTGCTCGTGTTCGGTACCGATCACGGGGCCCCCCTTCCTCGCACCGGTGTCGTCTCGCGGCTTCGCCGCAGCGCGGGAGGTGAGGAAACGGAGTTCGATCTCATCGACGGCGAAGGGGCGACAACTCACTACGACCTGGCCACCAGCGGGATCACCTCCATCCGTTTCCGGGCCGGCCCGGCGGATGCACCCAGGTCCACCTCCCTCGACGCCCGCAAATGAGTGGCGGTCGCCGTCCCCGGGGCCAGTCCCCGATGCCTCAACCCGGAGCCGCCACCGACGACCATCGTGCACTGTCCATATACTTCAAAGGGTGACTGAACCCGTGCTGACCACATCCGATGTCGGACAAGCAATGTGGGTCATCTACCGACGACAAGCGGGTCAGAGTAGATCGGAAATCTACGGGATGATCACTCGCCTCAAACACATCCGGGCATCCGACGGTACCTGGCAGATCGTGGCAGATATCCAAACCGAAGACGCGACCGTTCTCAGCGTCGACCTGGCAGACACCAACATCCTCACCGTCCAGGTGAACAACCGCTACCGCCGCATCACACCCCAGGGTCACCCGGTGATCCACACCCCGCTCGCGGCAGACACCCGAATCGACCGGCGACGCTGATCCAACCTCTTCTGAGGGTCCCGGGGCCGACACCTGCGGCGCTCATCGGCCGGTGAGTTCCTCGCCGGGGCTGACGTTGCGGTTGACCTGCCCGAGGTCGACCCGGGGCGAGTTGGGCGGGTAAAATCTCCGCGACGTACAAGCACGGCGTCCTGCGTGTCACGATCCCCCTGGCCGAAACCGCCCAACCCCGATCGATCGCCATCGAGGTGGTCAACACCGGCGAATCGCAGCTGACCACCCCGCCCGACCCGGCCGTCACCACCGGCACCTGACCTCTCACCCCGGCCGTCGGCCCCAGCCCTCTGCGCTCCCCGGTGCACACCGACCCGGGGGCCTCACCTGGGGGTTTCGAATCGTTCGGTACGGGTACACCGGGAGACGCCCCCGCCGGTCATCACGGCAACGCCGAGGGGCAGGAAATGTGACAACGCCTGCTCAGCGCCGACCCGAACAGCCGGCGGGGGCCACACCCGTCCGGTCCGTCGCCCGCCGCCAGAACCCGTGCGCCTATCGGTTGGCTGCGGCATCTCCACTGGACCCGGACTGTCAACGGCGTGGTGCCCCGTCGGT
>QXCQ01000199.1:18600-80049 GCA_003576535.1 Nakamurella silvestris | reverse complement strand
GCCTAACCCACTCCGTTGCACCAACCACTTGACTCCGCCCGTTCCCACCTGCGCATATCCCACCGCGGGATGTGGGCCTCGGGGTGCCTACCGCGGGTTGGGGCAGTTGGTGGCGAAGAACTCGAGCAGGTCGGCGTCGGCCTTCTCCACCCGCGCCTGCACGTCCGCGGTCTTCGGGGAGGATGTCTGCGTCGCGGCCTTGTAGTCGGCGATCGTGCTGTGCATGTTGGTCCACAGGGTGCTCAGCGACTTGACCTTCTTGACGTCGATCGCGCCGAGACTGTCCGAGAGGGCCTGCAGATCCTCGACGGTGATGTCCGCTCCGAGGGTGCTCAACTTGCGGTCGAGATCACCGAAGACGGTCTTCGGCTCGTCGCAGACGAAGGCCACTTCCTCGTTGCTCAACCCGCCGGGGTTGGCCGGCGGATCGAAGGTGGGGACGATCGCCGGGATGGTGCCGGTGGTCCCGGGAGCTTCGGCCGCCTGCGAGCCACCGAGCTGGGCGGTGACGACCGACTCGGTCGGTGCGGCATCGTCGGACGTGGTCTGGACCGCACTCGCGTCGACGGTGCCGACCGGCGAGGTGGCGGAGGCATCGGTGGTCGGAGCGGACTCCGGGTCGGAGGAGCATCCGACGACGACGAAGGCGAGAAGAGCGAGCAGGGCAGCACTGCGTTTGAAGGCCATCGTCTGATGATCTGGGGCCCACGTCCGACTTGTCAACGTCGATGAACGTGTACGCGACACCTGTAGGAAAGGTCTCGGGAGGCTTCCGACCGGCGAACGAGACCTTCGAAGTGCCCTTGTCGTCCAGCTCCGCGATCAACCCCTCCCGAGGGCTTGACTCGACTAGAACCAGCGCTCGAGCACCTTGGCCACACCGTCAGCGGCATGGTGCTCGGCGATCTCGTCGGCGATGGCAACGACGTCGGCGTGTCCGTTCTGCATGGCCACCCCACGACCGGCCCAGGCCAGCATCTCCAGATCGTTGGGCATGTCGCCGAAGGCCACCACCGAGGAGGGGTCGACCCCCCAGTTGATCGCGAGCCGGGCCAGGGCCGAGCCCTTGTTGACCCCGGGTCCGGCCACCTCGATGAGGCCGTCATCGGTCGAGTAGGTGACATGGACCAGGTCACCGGCGGCGAAGCGGGCGTGCCCGGCCAGCTCCTCGGACACTCCGGTGCCACGGACCAGCAATTTCGCGACCGGCTCGGCCAGCAACATCGACCGCTCGACCCGGGTGAAGGTCCCCTCGGGCCACGGGTGCTCGTAGGCGTGCTCGGCCAGGCAGGCCTCGTCGGTGCTGCCGAACCGCTCGACCGCGAGCGAGAAATCCTCGGTGCGGGAGTACAGGCCGTCCACGAAGGTCTTCATCGGTGCAGGCTGCAGGGGGTAGGAGCCGATGATCTCCCCGGCCGCGATGTCGAACACCACCGCTCCGTTCATACACACGGCCGTGCCGGTGAAACCGGCTTCGATCACCGGTCCCAGCCACCAGATCGGCCTACCGGTCGCGATCACGACATGGGCACCGGCGTCAGCGGCACGCCTCAGGGCGGCGGCATTCCGGTCCGAGACCCGCCCGTTCCCGTTCAGCAGGGTTCCGTCCATGTCCGAGACCACCATGCGGGGTGCCGAGGTGTCGGCATCGGCGGATCGATCGAGGGTGACGGACGGCTGGTCGAGTGGGGTAGACAGGTTCACCAGTCCATTATCCGGGACTGGCAAACGGGCAGGAGGCGAACAGGCGTCTACTTGCCCACAACTGCGGTTCCCCGTCCGAGGCGTGCCCGCACCCGGACGGCGGCGGACGCACGTTCCCGCGGGAACGCCTTGCCCATCGCCCCGGGCTGGGCTGGGCTGAAAAAAGAACAGACTCCATGGCCAGGTCACCAGGACCAGGCGATGGAGCCTGTTTACGGCTCTAAGATACCACGATGTCTGTGCAGATCAACGCTCGCTACGAGGGCATCATCGACCGGATGCTGGAGCTCGCCTCGAGCAGGACCCCTTGGCATCGCCGACTGTGGCGCGGAGGAACGGTCCAACTCGCCGTCGAACTCCTCGATGACTGCATCCGTCCAGGAACACCGAAGTCGGCCGTCGACGACCAGCGAAACCGGCTTTCCCAGAGCCTCAGGACTGACCACGGCATCACTGCCAGGGGAGTACCACTTCTCCCCACCCTTCAACAGATAGACGCCGGACTGACCAGCGGAAGCCACACCTGGATCGTGTTGCGCGAACAGGTTCGCCGTATGGGCGAGGACTACCTGAGCAACTGGGCCGATGCCTTCGACACACCACCAGCGAATTTTCCCATCGACACCGAAGGGGCCGCTCGCCGCATCACAGCTCACCTCTTCGACTCCGGCATGGACAAAAGCAGCGTCTACACCTGGCTGCGGGACGCCCACGAGCAGCGGACCGCGCCTGTGACCATCGGTGATCTGCTCCGCGAGATGGACCAGCGTCTCAAGGCTCCGGAAAAGGACTTCGAGTTCTGTGTTCCGCTGTTGTCCCCACAACGGATTCCCGATCCCACGGCCTGGCCTCGTGGCTGGATGTCCCCTGGGGACACCACACGGTGGAAGAAGCGATTCGCCGCTGCGGCTCCACCGATCCGCCACCAAGGATCCCTGTTGCTCATCGTGCAGGCCAGGGACGTCAACGCCGCCGCAGAACGGGCACGAAGCGGACTGGCCACCCTTGCCAGCAAGTTCCAGCTCATCAGTGATCATCACTTGGCATCTGCTCCCACCATGTGGTCGCGCCACACAGGCAGCACCTTCCCCACCATCGCCACCAACCGATTGATCACAGCAAGAGCCTTCGGGCGCCTCGACCGCGTCCACGACATGGCAATGCCGGACTTCATCACCAGCGCTGTCGCCCTCATGCAGCCACTGCGTACCGGTGCGCCGCACATCGCAGTCATGAGCGGTTGGTCAGCGATCGAATCACTACTGGTCGGAGCCGACGATGCTCGAGACATCGTGGCTGCCGGGAGGTTCTCGCTCATCGTCGCCGCCAGCATGGTCCGCGCTGAGTTCAACTGGCTCGCCAACAGCTACGCGAGCGCCAACACCTCACCTACGGCGACCTCGATCCAAGGTGCCGCTGACAGCCTTGCTCGAGGCCAGCTGTTCCAGCAACATGCCGCCGGCAACACCGCAATCCACTTCAACGACGAGGTCGACCGTCTTGCGCTGACCAGGGTCCGTCCTCTCCTCAAGAACCCGCGCGCCGAGCTGGAGCGAATCGCCGGCATCCTGACCCATGAATTCACCAGGCTCTACCGCAAACGCAACATGATCGCGCACAACGGACGGGTCCATGACCCGAACCTGTCGTCCATCGCCCACACCATGGCCCCGCTCATCGGCGCAGGCGTCGACCAGATCATCTACGCAGGGCTTAAGACCGGCACTCCGCCGATCGAACTCTCGGCCATCGCACAAGCACGGCTGAGCCTTCTGACCCCAGCGACGATGACATCAGCTGGGAATGCCCTTGAGCTGCTCGATATCTAGTAGATGGACATGGTGCCGGACTCCCGTCGGAGGACGCGGAACGTTTTCACGGACGCGCCTCAACCCTTCCCGGCGTTCGGCCCCCACTTCGCGAGCACCGCGGACTCCACAACGGTGGCGACCGCGTAGAGCACGATCGAGGTCACCACCGACACCACCACCACGGCCCAGACCCCGCCCTTGTTGCTCACCCCGTAGCGGTTGAGCAGCCCACCGAGACCTTCCACCCCGGAAAGCCATTCGGCCAGCATCGCCCCGACGATCGCCCCCGGCACCGAGATCCTGATCGCGGCGAAGAGGTTCGGCAACGCCGACGGGATCCGCACCTTCAGCAGCGCCATCCGTTCGTTGCCGCCGTACACCCGCACCACATCCAGGGACTGGGGCGAGGCGGACCTCAAGCCCAGCACGATGTTCACCAACGCCGGGAACAGCACCACGATCGCGCCGATGGCCGCGATACCCGCCTTCCCGGAGAACATCATCAGCAGCACCGGGGCCATCGCCACCAGCGGCACCGACCGCAACAGCATCGCGATGGGCATGAACGCGAACTCCAGCGGCTTGAACAACACGAACGATGCCGCCAACACCACGGCGAGCAGCAGCCCGGTGACGAAGCCGATCGCCGAGTTCAGCAGGGTGGTCGCCAGGCCGCCGAACACCTCCGATCTGGCCTGGGCGGCACTGATCGAGGTCGGCCGGATCCCCCGTCGCGGCGGATCGTCGGTGAACAGGTAGTGGAAGACATCCGACGGCGTCTTCCCGACCAGCGGGTTCACGTCGAACAGCTTGAACAGCAGGATCCAGATCACCATCAGCGCGACGAGAGCCAGCAGCACCACCGAGAAGGCGAATCCCATCCGCCGTAGCACGATCATCGCGACCGACCCGGTCCTGCTGTTCGCCGTGGCCGGTTCGGACCGGATCTGCGCGATGGTCGCCATCAGCCGGCCTGCCCGGCGGACCAGGGGGTGACGACCTTCGCGACCAACCCGACCAGGTAGTACGCCAGGCCGGCCACCGCCCCGGAGACCAGCGCCAGGTACCAGAGTGTCGGCACGTCCCGGGTGGACTGGGCGCTGATCAGCAGCTTGCCGAGCTTGTTCTCCCCTCCGCTGCCCAGGTACTCGGCGAGCACCGCCCCGAGGAACGCCGCCGGGGCAGCGATCTTCAACGCGCTGAAGATGCTGGGCAGAGCCGACACGATCTGCACCTTGCGCAGCATCTTCCACCTCCCTCCCCCGTAGGCACGCACCACGTCCAGGCTCACCGGCGAGGCCGCCCGAAACCCCAGCAAGGTTCCGACCACCGTGGTGAAGAAGACGGAAACAGCCGCCAGGATGATCGACGGCACCTGCGGCGCATCACTTCCCGCCACCGCCACCAGCACTGGCCCGATGGCCACCAACGGGATGCAGTAGGTGACGATGGCGATCTGGGTGACGATCTGTTCCAGGGCCGGCACCAGCAGCACCAGCATGGCGAAGAGGATGGCCGCGAGATTGCCCCACAGGTAACCCTTCCCGGCCGATCCGAGGGTCACCGACAGGTTCGTCCACAGATCCCGCCACTGCTGACCGTCGAAGAAGATCTTGAACACCGACAGCGGGGTCGGGATCGCCTTGCTGTTCTGGAAGAGCACGATCGAGGCGATCCACCAGAGGATCAGGATCGCCACCACGCCGACCGCACCGCCCACCCAGGACGGCAGGGCCTCCAACCTCCTCCCCCACCCGGGCCTGCCTGCCGGCGGTGTCGTCGGAGGAGCCTGCTCGGCCTCCACCACGGTGGTCGACATCAGTGCTCCTGCACGGCGTCACCGCTGCGGCCGAACAGGATCTCCGACAGCTGATCGTGATAGGCGTGGAACTCCGGGGTACGCATCAGGTCCGGGGTCCTGGGCCGTGGGAGGTCGATGGTGACCACCTCCACCACCCGGCCCGGGCGTGGGCTCATCACGGCCACCACATCCGAGAGGAACACCGCCTCGGCGATCCCGTGGGTGACCATCAAGGTGGTGGCCGGCTTCTCGGTCCAGATGCGTAGGAGCTCGACATTCAGTCGCTGACGGGTCATGTCGTCCAGGGCACCGAAGGGTTCGTCCAACAACATGACACTGGGCTGCACCACCAGACAACGGGCGATCGCCACCCGCTGACGCATACCCCCGGACAGCTGGGCCGGCTTCGCCCCCTCGAACCCGTTGAGTCCGACCAAGGAGATCAACTCGTCGATCAGCCCGGGCTCCGGGGTGATCCCGGCAACTTCCAGCGGAAGCCGTATGTTCGCCGTCACCGTCCGCCAGGGCAACAACGCCGCCTCCTGGAAGGCGATCCCCAGCTGATGGTTCCGTTGGATCTCCAGGGTCGACATGCCGTTCACCAGAGCCGTTCCCGAGGTGGGTGTCTCCAGTCCGGCCAGGATCCGCAGGATGGTCGACTTGCCACAGCCCGAGGGTCCCAACAAGGACAGGAATGAGTCCTTGGGCGTACCCAGGTCCGTGTGGTCCAGGGCGGTGACGGACCTTCGCCCCATGGAGAAGGTCTTCGACAGACCCGTGATACTGATCCCGGTCGCGGAAGCCGGGTCGTACCGGGGTTTCCGGAACTCCTGGGCAGGCGAGCCGAGCGCATCCGAAGCAGCGGCGGGTGCCATCAGATCAGTTCCGGGTACTCCGCGTAGACCTCGGCGAGCAGGCTGAGGTCGAAGAGATCCTCCGCGGTGATCTCATGTCCGGTCAATGCGATCGCGCTGATGATCTCGGCGACCTTGGCATCGGTCAGGGTGAACAGGCCGTTGGCCCTGGTGTCGTCACTGACGATCAGCTCGTTCTGCGCCGTCGCTTCCTCCGTCTGCCCCTTCTCATCGAGTTTGAGGTCCTTGCCGTAGGTGTCGACCACCAGTTTCGCCGACCCGGCCGGATCGGCGACCGCATCCTTCCAGCCGAGGATCTCCGCGTACAGGAAGGCCTTGAGCATCGCCCGGTTGTTGTCGATCGAATCCTGCGTGACGGTGAAGGTCTCCGCCGTCAACGGAAGGCCGTGGTCGGAGAACAGCAGCACCACCGGGGTCTTGCCGGCCGCCTCGGCGATGAACGGCTCGTTCGTCGCGTAGGCCATGAAACCGTCGACCTTGTTCTCCAGGAGCGGGGCCGGGTCGAACTGCACGATGGTGAAGGTGATCTCGGATTCGTCGATCTTGTTGGCCTTGAGGAAGCCGGCGAAGATCTCCTGGTTCGTCCCCGACTGGATCCCGATGTTCTTCCCCTTCAGATCAGCGGGGGTCTTGATCGGCTTGCCCTCCTCCAACGAGAGGATGCAGAACGGGTTCTTCTGGAAGGTTGACCCGATGACCTTGAGCGGTGCCCCCTGGTCCAGGATGTACCGCGCCGTCGCATCCGGGGCCGACAGACCGACCGTGGCCGATCCCAACGCCACCAGTTCCTCCGCACTGGCCACCGGACCGGTCAGCAGTTCCACCGAGGAGAACCCGGCATCGGTGTAGTAGCCCTTCTCGGTGGCGAAGAACTCACCGGCGAATTCGATGTTCTTGATCCAGGACAGCTGGACCTTGATGTCCCCGTACGCGCCGGGTGCCACCGTCGTGGCCGATCCCGAAGCCGTTGAGCCAACGGTGGTTTCGGCAGCGGTGCTCGTCATCGCCGCGGATGTGGTTGCGGAGGCCGTGCCGGTGGTCGCCGGAGCGGTCGAGGTGCTGGACGCCGCCGGGGTCGCGTCGGACCCACAGGCGGCGAGTGCGCCCGCACCCAGGATCGACAGCCCCGCAACCCGCAGGAAGGAACGGCGGTCGACGGCGGCTACCTGCGGACGAATCAGTGGGTTCATCATGGTGAGTCGCTTTCGTGAATGGTCCACGTGCCGGCCCGCTGGCCGACCCGAAAAAGTCCCGACGAAATACACAGGCGGTGACGAATCGCCGTGCGCTCCCACCCTGACCCGGGCTCCGCACACAGATTCATCACTGTTGGAGGAGAACCTATGGAGCCGAGCGACCAGTTCAATGACTGCGGTGTAACAGACCTGTTGCAGACCCTGCCCTTCCGTTTCCACTGTGCGACCAGAGGCGATAGACCCCGTCCAGCCCCGACCGGTGCGCCTCGGTCAACAGCTGGCGAGCCACCGATCCGCACCCGGCCAACTCGAAGTACTGGCCCACCGGCAGGTCGGGCACCACGGGTCGAACACCGATCAGCGTCACGGTGTCGATGACCCGCGCCTGACCCACAAGCCCGGGCAGCTCACGTTCCCCCGTCAGGTCCAGGTCCTCGACCAGGACCGGCTCCCCGGCCAACCGGATCCGGGTTCTGTTGCGCAGGGCCCCACCGCGTTCCCCGGACCGCCCCAGCACCAGCGTCTCCCGCAGGCAGGCGACTGCCCCCGCCCCCAGATCGATCCGGGTGTCCCTCAGTACATTGGCGCCGGTGGCGACCACCAAGGGTTCACCCCGCCAGTGGAGCCGTCCCCCCTCGGCCACCCGGGCATGCACCGTCCAGCTCGAGGGCACGTCGTCACCGTTGTAGGCGACGGTGCCCGTCGTTTCCAGCACATCGAGCCACGCACCCGGACCGACCGTCAGGTCGATCCGCACGTGATCCCCGCCCAACAGCAGAGCCTTGGTGGCGACCAGGGCCACCTCGGCGCCGTTCTCGTCGACCCGGATGGTGCGCGGGCTGAAATCACCCGCGGCGACAACCAGTTTCGCCCGGCCGGCCGCCGCAGTGACCGAGATCGAGGTCACGGATGGGAGTGGGTGTGCGAGTGGCCGCCCTCGGCGTGGCTGTGCTCGTGGACCATTCCGGCTTCGCCTGCGTGGCTGTGCGCATGTTCGACCCCGTCCTCCAGATGGAAGTGCGGTGCCATCGGCCCCGGGTCGACCGGGGTGTGGGTTCCCGCACGGTGCGCTGCCAGCATCGAACGCACCCAACCGGTCAGCTGGTCGATGGACGCCCGGTCGAGCCGGGACAGACCCAGCACCGGCCTGCCCTCCCGCGCCGCCTGTCCGTCCGCGATCATCTGCGGCACGTCGACACCCACGTACGGGGCAAGGTCGGTCTTGTTCACCACCAACAGATCTGCCCGGCCGATGCCCGGCCCACCCTTGCGCGCGACGTCCCCGCCACCCGCCACGTCGAGCACAAAGATCTGCGCGTCCACCAAGGCAGGGGAGAAGGTGGCGGTCAGGTTGTCCCCTCCGGACTCCACCAGCACCACATCCACCGGGGCGAAGTCGGCCTCCATGTCCTCGACGGCGATCAGGTTCGCCGTGACATCGTCGCGGATCGCCGTGTGCGGGCAGGCTCCGGTCTCCACCGCGCGAATCCGCTCCGGGTCGAGAACCCCTGCCGCACGCAGGAAACGGGCGTCCTCATCGGTGTAGATGTCGTTGGTGATCACCCCGAGGCTCAGTTCGTCGGCCAACTCGCGGCAGATCAGGGCGATCAGCGAACTCTTCCCCGTCCCGACCGGTCCGGCGATCCCCAGACGGAGGGAGCGGGTGCCCGCGGGTACCTCGGCCGGTGCCGCTGACGGGGTAGTCACAGGATCAGTCATTGTCGGTTCCTCGTTCTCGTCATCTTCGGGTGGTGCAGGTACAGCTGGTGGCACAGGTGCGGTCAGGCCCGGAACAGTCTCATGGCGGCGGTGGTGTGGATCTGCGCCCACTCCTCGACGAGAGGGGCTCCGGTGGCCGGTATCTCGTCGATCGCGGTCAGGTCCGCCGTGGCCGCGACGAGCGTGTCGACCTCACCGAGGACACCGAGCACCCACTGACTGGCGGACACCGGGTCGAGGGCCGCAAGTTTCAATGCCGCCGCCGCGATCGTCTGTGCCTCGTCGTACCCGATCAGCCGCGCGAGCTGGGCTCCGGACAGGCCCGTCTCGGCCGCGACCGCACCGAGAACAACAGCTCGGCAGGGAGAACCACCTCGGCCCGCATCCGTCAACGCCCGCACCGGGACCGACTCCGGCCAGAGCCGGCCCGCCAGTCTCAGATACCCCCGTCCCAGCAGGACCGCTGTCTCCCGCAGGGCCGGGCTGATGGTCCGCGCCGCCCAGGCCCGCTGGACCTCGGCCAGCATGGCAGCAAGATCGGCCGGACCGCCGGAGGGACCGGCCGACAGACACAGATGACGGGTCACCACCGCCGTCCCCGCCTCCACCCGGGCCACCGTGCGCAGGCGGGTCCGGATGTACCGGGGCACGTCGGTGATCGGCATCCCGGCGTTCAGCGCGGGCTCGAGTCCCGCCGACTGGGTGTGCGCGCCGGTGGGCAGCCGCGCATCGGCGAGCAGCATCAACATCAGCTCGGATGCGTTCTGCACCACTGCCCACCTTCCTGCGTGATCGTCGATGCCATGTGGAGAACCCTTGCACACCAGTGCTTCAGAACAGGGAGTAGAGCTGGGCCAGCGGCAGCACGGCAGCGGGTGCGGGTACCACCAGCTCGCCGTCCACACTGATCGCGAAGGTCTCCGGGTTGATCGCGATCGCCGGCAGGACGTCGTTGTTGATCATCTGCGCCTTGCCGATGCCCCGGGTGGGTTTCACCGCGGCCAACCGGCGTTGCAGCCCGAGTTTTCCGGCAAGACCGTCCGCCAGGGCGGCCTCCGCGACGAAGGAGACGGACAGGTCGGCCCCGATCGCGTCGGTCAGAGCCGGCCGCATCAGCACCGGCTGTGGAGTCGGGATCGAGGCGTTAGGGTCCCCCAGCGCCCCCCAGACGATCCCGCCGCCCTTGATCACGATCGAGGGCCGGATCCCGAAGAACTTGGGCTCCCAGAGGACGAGGTCGGCGAGCTTGCCCGGTTCCACCGAACCGATCTCGTCATCCAGTCCATGGGCGATGGCCGGGTTGATGGTGTACTTGGCGACATACCTGCGCGCACGCTCGTTGTCGGCGGGCAGTGCGGAGCCCAGGGAACCACGTCGCGCCTTCATCACGTGGGCCACCTGCCAGGTCCGGGTGATCACCTCACCGATCCGGCCCATCGCCTGGGCGTCGGAGGAGGTGATGGACAGGGCCCCCATGTCGTGCAAAATATCCTCGGCGGCAATGGTTGTCGCCCGGATACGGGACTCGGCGAAAGCGAGGTCCTCCGGGACAGCCGGATTCAGGTGGTGGCAGACCATCAACATGTCGAGGTGTTCGGCCACGGTGTTGACGGTGTGCGGGAGGGTCGGATTCGTCGACCCCGGGATGATGTGCGGCAGGGAGGCCACCGTCAGGATGTCCGGGGCGTGACCGCCCCCGGCCCCCTCGCAGTGGAAGGCATGGATCGATCGACCGGCGATGGCCGCGACGGTCGACTGCACGTACCCGGCCTCGTTCAGCGAGTCCGAGTGCAGGGCGACCTGCAATCCCCAGTCGTCGGCGGCCTGGAGGGCGGCATTGATCGCTGCCGGGGTGGATCCCCAGTCCTCGTGCACCTTGTACCCGCCGGCCCCCGCGAGCGCGGCTTCCTGCAACCCCGCGGCGGAGACGGTGTTCCCCTTTCCCATCAGCAGGATGTTCACGGGCAGCCGGTCCAGGGACCGGTGGATGTTCCGCAGGTTCCACGCCCCCGGGGTCACCGTGGTGGCCTTGGTGCCCTCCGAGGGACCGGTGCCCCCACCGGCCAGGGTGGTCAGCCCGGTGGCCAGGGCCTCGATCACCTGGGAGGCGGAGATCATGTGGACGTGCAGGTCGATACCACCGGCGGTGAGGATCTTGCCTTCGCCGGAGATGACGTCGGTGCCGGGACCGATCTGCAGGTCGGGGTGCACCCCGTCGGCGATGTCGGAGTTCCCGGACCGGCCGAGGGCGACGATCCGACCGTCCCGGATTCCGACGTCGGCCCGGACGATGCCCCAGTGGTCGAGCACGATCGCGTTGGTGATGACGGTGTCCAGGGCCCCCTCGGCTCTGGTGACGGACCCCTGGGCCATCGACTCCCGGATCGACTTGCCACCGCCGAACACCGCCTCCTCGCCGCCGGCGGTGAGGTCCTGCTCGATCTGGATCCACAGGTCGGTGTCCCCCAGCCGCACCTGGTCACCCACGGTCGGCCCGTAGAGGGCGGCGTAGGCGGCCCGCGAGATCTCTACCATGACAGGTTCGCCTCCGACTCGTCCTTGATCTGGATACCGGGAACCCGACGCGCGCCCCGGAAGGCCACCGCCGAGACCGCCGCCGAGGCACCGGGTTCGAACCTCCTGGAGGTGCCGGAGGGGATGTCGAGGCGGAATCCGCGGGCGGCGACGCGGTCGAAGTCCAGGGCGCTGTTGGAATCGGGCAGGTGCAGGTGGGAACCGATCTGCACGGGCCGGTCGCCGGTGTTCACGATGACCAGTTCGAGTCGTTCGGCCGGCGACCGGTCGGCGTTGAGGACGATGGTGCCCTCGACGGTCCTGATCGCACCGGGACCGTCGGTGCTGGTGGATGCCATGTGGTCGACTCCTTGGACGAGATGCTGCTCGGGGACGGAGGTTTCGGGTGGAACCTGTCAGGCGATGGGCTGGTGGATGGTGACGAGTTTGCGACCGTCCGGGAAGGTGGCCTCGACCTGGACGTCCGAGATCATCTCGGCGACCCCGTCCATCACGTCCGCGCGGGTGAGAACCGACCGCCCCTCGGTCATCAGGTCCAGGACGGAGCGGCCGTCGCGGGCCCGCTCGATCACCCAGGTGGTCAGCAGGGCAACGGTTTCGGGGTAGTTCAGTTTCACCCCACGAGCGTGCCGATCGCGGGCGACCATACCGGCCACCGCCAGCAGCAGTTTCTCGGTGTCCGAGGGTGTCAGATGCATGGCGCTCTTCCCATCATGTCGACCGGCCGCCGGGTACGGCCCCGCGAATCAGGTACTGCTCCACCACGTCCGCGTCGATCCCTGCTACCGCCAACAGCTCCGCGGCCTCGACCGCGCCGCAGGACAGCGCGGCGGCGAGATGCCGGGCCAGGGCGAAGGCGGTCGCGGGCTCGTCGAGCACCCCGGTGGTGACGCTGTGGTGGTAGTCGGCGAGCCTGCGGGCGGCCTCGACCCAGCCCAGACGGAAAAAGGCGAAGGTGGCGGCGAAGCGGGTCGGCAACTGGGCGGGGTGCAGGTCCCAGCCCTGATAGATCCCCGATCGCAGGGCACGTCGGACACCGTCGGCATGGGCGGCCCAGCGCCGGCCGATCTCCTCGGCCGACCCGACCGGGACCTTGTTGTCCGAACCGTCACTCACGCGGACCCCCGTCTCGGCGGCGGCCAGCATCATCAGTTGCTTGGCGAAGTCGGCCACCGGATGGCGGAGGTTCTGATACGCACCGAGGATGCCCAGACTGGCGGTGTAGTCGTAGGTGCCGAAATGCAGGCCGGACACCCGGCCGCCGGCGGCGTGGATCATCGCCGCGACCGGCACCCGACCGTCCGCGCCGAGCACGGTCTGCGGTGTCTCCACCTGGATCTCGAACGGAATGCTGCCCGGGGCCAGCTCGGCCGCCGATTCGATCGCTGCCAGCACGGCGGCGAAAACCACCACCTGTTCGAGGGAGGTGACCTTGGGCAGGGTGATGACGAATCCGGCCGGCAGCCGACCATGGGATTCCAACAACCGTCCCAGGAAAAGGTCGAGGGTGCGCAGCCCACGCTCCCGGGTGAGCGGGCCGAGGCTGCGGATCCGCAGTCCCCAGGACCGGGGCAGGGATCCGATCCCGGCCATCACCTCCACCGCGGCAGCTGCCCGCAGGGCGTGGGCATCCTCGTCCAGATCATCCGCCGGA
This sequence comes from Nakamurella silvestris, assembly GCA_003576535.1. GTDB lineage: Bacteria > Actinomycetota > Actinomycetes > Mycobacteriales > Nakamurellaceae > Nakamurella > Nakamurella silvestris. The sequence goes on along the minus strand of QXCQ01000199.1, from coordinate 66,754 downwards.
GTTCCCCGGTGGGCGCGGAAACCGTCCTCGAAATCGATCCGCAGGTCCTCGAAGGGTTCGGCAGCCAGCTTCGCCCTGGTCTTCCGGTCCAGCTCGGCCACCCCGGCCTGGTCAAGGCCGCTGTGCTCGGCCAGCACCGTGAGCCATTCCTGCGGCTCGGTGTCGATCGCCGCGACCGCCGCGGCCGACCAGCCCGCGACGATGCCTTCGGTGAAACGCGGCACCGGCACGTAGACGGTGTGCACGGGCCCGGGGCCGGGCGGACCCGGATAGGCAGCGGCATAGGCACTGTCGGAGTCGGCGAGATCGGTCGCCCACCCGGCCAGCTGATCGGTCGTCAGCAGGCGGGGAGGCGAGGGCGGGCCGGCCGGGCCGGACCGGACCGGGTCAGCTGATGAGTTCATAGGCCGGCAGGGTCAGGAAGTCGACGAACAACTGCTCGGTGCACAGGTCGAACAACAGGTTTCTGGCCTGGGCCAACAGCTCCCGCCCGCCAGGCACCGCGCACCAGGCGTCGGCGAGTTTCTCCGTCGCCGTGTCGAGGATGTCGGTGACCAGGAGATCGGTGACGGCGCGGCCGTTCTCGAGCACCACCCCTGCCGTCCGCCACTGCCAGACCAGGGAGCGTGAGATCTCGGCGGTGGCCGCGTCCTCCATCAGGTTGTGGATGGCCACCGCTCCACGACCGGCCAGCCAGTTCACCAGGTATTCCAGGGCGACCTCGATGTTGTCCGACAGCGCCTCGGCGGACACCGGTCCGGCGACACTGGCGACGTTGAGCAGGTCTTCGCCGGTGACGCTGATCTCCGGAAGATCCTTGGCCACCTGGTTGACCGCCGACCCGAAGGCACCGTCGAAGATCTCCTGGCAGATCGGCACCAGATCCGGGTGGGCCACCCAGGATCCGTCGTACCCGGCCTCGGCCTCCCGGGTCTTGTCCGCACGGACCTTGGCGAAGGCCAGGGCGTTGACGTCCGCGTCTCGACGGGAGGGGATGAACGCCGCCATCCCGCCGATCGCGTACGCACCCCGGCGATGACAGGTACGGACCAGCAGGTCGGAGTAGGCCTTCATGAACGGGGCGGCCATGGTGATCGAGTTGCGGTCCGGCAGCACGAATTCCGGACCCGCGTCCCGGAAGGTCTTCACGATGGAGAACAGGTAGTCCCACCGGCCGGCGTTCAGACCGGCGATGTAGTCACGCAACTCGTACAGGATCTCGTCCATCTCGAAAGCGGCCCAGATGGTTTCGATCAGCACGGTGGCCCGGATGGTGCCGGTCGGCAGACCCAGGTGCTCCTCGGACAGGGCGAAAACCTCGGCCCACAAACGGGCCTCCAGATGGGACTCCATCTTCGGCAGGTAGAAGGCCGGGCCCGCGCCGCGTGCGATCAGCTCCGCCCCGTTGTGGAACAGGTACAGGCCGAAATCGACCAGGGCACCGACCATCGGCTCGCCGTCGACCGTCAGGTGTTTCTCGTTCAGATGCCAGCCGCGGGGGCGAGGCACGATGAGCGGGAGATCGCCGGCGTTCAACCGGTACGACTTGCCGTTCTGCTCCAGGGATATCGTGCGGCGGATGGCGTCCCGCAGGCTGACCTGGCCGCCGATGACGTTCGGCCAGTGCGGGGTGTTCGCATCCTCGAAATCGGCCAGCCAGACCTTGGCACCGGAGTTCAGCGCGTTGATCGTCATCTTGGTGTCGGTCGGCCCGGTGATCTCGACGCGTCGGTCGGACAGGTAGGCCGGCACCGGGGCGACCGTCCAGTCCCCGGCACGAACCTCGGCCGTCCCGGCCAGGAAATCAAGGGTACCGCCGGCCGCCAGCTGCTCCCGGCGGACGAACCGCTGGTCGAGCAACTCGTTACGGCGAGCGGCGAAACGGCGGTGCAGGACCTCCAGAAATTGCAGCGCGTCCTCGGTGAGGATCTCCGCAGCACCGTCGATCTGAGGTGCCGAGATCACGATCGCCTGGCTCACTTGCATCCTCCTGTTCGTGACTTCCCCGATACGTGGTCGGCATTGAGCACGTATCGGACATCGTGCACGACGCATGTGTCCGCTGTGTATCCCTTCAGCTACCACTTTTCGTGCGGCCTTGTTGTCAGGTGTCACGCGACTCGGGTCGGCCTCCCCCGCCGACAGCACCCGTATTCGCAGGTGAGGTGAACCACAGCCGGGGCGGCACGGGTCCGTTGCGGGCCGCTCTACAGTTGAAGGATGAGTGATTCCGCCACTGCCCCCGGTCCGGTCGTCACGCCTCGGATGATGAAAACCGCGCTGGGCAACTTCGGTTCGGGCGTCACTGTCGTGACGGCGGTGGGCCCCGACGGGCCGCTCGGATTCACCTGCCAGAGCTTCGTCTCACTGTCCCTGGAACCGGCGCTCGTGTCCTTCTGCCCGGCGAGGACCTCCCGGACCTGGCCGAAGATCCGCGAGATCGGGCGCTTCTGCATCAACGTCCTGGCCCATGACCAGGAAGCCCTGTCGATCCGGTTCGCCTCCTCCCAGGCGGACAAGTTCGAGGGCCTGACCTACGGGGCGCTGCCCAGCGGTGCGCCTCTGCTGCACGGTGTGGTGGCCTGGGTCGACGGGGAACTGGCCGACGAGTACGACGGTGGGGACCACACCATCGTGGTGGCCTCCGTGCGTGACCTGGGGACCCCGGCGGACAAGCAGCCGCTGATCTACCACCGCGGGGACTACCTGCGCAGCTGACGGTCCCCGCTTCCTGTGGGATTGCGGCGCGATCCTGACCGGTATCGCCGCAATCCTGGGAGCAATCGCTGTGCTGATCGAGACCCTCAGGGGTTTCCAGGCTCCATGAAGGGGAGGTCGTCAGCGCAAACTGGCGGCCTCTCCGAAAATTCTGCTCCGGCCCGGGCACGCACAGGAGCCGGGCCGTCCCGCGCCCGGAATGAGCGCGGGCCGACCCGACGATGGGCTCACCGGGCCGGTCCGCGTTCACCGATGCCAACCGGTCCCGGGGTAAAAGGGAGGAAACCCCGGCGGCCGGTTCGACGGGGACCGAACACGCGCGGATCCACCGTCTGCCTCAGAGAACGCAGCGACGGCCCGTGGTGTTGTCTCCCGTGACGTCATTTCCCGGCCGGAAAAACAGGGTCGCCGGTCGGAACTCCACCGTTCCTCCCGGCGACCCCAGCCTGATGGTCTAACTTCCCCAAGTCACGGGCAGGGTGTCGACCCCGTGCACGATCGAGTACTCGCGGAAGGTCACCTCGGTCCAGTCCACCGCCACACGCAGGTCGGGGAACCGGCGGACCAGGGCGGGGAAGGCCGCGCGCAGCTCCATCTTCGCCAGTTCCGCCCCCACGCAGCGGTGGAAACCGAAACCGAAAGCCAGGTGGGCGGTGCTCGCGTTGGCCGGGTCCACCGTGTCGGGGGTGGGAACGAGCCGGTCGTCGCGATCGGCCGAGGACAGGGAGCAGAGCACCATGTCGCCGGCGGCGATCTGCTGCCCGCCGATCACGATGTCCTCGCGGGCGAACCGCGGGAAGGCCACCTGGACGACGGTCAGGTACCGGAGCAGCTCTTCGACGATGGCATCGGTGTCCTCGTCGCCCTCACGAAGCCGGTCGGCCAGGTCCGGCCGCTGCAGCAGCACGATCGTTCCCAGGGCGAGCATGCTCGCCGTCGTCTCGTGGCCGCCGGTCAACAGGCCGTCGGCGAGCCCGGCCAGTTCGGCGTCGGTGATGTCGTCACCGTGGTCACGGACCAACATCCCGAGCATGCCCTCGCCCGGGTTGACCCTTTCCTTCTCCACCAGCCCGGTCAGGTACTTCAGCGACTCGGTGATGGCCCCCATCGGGTCGCCCAGGTTGCCGAAGAGGTCGAACCGGGACTCGGACAGACGCTGGAAGTCGTCGCGGTCCTCGTACGGGACCCCGAGCAGCTCGCAGATCACCAGGGACGGGATCGGCATCGCGAAGAGTTCGACCAGGTCCACCGTCGGGCCGGCCTGTTCCATGGCGTCCAGCCGCTGTTCCACGATGTCGGCGATCAGCGGTTTCAACCTGGCCAGTCGGCGCATGGTGAACTCCGGGGTGAGGAGTTTGCGCAGGCGGGTGTGGTGGGGCGGGTCGGCGAACCCGAGGCCGCCGGGGTCCGGGGCGGTGGCGGTCTGCTCCCCGGCGACGGCGGCCAGCCGGGAGAAGTCGTTGCTGTACTTGTCCGGCGCGGCGGCCAGGACGCTCTTGACGTCGTCGTAGCCGGTGATCAGCCAGGCGCTGATCCCGAAGGGGAACTCCAGCTTGCTCACCGGCGCGTTCGCCCGGCGCAGGGCCAGCTCGGGGACCGGATCAAGCCCGTCCCGCAGCAACGGCATAAAAGCGTCTGTCATCTGGCCCTTTTCCGGCTCACCCGGAGCAGCAGCGTGCTCCTGGGACGTGTTCACAGGGGAGCCGTTTCGGTTCCCCTATGAGACTTAGTCGCCCGGGGCCGGAGTTAGTTCCCGACGGATCGGATTCGTCGACGTGATCTTGTCGAGCCCCGTCCGAGCCCGGAAACACGATTCGGGTCCTGGATGGTCATATTTCGACCATCCGGGACCCGAATCGTCATTTTCCACCGGTGGTTCAGTGGCTGAGCAGCCCGTCCATCCGATGGAAGAACCGGGCGATGGCCTGACGGGTCACCGGGTCACCGGGTCGATAGCTGCCGTCCCCGAAACCGCGGTTCACCCCGACCCGGGCGATCCACTTGATGTTCCCGCACGACGGGGTGGTCAGATCGACATCGGAGAACACCGGCTGGGCGTTGCTGCAGAACTGATCCGCCACGCCAGGATGGTGGCTGCGGTACAACCAGTCCGCCATCGTCGAACGGGTCAGCGGCAGGCCCGGACGGAAGGACCCACCGGATTTCACGATCTTCTGCCCGGCCAGCCACTCGACCGCCCCACAGGACGCAGACGCGGCCGCCACGTCCAGGAACACCCGCGGGCTGTTCGGGTTGCAGGTCGGGTCGTCCAAACCCGGGTTGACGAAACGGAACACGAACTGCGCCATCTCACCACGCGTCACCGCATCGGTCGGGCGGAAGGACTTCGGGCCGGGCGCGAAGGTCGCAATACCCTTGCCGTACAGCCAGGCCACGTCCCCGAAGAACTGGTTGGCCGAGGTCACGTCGGCGAAGGTCGGTGTGTTGACCGCCACCCCTGTGGTGAACCCCTGCCCGGCGCTCAACTCCAGTGTCGTTCGACCATTGAGAACCCCGCCGGTGAACACGGGCTTGGCCGACAAGGTGACGTCGCTCTCGGAGTTGTTGCCGATCGGTCCCGACCCCCAGCAGAAAGGCTTTCCCCCGGTCAGCAGGCAGGCGTTGCCGGTGCCGAGGGCGACGGTGTCCACAGTCTTGCCCTGGACGCCTCCCACGGGGCCCGGACGCGGGTGGTCGTCGTCGTTGTCCGGATCGACTCCCAGGCTGCCGTGCACGTTGTCTCCCCAGCACAGGGGCAGCCGGTCGTCGCCTTCACCGGCAACGGCGCAACTGGCGATACCACCGGCACTGATCGATTTCACCACCACGTCACCGGCGAATTCCTTGCTGAAATCCACCTGTACCGGCCTGGGCAGGGTCACCAGGGTCCCGTTGCCCAGCTGGCCGGAGGTGTTCAGGCCCCAGCAGAACGCCTTGCCATCCGCCAACGCGCAGGTATGGCTCCAACCGGCACTGATGGAACTCACGGTGCGCCCGTGCAGGACACCCTCGGTCGTCACCGCAACCGGACTCAGCTTCGACGCCGAGGTCTCTCCGGTACCCAGCTGGCCGAGTTGGTTGTCACCCCAGCAGAACACCTGTCCGTCGGCGATCACGCAGGTGTGGTCTCCACCGACCGAGACGGCGGAGATCTTCTTCCCTGCCAATACGCCGCTGGTGTCGACCTTGACCGGCACCTGGGAGCCGTTCGAGGACCCTGACCCCAGCTGTCCCGCCTGCCCCCAGCAGAAGGCGCTGTCGTCGGCGATGGCGCAGGCATGTAAGCCACCGACAGACACTGCGGTGACGGACTTCCCGGCCAGCAGCCCGGTGAGCACCGCCGGGACGGCCGAGCGGGAGGCCGGGTTGTTGGTTCCCAGGGCACCTTCACTGTTGGAGCCCCAGCAGGCGGCCTTTCCATCGGTCAACCCGCAGGAGGTGGCGCTGCCTGCGTCGACGGCGCTGATCTCCTTGTTGTCCAGAGCGGTCCCGCCGTTGACGACAACAGGGGCCAACCGATCGAGGAAGGTGCCGTCCCCCACAGCCCCGCCGATGTCCGCGGAGCTCTGGCCGTTGAGGCCCCAGGCCACTCCTACGGGAAGATCTGCGACCGGACTGGTCGACGGGAAACCCTGCCGGGCCGGACCGGATGCCGACGCCGTCAACGGCGCGACGGACATCACGACACCCGCCACGAGCGCCGTGCCGAGCCCGACCCTCCCCAGCACACTGCGTGTGGAAAAACGTTTCACCACAATCACCCTCACCTCTGTCTTCGGACCCCGGAGCGCCGAGCACACCGACGAAGGTCACACGGAGGAAGCGCAGCTACGGATCGGATTGTTGAGTGCGGCCCGAATCGTCAATTCAGCGGTTCAGATCAGGCGTGCCCACCCGATCCGGTCTGCCGACGCCGGGCGGCGATCAGCAGGGCCAGACCACCGGCCAGCAGGAGGCCGATGCCCCACAGACCCATGGTCAGCGCCGGCACACCGGTGTTCGGCAACGGCGGACCGGGCGGGTAGGTCGGGTTCGTCGGCGTCGAGGTGATCACAGTCGTCGTGCTGGTCACCGTGGTGGGCGGGGGTGTGGAGGTCTCGGTCGACGGGACGACCTCGATGTACTCCACCGGTGTCAGGACGGTGTCCTGGTTGTTGACGTAGGTGGTCTCCCGCTCCGCCGCCGACACCTTGTCACTGCTGGGGATGTCGATGTACGAACCGTCCGCGGCCTTCGGGACGTTCCCGACGGTCACCGTGTAAGCGATCTGGGCGGCGTCACCCGGCTGGTACACCCCGGCGTAGGTCGCCGTGATGAGGCCACCGAAGCCGTTGGCGTCCGTGCCGGTCAGCGCGATCGTCCAGTCGCCGAGAACCGTGGCACCGGCGGCGGTCAGCCGCGGTGCCCGCAGTCCGGAGGCCGTCACCGAGACACCGTCGATGCGGAAGGAGTTCGGATCCACCTTCAGGTAGGACTCCACCCCGTTGACCACCGTGACGCCCGTCGCCGGCTCGTCCAGGTCGTTGGTCACGTCGATGATGTAGTCGTACTGGGCGTTCACACCGGACTTGGTGACCACGTTGCGATCGGCGTTGTCACCGGTCTTGGCATGGTCGATGGTGATGGCCATGTCGACCACGTAGTCGGTGTTGACGATCGTGCAGGTCACGTCGTCCCCGTAGCCCAGGGTGACGGTTCCGGTGTCCGAGCCTTCCTCGGCCACCGCTCCGTCGACCGGGACATCGGTACCGGCGGCGACACAGCTCCAGGTCTTCCCGACCCGCCAACCGGCGGGGCCGGCCAGCTCGGAGATCGTGTACGCCACACCGGGAACCACCGCGTGGGTGGCGGTGCCGGCACCGTCGAAGACGACCCCGCCGGCGTCACCGGCCTGCAGTGTCCAGTCGGCCGGGACGGCCTGGCCGCCGTGTGTCGGATCGACCTCCTTGACCAGGGTCAGGGTGGTCGTGCAGTTGACGACGTTGGTGATCGTCCTGGTGGTCAGTGCACTGTCGAGCACCAGGTCGCCCAGGCCCTCACCGGTGGTGGCCACACAGTTGACGTTCGGCGTGGTGACCTTCTCACCGACGACCACGGTGCTGCCGAGGGTGTAGCCGTCGTAGACGGTGCCCCAGGCCTTGTCCGCACCGTCGAGGGTCGGGGTGGCCTCGAAGCCGGCCGGCTGGGTGCCCTCGTCGAAGGTGACACCGTTGATGATCCAGACCTTGTCGACCTGGACCCGGACCGGGATGTCACCACAGGCGGTGGCGTCGGCCGAGTCCGGCTCGGTCGGCGTACCACCGAAGCTCACGGTGGCGGTGTTGAACAACCCGTGCCCGGAGGGTGTTTCCGGGTTGCAGGCCAGGACGTCGGTGGGGGTGTCCGTCGGCACGGCGGCCAGCACGGTCACCGTGTAGACGTGCCGGGTGGCCGCCGCGAGGGCGGTCGGTCCGGAGGTCAACGAGGTGGTCGGGGTCGCACCGGTCCAGGCCGGGTTCGGGGTGACCACATCGCTCAGTGCGCCGCCGGCCAGGGTGGTGGCCTTGGCCGTGACGGTCTGCCCGCTGACGGTGACACCGGCCGGGAAGCCGAGGTTGTCGTCGAGGGAGTACTGCAGACCGGTGGCGGCGTCCTCGTTGGAGACGGTGACGTCGTAGGTGACCTTGTAGGTGCCCGGGGTGCTGGTGGTGTCCACACCGGTCAGGGTCTTGGTGATCGTCGGCTTCACCGGCGCGGCGCAGGCCTGGTCGGTGGTGGTCAGATCACCGACGGACACGGTGGCCCGGTTGAGGAATCCGGTTCCGTTCTCCCCCTCGGTCAGCACGCAGTCGCTCTCGCTGGAGGTCGAGGTGGTGGTGACCGAGGCGTTGACCGTGATCTCGTAGGTGTGGGACTTGCCGGCGCCCAAGGACTTCCCGGTGACGATCGTGGTGTTGCTGCCACCGTTCCAGCCGGAGGCGTCGACACCGGCCGGGGCCGAGGTCACCGTCGCCGAGTTGATCACGATGCCACCACCGAAGGTCGGGGTGTCCGTCAGGTCGTACTTGGCGGCGAGGTTCTCGCTCGGGTTGGTGACCACGACCGAGTACACGATGTTCCAGGAACCGTTGGCGGCCTGGGTGAGCGAGGAGACCGTCTTGACGACCTGCGGGACGACCACCTCGGTGATCGGACCGCAGGCGGAGTCGTTGATCTCGTCGTTGCCCGAGACCACGGTGCCCTTGTTGTGGAAGGCCGGTCCGGTCTCGCAGGTACCGGGCACCACGCTCGGGGCCACCGTCACGTTGAGGGACACCAGGTAGGAGTCCTTTTCGGCGGCGGGGAGCGAGCGGCCGTTCTTGATGGTCAGGGTGCCGCCGGCCCAGGTGTTGCTCAGACCGGTGATCGCATCCCCCGCGTTGTCGACACCCGTTGCGGTGGCCGAGTTCACGGTGACACCGGCCGGGAAGTCCGGGGTGTCGGTGACGTTGTAGACCAGGCCGGTGGTGGCCGACGGGTTGTTCACCAGGATCGAGTACTTCACGGTCCAGGTGCCGTCCCAGTCGCCGTCGCCGTTCAGGTTCTGCTCGGCGGAGACGAACTGCTTGTCGATCTCCGGGGAGACCGGGCTGCTGCACGCCTCGTCACTGACCGGATCCCGGTCGCCGACGCTGACCTGCGCCTTGTTCAGGAAGCCGGTACCTTCTTCACCTTCCTGGATCGTGCAGTCCCGGGCCTGGGTGGTGGCGTCGGCAGCGACATCGGCGTTGACCGTGACGGTGTAGACGTGGACCGCAGCGGCCGGCAGCAGCTGGTTGGTGACGATCGTGGTGTGATCGGTCCCGTTCCAGTTGGCCGCCACCGTGACGCCGGCCGGGCCGGTGACGGTCGGGGTGCCCGTGATGGTGATGCCCCCGCCGAAGTCGAAGGCGTCCTTGAGGGTGTACCCGGTGGCCAGCGTCTGGCTCGGGTTGGTGACGGTCACCGAGTACTTGACGGTCCAGGTGCCGTCGGCCTGCTGGACGGTGCTCACGACGTTCTTGTCGATCGTCGGGGTCACCGGCTCCGGGATCTCGCCGCAGGCATCGTCATTGGCGTGCTGACCGTAGGCGGTCAGGGTCACACCGTTGAAGAAGCCCTTGCCGGCACCCGTTTCCGGATCACACTCGCGGACCGGGTCCGGCACGGTGACGGGAACCAGGGTCTTGACGGTGATCTCGTAGGTGTGGGTGGAGGCCGCCGGGATGGTGGCTCCGCTGACGATCTCGGTGTCGGACTGGCCGTTCCAGCCGTCGTGCACCGTGACACCGGCCGGGGAGCCGGTGATCTTCGCCGAGTTGACGACCAGACCGCTCGGGTAGCCGAGGTTGTCGGTCAGGTCGTACGGGACCGCGTCGGCGGCGTTCGGGTTGGTGACGACCACCGAGTACTTCACGGTCCAGACGCCGGTCGCCGGGTCCTGCACCGGGGAACCGGAGAGGGACTTGGTGACGGTCGGCAGCAGCGGGGTGTAGTGGTTGGTCGAGCAGTCCGGGGACGGGTTGTTCTCCCCCGGGACACAGGTGCTCGGCGGGACGTCACCGGTACCGGTGACCACGTTGCCGATGGTCTTGCCGAAGGCGCCGTCGTTGATCTTCACCTGGTAGGTGAGGGTCTGCGAGCTTGCTGCCGCGAGATCGGTGATGGACCAGGTGATCTTGTTGCCGGCCAGGGTGGCGCCCTGGGACAGCAGATCCGCGCTGGAGGTCACCAGGGTCGCGTTGTTCAGCACGTCGGACAGGTTGTCCGTCACGGTCACCGCGCCGGCGTCGGCGTGGGCGGTCGTGTTGGTGACCTTGACCTTGTAGGTGATCACCTGTCCGGGCAGGACCTTGGAACCGTCGGTCGGGTCCGAGGACTTGGCGATCGTCCATTCCGGGGTGAAATGTTCGGTGTCACAGGGTTTCACCGGCGTGCACTCCTGCGGCGGGGTGTCACCGGTGCCGGTGACCACGTTGCGCAGGGTGGCACCGATGGCGGTCGGCTTGACGATCACCGTGTAGGTGAGCGTCCGGGTCGCGCCGGCCGGGACCGTGTCGATGGTCCAGTTCACCGTGTTGCCGGTGAGCGAGGCGTTGCCGACATGGCCGGGGGTGAAGCCGTTGAAGGTGGCGTCGTCCAGGATGTCGGTCAGGTTGTCGGTCAGGGCGATGTTGTCGGCCACCGCGTCGACCGACTCGTTCTTCACCGTGAGGGTGTAGGCGACTGCGGTACCGGGCAGCACGGTGGAACCGGTGGCGGGGACCGAAGTCTTGGTGATGGTCCACTTCGGGGTGAAGTGCTCGGTGCTGCACGGCTTGTCGGTGGTGCAGTCGGTCGGCGGAGTGACACCGGTGCCGGTGACGACGTTCTTCAGGGTCGCCCCCACCGAACCTGCCTTCACCGTGACGGTGTACTGCAGCACCCGGACCGTATGGGCCGGAACGGTTCCGACGGTCCAGGTCAGCTGATCGCCGACCAGCGCCGGGCTGCCGACGTATCCGCTGACGAAGGCGCCGAAGGTGGCGTCGTCGAGCAGGTCGGACAGGTCGTCCTTGAGCACCACACCGGCCGCCGGGGCGTCGGAGGTGTTCGTGACGGTCAGGCTGTAGGTGATCGTCTGTCCGGGGACGACGGTCGAGCCGGTGGCCGGGACCGAGGTCTTGGCCACGGTCCAGCTGGGGGTGGAGTTCTCGGTGGTGCACGGAACCGCGACCGTGCACTCCTGCGGCGGGGTGGTGCCCGTGCCGGTGGCCACGTTCTTCAACGTGACCCCCTTGGCACCGGCGTTCACCGTCACCTTGTAGGACAAGGACTTCGTGGCACCGGGGGCCAACGTACCGACCGTCCAGGCCAGGGTGTTCCCGGTCCGGGTTGCACCGGTGGACGAGCCGACGAAGGCGAACCCGCCGGCGTTGTTCAGCACATCGGACAGGTCGTCGGAGACGACGATCCCGGTGGCCGGGGCGTCCGCGGACTGGTTGGTGACGGTCAGCGTGTAGGTGATGTCGTCACCGGGCAGCACGGTGGAACCGGTCGCCGGGTCGGAGGTCTTCTTCAGGGTCCACTTCGGGGTGTAGTGGGTGGTGCTGCAGTCCGCGGCGGAAGTGTCGGCCGGGCTGCACTTCTCGGGCGGGGTGTCGCCGTTGGCGGTCACCACGTTCCGCAGGATCACACCGACGGCACCGGCGTTCACCTTGACGATGTAGGACAGGGTGGCGGTGCCACCCGGTGCGACGTCACCGACGGTCCAGGTCAGCAGCCCGCCGGTCGGAGCGGCGACACCGGAAGGGGTTCCGACGAAGCCGACGAAGGAGGCGTTGTCCAGGACATCGGCCAGGCTGTCGGTCACCACGACGTTCTTCGCGATGGCCTTGTTGGACTGGTTGGTCACGGTGAGGGTGTAGGTGACGTTCTGACCGGGGACGACCGTGGAACCGGAGGCCGGGTCCGAGGTCTTGGCGACCGACCATTTCGGGGTGTGCTGCTCGGTGGTGCACGGGGTGGTGTCCGGGTTGCAGCCCTCGGGCGGGGTGTCGCCGGTGGCGGTGACGACGTTCTTCACCGTCACCCCCTTGGCGTCGGCGTTGACCGTGGCCGAGTACTTCAGCACCAGGGTGCCGTCGGCGGCGATGGTTCCCACGGTCCAGATCAGCTTCTTGTTGGCCAGCTGCAGGTCGGTGGTGGTGCCGGCCGGGGCGACGATCGACCCGGCGTTGAGGACGGCGTGCGGAAGCACGTCGGTCAGGTCGTCGGTGACGACCACGTCGTGGACCGGGACCGAACCGATGGACTTCACCGTGACGGTGTAGTTGATCGTCGAGCCCGGTGTGACGGTCGAACCGGTGGCCGGGTCACTGGTCTTGGTGACGGTGAACTTGCCGTAGGTGCGGGTCACGTTGTTGGTGACGACCACGGCGATCGGGGTGCTCGAGCCGGCGGGCAGGGTGAACTGCACGCTGCGCCCGACGGCGTTGGAGGAGTTGCCGTCGACCAGGAAGGTCGGGGCGTCCCAGGTCCAGGCCCCGTCACGCAGGGTCGGCAGGCCGGCGGCCGGCTCGGTGACGGTGCAGACGCTGCCGCCCGGGATGTCGACACCCGCCGGCAGGGTCCAGGTCTGGCCGCCGAGGACGTCGAAGGAACCGGTGACGGGCGACCCGGTGGCCGGCTGGCAGCTGTAGGTCATCGGGAAGACACCCGCACCGGTGATGCCCTCGGTGGCTCCGGTGACGACCTTCTTCACCGAGAACCCGGCGAACTCACGTGCGGTCGGGTTCGTGACGGTGACGGTGGTGACCGGGGCGGTCGGGGCGGCGACGGTGGCCGGTACCGGGGAGATGGTCTCCGGGAGCCACACGTAGGACGGGTCGGAGGGGGCCGGCGGGGACACCCGGGTGGCGGCGTCCTCCGTCACGGTGCACTTGGAACCGACCAGCACACCGCTGATGGTGGCCGGGGTGCTGGTGGTGGCCGACCAGGGCAGGACCACCGGGGCGTCGGAGCTGTACACACAGCTCACCGAACCGGTGTAGACCCGGGTCGGGGTGACCAGGGGGGCACCGGGGCCGGTGACGTTCTTGACGACCTTCAGGGTCGCGTAGACCCGGACGACCGGGTTGGTGACCTTGAGTTCCTGGGAGGCTCCGGCCGCCAGGGTCACGGTGGCCGGGGCGTAGACCGGAGTGCCGAAGGCGTAGGACCCGTCGACCAGGTCGGCGGCACCGGGGGTGTCCTCGACGATGGAGCAGACCGCGGTGGCGGGAACCCGCTGGTCGGCGGCGGTGAAGGCGGTGACGGTGGCACCGGCGGCGACGCTGAAGCGATCACTCCAGCTGGCCGAGCCCAGGACACAGGTCCAGGTCCCGTCGAAGGTGGCCGAGGGCTTGACCCCTGCGGTGGCTCCGCTGATCGCCTTGGTGATGGTCAGGCCGGAGAAGAGCCGCTTGGCCGAGTTGGTGACGGTCAGCACGGCCGGGGTGGCCGCCGAGACGGTCACGTTCGCACCGAGGACCGGGGTGTTCCACTGCCAGGAGCCGTCCACCAGGTCCGAGGCGGACAGGGTGTTCTCGGTGACCGAGCAGACCGAGCCGACCAGCAGGTCGGTGCGGCCGGTGAAGGTGCCCGCACCGGTGGTGGTCCAGGTGCCGGTCTCGGCGGCGTCACCCGGGTAGACACAGGAGTAGCTGCCCGAGAACCCGGTGCCGGCCTTGATGGCGCCGAAGGTGTCGTTGACGATCTTGGTGACGTTGACCGCGCCGCGGACCCGGTTGATCGGGTTGGTGACGGCGACGGTTCCGCTGCTCGCCGCGCTGGTCAGCGTGATGGTGGCGGGGACGACGGTCGGGGTGCCCCAGGCGTAGGAGGCATCCTTGAGCAGGTTCTGCGTCGGGGAGTCCTCGCTGAAGGAGCACAGCCAACCGAAGGGGATGCCCGCGACGGTCTCGGTCCCGCCGGGTGCGATGTTCACGGTCCCGGTGATGTTCGGGAAACCGCTCAGGGTGCAGGTGTAGCGGACCAGGAAGGGCTTGCCGGATCCCTGGTAGCCGCCGGTCGCGCCGGAGAGGGCCTTGGTGACCTGGATGGAGCCGGTGTCCCGGGTCAGGGTGTTGGCAACGGTCATCTTGTTCGCGCCACCCACCGTGACGGTGACACCGGTGATGGTCGGGGCCAGCCAGCGATAGGAGCCGTCCGCCGACGGGGCGCTCAGTGCGTCCTCGGTGGCCGTGCAGGTGGAGGTGACCAGGATGTTGTCGGCCAGCAGGACCTGTCCGGCCCCGGCCTTGGCGGTCCAGGTGCCGGTGACGGGCGTGCCGTCCTTCACACAGGACCAGGTGCCGGTGTAGTCCTTCGTCGTGGAGACGATGCCGGCCGGGCCGGTGAAGGTCTTCTCCAGGTAGACCGAGGCCCGGACCCGCTCGATGGTGTTGGTGACGGTGGCGGTGACCGGCGGGCCGGTCACGGTGATGGAGGCCGGGGCGTAGGTCGGGGTGCCCCAGCTGTAGGAGGCGTCGACCAGGCCGCCGGTCGGGTTCGCCTCGGAGACGGCGCAGACGGTGCCGATCGGCAGGTTCGCCTGGCTGGCGCTGCCGCCGGCCGGGACGCTGAGCTGGAAGGTGCCCGCGGTGCCACAGGCCAGGGTGATCTGGAAGTTCGGGGTTCCGGCCAGACCGGAGGTGGCACCGGCGATGACCTTCTTGACCGTGACCGAGCCGAGCTTGCGGGTGATCGTGTTGGTGACGGCCACCGAGACCGAGCCGGTGGTCGGGATGGTGAAGGTCACCGAGCGGGTGCCGGGGGTGCCGGTGGCACCGGTGACGACGAATCCGACGCTGTCCCAGCTGAAGTCGGCGCTGGTCGGGTTGGGGTTCGCCCCTTCGGTGACGGTGCAGACCGAACCGGCCGGCAGGGTCGCCGTCGGGCCGGGGAAGGCCGCGCCGTCGGCCAGGTTGAAGGTGCCGTTCTGCGGGCCGTCCGGGGTGGTGCAGGACCAGGTGAACGGGAAGGTGGAACCGGCGACGTAGCCGTCGGTCTTGCCCGACCCGGTGACGGTCTTGTTCACCCCGAAGGAGCCGGTCAGCCGGGTGACCGTGTTGGTGACGGTGACCAGCGGGGAGCCGGCCGCCGTGGTCACGGTGACCGTGCTGCCCGGGGCGTACGCGGCCGCCTGCCAGACGTACGAGGCATCGGTGGCCTTGGGCGGGGCGGTCAGGGTGCTCGCCGACTCGGTCACGGTGCAGATCGAGCCGATCAGGATCTGGCCGTTGGTGGTGGTGAAGGTCTGTCCGTTGGCCAGGCTGAAGGTGCCGGTGACCGCCGGGTTGGTGCCGTAGACACAGGACCACGTGCCGGTGAAGGCGCGGCCGGGGGTGACGACGTTGTTCGGGTCTACCAGGACCTTGGTGATCTTCAGGTTGCCGTAGTTGCGGACCACCGGGTTGGTGACGGTGACCGGGACGATCTGGCCGGCGGCGGTGACCTTGACGGTCTGGGTGGCCGGGGTGGTGCCCCAGCCGTAGGAGCCGTCGACCAGTCCGCCGCTCGGGGCGGTCTCGGTGACATCGCAGGAGGTGCCGACCGGCAGGTTCGTGGTGGTGGAGGTCGCACCGACCGCGACGTTGAAGGTCTGGTCGAACACGGTGCCGCAGACCACGCGGATGGCGAAGGTCTTGCCGGCGCTGACACCCTCGGTGGCTCCGGAGAGGGCCTTGGTGACGGTGACGGTGCCGAAGACGGCGACGGTCGGGTTGGTGACGGTGGCGCTGACGGTGCTGCCGGCGACGATGGTCACCTGGTTGGACGGGTTCCAGACCGGCGTCCCCCAGTCGTGGGCGTCATCGAGCAGGTTCTCGTTCGGTGCGGTCTCCGACAGGGTGCAGGTGGCACCGGCGGGCAGGTTGTTGATCGTGCTGCTGCCGGTGCTCGACAGCTGGACGCTGCCGGTGAAGGTGCCGCCGCAGTTGTAGTTGACGGTGAAGGGGGTGCCGGTGCCGGTGTAGCCGCTGCCGGAGACCGCCTTGGTCAGCTTCAGACTGCCGAAGTTACGGGTGTAGGTGTTGGTGACGGTCACCGCGACGGGGCCCGCGGTGCTGCTGTTGTTGATGGTCACCGAGGTCGGGTTGACGACGTAACCGGACCAGACGTACGACGGGTCGTTGCCGGTGAAGTCGGTGTTCTGCCGGGTCAGCGTCTCGGTGAAGGAGCAGACCGAGCCGGTGGGGATGGGGGTGGCGGCGGAGACCGCGCCGGCGGTGCTGATGTCGACGGTGCCGGTCAGGGTGGTCGCTCCGGTCAGGGTGCAGGAGTACTGGACCGGGAAGGTCCGGTTGCCACCCACGTAACCGCCGGGGCCGGAGATCACCTTGGTGATGCTGAAGTTGCCGGTGTTCTGGACCACGGTGTTGGTGATCTCGATGGTGCTGGTCGTGCCGTCGCCGATGGTGACGGCGGCCGGGGCGAAACTCGGCGCGGTCCAGGCGTAGGAGGCGTTCAACAGGCCGCCGGTCGGGGTGGTCTCGGTGACGGTGCAGACCTTGCCGACCGGGAGGTTGGTGACGGTGATCGGGGCGGCGGTGGTCAGCGTGGTGAAGGTGCCGGTGAAGCCGGTACCGCAGTTGTACGCGCCGGAGAAGGTCTTGGTGCTGCCGCCGGTGTAGGCACCGGTGGGGGCGACCACCTTCTTGGTGATCTGCAGGCTGCCGATGGCGAAGCGGTTGGCAATGGTGCAGGTGACCGAGGTGGTGGTGCCGGAGTCCGGGATGACCACGTTGCCGTTGGTGACCGTCAGGCCGGTTCCACCCTGGTTGGCACAGGTCCAGGCTCCGCTGGGCACGTAACCGGCCGAGCCGCTGCCGGAGTTGGACTCGCTCAGGGCGTAGGTGCCGGCCGGGATGCGCTGGCTGACGATGGTGGCCGAGTTGCCCAGTCCCGAAACGGTGGTCGGACCGGTGGCGGTGAGGGTGAAGTCCGCCGTCGTGGCGGAGCCACCGCTGACCGTCTTGACCAGGGTCAGGGTGTTCTTCGGTGAGTACTTGTTGGTGTAGGTACAGGTGATCGCCGCCGCGGCCGCGCTGGCGGCCGGGACGTTGTTCAGGGTGAGTTTGCCGGTGGCCAGGTTGGTGGTGACCACACCTGCGGGTACGGGATTCCCGTCGGCCTGCTGACACTGGATCGAGGTGAGGGACCAGCGGTCGTCGGCCGGGATGGCCTCGGTGACGTTGACCGTCTCCCCCTGCAGCAGCTGCCGGTTGGTGGAGCCGTTGTTGACCAGGTTGAAGGTGCTCGCCCACGGGGAGCCGGAGATGCTGCTGGTGGAGGTGTAGGCGAAACTCGGCGTGCCGGCCGGGGTGCCCGCGCTGGAGTCGACCTTCTTGATCACGGTCAGGCTGCGGACCTGGGTCAGGGTGGCCCAGATGCAGGCGTGGGTCTGCTTGCCCTCATCGGTGAGGAAGCGGTTGGTCTCGTTCGCGGTCGGGGCGGAGGGACAGGCGGCGGAGTTGCCCACCGGGTCGAAACCGTTGATGACGACCTTGTAGTCGATACCGCCCTGGCTCAGGGTGTTGCTGGAGATGGCCGAGGCGAACTTGATCTCGTCGAGGCAGTTGCTGTTGCCACCGGCACCCACGTAGCCGGCGGGGCAGGTGTTGTTGTTG
This sequence comes from Nakamurella silvestris, assembly GCA_003576535.1. GTDB lineage: Bacteria > Actinomycetota > Actinomycetes > Mycobacteriales > Nakamurellaceae > Nakamurella > Nakamurella silvestris. Next base: position 48,890 of record QXCQ01000199.1, on the reverse strand, counting down.
GGGGTCTCCCAGAGGGTCCAGTCGAACCCGATCGTGTTCGGGGAGACGAATCCGGGGAGGACCAGGTCGAGCTTCCCGGTGTAGAACGATGCGGATGTGGTGCTGATCGGGTTGTTGTAGTGGATCACCCGGCCCAGTACGAAGGGGCTGCCGATGGTGATGTTGCCACCCGTGGCCGGCCGGATCCCCACGGTGCTCTGTTGGGTGGCATCGAGGTTGGTCGGGCAGTTGTTGTCGAAGCCGTGCGCGGCCTGCGCTTCGTTCGGTGAGGTCACGAACGTGCTGCTGGTCGAACTCAGTGACGGGGCGTACCGCAGGCAGTTGTTCGACCCGGCCGGCGTCGAGAAGTCGCTCGCCGTGCCCTTCTGGTCGTGCACCTGGGCCTGGATCGCACCGATGTTGATATCGGCGGCCTGGGCTTCGGGGGCCGGGGCCGAGGTGGTCACGTAGACCAGCAACCCGGCCACCAGGGCCATCACGGTACCGATGGATCCGACAATCGTGCTCTTGGTGTACGACCGGTGCTGGGCCATGTGTATCGGGCTTTCTCGTCACTCGTCTTTGACCGGGACCAGGCAAGATCTCGGCGAACTCTCTACCGGTGGGAACCGATGAGGACGAATGGACCCGCACCCCGTCAAAATCACGCTCTGTTACTTGTGCCCTACCTAGTGCACCATCGCGTGATGTTCCCGTGAGGACGATATACAGGCGCTACGCCCTGCGACGATCATGGATTGATTATTCACCCGTACGAGGGCTTGAACCCCACTAATGGACAGGCAGACCGATGATCATCCGCCGGACGCAGGCGTGACGGTGTCCAAGAGGAGTGCGACCGGAAGGGTGTGCGCTCTGATGGCTCATATCCGCGTGTCGAAAACGAAACACCGACGTCGGGCGGAACTCAGCTCCCGAGGTAGCTGGAGAAGGAGTAGGTGCCGGCAAGGACGGGGAGGTGGTAGTGACTGCGTGTATCTGCCAGATTCACCCAGACCGTGATGGCCGGGTAGAAGACGGTGCCGTGCACCGTGTCGAAGTACTCGTGGGTATCGAGCGTCAGCCGGAAGCGCCCGGCCTCCAGCGGCTCGGTGTTCAGGGCGGCGATCCTGCCGTCCTGGTCGGTGACCCCGCGACCGACGACCATGACGTCCCCCTCGGCGGCAACCCGCTCCAACAGGACCGGGACCCCTTGGGCGGGAAGGCCGATGGCGATGTCCAGCATGTGGGTGGAGATCCGATCGATCATGCCTGAACCGCCTTCATCAGCCGCAGCGCCGCGATTTTCCGCAGTTCGGAGATCACGATCGGTTGTTCTTCCTTTTCAGTATGCCGGAGCCGCTCCCTCAGGGAGGTCAGCATCTGCTCGCCGGACAGCCCGGACGCGCAGATCAGGAAGATGAAACCGAAACGCCTTTCGTACTCGGCATTCCCGTTGGCGAAGGCGTCGATCTCGGTGTCCTTGACCCCGGACTGCTCCCCTGCCGACCAGGAGGCTTCGACCGCGGTGGTGTCCGCCGAAGCTGCTGGTCCGGCCGTTCCGGGTTCGGGGGCCGACGCCGGTTCGCCCGACGCCTGTTCGCCCGACGACTGTTCGCCCGACGACTGTTCGTCCGGCGACTGTTCGCCCGACGACTGTTCGTCCGGCGTTTTTCGTTCGCCGATCCTCGGGTGCCGGGCCAGGGCACCGGCCACCTGGGGCCAGGTGATCCGACCTGCGGCCTCGGCCGAGGCCGTCACCAGGGCGGACAGGTCGGGATAGGGCCGCCCGCCGACGATCTCGTCGACGTACTCCGAGATGTCCAGCACGGCAGCCATGATCGACCGGACCCGGGACTCCTCGGCCGTGTTGAAGGCGACCAGGGTCAACGGTTGCTCCGACATGCTCACCAGGCCAAGGAGAGCAGTTGGGCCTCGGTCGGTGTGCTGCCGCCGCTCACGTCGATACCGTTGTCCGCCAACAACTGTGCGGCTCCCTCCGGTGGCAGCAGATCGAGCCAGCGGGTGATCGCCGAGGTGAGGGCTGCCGGCGAGAGTTCACCGTACAGATGCAGACGGGAGAATCCACCGTCCGGGAAGGCATCCACCCGGACCTCGGTGACCCCCTCGACCCCGGCGAGCCGGAACCGGTTGTGGGCGTCGGGCAGAACCGCTGACCTGGGCAGGATCTCCTGCCAGTCCTGGTCGGGGCTGGATCGGGCCGAGAGCCGGATCTCCCCCGGTGCGTTGCCGAGGAAGTACCCGGTGTCGATGTCGGCGTGGTGGACGGTGGCCGGTCCGGCCAGGCTGACCACGATGTAGTCGTTGCCACCGTCGCGCCGGCGGGCGGTCTCCCAGCCCTGACTCATGTCCCGTGCGATCCCGGGATAGAGGACCTGACGGGGGTCGGAGTAGAACATGTCCGAGCACTCGCTGATGTCCCCGCCGTGATGGATGGCCGCCAGGTCGATCCGGGCCCCCAGCAGGCGCGGATCGGCGACCGCGGATCCGAGGACCCGCAGCCGGGCGACGCCGCCGTCGGGCAAGATGTTCAGCCTGACGTGGGAATAGACGCGGTCGCCGGCGGTGTCGTAGCTGTTCGCCGTGTCTCCCGCAGCGGCGGACCGGGGCACGATCGTGGTCCACACCGCCTGTTGGAGGGTCTGTTCGTCGGGGCTGCCGTCCACCCAGGTGGCCTCCACCGAGATCTCCGGCGGGTAGTTGCCCTTGAAGTGGGCCGTGTCCACCACCACCCGGTGAATGGTGCCGGTGGCCCCGAGCTGCACCACGGCCCAGTCGTGGCCGGGGGTACGGCGTCGGCGGGTCTCCCAGCCGTCGTAGATCTTCCCGTGCGGTCCGAAGGTACTGGTGTCGTGGAGGGAGGCACCGGGGAAGATCAACGCCTCGCGCGGGGCGAAGAAGTCGTCGTTGGCATAGCGGACCGCGCCGCCCAGGGCGCGTCCGGCCAGGTCCAGGTCGGTTCTCGTGGAGCTCATCTCAGGCCACTCATCTCAGCTGGGGTGGTGTCCAGTATCAGCCGCCAGCAACCGACCGGCGACGACGTCATCTGCCAACACCGCTCCGCGCAGCCAGCAGGTTCTCACCATGCCGGCCAGCGTCGCACCGAGATACGGGGTGACCGGGTGTCTGTGCCGGATCTGCCCGGCCGTCACCACGAATTCCGCATCGGGGGCCAGGGCCACCAGATCGGCGTCGGCCCCGACGGCCAACCGTCCTTTGTGTGCCAGCCCGGCCAGGTCGGCCGGTCCGGTCGACATCCACCCGACCACCCGGTCCAGGGGGATGCCCCGACGGCGGGCCTCGGTCCAGGTCGCCGCGAAACCGAACTGCAGACCGGCGATCCCACCCCAGGCCAGGCCGAGATCACCGTCCTGGAGCCGTTTCAGCGCCGGGGTCGACGGGGAGTGGTCGGTGACCACGATGTCGATGGTCCCGTCGAGCAGGGCCGCCCACAACGCGTCCTGGTCGGAGCCGCCACGGATGGGCGGGCAGCACTTGAACTGGGGTGCGCCGTCCGGGATGGTCTCGGCGGCCAGGGTCAGGTAGTGCGGGCAGGTCTCGGCGGTGATCGGCACCCCCTCGGCCTTGGCCCGGCGGATCAGTTCTGCACCGGCGGCCGAGGACAGGTGGACGATGTGCACCCGGCAGCCGGTGGCTGCGGCGGCCTCGACCACGGAGGCGATCGCCGTCGCCTCCGCGTCATCCGGGCGGGAGTCGACGAAGGCCCGGTAGCGGCGGCCGTCCGGACTCGGGGCCGCCGCCAGGACCTGCGGGTCCTCGGCGTGCACCAGCAGCAGACCGCCCAGGCCCGCGAGGATCTCGGTGGCCCGACGCAGACCGTCCCGGTCCAGCGGCGGGAACTCCGGCACCCCCGAGTCCTGCAGGAAACACTTCACCCCGAACACCCCGGCGGCGAACAGGTCCGGCAGATCGCCCAGGTTCCCGGGGACCACCCCGCCCCAGAAACCGGTGTCCACCCGCACCTTTCCCGTCGCGGCCCGTCGTTTGACGTCCAGGGCCGCTGCGGTGAGGGTGGGCGGCAGGGAGTTCAGCGGCATGTCGATGATCGTCGTCACCCCTGCCGCCGCCGCGGCCGCGGTTGCCGAATCGAAACCCTCCCACTCGGTCCGGCCCGGCTCGTTGACATGGACGTGGGTGTCCACCAGCCCGGGGATCAGCACCTCGTCGGTGGCCAGCCGGTGCGTGCGCCCGGCGACCGTTCCCGTGTCCAGATCGGTGATCCCGACGATCCGGCCCTGCCGGACCAGGACGGTCGCCGGGCGCAGTACGCCGTCGATCAGCGCCCGCTCGGCGTGGACGGCCAGGTCGATGATGGTCACGGTGCTGACAGTAGGCATCAGCCGTTCCGGTCGGGTGACCCGGACGTTACGAAACTCCTTCCGCCGGACTGGCAGGTTGCCCCGCCGGCAGGCGGGCCCGGCAGTGCGGGATCGAGGGGCAACGGATCTGCCGGATCAGCGATCTGCCAGGCGGATGCCCGCACACCTGCCGTCGGATGCCGGTGGCCGATCCCTCAGCGGGGCGACTCCCTGCCATCGCATCAACTGGTCGGTGCCGTCACGCCGGAGGTACGGTGCCGCGCAATCCGTGCACGAGCGTCAGCACCGCATCGCTGAACGCCGCAGGGTCTTCCTGCGGCGGGTTGTGCCCGACCCCGGGCAGCACGACACGCTGGAAGAAACCGGCGAAGTAGGACGCGTGCTCGGACGAGTCGAACCAGCCGAACCCGTCCGCGCCGCTGTCGACCGAGAGGGTGGGCACGGAGATGGTCGGGCGCCGGGCCAGACGACGTTCGAGGTCCTCGTAGCGCGAATCTCCGTCGGCCAGCCCGAAACGGTGCCGGTAGGAATGGACGGCAACGTCGACGAAATCCGGGTTGTGCAGGCTGGATGCCGAGGCCGCGAACGCGGTATCGGCCTGGACCCACTCCGGCGACCAGTCGCGCCACAGCGAACGACACAGATCCTCGCGGTACCGCTCAAGGCCGCGCCGGCCCCGCTCGGAGTGGAAGTAGTACTGGTACCACGACAACTTCTCGTCGAGCGGAGCCGACGGTTCGACAGACCCGGCGATGTCCTGGATGGGATAGCCGGAGACCGTGACCAACCCGTCGATCCGCTCCGGGAAGAGCGCCGCGGCGACACAGGCGGCGCGCCCGCCCCAGTCGTACCCCGCAACGATCGCACGCTCGATGCCCAGCGCGTCCATCAGGTCGATCACGTCCTGACCGAGCGCTGCTTGTTGTCCGGAGCGCAGCGTCTGGTCGGAGAGGAACCGCGTCGGACCGTAGCCGCGCAGGTAGGGCGCGATGACCCGAATGCCGGCTCTCGCCAGCCGAGGGGCCACCTCGTCGTAGGAACGAACGTCGTAGGGAAACCCGTGCAGGAGCACGACGGTCAGATCGCCCGGCTCACCGAGCACCTCGTACCCGACGCGGAGCAGCGGCGTGTCGACGAACTCCACTTCACTGATCGGCATTCCGGCACCTTTCGCTCGACGGAGTCGGTCGTTCTCATCAACCGCTACAGCCAGGTTATGTCCCGCGCCGTGGGCGGACGACCATGCCTGTGAAGCGATGAGCTCCCCTGACTTCGCATTTCATGACAGGGCCTGCGGCATCAGGTCCGCGAGAGCACATGTCGTTCGCGACCGGCAGCTGCGCCCGCCACCGACTGCGCGACGGTCAGCACGATCAGCGCGGTGAGCGGTACGGCCCATCCGCCGACGGCGGAGTGCAGGACCCCCAGTCCGAGCGGCCCGAGACCTGCCACCAGATAACCCGTTCCCTGTGCCATCGTCGACACGTGTGCGGTGTGGTGTGCATCCGGGGAACGCAGCACGATGTAGCTGAGGGACAGCGCGATGGACGCGCCCTGGCCGAGCCCGAGCAGGGTCATCCAGACCCAGGGTGCCCCGCCCGCCGGTGCCACGAGCAGTCCGACGAACCCGACCACGCACAGCGCCGCCGAGACCACGACCGGCAGCCAGGTCGGTCGCAGTTTCCGGATGGCGCTGGGCACGATCAGAGCCGCGGCGATGCCGGGGAAGGTCGAGTAGGAGAGCAGCAGACCCGCCGTACCCGCGGAGACCCCGGCATCCTGCAGGAGCGTGGGGACCCAGGTCAGCGCCGCGTAATAGGACAGGCTCTGCAGACCCATGAAGCCGGTGACCGCCCAGGCGACAGGGTCGCGGAAGAGCAGCCTGAACTTCAGGTCGTCGGGGGACTCCATCGCGCCGGCATCACGCCGCGGTCCAGATGCGGTGTCAGAACTCTTGAGCATCCGCGGGATCCAGACGACGAAGGCGACCACCGCCGGCACCGCCCAGAAGCCCAGCGCTCCCCGCCAGGATCCGCCCAACGCGGACATGAGCGGCACGGTGAAGCCCGAGGCGACGGCCGCCCCCAGGAACAGCGATGTGGAGTACAGGCCCATCATCAGCCCCACCCGGTGCCCGAAGTCCCGCTTGATCGCCGCCGGCATGCACACGTTGGCGACGGCGATCCCGGCGCCGACGAGCACGGTGCCACCGAACAAGGCGATCGGTGACGGGATCAGCCGGACGGCGATCCCGATCGCCACGGCCACCATCGTCAGACCGAGGAGCCGGTGCAGTCCGGTACGTCGGACGAGGGCGGGGGTGAGGAAGGCGAAGGCCCCGAACGCGAACACCGGGATGGTCGTCAGCAGACTCGCCGTCGAGGGCGAGATGCCGAGTCCGCTCTTGATGGAGGACAGGACGGGGCTGACGGAGGCGACACCGATCCGCAGGTTGAAGGCGATCAGCAGCAGTCCGGCACCGACGTACACACCGAACACGGCCGTGCCGCGACGTGGGTCCCCTGTCGGTTCGGGGGGTCTGGTGCTGCCGCGGGTTACTCGGATCATCGTCATGCCCCGAGTACAGCAACCACCCGTGTCCGCGCGAAACACGTAAACTACGTCTCTATGTCGGTTTCTCGCCAATCATCGTCACACCCGGAGGGCCTGGCCGGTCTGGTCGATCTCGGGTTCACCACCGGCGAGCTCCGCATGGAGGGTGCCTACCGGTTCGACCATGCCGACACGTCGCCGTGGCACGTGCACCCGCTCGGGCACGTGGTCCACGCCGCCTCCGGGGTGCTCTCGCTGCTGACGGCCGAAGGTACGTGGATCGCTCCCTCGAACCGCTTCGCCTGGGTACCGGCCGGCTTCGTGCACCGACACCGTGCACACGGACGCACCGACATGCGGATCATCCACCTCGACGATGCGCTCGCAGCGGTCCTGCCGTCCGCGCCCGCCGTCCTCATCGCCTCCCCATTGGCACGCGAGGCCGCACTCGCCATGACCTCCGACCGGCCACGGTCGGAATCCGCGCTCGGGCACCTGCGGCACGTGATCGTCGACGAGGCCACCACCGCGCCGGAGCAACCGCTCCACCTGCCCGAACCGCAGGACCCGCGACTACGCGCCGTTGCCCGGGAGGTAGAACAGGACCTCGCCACTCCGGTGTCCTTGGCGACCCTCGGCGTACGCACCGGCACCGGTGCACGCACACTCAGCCGGCTCTTCCTCGAGGAAACAGGGATGGGGTACCGGCAGTGGCGGCTCCAGCTCCGGGTGCACCGGGCCCTCGTGCTGCTGGCCGACGGAACCTCCGTCACCGACACCGCCGCCGAGTGCGGATGGGCCACGACCAGCCAGTTCATCGAACAGTTCACCCCGCTCGTCGGGATGACCCCCGGCCGCTACCGGCACTCGCAGTGAACCGACCACCACCGGCTACAGCTGCAGGTGCAGTCGCAATGCGTCGTCGATCCTGGACATCAGCGTGGCCGGCACCCGCCCGAGTGGCCGGCCGACACGTTCGACCCCGACGGCGCGCACCTGCTCGGCCTGGGCTTTCGAGTCGTCCTCCAAGCCCGTCTCCCCCTGAGGCAGCAGCACCTGAAATGGAAAAAACACTGTTCGTGTTGCCCGTCACCGGCACCACGGTGACGACCCCGCGGCCGAGCTGCGCGGCGGCTGCGTTGGCGCGATCGTTGCTGACCAACACCGCCGGTCGGCGCCTGTCGGCCTCGCCACCTCTCGTCGGTTCCAGGTCCACTCTCCCGCGGAGGATCGGAAGAACGCTCCTCCGGCCTTCAGGAAACCCTGCCGAGCGTCCGGCGGTGTCGGATGTGACACGCCAGGTCCGCTTCCCAAAGCGGCACCGAGGCGGTAAGTATCAATGATGCAGCCACCCACTCCCACCCAGATCCGCGAGGTCCTCAGCTGGGAGGCCTTCGGGTCGGCCAGCCGTGAGCTCGCCACCACCATCGCCGCCTCCGGTTTCGCCCCGGAGATCGTCATCGCCATCGCCCGCGGTGGTCTGCTGCCGGCCGGCGCCCTCTCCTACGCCCTGGGCACCAAGGCGGCCGGGACCCTGAACGTCGAGTTCTACACCGACGTCGAAGAGACCCTGCCCGACCCGGTGGTACTGGCTCCCTTGCTCGACACCGACGCGATCGTCGGCAAACGACTGCTGGTGGTCGACGACGTCGCCGACTCCGGCCGAACCCTCGCCCTCGTGATGGGCATGATGGCCGAACGCGGGGCGCACGCCCGGTCCGCCGTCCTCTACACCAAGCCACGCAGCATCATCCGTCCCGACTACTCCTGGCGGGACACCGATCTCTGGATCACCTTCCCGTGGTCCGCCGCGCCGCCGGTGACCGGCGCATCGGGTTCGGGCGAGTAGATGGACCTGGGAAGGGTGACCTTCGGGGGCGCCACCCCGGCGGTGGCCGGCACGGCCTGGGTGGCACCGAACGCCACCGTCATCGGCCGGGTCGAGATCGCATCCCAGGCAAGTGTTTTCTACACCGCCGTAGTCCGGGGCGACGTCTCCTCCATCAGCATCGGGGCCGGCAGCAACGTCCAGGACGGGGTGGTGATCCACGCCGACCCGGATTTCCCGGCCACCATCGGCGCCGGGGTGAGCATCGGCCACCGGGCCGTCGTCCACGGCTGCACCATCGAGGACAACTGCCTGATCGGCATGGGCGCGGTGGTGCTCAACGGTGCGGTGGTCGGTGCCGGCTCGTTGGTCGCCGCCGGTGCAGTGGTTCTGGAAGGAACTGTCGTACCACCGGGTTCCCTCGTCGCCGGGGTGCCGGGCAAGGTCCGCCGGGCCCTGACGGCGGACGAAACCGCCGGCATCGTCGCCAATGCCGCCCACTACGTCGAACTCGGCCGGGCCCACGCCCTGCTCGATCAGCGCCACTGACCCTGCGACCGGATAGGCAAGTACTCCGACCACCATCACGATCTGAACGGGGAAACACCGACATGGCAATCGTTCTCGGGGACAACCAGTACGGCAAGGCGGAGAACCACATCGTCCGGATCTACCGGGACACGCCACGGCACGAGATCCACGACGTCACCGTCTCGACCGCCCTGCGCGGTGACTTCTCGGCCGCCCACCTGTCCGGCGACCAGAGCCGGGTACTGCCCACCGACACCCAGAAGCAGACCGCCCATGCCTTCGCCAAGGAGAAGGGGCTGATCTCCATCGAGGACTACGGTCTCGCCCTCGCCCGGCATTTCGTCGACGACATCGAGCCGGTCGACGGGGCGCGGATCGAGATCGAGGAGCACGCCTGGCAGCGGGTCACGGTCGACGGGGTCGAACACAACCACACCTGGGTCCGATCCGGCCAGGAGGTGCGCACCGCCGCCGTCACCGTCGAGGGAACCGGGGCGCAGCAACGCACCTGGGTGATCGGCGGACTGAAGGACCTGGTCATCCTCAAGTCCACCGGCAGCGAGTTCGCCGGATTCCTGGTCGACGAGTACACCACCCTGACTCCCACCCACGACCGGGTGATGGCCACCTCCCTGGTCGCCCGCTGGCGCTTCATCGGAACCGAGATCGACTGGGAGGCAACCTATGCGGGGGTCAAGCAGATCATCGTCGAGCAGTTCGCCGTGGTACAGTCCCTCGCCCTGCAGCAGACCCTGTACGAGATGGGCCGGGCGGTCCTGGAGAGGTACCCGACCATCGCAGAGATCCGTTTCTCCGCGCCGAACCGGCACCACTTCCCCTACGACCTCTCCCCCTTCGGCCTGGAGAACAACAACGAGGTCTTCCACGCCGCGGATCGGCCGTACGGTTTGATCCAGGCCACCGTCACCCGCGATGATGCACCGGAAGCGGGTTCGGCCTGGCAGAGTGCGGCGGGACTTGCCTGACGGTCCGGCCGACGGGGTACAGCGAGGTTCACAGGGGCGCCACGTGCCCGGTGCGAGTTGATAGGGGAGAGACCGATGTCCACGGACAGTGAGCTGGAGGACCTCGTCTCGAGGATGTACGTCGAGTACGAGAAGCGGTGGAACTACGCCCTTCGCCGGACCCGGCGGTTGTTGCAGGCGTTGACGACCGAGATCCTGGTCGGCCGCGACCGGGAGCGCCTGGTCGTCCAGAAGGGCCGGATCAAGGAGCCTGCCAGCACGGTCGGCAAGCTCCGACGCAAGGTTGCCGAGGGGGAGCCGATCCCGCGCACCGAGGAGGACGTCTTCCACCTCGTCAACGACTTCGTCGGTATCCGTATCCTCTGCAAGACCCCGCGGGACCTGGACGAGATCTCGGCCCGGCTGCCGGGCTACGTGGAGGCCGAACCCGACGTCACCCTCTACCTGGGTGAGAGCAACGACTACGTCGCCCACCCGAAGAAGTCCGGGTACCGGGCCCGGCATTTCGTGCTGGGGATCAGCGATCCGGCCGCCGATGCGGTGCCGGACGCCCCGCCCACCAAGGTCGAGGTACAGATCCGGACCAGGCTGCAGGACGCCTGGAGCGAGCTGACCCACGAGGACCTGTACAAACCCGGACCGCTGAAGCCGGACGACTTCCACGACAAGATCGCCCGGACCATGGCCGGGCTGCTCAACGAGGTCGACGCCCTGGCCGACCATCTGGCCACCGAGCTGGACTCCGGGACGGACCCGATGAAGCCGGCCGAGCCCGCGGCGGCGGAGGCCGTCGACGCGGAGCCGACCCCGGTGTACGCCACGGCCGTGGTGGTGCGGAGCGGCCCGAACTACGCCCTTGCCCAGGTCAACGGCCGCCAGGGGCTGGTGCCGGCCTCGGTGGTCCGGCTGCTGGTGGGGGCGGAGAAGCTGATCGACGTGGACGACTACCTGCAGGACGAGGACGTCATCACCGTGCAGATCGTCGAATCCGAGAAGGGTGTCTACTACCACCCGGTGGATGCGAGCCAGCTCCGGCAGCCGGTCAAACGCCCGCGGCCGGTCGAGCCCGACTAGCTCCTCCGTTCCCGCGCGCGTTGTTGCTCCTCGCGCACGTAGTTACGTGCGCGAGGAGCAACAACCTGCGCGGGAACAGGGGTCTTGCGGGTCTGCGGGGTCTAGCGGGTCGGCTCGAGGACTTCCAGCCCACCCATGAACGGACGCAGGGCCGCCGGGACCACCACGGAACCGTCCGGCTGCTGGTGGTTCTCCAGGATCGCCACGATCCACCGGGTCGTCGCCAGGGTGCCGTTCAGCGTCGCCGCCATCTGCGGTTTGCCGTTCTCGTCCCGGTAACGGATGTTCATCCGACGGGCCTGGTAGGTGGTGCAGTTGGAGGTCGACGTCAGTTCCCGGTACGCCTCCTGGGTCGGCACCCACGCCTCGCAGTCGAACTTGCGCGCGGCAGAGGAGCCGAGGTCGCCGGCAGCCGTGTCGATGACGCGGTAGGGCAGCTCCATCAGACCGAGCATCTCCTCCTCCATCGCCAACAGCCGCTGGTGCTCCTGGTCGGCCTCCTCCGGCCGCACGTAGGAGAACATCTCGACCTTGTCGAACTGGTGGACCCGGATGATGCCCTTGGTGTCCTTGCCGTACGAACCGGCCTCCCGGCGGAAACAGGAGGACCAGCCGGCGTAGCGGATCGGGCCCGCGGACAGGTCCAGGATCTCGTCGGCGTGGTAGGCCAGCATCGGCACCTCGGAGGTGCCGACCAGGTACAGGTCGTCGTTCGCGAGTTTGTAGACCTCGTCGGCATGGGCACCGAGGAAGCCGCCGCCCTCCATCGACTCGGGTTTGACGAGCACCGGCGGGATCATCGGGGTGAAGCCGTTGGCCAGGGCGCGGCTGATCGCCAGGTTCAGCATGGCGAACTGCAGCTGCGCACCCACTCCCTTGAGGAAGTAGAACCGGGCCCCGGACACCTTCGCCCCGCGCTCCATGTCGATGGCCCCGAGGCCCTCGCCGAGCTCCAGGTGGTCGCGGACCTTGCCGGTCAGCACCTTCGGCTCGCCGACGTGTTTGAGCACGACGTAGTCCTGCTCACCACCCGGCGGGGTGTCGGTGGACACCACGTTGTCGATGATCTTGTGCGCGGCCGTCAGTTCGGCCTGGGCGACGGTCTCGGCCGACTCGGCCTCGTCGACCTCGGCGGCCAGGGCCTTGCCGCGGGTCAGCAGCGCCGGACGATCCTCCGGGGAGGCCTTGCCGATCGACCGGCCGAAGGTCTTCTGCTCGGCCCGCAGCTCATCGGCGGCCGCCACGGCAGCGCGGCGAGAGGCGTCCGCTGCGAGCAGTCTGTCGACGGCGGCCGGGTCGGCACCGCGGGCGAGTTGGGAGGCTCTGGCTGCGTCGGGGTTGTCCCGGACAAGACGAAGGTCGATCACGGTAGTCAAGCCTAGTGCGGGCCGGGCGCGCCCAGCTACCGGGTTCGGGTCCGCCCCACCTGTGGTGATCCTCCCCGAGTTCAGCGCTGGGTGAACGCCCACCCGACAGCGGGCAGAATGGGCGGTATGGCACTGGAGATGTCCCGACGCGAGTTCGAGGACCTGGTCGGCGAGGCTCTCGACATGATCCCGACCGAGTTCACCAAGGCGATGGACAACGTCGTGGTGCTGGTCGAGGACCATCACCCCACCCGAAGCCTGTTCGGGCTCTACCACGGGGTCGCGCTCACCCGCCGCACCAGCCACTACTCCGGGGTCGTCCCCGACACGATCACCATCTACCGCGATCCCATCCTGGCCCGCGCCCGCGACTACGAGGCCGCCCGCGAGCAGGTCATCACCACCGTCATCCACGAGGTGGCCCACCACTTCGGCATCGACGACGACCGGCTCGACGAGCTCGGCTGGGCCTGAGTCCGCTGTACGGCCGGCCGGACGCGATTTCCCGGAGCGAGTTCCCGGAGCGGATCGCCGGTCGAGTTCCCGGCGCGAATTGCTCGTCAAATTTCCGGGGGTCCCCGCTCGTCGCATAGCCTGCATCTGCTGCCCATCCCGAGAAATCTAAGGACACAGATGACCACGATCGCCGTCGTCGGAGAAGTTGTCGCGGACGCCGTGTTGCCCGTCGACGGGATCCGGGACGGGGCCGCGCATCTGACGGTCCACCCCGGAGGCGGCCCGGCCAACTTCGCTGTCGCCCTGTCACGGCTGGGCACCGACGCCCGCTTCGCCGGCCGCCTCTCCACCGGTGCCCTCGGCCAGCTGTGCCGCTCGCACCTGGAGGCCTCCGGTGTCGATCTGTCCGCCTCCGTCGCCGCCGACGAGCCGGCCACCCTGGCGATCGCCCGGCTGAACGCCGGCGGAGCCGCGGCCTACGAGTTCTACGTCAACGGCACCGCCGACTGGCTCTGGACCCCGGAGGAACTGGCTCCCCTGGTCGCCGACGGCACCCCGGTGGCGATCCACACCGGCACCCTGGCGCTGGCACTGCAGCCCTCCGGCCAGGTCATCGAGGACCTGCTGCGTTCGGTGCGCGGCCGGATCACCACCTCCATCGACCCGAACCTGCGCACCCTGCTGATCCCGGTCGAGCTCTACCGGGAGAAGATCGCCGACTGGGCCGCCGTCGCCGACATCGTCCGGCTGTCCGAGGACGACCTGACCGACCTGTGGCCCGGCGCGACCTGCGAGGCCGCCGCCGAGATCCTGCACGGGCACGGCGTGGAACTGGTGGTGATCAGCCTGGGCGGGGACGGTGCCTTCGCCTCCCTGCGCGGCGAGACCGTGCGGGTGCCGATCGCCGGGACCAGCGTGGTCGACACCGTCGGCGCCGGGGACTCCTTCCACGGCGGGCTGCTGCACCACCTGGGCAGCAACGGCCTGCTCGGCGGCGGCTTCGGCTCGCTGACCCTGGCCTCGCTGACCGAGGCGCTGACCTTCGCCTCCCAGGTCGCGGCGATCACGGTCTCCCGGGCCGGGGCGAACCCGCCCTGGGCCCACGAACTGGGCTGATCTGCCTATCTCCGGTTCCGGCGTTCCTGCGTTTCTCCTGTTCCCGCGTCTCTTCCTGTTCCCGCGCACGTTCTTGCTCCTCGCGCACGATGTTCGGTGCGCGAGGACGAACATCGTGCGCGGGAACCCTGGGTGGTGCCTCAACAAATCACGGCCCGGCCGCGTCACCTCCTGTGCGCCCTCGACCCCGAGGGCTCCCCAGGAGGATTGACGTGACCACACCACCACCGGACTCGCAGTACCCCAGCGCGCCGTACACCCCGCCTGGCAGCGGCTTCCCGTCCCCCGGCCCGGGGTACGGTGGCTACCCGCCGCCGAGTCGACGACGCGGACGTTGGCTGGCCCGGTTCCTCGTCCCGGCGATCGTGCTGGCCGCCGGCGGGGGCTACTACCTCTACAAGAAGCAGACGGCCACCGAGAACGCCGCCGTCGGCGACTGCATCCAGATCACCTCCGCGAGCCTGGTGAACGCCGACACCAGCCAGATCGACTGCAACGACCCGAAGGCGGTCTACGTGGTCACCGCGACCGGTGGCGGAATCCTGCAGTGTGACGAGCACGAATCACAGGTCAGCCTCGGGGATGCCGACACCAAGGCGGTGGACACCCGGTTGTGTCTGCGGGAGAACGTCAAGGCCGGGGACTGTTGGAACGAAGGTGCCACCGAGACCGATGTCCCGGTCAAGGCGGACTGCGCCACCGTCACCGACAAGGCCGCCTTCCTCAAGGTGCTCAAAGTGGACCTGACGACGGCGGACCCGAAGAAGTGTCCGAAGGGGACCGATCAGAGCTACAGCTATCCGACCCGCAAGGCCGTCATCTGCTTCGCCGAACTGACCTGACCCCCCTCCCGTTCCCGCGCACGTTCTTGCTTCTCGCGCACGAAACATCGTGCGCGAGAACGAACACGGTGCGCGGGAACAGGGGAGAATTGCTTTTGAGGTTTTGCGCCCTGTGACGTCCATCGTCATGTGAGGGTAAAAACCGCTACGGGGTGGGCAGGAACGGTGGAGTGGACATGACCGGAGCAGGGCCGCCGGACCGATCGATCGCGACCGTCCTGCGACAAACGTTGGATCTGCCCGCCCTCTTCGACGAGCACTACCTGCATCTGGTCCGGCTGGCCGCGCAGTTGGTCGACGACGTGGCCAGCGCCGAGGACGTCGTGCAGGACGTGTTCACCCGATTGCAGATGCGTCGACAAACGGTGCTGACGGAGGAGCCGTTGGCCTACCTGCGTACGGCGGTGCTGAATACGGCACGTTCGGCCCTGCGCCGCAGACGGACCGCCCGGGCCTTCCTCGGCCGAGGCCACCGACCACCCGAGCAGGTCGAGTCCGCGGACCGTCCGGTACTGCTGCAGTGGGACCAGGACCGCATCCTGCGGGCCATCTCCCGGCTGCCGTCCCGGCAGCGCGAGGTCATCGTGCTGCGGTACTACGAGGATCTCTCCATCGCCGAGACCGCCGCGATGCTCGGGATCAGTCAGGGGGCCGTGTCCTCGTCGGCATCGGTTGCCCTCAGCACACTTTCGGCACGATTGGGAGACAGAGATGCCTGAGGACATCGAGGACGCGATCCGCCGGACCCTGCATGACAAGGGACTTGGAATCCGAGAGGAACATTTGCAGCGCAACACGTTTCCTTCGCCAGCGGCAACGGCCCGTCGTCGCTCGCGGCACCGGTTGAGCATCGTCATCGCAGCGGCAACCGTTGTGGCAGTGTGCCTCACAATTTTCACCCTGACCGCCACCCGCGACGACTCCGGCCGCGACGCCCCGGCCGGCCCGGTCCTGCCGCCGGTGTCGACCGGCACACCCACAGTGGAAACCGACCTGCCCACGGCGACTGAACAGCAGTGGGGGGTCGAGGACATCGAGGGAATCAATTGGATGCTGGCCTCGGTGACCGAGGACGGGATCACCACCCAGGTGCCCGAGGAGGAACAGGTTTACCTCAGCATCGTGAAGGCGGACCTGATTCGGGGGTCGACCAGGATCACGTTCACGGACACCTGCAATCGACGGGGCGGCGAGATCATCGAGGCAGGAAGCACATTCAAGATCACCAGCCTGGGCACCACACTGGCAGCCTGCCCCGTCACCGGCCCCGGTGCCGTCGCCCCGCGGGTTGTCAACGCGGTGCTGTCCTCACACGGGTACATTTCCGTCGTCGAAGTGAGCCAGAACTCCATGACCTTGGCCCTGGGGAGCAACTCACTCACCTATCGCCGTGCCGACAGAACCACCGAGGCAACCAGCCAGGAAACCACCGAGACCACCACGACCGCTTCCTTCACCACGATCCCGATGCCCACCTCCGATTTCGACCTGGACAGCACGGTGGCGCAGACCGTGATGGACGCGATCCTGGCCGGCCGACTGGTGCTGACCTCCACCGGCTGCGTGGCGCTGACCTCCGGGGCCAACGGGGAACCACGGGTGATCGTCTGGCCCACCGGTTTCACCGCCCGCCTGGTCGACGGTTCCTTGGTGGTCCTTGATCAGGACGGCACCGTGGTCGCCCGTGAGGGTGATCGGATCTCGGTCCGGGGCGGAAGCGGATTCGCCGGGCCCGGGGGTTATCCGCTGGGTCAGAGGTGTCTGGAACGCAACGGCACGATCGAGATCTTCCAGGGTGAACTCACCGTCATCTCCGCTGCACCCACCACCGGCTGACCCCGTTCCCGCGCACGTTCTTGCTCCTCGCGCACGAAACATCGTGCGCGAGAACGAGTACGGTGCGCGGGAACAAACCCTAGAAGCCTTCGACGGCCAGCGGCGGCGGGTAGGCCGAGGTGTCGTCGGTGGTGACGGCCACCACCGGCGCCTCGAGCCCCGGCCGCCACAGCAGCACCTGGGAGCCCGTCTGCGTGGGCACCCCGATCACCAACCAGCGGCCGTCCGCCGAGTAGAGCAGACTCGGCCGCCCCGCGTACCGGTCGACCAGGCGGATCCCCGGCACCGCGTCGACGCGGCCGGTCCGCAGATCGAGCACCCGGATCTCCGCGGAGGCCGGGACCGTCGAACCGTCCCTGGTGTACGTCACGGCCGGGGCATCACCTGCCATCGCCACCGAGCTGCCGTCAGGGCTGATCACGGCATCATTGAGGTCCAGGTCCGCCGGCACCCCGACCTTCAGCGTGCTGGTCGCCCCGGTGTCGGCCCGGTACATCATCACCGGGCAGTCCTGCCCGCACCGGGTCCCGGTCCACAGCAGCACCCCCGCGCCGACCGCGGCCGATCGCACCCCACGGAAGCTGTTCAGGATCCGACCGGTCACCGGGTCGAACAACTCGATACGGTTGGGACTGTCGTAGCCCAGCTCCCCCACCCAGCCGACCACCAGGTCACCCAGGGTCGCGAAGGCCCAGAAATCCGAGGGCAGCGGAACCTGAGCCCCTCCGGACAGCGGGATCAGCGCGACCTCCTTCCGGTTGAAGCTGTCGGAGTCGACGGCGGCCCAGATCCGGTCACCGGCGATCAGCAGGGTCCGGAGCACCTGGGCACCGGTGAGTTCGACCGGCACCTCCTGGACCGCCCCGGCCTGGCCGACCCGCAGCACCCGGAGCGGGTCGGACAACCGACAGGTCCCGACCAGTAGATAGGTGTCGGTCCCGGCATCCAGCACCTGGCGGACCCGGTCCCCGTCGGCCAGGGCCACCGGCTGCCGGGTCATCTCCTGGCTGTCCACGTCCAGCACCCCGGCCGCCCCGATCACCAGTTTCACCCCGGTCATCTCGTTCAACGGGGCCGAACGCACCCGCGGCAGCGGGGCGCTGGTGCCGCAGGTGTCCTGCGTCAACCCGGCGGGGACGGCGGGGCGGGTCACCAGGTTCCAGTCGCTGCCGTCGTCCGGGAGTGACGTCGGAGGTGTCGGCCGGGTGGAACTCCCCAGCACCGGTGGCACCGGCTCCGGGGCCGACTGCCGTTCGGGAGCGGGCTGCCGGTTCACGACCACGACGGTGACGGCAGCAGCCAGGGCGAGCGCTACCGCGACCCAGCGCCATCGCGGGTTGCCCGACCGTGGTGCCCGGGCCGGCCGGGCCTCGTCATCATCCAGGGAGACCATAAAAACGGGCAGGTCACCGTCGTCCTTCATTCCTCGAAGTGTCACCGTGACACCACCGATTCACAAGGAAATCGAGCAAGGACGGCGCTAACGGGCGAACACCCCGGACAACCTACAGGCCGCGCTCCACCGGCATCAGACCGCTGTCCACGGCCCGCACCAGGGCGGCGTGGTCGGCCTCGGTCTGGTCGGCGTACAACCGGGCGAACCGGCCGAGGGCCACGTCGAGTTTGTCCGAGGAGCCGACGTACCCGGCGATCATCGAGGCGCCGCTGGTCCGGGCGTGGCCCTTGGCCAGGAGGTGCCCGACGATGCCGCAGTAGTCCGCCAGGGCCTCCGGCTCGATCGAATCCAGGTCCACCCGACCCTTCATGTTCCGGAACTGACGGACGTAGTACTGCCGCCCGTCCACGGTCGCCCAGCCGAGCAACGGGTCGCTGACGGTCTGCAGGGCCTGCTGGTACTCGACCACCCGCTGCCCCTGATGGGCGTGCCAGGCCGAGTCACCGTGGATGTACTTGGCCAGCACCGATCGTCGAGCCTGTTTGAGCTGCAGGAACACCACGTCGTCCGGGCTGCTGCCCTCCAGCAGCACCACGTAGGCCCGCAGGCCCACACTGCCGACACCCACCACCTTGTGCACGATGTCGACGATCGTGTACCCGCTGAGGGCCCGCCGCCAGTGCGGCGCGATGGTCAGCAGGTACTCGTCGAGGGCGGCCGCGATGAGGTCGGCATCCCGGTCGCTGACGTGGGTGATGAGCGGGGGTTCCTCGACGATCCGTCTGCCACCTTCGTGCTCCTCGGTGAACCGGGGCAGGGCACGGTCACTCGTGCGACGCCGGGCCTTGGTGGTCGCCCGCTCGATCTCCGACTGCAAGGAGCCCTCGGTGACGCTGTTGTGCAGGTGATCGACGTCCAGCCGTTGATAGGACCTGGTCAGCAACGGCATCTCGGCCAGTTCCCGTACCTCGGCCCGATACGCGGCCGAGCAGGCGAGAACCGCTGTCAGACACTGCTCCTCGGTGGAACCGTTCTGCCGGCCGGCCACCCAGATGCTTGCGACGAGTCGGCGCAGGTCCCATTCCCAGCCGCCGGGATGGGCCTCGTCGAAGTCGTTCAGGTCGATGACGAGTTCGCGTTCCGGGGAGGCGTAGAACCCGAAGTTGCCGACATGGGCGTCGCCGCAGATCACCGGGGTGATCCCGGTGGCCGGGAGGTGGGCCACGTCCTCGGCCATGACGATCGCGGTGCCGCGGAGGAAGCCGTAGGGGGAGGCCACCATCCGACCGACCCGGAGCGGGATCAGCCAGTCCAGCCGTCCCTCGTGGGACTCGATGATCTGCTGGACCGGGTTCGGCCGGCCGACCGGCGGCTGCCAGTCACCGAGCACCGACCGCGGTACCTGATGACGAAGGTTGCGCCCCATCGCATATCGCTCGGCCCGCGGGGTCGGACGGCGACGCAGGGAGGCATAGGGCGCACTGTCGGCCTGGGCCAGCACCACATGTCCGCGCGGCGGCCCGGCCTGTTCGAGCGAGCCCTCACTCGACCCCGGGGCCCCGACAACGGCAGCAGGCAAACGTTTTTCAGCAGCAGGTTTCTCAGCCGCAGATGGCTCGGCCACAGGCATATCGGCCGCAGGCGTATCGGTCACTGCTGCCCCTATTCGGTGATCGCACCCTTGGCCGCCGAGGCGACGAGTTTGGCGTACTTGGCCAGCACACCGCGGGTGTACCTGGGCGGCAACGGTTCCCAGCCCACCTTCCGCTCACCCAACTCCGCCGGGTCCACCAACAGGTCGATGGTGCGGGCAGCGATGTCGACCCGGATCAGGTCCCCGTCACGCACGAAGGCGATGGGGCCGCCGTCCAGTGCCTCGGGGGCGATGTGACCGATGCACAGGCCGGTGGTGCCGCCGGAGAACCGGCCGTCGGTGAGCAGCAGGACGTCCTTGCCCAGGCCCGCTCCCTTGATCGCCCCGGTGATGGCGAGCATCTCGCGCATCCCCGGTCCGCCCTTGGGCCCCTCATGCCGGATGACGACCACGTCACCGGCCAGGATCCTGCCCTCGGTCAGGGCATCCATCGCCGCGCGTTCACGTTCGAAAACCCTTGCCGGGCCTTCGAAGACCTCGAGGTCGAAGCCGGCGGTCTTCACCACGGCACCTTCCGGGGCCAGCGTGCCGTGCAGGATGTTGATCCCACCGGTCTTGTGCAGCGGGTTGTTCAGCTTGCGGACGACCTCCCCGTCCAGGCCGGCGGGCTTGAGCTCGGCCAGGTTCTCGGCCATCGTCTTGCCGGTGACGGTGAGGGCGTCACCGTGCACCAGGCCGGCATCGAGCAGGGTCTTGAGCAGCGGCGGGAGGCCGCCGACCCGGTCGACATCGTTCATCACGTACCGGCCGAAGGGCTTGAGGTTCCCCAGATGCGGTGTGCGGTCGGCGATCCGGTTGAAGTCGGCCAGGTCGAGGTCGACATCGGCCTCGTGGGCGATGGCCAACAGGTGCAGCACCGCGTTCGTCGAACCACCGAAGGCCATCGTCACCGCGATGGCGTTCTCGAAGGCCTCGCGGGTCAGGATGTCCCGGGCGGTGATGCCCTGGCGGAGCAGGTTGACCACGGCCTCGCCGGAGCGGTGGGCGTAGTAGTCGCGGCGGCGGTCGGCCGAGGGCGGGGACACCGAGCCGGGCAGGCTCATCCCGAGGGCCTCGGCGGCCGAGGCCATCGTGTTGGCGGTGTACATCCCACCGCAGGCACCTTCACCGGGACAGACGGCCCGCTCGATCCGGCCGAGGTCCTCCTCGCTCATGGTCCCTGCCTTGCAGGCCCCGATGGCCTCGAAGGCATCGATCAGCGTGACGTCCTTCTCGGTGCCGTCGGTGAGCTTCACCCAGCCCGGCGCGATGCTGCCGGCGTAGAGGAACACCGAGGCCAGGTCCAGCCTCGCGGCGGCCATCAGCATGCCGGGCAGGGACTTGTCGCAGCCGGCCAGCAGGACCGACCCGTCCAGACGCTCGGCCTGCATGACGGTCTCGACCGAGTCGGCGATCACCTCGCGGGAGACCAGGGAGAAGTGCATCCCCTCGTGGCCCATCGAGATGCCGTCGGAGACCGAAATGGTGCCGAACTGGAGCGGGAAACCGCCGGCGGCGTGGACCCCCTCCTTGGCGGCCTGGGCCAGCCGGTTCAGCGAGAGGTTGCACGGGGTGATCTCGTTCCACGAGCTGCCGATGCCGATCTGGGGTTTCACCCAGTCCTCGTCACCCATGCCGACGGCGCGCAGCATGCCGCGCGATGCGGCCTTCTCGATCCCGTCGGTGACGTCCCTGCTGCGGGGCTTGATGTCAGGGGCGGCCGGGGAGGCAGCGGCGGGAACAGGGGCGGCGGTGGTTCCTTCGGCGTCGGACACGTGTGGAGTCTAGTTCGCACCGGTCCGGGTCGCACCGGGCAGCCCCCACCCCCTCACACACCCCCAACCGCGCTCCATCCCGACAATCGCGCTCGATACATGCAGCGCGATTGTCGGGATGGAGCGCGGTCACCAGGAAATATCAGCCCGGGGCGGGATCCCAGAACTCGCAGTCCCACCCGGAGGCGTCACCGCTGAGGATGACGACCCCGGTGTTGCCCAGATGCCCGGCCAACGGGAAGGCGGACCCGAGGTTGCGGGCCCGCGCGGCGGCCCAGAGCCGGATCGCCCCACCGTGACTGAAGGCCACCGCCGTGCCCACCCCGCTGTCGGCGATCTCGTGGGCGACCTCGTCGAACCGGTCGATGACCTCCCGGCCCGATTCACCACCCGGCATCGGCGCATCCAGATCACCCTGGATCCACGACGTCATCACCTCGAAGAACTGTCCGACGGCATCGGGATCGGTGCGGCCCTCGAGATCACCGGCGGCGAGTTCCCGCAGGCCCGCCCGCACCTGGACGTCCAGTCCGCGGGCGGCGGCCAGCGGCTCCGCCGTGTATTGGGTACGCACGTGGGTGGAGGCGAAGATGGCCTCGATCGGCTCTGCCCCGAGCCGCGCCGGCACCGCGGCGGCCTGGGCGAGACCGAGGTCGGTCAGTCCCGGTCCGGGCACGACGGTGTCCAAGGAACCGATGACGTTCGACGGGGTCTGACCGTGCCGGACGAGGATCAGCCTCATCGGTGCACCCCTTGACCGCGCAGTTCGGCCACAAACGCCTCGGCCTCGGCGTAGGCCTGGGGGGTCGCGTACTCCGGGGCGGGGGCGGTCCGGCCGATCGCCCGCGGGTAGGACCCGAGGAAACGCACCCCGGCCGCCCGCCGGTGCACCCCGGCCACCGCCTCGGCCATGGCCGGTTCGGCGATGTGACCGTCGGCGTCGATCAGGAAGAAGTACTCCCCCACCTGGTTGCGGGTCGGGCGCGATTCCAGCCGGGTGAGGTTGATCCCCCGGTCGGCCAACTCCGACAGCACCGCCAGCAGGGTGCCGGGCCGGTTGTCGACGAAGATCACCAGGGAGGTCCGGTCGTTGCCGGTCGGCGCGGCCAGGGACCCGGGCCGGCGCAGCAGGACGAACCGGGTGACGGCACCGCTCACGTCACCGATGTCGGAGGCCGCGGGCACCAACCCGTAGTGCACCCCGGCCCGGCTGCCCGCCGCTGCCGCGTCCAGTTCCCCCGCCGCCACCGCCGCTGCCGCCGCCCCGTTCGAGGCGCTGACGATCGGTTCGGCATCCGGCAGGTTTCCCTCGAGCCACCCGCGGATCTGGGCGTGGCCGTGCGGGTGGGAGCCGACGGTGCGGATGTCGGACAACCCGGTCCCGGGCCGCACCAGAAGATCGAAGGTGATCGGCACGTACACCTCGGCGGCGATCACCAGCGGCTCACCGTGGGTCAGCTCGTCCAGGGTCAGCGGCACCGAACCCTCGACCGAGTTCTCCAGCGGCACACAGGCGGCGTCGACCGCCCCGGCCCGCAGATCCTTCAGCGCGACGGCCACCCCGACCGCCGGATCGAGGGTGACGACACCCGGGGCCGCCCAACGGTCCCGGAGGCCGATCACGGCCTCCTCGGTGAAGGTGCCTTCGGGCCCCAGGTAGGCCCATCGCTGGCCGGGGGATGTCGACTCGGGGTTCACATCGGCCACCCTAGCCGCGAACGGTGCCCGGCCACGGGGGTGGCCCGGCGCTCGACTGGATACAGTCACCGTTCACAGGAACTTCCCGGCCGTCGTTCATCCCCTCGGCCTGTACTGACGAGCGGTTTCCCCGTGGACGCCGAGCGAACGACGGACGGACCCGCGACCGAACGACCCCCGACCGAACGACCCGGCGAACGACCCCAGGACTGGCGCGACAGATGAAGCTCTCCCTCCCACCGGATTCACCGGCCCACGACCGGCCCGGCGAGTTCCTGCCGCCGAAGGAGACCCCGCGGTCGATCAAGATCGAGATCTTCATCGTTTTCGCGATCACCCTGGGGGCCGCGGGACTACGGTCTCTCGTCTCCCTCATCGACTCCGCCCTGCAGCCCACCCCGCTGGCCGGCCAGTCGGTCTCGATCGTTGTCCCGCTGGCGCGGGCCAGCTACCTGGACATGACGCGGCAGCTGATCGACATCGTCTCCAAGACCTCGTGGGGGCTGCTCGGCCTGTACCTGCTGTGGCGGGCGGGGATCAGATTCAGCCAGCATCTGGGCCTGGACCTGCGCAAACCCTGGTCCGACACCGCGAAGGCGGTCGGGCTGGCGGCCGTCATCGGCATCCCTGGCCTGGTGTTCTACGTCGTCGCCTACCGCGCCGGGCTGAACCTCGACGTCGTCCCCACCGCGCTGAAGGACGTCTGGTGGTCCGGCCCGGTGCTGATCCTGGCGGCGATCGAGAACGGCTTCCTGGAAGAGGTGCTCGTCGTCGGGTATCTGCTGACCAGGCTGCGTCAGCTCAACGTGAATCCCTGGGTGGCCCTGGCCGCGTCGGCCCTGCTGCGCGGCTCCTACCACCTCTACCAGGGCTTCGGCGGGTTCGCCGGGAACGTGCTGATGGGTCTGGTGTTCGGGTACGCCTACCTGCGCTGGCGTCGCCTCGGACCGCTGATCGTGGCCCATTCGCTGATCGACATCGTGGCCTTCGTCGGGTACGCGCTGGCCGGGGACTGGTTCAACGGTTTCCTGCGCTGAGGTTTCCCTGGCCCGTCCCGCTCAGATGTTCGCGGACGACCTGCTCGATGCACTCCGCGGTGTGGGAGAAGGCCAGATCCCGGCCGAACCGCTCCACCAGACCCACCACCGTGACGCCGTGGGGAACGGCCACCTCGATGTCACGTTGGCCGACGATCACCAGGGTCTCGATCCCGAGGGCGGCCGCACGTCCGACGACCCCGCCGACCACCTTGCCCTGGAAACTCGCCGCATCGAGCAGGCCCTCACCCGTCACGACCAGGTCGGCGTCGGCCAGGGCGGCATCCAGTCCGGCGAGTGCGGCGAAGGTGGCGAACCCCTCGACCACGGTCGCCCCCAGGGTCACCAGGCCACCGGCGAGCCCACCGGCCGCACCGGAACCCGGGATGGTGTCGACGTCGACACCGCAGTCGTCCAGGTAACGGGAGCGCAGGTTCTCGAGTCTGGCCGTCAGTTCGGCCACCATTCCGCTGCCGGCCCCCTTCTGCGGGCCGAAGACCCGGGCCGCATCGGTGAACCTGGTGGTGACATCGGCACAGACGGACACCGTGACACCGGCGAACGGCCGCCGGCCGAGGGCCTCGACCGCGCCGAGCCCACCGTCGGTGGTGGCCGATCCGCCGGCACCGACCAGGATGCGGGTGACCCCGGAGGCGAGGGCAGCGCCGATCAGCTCGCCCGTGCCGCGGGTGGTGGCGGCCATCGGGTCGTTGTGCCGCGGCCCGCCGGCGAGTTGCAGGCCGGAGGCTGCCGCCATCTCGATCACCGCGGTGGAACCGTCGGTCCACCAACCGGCGTCGACCGGATCCCCCAGCGGGCCGGTGACCGTGGTCCACCGGTTGGGGCCGCCGACGACGTCGACGGTGCCCTCCCCGCCGTCGGCGAGGGGGACCGCGACACCGTCGTGCCCGAGGGCTCGGACGCCGTTGAGAACGGCCTCGGCCACCTCAACGGCGGTGACGGTCCCCCGGAACTTGTCCGGGGCCACCGTCACCTTCATCGTCGGGGAATGCTCAGCGCAGGGTGAACTGGCGGCCGAGGATGCCGTCACGGGCGCGCCGCTCGGCGTTCGTCAGCGGCTCCTCGGAGGCCAGGGCCTTCTCGAAGCGGGCGGCGAATTCGGTGACGGGCGTGTCCCACTCGCTCGGGTGGGCGTCGTGGTCGAGGTCCCAGACCGGGACCAACCGGCCGTGGGCCCGGAAGGACCCGACGTAGCGGGAGCCCTCTCCGAGGTCCAGCTCGTCCGCGGCACTGAGCCGGGCGAGGGCGGCCATGACGTCCTGCTCCTCCTCGGGGCGGACCCAGCGCAGGTGCGCCTTCTCGCCGGCGTCGACCCAGTAGGCCCCCGGCTGGTCGGCGACGCGGGAGGTGGGCATGATCGCGGTGTTGGCACGCTCCAGGGAGACGGCAACCTCCGAACCCGGCTCGGCCGGGCTCTCCAGCCACCAGGAGAAGTCGTTGTAGACGGTGACCTCGAAGGGTCCGTCGACGATCAGCTCGCCCAGTCGCTTGCCCACCGAGGCGGGCCCGACGACCGACAACACGCTGGAGGCCGGGGCGGACAGCGCCCACTCCAGGGCGATGGCCAGGTCGCGGGACAGGTCGCCGGAGTGGGTCTGGGTCTGCATCCCGAGCAGGATGGAACCGTCAGCCCTGGTCAGGGCGGCTGCGGCGGCCGGGAGAACGGTGCCGAGGGTGATCTTCGGGGTGTTCTCGTCCGCGTCGATCAGGGTCAGCGGAACCGTGGCCGAGGGGACGAACTCGCGCAGGGCGATCAGCTCGGTCTCCGCGGCCAGGCCTTCGAACGGCCTGGCGACGATCAGGTTCGCCGCATCGGCCGAGCCGTGGCAGGCCTTGTACCGGCGGCCGGAGCCACAGGGGCAGGGCTGGCGCGGGTTCGGGGTATCGGACTCGGACGGAACGTTGGCGCCCTTGACGGCGCGCTTACTGGTCTTGGTGGCCACCTGGTCACGGTATCCGACAAAGGTCCCCGGCCAGGAATCGACGGAGAACCCCACCCGTTCCCGCGCACGTTGTTGGTCCTCGCGCACGTAATTACGTGCGCGAGGAGCCGGAACGTGCGCGGGAACAGGGGGGTCAGCGTTTGACGAGGGAGACAGGCACCGGGGCATCCGCGTCGGCCGCAACATCCGGGGCCTCCGCGGCATCCGCGTCGGCCGCAACATCCGAGGAAGTCGCAGCATCCGCCGCATCCGGAGCATCCGGAGCGGCCGCAGCATCAGAGACAGCCGGGACCTGCGACGAGGCCACCACCGGACGGGCCGTCACCGGCGGCAGCACCTGCCAACCGGCCAAGGCCGGAGCCGACGGCAGCACCGACCGGCGGAACCGCACCAGCACCGCCACCGTCAGGGCGGCGACCGCCGCTCCGGCGGCGTCCAGCACGACATGCAGTTCCACGCTGTCGGCGACGGCCTGCAGTCCGCTCCCCCGGACCCGCCACAGCAGGGCGACGGCCACGGCCCCGTTGACCACCCAGGCCCACCACCAGACCATGATCAACCGCCCGGGACGCAAGCTCAGGTCGTTCGGACGGCGACGCCGCAGCAGCACGTCGATCTCGGCCAGCACCTGGCCGGCCCCGTACAGGTTGAACCCCGGGATCAGCAGCCTGGCCAGCCTCGACGACGAGGACCGCGGTTCGGCGGCCCCGGCCCGGTGGGCGGCGAAGGTGGTCAGCTGACCGAGCAGCGGGATGAGTGCGATCACCGCTGCTCCCGCGGCCAGCAGTGCGACCAGGGAGGACGCCGTCACCAGCCCGTCGCTCAGTTTCACCGCATCGGTCGGGAGCACCTCCGTCCGGCCGCGCACGATCAGGATGTAGCGGAAGAGTTCGGCCCCGGCGGCGACGAGACAGGCCAGGAAGGCCACCGCCGCGAGGGCGGTCGCCAGCAACAGGCCTGCGGCAGGTACCCGGACCGACGGCCGTTCGGCGGGCGGCTCCCGATGCCAGATGACGGGCGGGAAACCCCACTCCGGGGGGCGTCCGTGGTAGCTCGGCGCTCCCCGGTAGGGGGCCACCGGCGGCGCGCCGGTCCGGCGGTAGGGCTGAGGCGGGAAGGCGATCCACCGCGGCCGGAAGAGCGGGTAGCCGCATTCCGCGCAGTTCACCGCACCGGGGCGCTGGTACCGGCCGCACCGCGGACAGTGGATGCCGTTCACCACCGCTCCCCCGCGTTCACCGAATCCCGTGTCCACCGCCGTCTCGCCCGATCGTCGGATCAGATGACTTCGGGGGTGGAGTCCCCGGCGGCCTCGAGGGGCTTGCCCAGCGCGGCCCAGGTCGACATACCGCCGTCGACGTTCACGGCCTCCCAGCCGTTGGCGTTCAGGTACTGGGTGACCCGCGCCGACCGGCCGCCGCTGCGGCAGATGACGTACAGCGGCTCGGCCTCCGGCACATCAGCCAAGCGGTCGGCCAGGACCGACATCGGGATGTGCGTGGCACCGGGCGCATGGCCGGCCTGCCATTCGTCGTCCTCCCGGACATCGAGGATGACGGCCCCTTCGGGGACCTCGGCGACGGACACTTGGCTGAATTCCGGGCTGCTCACGACTCCATCTTTGCACCGCCCGCCTCCGGCGGGCACGCAACGCCGGTACCGGCCCGCTCAGCGGCGGTCGTCCACCGCCCTCTCGGTAAGCTCCGGTGGACGTCCGCGGTCCGCCACAGGAATGGGCCGCCCTCCCGACGTCATCCAGCCCGAAAGGCCCCTGACGTATGCGCAACCCGGACGCCGAGCTCCTCGCCGGACTGTCTGACCATCTGGACGACACCCTGCGGATCGCCGTGGACGGGGCGCGGAAGGTGGCCCTGGTCAACTTCCCGAACCATGCGAACCCGGGGGATTCGGCCATCTGGCTCGGAGCCAGGGCCAGCCTCGCCCGGATCGGGGTCACGGTGAAGTACCAGGCGGTGTGGGACACCTACTCGGCCGAGGCCCTCAAGAAGGCGCTGCCCGACGGGCCCGTCCTGATCAACGGCGGCGGCAACTTCGGCGACCTGTACGCCGGTCAGCAGGGCACCCGGGAACGCCTCTTCGCCGAGCTCAAGGGCCGGCGGCTGGTCCAGCTGCCCCAGTCGATCCATTTCCGCGACCCGAAGAACCTGGAACGCAACCAACGACTGGTCGCCGACCACGGTCAGGTCACCATCATCGCCCGGGAGAAGCGGACCGAGGCGATCGCCAAGGAGAAGTTCGACGCCCGGGTGCTGCTCAGCCCGGACTGCGCCTTCGGGTTGCGCAGCCTGCCCGCTCCCCGCACGACGGCGACCACCGATCTGCTCTGGATCCATCGGCTGCCGGGGGACCCCGAATTCGTCGACCACGGCGCGCCGCCACCCGGCCTGACCAGCGAGATCGTGGAGTGGATCAATCCTCAGCCGGAGGAGCCGGCCTGGTCGATCCCGCACCGTCTGGCCCGCAAATCGAATCTGCTGCTGCGGGCGCGCGCCCAGTCGAACCCGACCTGGGCCAGACGTGCCTGGCGTCCGCTCGGTGCGACCCTGCTGCCGCTCGGCCGGGGGTACACCCTGCGCGGGGTGGACCTGCTCGGCCGCGGCCGGTTCCTGGTGACCGACAAACTTCACGGGCACATCATGGCCCTGCTCGCCGGGGTCCCGCACGTGGTGATGGACAACGGATATCACAAGGTCAGAGGCACCTACGAGGCCTGGACCCATACCGCCGAGCTGGCCCAGTGGGCCGACACCGGCGAGGAGGCCGGGGCCCTGGCGTTGGCCCGGTTGGGTGGTTCCCGATGAAGATCGTGATGACCCTGCTGGTCCGCGACGAGCTCGACGTCGTCGCCGCCACCCTGGAACACCACCTCGCCGCCGGGGTCTCCCACGTCATCGCCACCGACAACACCTCCCGGGACGGGACCGCCGAGCTGCTGCAGCAGTACGCCGACCGCGGGGTGTTGACCCTGATCCACGAGCCGGCCACGGATTACCAGCAGGACCGCTGGGTGACGCGGATGGCCCGGCTGGCCGCCACCGATCACCAGGCGGACTGGGTGATCAACTCCGATGCCGACGAGTTCCTCTGGCCGCTCGGCCCTGACGGGGAACCGCTGCCGGGACCGCAGATCACCTTCGCCGACACCCTCGCCGCGGTGCCGGCCGAGTTCGGCAGCGTCACCGCCAAACGGCACAACCTGGTCGCCGGCCCCGGCGCTGCGGGCAGCTGGCCCTACCGTCTCCGGCTGCGGGACACCCAGGCCCTGAGCGAACGCGGCACCCCCATCGGGCCCAAATCGGTCCACCGCGGCGACCCCGAGGTGGATGTGGCCTTCGGCAACCACTCCAGCAGCGGACCGTTGCTCGGGCCGCCGGTGGACAGCCGGCCGTTCGTGATCCTGCATGCGCCCGACCGGTCCTTCGAGCAGTTCGAGCGCAAGATCGCCAACGGTGGGTCCGCGGTCGAGTCCAACACCGGCCTGCCCGCCGAGATCTCCTGGCACTGGCGCTCGGACTTCGACCGGTTGCAGCGGGGGGAACTGCGCGCGGCCTGGGAATCACGTCAGCTGACCCCGGCTTCGGCCGCAGCGGGGATGACGGCGGGGACCCTGTTGCCCGAGCGGCGGCTGCTGGGCCGGTTGGAACACCTGCGCGGGCAGACCGTCGTTCCCGGTGTCCTCGACTCCGTGATCGAGGTGCCCGAGATCCCGGCCGCCTCCGCCGGGGCCGGCACCGGCAGCGCCCGGCCCTCGGCCCTGCGGCGGTTCATCGGCCGGCTTCGCTGACCCGTTGCCTGACCACGTTGTCGCGGACCCGTTTCCGCGGACCCGTTGTCGCG
>QXCQ01000199.1:0-18578 GCA_003576535.1 Nakamurella silvestris | reverse complement strand
GTTGTCGCTGACCCGTTGTCGCTGACCCGTTGTCGCTGACCACTTTGCCGGGCCTCGGCAATCGTGCCCGGTGAGACGTTGATCAGGTGGATCGGTCGTCACGTCCGTGGACCGGTCTTGCCGTGGCGGGTGGATCTCCGATCTCGTCGACGGTGTGTCCGGTGCAGGGGGCGGCGGTGACCCGGGCCTGTTGGATCCGCGCGATCAGGAACCAGCGCATCGCGTGGCGCAGTCGACACCAGCCGATCAGGTACCACCGCCCGTTGGTTGATCCGAACAGCACCGGTTCGACGTCGCGCGAGGTGCTCGTGCCGTCGACCGAGGTGTAGCTGATCCTGACCACCCGCTGTTCGGTCATCGCCTCTTCGAGCGCCGACCTGACCGCCCGCCGCGGCGGGGGCGGTGAGTTGACCCAGACACGCTCCGCCAGCCGTTCAGCCCTGGCCCGGGCGGGAGGATCGAGCACGTCCATGATCTTCTGCATTCCGGAGGAGGCGAGGTCGGCGTAGGGAGCATCCGGGGCCGCGGACACCGCCGCCAGGATCGCCACCGCCTGCGCGGGACTCAGGCTGACCGGTCGAAGCGAGGCCACCTCGGACAGCCCGTAACCGCCACCAGGGCCAGGACGGGACCACAGCGGGGCACCACTGCGTTCGAGGGAATCCAGATCTCGCTTGATCGTGCGGACCGACACACCGAACTCGGCAGCCATCCGCCCCGCGGTGACCCCTCGAGACCCGTGGCGTCGCAGCATCTCCGAGAGCGCATGGAGTCGCTCAGCCCTCTTCACCGGTGAATCATCCCAAATTGGTGCCAGAAATGGTGACACCCCGTTGTCCGTGCGACCGGCAACAGTGGCAGACATGACGAGTGATGAGAACAACCCGACCCTCTTCCTGATCCCTGGCCACTGGTTGGGCGCATGGGCCTGGGACGACGTGGCCGAACACCTGCGTGGGGCCGGACACCGCGCCACCGCGATGACCCTGCCGGGGCTCGATCCCGACGACCCCCGGCGATCCTCCCGAACCCTGGACGACCAGGCCGACGCGATCGAACATGCGCTGACCCAGGAGGCCGCCGCCGGCCACCGGCCGGCGGTGGTCGTGGCGCACAGCGGTGCCAACGCGCCGGTCAGCATGGTCCTCGACCGGCGCCCCGACCTGGTCCGACGTGTGGTCTGGGTCGACAGCGGCCCGCTCGCATCGAGCACCCCCGATGCGCGCCCCGAACTCGACGAGCTGCCCCTGCCCCCGTTCGAGGCGCTCGCAGCCCAGGCCAGCCTCGACGGACTGAGCCCCGACGATCTCGAGCGGTTCCGTCGCCGGGCCGTTCCCGAACCGGGCCCCGTTCTGGGTCAGGCGGTCGCACTCACCAACGAGGAACGGTTCGACATCCCCACCACGCTGGTGTGCTGTTCCATCTCCAGCGACCGGATCCGGGAGCTGGCCGGCGCCGGGCACCCGATGTTCGCGGAGGTCGCCACGCTGACGGACGTCGATTTCGTCGACCTCCCCACCGGCCATTGGCCGATGTGGAGTCGTCCCGCAGACCTTGCCCAGGTCATTGGCTCGGCGGTGTCGCCGACCCGGTAGCCCACCTACCCGTCTGCCTGCCTGCCTGCCTGCCGGCCGACCTGGCCTGCCTGCCCGCGGAGAAAGGTCGGCCGAGCTGCGTTGGCCCGATCGACCAAGGTCGCCTACGGCTGGAGGTACTGCAGCCTGACCACAAAGGCGGCGAGGGCGTCCCGGCGCACCACCCCGGCCGGGCGGAAGGTGCGGTTCTGATAGCCGGTGGTGACGCCGAGGTCGGCGAGCACCTCGATCGACCCGCAGAACTGGGTGGCCTTGGCGACATCGGTGAAGGACCGGTGTGCACCACGACAGCTCGGATCGGGCAGACCCGGGTTCAGCAGCCGGACCATCATCGCGCTGAGCGGCCCTCTGGTCACCGGATCGGCCGGGCGGAAGGTCCCGTCGGCGAAACCTGTGGTGATCCTGGCCTTGGCGAGCCATTCGACCGCACCGCACTGCACGGAGCTGCTCCGCACATCCGTGAAGAGGCGTTTTCCGGCCTTGCAGCTCGGATCCGCAGCGCCGGGGTGCGTGTACCGGTAGAACATGACGGCCAGGGTTCCACGATCGACGGTGATCGCCGGCCGGAAGGTGCCGTCACCGAAGCCGCGGACGACGCCGACACCGGCCAGCCGCGTGATCTCGTAGTAGAACTGCGCGGCCGAGGGAACGTCCCGGAAGTCGTACCGGAAGGTGGCCGCCGGGGTGGTCGGGCTCGCCCCGGCCGCCGAGGTGACGACCACCGGCTGCCGACCCGCGACCGACACCGCAGGGGTGGTCAGGCTGATCGTGTCCGCCGAGTTCACGGTGAAGACGGCCGCTACCCCGCCGACGGTGACGGCGGTGGCCCCGGCGAGGTTGGTCCCGGTCAGGGTCAGCACGGACCCGCCGCTGTTGGAGCCGTGGATGCCGCAGACGGTTCCGGATCTGCGCACGGCCAGCACTGCGGGTCGGGTGCCCGTCGCGCCGGTTGTCGTGGCCGGGATCTGGAGGATGCCGGCACACCCGGACCGGGTGTCCTGGGCCGGGCCGGAGGCCGAGGACTGCAACCACAGGCGCAGCTGAGCCGGGGTGGCACCCGGCCGGTCCTGCAGGTACCGGGCGATCGCGCCGGTGACGAGCGGGGCCGCCATCGAGGTGCCCGAGAGGGTGTCGGTGGCGGTGTTCGAGGTAATGCCGGCCGAGAGGATGTCCACCCCGGGTGCCCACAGCCCCACGCAGGCACCGTAGTTCGAGAAGTCGGCCCGGCGGTCATGGGAGTCCACCGCGCCGACGGTGATCACCGACGCCACCCGGGCCGGGCTCAGCGAACAGGAATCGGAGTGGGTGTTGCCCGCCGCCGCCACCACCGGTATCCCGGCCGCCACGGCCCCCGCGAAGGCGGCATCCATGGCGGCGCTCGGCGGTCCGGTGACACTGGCGTTGATCACCGACTTCTCCCCGGCCGGGCGGTTGGTCAGGATCCAGTCGACCGCCGCGATCACGTCGGAGGCCATCCCGGCCCCCGCGCAGTCCAACACCCGCAGGGCGACCAGCCTGGTCTGTTTGGCGGCCCCGAAGGTCCGGCCGCCTATCGTGCCCGCGACGTGGGTGCCGTGGCCGTCGCAGTCCTGGGCGACCGGGTCGTCATCCACGAAGTCGTAGCCGTAGACGGCCCGTCCGCCGAACTGGCTGTGGCTGATCCGCAGACCGCTGTCGATGACGTAGACCGTCACCCCTGCACCGGTGGAGTTGTACCGGTAGCTCCCGTTCCCCGGGAGGCCCGGGTCGTCGATGCGATCCAGGTTGGGTGGTGCGGGGGTCTGTACGTCGGCGGCGTGGACCGGGGTGTCCACGGTGACGGAGGCGACATCCGGGTCCTGACGCAGGGCGTCGACCTGGTCGGCGGGCAGCCGCAGGACGTACCCGGGCAGGGCCTCGGTGAAGACATCGACCACCGTGCCGTCGGTCCGGGCCTCACCGGCGGCCGCCGCCTCGGCCGGTGGGGTGTCGGAGCCGGGGGCCAGGCGGACGATCACGTCGACCGGGTCTGCGGTGGGCCCGGTGCCGGCGGGCCCGGTGCCGGCAGGGGGCTGGGCGAAGGTGCTCGACTCCGCCGTTGTCGGTGCCTCAGCAACCTGCCCGGCATCGGCGGTCTCCGCGGCAGCGCCCGACCCGCCCTCGGCGGATGAGGACGTAGCGGTCGGATCAGTGGTGGGCCCGGCCGCTCCCGCAGCAGTAGGGAACAGTCCGACCAGGATCGCGGCGCAGGCCAGCACGGCGACCGATCGCGCCCAGGTCCCGCTGCTCATCCCACACCCTTTCGTCGAGTCGCCCTCATCGATCGCGGCGCCGCGTTCGGCGGCCCGGTCCCACCATAGGTACCCTCCCCCGCCGCCCTGATACCCCAACCCTCCCCCGCGAGTGGACTGCCACACCCCAGATTCTGGGGTGTGGCAGTCCACTCGGCGGGGGTGTGGCGGTCCGCTCGCGGGCTCAGCCGCCGATGAGGCTGACCAGCAGGTACACGTTCAGGCAGATGATCAACGCCGCCACCACCGAGGCGGCGACCGTGGTGATCCGCCGGTTCACCCACGGCCCCATGAGTTCTCGCCGCGAGGTGAACCACACCAGCGGGACCAGCGCGAAGGGGATCCCGAAACACAGGACGACCTGGGACCAGACCAGGGCATTCGTCGGATCGGCTCCCGAGGCCAGCAATGCGATGGCCGGGACGGCGGTGACGAGCCGGCGGATCGTGATCGGGATCCGCTTGCGCAGGAAACCCGCCATCACGATCTGGCCGGCGTAGGTCCCCACCGCCGAGGCCGCGAGCCCCGAGGCGAGCAGGGCGACGGCGAAGGCCACCGCGGCCCCACCCCCGAGCACGGCTCCGAGCCCGGAGTGGACCTCCTCCAGGGTGTCCGCCGTGGTACCGGAGTGGAAGAAGAGCTGGGCGGCGATGATCAGCATCGCCGCGTTGACCAGGCCCGCCGCCCCCATCGCCAGCAGCACGTCGGTCCGTTGGGTCTTCAACAGGCCCTTGCGCTGACGTTCCGGCAGGTCGACCGCCGCACCCGGTGGCAGCGCGTACCGCTTCGGCGTCAGCGCCGAGTGCACGTAGATCACGTGCGGCATCACCGTCGCACCGAGGATGCCGGTGGCGAGCAGGACGCTGTCCGCGCCGGCGAACCCGGGCACCAACCCGGAGGCCAGGCCCGACGGGCTCACCCCGGCGAAGAACAGGGTGTAGGCGAACCCCAGGGCGATGACGGCCAACAAGCCGGTGATGACCACCTCGAACGGTCGATGTCCCCGTTTCTGCGCGCCGAGCAGGGCGAAGGCCACCACCGCGGTGATCAGCCCGCCGATCGGCAGGGGCACCCCGAACAGCAGGTTCAGCGCGACCGCCCCACCGACGATCTCGGCGATGTCGGTCGCGATGGCCACCGCCTCCGCCTGCAGCCACAGACCCCAGACCACCGGACGCCGGAAGCGCTCACGGCAGAGGGTGGCCAGGTCGCGGCCGGTGGCCACCCCGAGTTTGGCCGTCAGGGTCTGGATCAGCATGGCCATCAGGTTGGCCCCGACGATCACCCAGAGCAGCCGGTACCCGAACTGAGCCCCGCCGGAGAAGTTGGTGGCGAAGTTGCCCGGATCCACGTAGGCGACGGCCGCGACGAAGGCCGGTCCCAGGAGCGGGAGCACCCGCCGGAATCGGCCGCGCGCGGGAGGATCGGCCGCCGGCGGCGCACCGGGCAGGTCGATCGCCTCGCTGGAAACATTTTTCATGGCCGCTCCTGAGGGTCTGATCACGCTGCCCTCTATTCGGTGACCCCAACGTCAAAGTTTGGTCATCCGAATTATTACCCTCACCTGGTGCCATTGCCGCCCCACGCCTCATCCCGCGGTGGGATATGCGCAGCTTTTCGGGCGAAATGGTGCGCATATCCCGCCGCGCGATGGTCTTGTCAGGGCCACTCCGGGTCCAGGTGCCGCAGGAACCGTTCGGGCGCGTCCAGGAAGGACCGCCAGTTCCGCACCAGTTCCAGATCCTGCCAACTGCTCCGGCGCAGCCCCCACTCCCCCACCTCGATGATCTGCGCCCCCGGCACCGCCGCAATGATCGGTGAATGGGTGGCCACCAGGGCCTGGGCCCGTCCGGTCGAGGCGATCCTGGACAGGACTCCCACCAGGGCCAGGCTGCCGGTGAAACTCAACGCCGACTCCGGCTCGTCCAGGACGTAGAAGCCGTCGTCACCGAAACGGGAGTCCAGCAGCTGGATGAACGACTCCCCGTGGGACATCTCGTGGAACCTGACGTCCTCGCGACCGGGGTTGTCGCTCAGATAGCTGTAGAAACCGTGCATCGTCTCCGCGCGCAGGAAGAAGCCCCACCGGGAACCACCGACCCCGCGCTTGAGCTGCAGGTACTTCCACAACGGGGACTCGTTCGGTTCGAACGGGACGTCGTCCTCGTCGGTGTCCCTGGTCGTCCCGTACCGGGCGAGGGCGGAGCCGCCGCCGCTGGGCATGCCGAAGGCCTGGGCCACCGCCTCGACCAGGGTGGACTTACCCGAACCGTTCTCACCGACCAGGATGGTCAGGCCGCCGAGGTCCAGACCGTCCTCGGCCAGGGCGCGGACCGCAGGGACGGTCCCGGGCCAGGTCTGGCTGGTGAACTCGGACTGCGAGCTGACCTCGACCCGGCGCACCGGCAGCTGGGTCATGGGACGGGGTCCGGGGTAGGACGTCATGGCGACAGACGCTAGCGCTGGGGGCCGACACAGCCGCCATCCCGCGGTGGGATATGCGCAGCTTTTCGGCCGAAATCGTGCGCATATCCCACAGCAGGACGATCTGGTGCGGCACCGCTCAGGTGGCGGAGACACCCAATCCGGCGACACCGCCGTCACGGGCGTCGACGATGGAGCAGGAGATGCCGGTGCCGTGCATGTCGCAGTAGCCGCTCGGGTTCTTCTCCAGGTACTGCTGGTGGTAGTCCTCGGCGTAGTAGAACGGTCCCACCTCGGTGATCTCGGTGGTGATCTGGCCGTAGCCGGCGGCCCGCAGCTTCGCCCCGTAAGCCTCGGCGGACGCCCGCGCAGCCGCGTCCTGCTCAGGGCTGTTGGTGTAGATCGCCGAGCGGTACTGGGTGCCACGGTCGTTGTGCTGGCGCATGCCCTGGGTCGGGTCGTGGTTCTCCCAGAACTTGACCAGCAGCTGGTCGTAGGTGACGACGGAGGGGTCGAAGACGACCAGGACCACCTCGGTGTGACCGGTACGTCCGGTGCAGGTCTCCTCGTAGGACGGGTTCGGCGTCACCCCGCCGGAGTACCCGGCGACGGTCGAGTAGACCCCGGCCGTCCGCCAGAACAACCGCTCGATGCCCCAGAAACAACCCATCCCGAAAACGGCGGTCTGGAAGCCCTCGGGCCACGGTCCGACGGTCGGGTTGCCGAGCACCAGGTGGGTGCCGTTGACCGTCACCGGGGTGTCCCGGCCGGGCAGGGCCGTGGTCGGCGTCGGCATCTCGGTCTTGTGCGAAAAAAGTCCCATGTGTCCACTGTACGAGTGCCGGTCGACCTACCACCCATGACGGTGGTTATCGTTTGCTCAGGGCGGAAAACTCCACCGGACCACGGGTCGTGCGGTGGCGTCGACCGACCGGCGCACCTGCCCTACCTGCGTCATCGACGGCGGCTCCTCCTGCCGCCACCGATCCCGCGGTGCGGAAGGTCACTCTGCCAACCCGCGGGGCCCTGAGCTCCGAATGGCTGACAGGAATATTCGCAGATCGAAGTGGGTAGCGGACCAGACGCAGAATGTGGTCCGTGGGTGGAAGGAATCGAAAGAGCCATGGCTTTACTGACCAGCGGTCGCCAACGTGCCATCCCCATGCCCTCGGCCGGGAAGTGGCCGGGGCTGGACGCCGTGCCACATGTACCGATCCACGCCGCCATCGCGAAGGCGGTGTTTCGCGCCGCGGTCCGCACCGTGCCGATCACGGTGTTGTTCCCCGACGGCAAGACCTGGGGAACCGGGGGGCCGGTGCTGGAGATCGTCCGGCCGAAGGCGTTCTTCTCCCGGGTCGGCCGCAGCGGGCTGATCGGTTTCGGCGAGGCCTGGATGACCGGTGACATGACCACCGACGGCTGGCAGCCTCACACGGCCGAGGGCGCGGACCCGGCGGCGGCGAACCGGGCCACCGACGAGCTGGCCGCGGTACTGCGCACCCTGGCCGGGCGGATGGACAAACTCGTCCCGGAGTTCCTGCAGAAACTGCGGCGCACCTGGCAGGCGCGACAGCCGGCGAGCGAGGAGAACACCCTCGGCAACTCCAAGACCAACATCAGTCGGCACTACGACCTGTCGAACGATCTGTTCGCCCTGTTCCTCGACGACACGATGACCTACTCCTCGGCCTGGTTCACCGACGAGGACGCCGCCACCTCCGGCGACGGTTCCTCGGCCGACGACCTGCGCGGGGACATCGCCGGGCAGGCCCTGCACGACGCGCAGATCCGCAAGATCGACGGCGTCCTCGACATGGCCGGGGTCAGCGAGGGGATGCGGGTGCTCGAGATCGGTTCCGGCTGGGGCGCTCTCGCGATCCGCGCCGCAGCCGAGCGAGGGGCGACCGTCACCACCCTGACCTTGTCCGCGGAGCAGAAGGCGTTGGCGGAGGCCAAGATCGCCGAGGCCGGGCTGAGCGACAGGATCGAGGTGCGGCTGGAGGACTACCGGGCGCACCAGGGCAGCTACGACGCCATCGTGAGTGTGGAGATGATCGAGGCCGTCGGCGAGAAGTACTGGCCCGAGTACTTTTCCGTCATCGACTCGCTGCTCGAACCGGGTGGCCGGGTCGGCCTGCAGGCCATCACCATCGAGCATTCCCGGCTGTTGGCGACCCGCAACGGATACACCTGGGTGCACAAGTACGTCTTCCCCGGCGGGATCCTGCCGTCGATCACGGCGATCAACGACGTGCTGGCGGCGAACACCCGGTTGAAGGTGGTGCAGGACCGCAAACTCGGCGACTCCTACGCGCGCACCCTGCGCGCCTGGCGTCACCGGTTCAACGAGCACCTGCCGCAGGTGCGGGCCCTCGGGTTCGACGAGACCTTCATCCGGATGTGGAACTTCTACCTCGCCTACACCGAGGCGGGTTTCGCGGCGGACTACATCGACGTGTTCCAGCTGGGGCTCGCCCGCGAGTCCTGACCCGCCTGGCGGTGCCTTTTCTGACAAGACACGCCGCAGAAACGTCAGAAAAGGCACCGCTAAAGGGATCTGGGAAGCCGACGGCGGGCGATCTCGGCCCGAATCTGGCCCAGCACCCGGTCGCGGTTGTTCCAGAAGGACGCGTTCGTCACCGAGTAGACCGCCCAGCCCGCCGCAGTCACCGCGTTGAGTTTGTGGCGATCCTTCGTCAGATGTTCACCGGTATGGAACTCCTGTCCGTCGTACTCGGCGGCCACCCGGACATCACGCCAGCCCAGATCCATCCGATAGCGGCGGCCATCCGCGCCGACGACCTCCACCTGCGGTTCCGGCTCCGGCAGCCCGAACTCGATACACGCCAGGCGGAGCCACGACTCCGGCGGGGATTCGGCCCGGGGATCGGCCCGGCCGACCACCGACCGCACCAACCGCGCGCCCGAGTACCGAGCCATCGGCGCGTACTCGGCCAGCTTGTCGTAGGTGGTTGCCCCGGCTCGGAGCGCGGCGTCGAGTACACCGACTGCGCGCATCCGGTCCGGCATCCGTGCGGCAATGGTGAAGGCGGTCTCCGTACCGGAGGTCGTCGGCCGTCCGTTCCACAGGGTGGTGTGGTCGAGGAGGGTAAGCCTGTGCAGGCTTAACCGCGCGCTCTTGCTGTGATGTCGCGCGGGCGCGAGGACGTGCAGTCTCTGGTTCGGAAGCCTGTTATCCCTGGCCATGTCGAATCCGTGGAACATGGCAGCCGTGTGCAGACACGGGACCGCCGTGGTGCCCAGGGCCAGGTCCGCTCCGGCCAGCTGGGTTTGGATGTCCTCGGCCGAATCCGGGAGACAGTAGACGCTCCACCATAGTCGGACCAGCAACCGTCGGCGTACTGCAGCGGGGAACTGTCGCTCGTCCAGGAACCCGGCGGCCTGTCGTCCGGTGAGCACATTGCCCTGCGCGAGCGCCAGCGCCACCAGTGCCGAGGGCAGCTCCCGGATGTGCGAACCAGTCATCCCTCCAGAGTGAGTGACCAGGACCCGTGCCAGCAGGGTCGTCCACTTCTTGTGGACAACCTTCAACATGCGGTGCCTTTCCTGACGCGACACGCCGCAAAAAGGTCAGAAAAGGCACCACCGCCAAGGGGTCAGCCGAACCGGCCGGACACGTAGTCCTCGGTCGCCTTCTGGGTCGGGTTCTGGAAGATGGTCTGGGTGTCGGCCAGCTCGATCAACTTGCCCGGCTTCCCGGTGCCGGCGATGTTGAAGAACGCCGTCCGGTCGGACACCCGCGCCGCCTGCTGCATGTTGTGGGTGACGATGACGACGGTGTACTGATCCTTGAGCTCGTTGATCAGGTCCTCGATGGCCAGGGTCGAGATCGGGTCGAGGGCCGAGCACGGCTCGTCCATCAGGATGATCTCGGGCTGGATCGCGATCGCCCGGGCGATGCACAGGCGCTGCTGCTGCCCACCGGAGAGCCCCGAACCGGGCTTGTCCAGCCGGTCCTTGACCTCCTCCCACAGGTTCGCCCCGCGCAGGGAACGCTCGGTGAGTTCGTCGGCAGCGCTGTTGGACAGCTTCTTGCTGTTCAGCGTCACCCCGGCGAGCACGTTCTGCTTGATGGACATGGTGGGGAACGGGTTCGGCCGCTGGAACACCATGCCGACCTGACGGCGCACGTTCACCGGGTCGACGGTCGGGCCGTACAGGTTCTCCCCGTCGACGAGCACGTCACCCTCGACCCGAGCGCCGGGGATGACCTCGTGCATCCGGTTCAGGGTCCGCAAAAAGGTGGACTTGCCGCACCCGGAGGGTCCGATGAAGGCGGTCACCGACTTCGCTTCGATCGTCATCGACACACCTTCCACGGCAAGGAAATTGCCGTAGTAGACGTGCAGGTCGTTGACTTCAATTCGCTTGGACATAATTTCCTTTATCAGCCTCTCAGCGACCGGTCTTCGGCGCGAAGACCTTGGCGATGAAACGAGCCAGCAGGTTCAGCAGAACAACAAAGATGACGAGCAGGAGGACCGCACCCCAGGCGCGTTCCAGGCTGGGGTCCCGGTAACCGGGGTTCAGCGGGAATTTGAAGAGGTTGTAAGCGTAAACCGCCAGGGTGTTCATCGGTCCGTTGAACGGATCGACATTCGTCTTCATGGTGACACCGACGGCCAGCAGCAGCGGGGCCGTCTCGCCGATCACCCGGGCGATCGCCAGGGTGACGCCGCTGGCCAGACCCGATGCGGCGGTGGGGATCACGATCTTGGTGACGGTCTTCCAGACCGGCACGCCCAGGGCCAGCGAGGCCTCGCGCAACTCGTTCGGGACGATCCGCAGCATCTCCTCGCTGTTGCGCACCACGGTCGGGATCATCAGCACCGCCAGGGCGACGGCACCGGCGATACCGTTCTTCGTACCGATCCCGAAGAGGATCCCGAACAAGGAGAATGCGAACAGGCCCGCGACGATGGACGGGATACCGGTCATCACGTCGACGAAGAAGCGGATGGATTTGGCCAGCCGCGAGGTCTTGCCGTACTCGACCAGATAGATCGCGGTGAACAGACCGATCGGCACCGAGATCAGGGTGGCGATGGCAGTGATGATCAGGGTGCCGAGAATGGCGTGCAGGGCCCCACCCTGCAACGGCGCTCCCTGTTCCACCACGGCCTTGTCGACAACACCCTTCAGGCCGTACATGTCCTTGGTGAGGAAGTCGGCGCTGATGGCGGGCGCACCGATGCTGATCACGGTCCACAGCACCGACACCAGCGGGATCAGGGCCAGCACGAAGGCACCGTAGATCAGCGAGCGCATCAGTTGATCGGTGCCCTTGCGGCGGCCGGCCATGGCACTGTAGGTCACGGTGACGGCGATCAGGTAGATGACGTACCCGACGATGATCACACCGACGATCGAGAAGCCCAGGGCCGCGAACAGGGCGGCGGAGGCGGCAAAACTGGCCAGCAGCACGATCAGCCAGGCGAACCGGGGAGCCGGGCGGACCGGGTTCTCCTCGATGCCGTGGTCGAGCTTCGGCTCTTCCGGGGTTACCAGTGCGGTCGTCATGTTCAGTTGGCCCCTGAGAATTCTCTGCGACGGTCGACGATGTAACGCGCGATCATGTTGACGATCAGGGTGATGACGAAGAGGACCAGGCCGGCAGCGATCAGTGTGTTCAGCTTGAGTCCGCTCGCCTCGGGGAAGTTCAGCGCGATGTCGGCCGGGATGGTGCTGTTGCCGGAGTTGATCAGCGCCCAGGTGAATGCACCGGGCGACAGGATGATGGCCACGGCCATGGTCTCGCCGAGGGCACGTCCCAGACCGAGCATGATGCCGCCGATGATGCCGGGGCGACCGAACGGCAGGACGGCGGTGCGGATCATCTCCCACCGGGTGGCGCCGAGGGCCAGTGCGGCCTCCTCGTGCAGGGTGGGGGTCTGGAGGAAGACCTCACGGGAGACCGAGGTGATGATGGGCAGGATCATCACGGCGAGCACGATGCTGGCGGTGACGATGGTCCGGCCGGTGGTGGATCCCTGGGCGAAGATCGGGATCCAACCGAGGTTGTTCTCGAGCCACTTGTAGACCGGCCCCATCTGCGGCGCGAGCACCTGCAGGCCCCACATGCCGAACACGACACTGGGGACGGCGGCGAGCAGATCGATGACGAACCCGATCGGGCCGGCCAGTTTGCGGGGTGCGTAGTGCGAGATGAACAGGGCGATCCCGATCGCGACCGGGGTGGCCAGCACGATCGCGATGATCGAGGACACCGCCGTGCCGAAGACCAGGGGCCAGATGTAGGAGAAGAAGCCCTTGCCCCCGGCGATGTCCTTGGAATCGGCGGTGAAGGCGGGCATTGCTTCGATGATCAGGAAGGCGGCGACGCCCAC
Source organism: Nakamurella silvestris (assembly GCA_003576535.1). Lineage (GTDB taxonomy): Bacteria > Actinomycetota > Actinomycetes > Mycobacteriales > Nakamurellaceae > Nakamurella > Nakamurella silvestris. The sequence goes on along the minus strand of QXCQ01000199.1, from coordinate 5,921 downwards.
CAGGACCAGGAGAATCAGAATTCCGGAGGATCTCGCCGTACCGGCGAAGATGACGTCGGCCAACCGCCGGACCGGCTTCGCCGGTGCAGGCTTGGGTGTGTTGGTTACTTCTTGACCGATGGACAACTGCTTTCCCCTGTTCCCTTCTCATCGTGAGGGCGGTCCGGCCGAACGGCGGGCGCTGGTCGCGCCCGCCGCTCAACTGACCGATGTAGCTGGATAGGGCTGGATCAGCCCGTGGTGATCGAGTCGATCGCGGCCTGCGCCTTGGTGCGCAGGTCATCCGAGATCGGAGCAGAGCCGGCGGACTCGGCCGCGCTGGCCTGGCCCTCCGGGCTGATCACGTAGGACAGGAAGGACTTCACCATGTTGCCGTTGTTGGCATCGGAGTAGTTGCTGCAGACCAGGTGGTAGGAGACCAGGACCACCGGGTAGGTGCCCGTGCTGGTGGTGTCGCGGGCCAGGCTCAGCGCCAGGTCGTGTTCGCCACGGCCTTCGACCTGCTTGGACTCGTCGACGACGGCCGCAGCAGCCTCGGCGGAGTACTTGGCGAAGGAGTCGCCGACGCCGACAGCGGCGGTCGGGAGCTGGCCGACGGCGGAGGCATCGGCGTAACCGATGGCACCGTTGGTCGAGCTGACGACCTCGATGACGCCGGAGGTGCCGTTGGCAGCTTCGCCGCCCTTGACCGGCCACGCGTCAGCGGCTTCGTAGGTCCAGTCGGTCGGGGCGGCCGCCAGCAGGTACTGCTGGAAGTTCTTCGAGGTACCGGAATCGTCCGAACGGTTGACCGGAGTGATGGCCAGGTCCGGCAGGGTGGCGTCGGGGTTGTCCGCGACGATGGCCGGGTCGTTCCACTTGGTGATCTTCTTGTCGAAGATCTGGGCGATGACGGCCGGCTTCAGGTTGAGGTCGGTGACGCCCTCGACGTTGAACGGGATCGCGATCGGGGAGATGTAGACCGGGATGTCCAGGGCTCCACCGGGGCCGCACACGTTCTTCGAGGTGGCGAGCTCCTCGTCGCTCAGGGCGGAGTCGGAGCCGGCGAACTGGGCCGAACCGGAGAGGAACTGCTCGCGACCCGCGCCGGAACCGACCGGGTCGTAGTTGATGGTGACACCCGGCTGGGTCGCGTTGTAGTCGGCGATCCAGGCGGTCATGGCGGAGTTCTGCGAGCTGGCACCGGCGGCGGTCAGGGTGCCGCTGAGCTGCTCGGCCGGGGCGGAGCTGCCCTCGGTGGATCCGGACGTCACTTCGCCGGAGGTCTCGGAGCCGGTGGCGCCCGAGGTCGGGGCATCGCTGGAGCTCTCGACTACGGAGCTGGTCGACGGCGCGGTGGTGGCCGGCGTCGTGGTCGTCGTCTTGTCGTCAGACCCGCAAGCGGCGAGCGTGATCGCGGCGACGGCCAGCAGGGCCGCCATAGAAGTCTTTCGCGTGAGCTTCACGCAGGTCCTCCAGATACATAGGGGATACACACGGGCGTCCTCCCCGCGTGAGGCGGTTCGGACTCAGTTCGGAAGCGGGCGGCATGAATGGACCGGTGCAGCTCTGCCTTCCGAAACAGGACGCTAAGGGCCGTTGGTGGACAACTGGCCCTATGAAGATGAACCGGAGATGAACTTGCCGGTGTCACACACGTGACCTGGGCCCGGCCAGCGGATGTACATCAGGTGCCGGGGGCGCCGTGTCGCCCACACGTGATGCCTCGACCGACGGTGTTTTCCCAGTTCACCGACCCTCGATACCCCGGCTACCTGCACCGGAGCGGGTTGCCGGCCTTGCCGGACCGGTGCGACTGATCTATTCTGATCGTAGAGTGCATGTTTCAATCAGTTTCACTCAGTGTCTGTCAGATGTTGCGTGCTGCCCGAGGGCGTGGCGCAGCCCGGCAGGCAATCCCGCCGGCCGTATCAGCCACGGCACCGACGCCGGCACCGGACCAACCAGGAGGAGCCCCATGTCGTTCGTTATGCAGGAGATCACGTCCCAGCCCGAGACCTGGGCCCGCGCAGCCGATCTCGCCGTTACGGCTGAGACCGCCGCCGCCCTGCCCGCCCCGGGGGAACGGGTCGCCGTCGTCGGCTGCGGCACCTCCCTCTACATGGCCAAGTCCTTCGCCACCCTCCGCGAGACCGCGGGACTCGGCGAGACCGACGCCTTCGCCGCCTCCGAGTACCCGCGCAACCGTTCCTACGACCGGGTGATCGCCCTGACCCGCTCGGGCACCACCACCGAGGTGGTCGACCTGCTCCGCGCGTTGCCCGAGGGTCACCGCTCCTCGGTGATCACCACCGGCACCCGGTTCCCGGCCGCCGATGCGGCCGACGACGTCATCGTGATGGATTTCGCCGATGAGTCCTCGATCGTGCAGACCCGGTTCGCCACCAGCGCCCTGGCCCTGTGGCGGGCACACCTGGGCCAGTCCCTCGACACTGCGATCGCCGATGCGAGAACCGCGCTGTCCGAGGGTGTTCCGGCGGGTGTCGCGGCTCAGGAGCAGTTCACCTTCCTCGGCACGGGGTGGACCGTCGGCCTGGCCGACGAAGCGGCCCTGAAACTACGGGAGATGGCCCAGACCTGGACCGAGTCCTACCCGGCGATGGAATTCCGGCACGGCCCGATCAGCGTCATCGGCGAGCGTTCGGCGGTCTGGATCTTCGGTGCCGCCCCGTCCGGCCTGGTCGAGGAACTGGCCGTCACCGGGGGGACCGTGGTGCGGAGCGATCTCGATCCGATGGCCCACCTGATCTCGGCCCAGCTGCTGGGGGTGCAGGTCGCCGAGGGCCGCGGACTCAACCCCGACGAGCCCCGCAACCTGACCCGCTCGATCATCCTGCCCGGCTGATCGGGACACGGAGATGATCGTCGCCGTCTGCCTCAACCCCGCCAGTGACGTGACCTACGGCGTCGCCGACCTCGACCCGCACAGCTCCCACCGGGTGCTGTCGGTGCAGCGGCGCGCCGGCGGCAAGGGCGTCAACGTCGCACGGGTGCTGCACCAGCTCGGCATCCCGTCCATGGTGATCGGCCTCGCACCGGCGGGCGGCGAGCGATCCATCGCGGCTGACCTGGCCGGTGACGGTATCGACGGCCGGTTCGCCGATGTCGCCGGCGTGCTGCGTCAGTCCGTCGCGGTGGTCGATCCCGGTGGGGCAACGGTGTTCAACGAGCCGGGACCGGTTGTCACACCAGCGGAATGGGCCGATTTCCTGGAACTGTTCGATCTGAGCGTCATCGGCGCGGACGTGGTGGTGCTTTCCGGCAGCGTGCCCCGCAGCCTCGGGGCGGACGCCTACGCCACACTCGTCCGACGGGCCCACGCTGCGGGCGCGCGCACCGTGATCGACGCCGAGGGGCCGGTCCTGGAACAGGCGTTGCCGGTGGGCCCGTCCGTGGCCAAGCCCAATCGGGACGAGGCCGCGGGCTTCCTCGGCCGGCCCGTCACCGGCGTCGAGGACGCCCATGAGGCGGCCCGCCGGGTGATCGCAGCCGGCGCGGGCGCGGCGATCATCTCATTGGGTGAGCAGGGCATGGTGGCCCGGACCGGCGATCGTGGTTACACCGTCACCGTGCCGGAGATCCTGTCCGGCAACCCGACCGGGGCCGGCGACGCCCTGGCTGCGGTGGTCGCCCTCGGGTTGGCGAACAACGAGCCCTGGCCCCAGCTGTTGCGCAACGGTGCGGCCGTCTCGGCAGCCGCCGTGGTCATGCCGTTGGCCGGCGAATTCGACCCCACCACCGCGGACCACCTGCGCCCGCAGATCCGCATCGAGGAGAGCTGACCGATGCCCCTGGTCCGTACCGACGAGATCGTCGCGGCCGCCGTCACCGACGGTGTCGGCGCAGCCGCGTTCAACATCATCACCCTGGAACATGCCGAAGCCGTCGTCCTGGCCGCGGAGAGTGTCGAACTGCCGGTGATCCTGCAGATCAGCCAGAACGCCGTGCGTTTCCGCGGTTCGGCGGGGCCGCTGGCCGCGGCCGGCCGGGCGCTGGCCGCCGAGAGTTCCGTGCCGGTGTCGCTGCACCTGGACCATGTCGACGATCCTGACCTGCTGCACCGGGCGGCGGACGCCGGTTTCTCGTCCGTCATGTTCGACGCCGGAGCGCTGCCCTACGCCGAGAACGTGACGGCGACGCGGGCAGCCGCATCGTGGGCGCACGACCACGGTCTGTGGATCGAGGCCGAGCTGGGATACGTGGGTGGGAAACCCGATTCACCGGCGAGCGCCCACGCCCCCGGCGTACGCACGGATCCGGCCGAGGCGGCCGAGTTCGCCGGTGCGACCGGTGTGGACGCCCTGGCGATCGCCGTGGGCAGCAGCCACGCGATGACGACCCGATCGGCCGTCCTGGACCAGGCCCTGATCGCCCGGATCCACGAGGCGGTCGCGATACCGCTGGTACTGCACGGGTCCTCGGGTGTTTCCGGTGATCAGGTGCGCGAGGCGATCCGGGCCGGGATCACCAAGGTCAATGTCGGCACGGCGCTCAACCTGGCCTACACCGGTGAGATCCGGCGGGCCTTGGCGGCCGACGAGAAGGCCAACGATCCGCGCAAGTACCTGGCTCCGGTGCGATCGGCCGTCGCTGTCGCGGTGGCAGACCTGCTCCGCGTCATCGCCGGGCGGTAAACGGCCCCGTTCCCGCGCACGTTGTTGCTCCTCGCGCGCGATGTTTCGTGCGCGAGGAGCAACAACGCGCGCGGGAACTGAAGGTGTGCTTGCTGGGGTCGCGAACGCATGGTCAGACGACGAGGACCTCGACCCCGGCCGCACGGAACTGCTCCACGATCTCCGGATCGGCCGCGGTATCGGTGACCAACACATCGATGTCGGCGGTGCGGCAGATCCGGGCGAAGGCGTGATTCCCCAGTTTGGAGGCATCGGCGGCGATCACCACCCGCCGGGCCCGTTGCACCATCAGCGCATTGACCTCGGCCTCACCCTCGTGGTGGGCCGCAGCCCCGTCCGCCACCGAGAGTGCGTCGACGCCGAGAACAACGATGTCCATGGAGATGTCGTCAAGCATGCGACCCGTCATCGGACCGATCAGCTCGTAGGACTGCGGCCGCGCGACACCCCCGACGACCACCACCTTCAGGTGGCCGCGGACGGTGAGCTCGCTGGCGATGTTGACGGCATTCGTCACCACCGTCAGGGAGGTCTGAGCGACCGCACGGTCCACCCGCAGGTCGGTGTTGGTGGCCAGCGCCCGGGCGACCGCCGTGGCGGTGGTGCCGCCGTTGAGTCCGACCACGCTGCCGATCGGCACGAGAGCGGCTGCGGCGACGGCGATCCGCTGTTTCTCGTCCAGCTGCCGGGCACTCTTGTACCGCAACGGAAGGTCGTAGGCGACCGCCTGGGAGGTGACGCCACCCCTCGTGCGGGTGACCAACTGTTGACCGGCCAGGTCGTCCAGGTCCCGGCGGACGGTGGCCACCGAGACTGCAAAGGCCTCGGCGATCTCCTCGACGGTCAGGGTGTTCTTCTCGACCAGGAGCTCCAGGATGGCGTTGAGGCGTTCGTAGCGCTGCACTGCATCCTCGTTTCGCGGTCGACGGCCCCCGGAGGCACACCTCGAGACGGAGCCGTGCTGGGTAACCGCTCAATTCTAGTGCACGTTTGGCCGGGTCTACGAGCACGAACGCGCAGGCCCCTGCGCCTGTTTCCGCGCCCCGCGCCAGGATCGGCACACGTTCACCTGACCGGGACGATTCGGGACCTCAGTGGCTGAAATATCGCCAGCTGGGTCCCGAATCGTGCGGGCCGCCCGCCCACATCCGTTGGGTTTTCCAGAGGTCCGGTCAGTGGGAGGTCAGCTCGAACGCCCGATGGAAGAACGCCGCCATCGCATCACGATGGATCGGATTCCCCGGCCTGTACGACTTGTCCGGATACCCCGACGTCACCGCCGTCGAC
>QXCQ01000189.1 GCA_003576535.1 Nakamurella silvestris | reverse complement strand
GCGGCGGGATATGCGCAACTGTGATCGCTCACAACTGCGCATATCCCGCCGCAAGATGGGGGTCAGGCGTGAGTCTGGTCCTGGACCTTGGCCGCCCGGCGATGGGCCGAGGCCGTCGCGTAGAGGCAGACCGCAGCGGCGGTCGCCAGGTTCAACGATTCCGCCTTGCCGTGGATCGGCACCTTGAGGGCCACGTCGGCCGCCGCGATGACGTGCTCGGGGAGGCCGTGCGCCTCGGAACCGAACAGCCATGCCGTCGGCAGATCCAGCAGGCCGTCGTCGCCTGCGGTGTCCAGATCGACCTCGGCCGCACCGGTGGTGGCCACCAGGTTGAGTCCGGCCGCGGCCAGCTCCACCAGCAGCTCCGAGACATCGGTCGCCCGAGCCAGCGGAAGGTGGAAGATCGACCCGGCGGAGGCACGGACGGCCTTCGGGTTGAAGGCGTCCACCGATTCGCCGGCGAAGATCACCGCGTCGGCGCCGGAGGCATCGGCCAACCGCACCACGGTTCCGGCGTTACCCGGATCGTTGGCATTGACCAGCACCGCCACCGACTTCGGGGCGGAACCGATCGCCTCGGCGACGGAGACGTCGATCATCCGGCAACGCGCGACGATGCCCTGCGGAGCCTGGGTGTCCGACAGGAAGGACGCCGCCCGGGTGGTGACCTGGGTCACCTCGACCCCGGCCGCGAAGGCGGCCCGGACCAGCTCGACGTGGCGCTGTCCCGCATCAGCGGTGACGTACAGCTCCAGAACCGAACCCGGCTCCTCCTTGGCGTAGGCGATGGCCTCGGTGACGGCCTGCACGCCTTCGGCGAGGAACTCCCGCGCCTCTACCCGACGACTGCGACGGAGCAGCCGGTGGGCCGAGGCGATCCGGCTGCTGCGCTCACCGAGAGCACCGTCCACCAGGTCGTCGTCCGAGCTCGGGCGGAACTCGGCGTCCCGTGCGGCCGAGGCCGAACGGGTCGGCGGCAGCCCGGATGCGTCTCGCCCCTGAAACGCCGGACGCCCGGCCGGATCTCCGGTCGGGCGTCGGCGAGAAGGCTTTCGGGGGCGCTGATCGGCGCTCAGGCCGCGCTGCCGTTAGAAACGACCGGAACGGCCTCACGGGCAAGCTTGACCAGAGCGGCGAAGGTCGCCTCGTCGTGCACGGCGAGCTCGGCGAGGACCTTGCGGTCGACCTCGACGCCGGCCAGCTGCAGACCCTGGATGAAGCGGTTGTAGGTCATGCCATGCGCACGGGCCGCAGCGTTGATACGGGTGATCCACAGCTTGCGGAAATCGCCCTTGCGCTTGCGACGGTCGTTGTAGGCGTAGTTGAGCGAGTGCAGGACCTGCTCTTTGGCCTTGCGGTACAAGCGCGAGCGCTGACCGCGGTATCCGGAGGCGCGCTCCAGGATTACCCGGCGCTTCTTCGCCGCGTTGACTGCTCTTTTGACGCGTGCCATGGCACACCTGTCTTTCTACTTCTGCCCAGCGAAATCCACACCGGGGAATCAATTATCAAAGGGGGCGGCCGTTCGCGGCCGCCGGAAGAGCTCGGTTCTGGTGTCAGATTCCGAGCATGCGGCGCACGCGAGGCACGTCAACCTTGGCAACGTCGACGGTGCCGTCGAGACGACGTGTCCGGCGGGAGGACTTGACCTCGAGCAGGTGGCGCTTGTTGGCCTGCTCGCGGATCAACTTCCCAGATCCGGTGATCTTCACCCGCTTCTTCATCCCCGAGTGGGTCTTTTGCTTCGGCATGTCATCCTCGCTGAGTTCAATCCCGTGTGGTCCTTGCGAACCACCCGGGCGCCAACAGGCGTTGGCAGGGGTATGTCGTTCCCGGGTCTGAACGACCCGGGAACAGGTGCACATCTGGCAGAAAAAACTATTCGGTTGGTGCGCTGGGTGCCGGCTCGGCTGCCGGGGCAGCCGGTTTCGGCGACGGCATCCGGGACACCGAACCCGGTGCGGGCTTGGCGATCGGAGCTGCCGGCTTCGGGACCGGAGGCCTCGGAGCAGGCGGCCGCGGCGCGGCGGGGCGAGCGGTCGGCGTGGCCGGCTTGGGCCTCGCGACCGGCTTTGCCGCCGGCTTGGCAGCCGGAGCAACCGGTTCGGCCGCTGCGGGTGCGGCTGCCGGCTCGGCGGCCGCAGGTGCGGCTGCCGGCTCGACAACGGCGGGTGCAGCTGCCGGTTCGGCAACGGCGACCGGCTGAACGGGTTCGGCCGGAAGTGTCTGGAACTGCAGTTTGCTGACCTCGGGCGCTGCGACCGGCGCGGCCGCCTCGGGGGCAGGTGCCTCCTCGGCATCGACCTGGGCCGCTGCCTTGTCCGCACGACGATCGTGGTGCTCGGTCGGCGCAAGCTTGGCCTTGGCAGGCTGCTTGTGCGGTGCCAGCACCATGATCATGTTCCGGCCGTCCTGCTTCGGCGCGCTCTCGACGAAGCCCAGTTCGGCGACATCGGCGGCGAGCCGCTGCAGCAGGCGGAAGCCCAGCTCGGGACGGGACTGCTCCCGACCACGGAACATGATCGTGACCTTGACCTTGTCCCCGACCTTCAGGAAACGCTCGACGTGACCCTTCTTGGTCTCGTAGTCGTGTCCGTCGATCTTCGGGCGGAGCTTCATTTCCTTGATGACCGTCAGAACCTGGTTCCGACGGGCCTCACGGGCCTTCTGCGCTGCTTCGTACTTGAACTTGCCGTAGTCCATGATCTTGGCGACCGGCGGACGGGCCGTCGGTGCTACCTCGACCAAGTCCAGGTCGGCCTCGAGGGCCATATCCAGGGCCTTGCCGATCGGAACAATCCCGACCTGCTCGCCGTTCGGTCCGACCAAGCGGACCTCGGGGACGCGGATCCTGTCATTGATGCGTGGCTCGACGCTGATGAAATCCTCCTGAAAGACGGTGAAAGCTGCCTGTGCCAACCCGCAGTCAAGGGAAATACAAAAAGCCCCGCTGCGTAGCGCAAGCGGGGACCCGATGACCAGTCGACAGCCAGCTCGCGCCGGATGTACGTCACCACAAGGAGCGATCGAGGAACGATCGGGCCTCACGGTGTGACCGTACCCGGCCGCCAAAGGCAACTCGGGTGGGAGTCGGGCTCCACTTGCTACCCCCGATGGTGCAGGAGGTGGTCGCAGGAATGACAATACAACATGTGACCGACCAAGAGCCAACCCACACCATTCGCGCGACCAGCGACGATACTCCGACCATCAGCGAGGGGACCAGCACCAGCAGGTTCGAAGACGCTGCCGCGCAACCCCTGTCGGACCAGCAGGGGTCCGCGGGTGCACCGCATTTCCACGGTGACGACGTACGTGATCTGCACGACATCCAGGCGATCGAGGTGATCAGCCGGGCCGCGGTCCTGTTGATGAGCGCCGCGGCCGAGCAGTTGGGCCTGGGCGACACCGACCCGGACAACCCCGCGCACCGGGACCTGGACGAGGCACGTCAGCTCATCACGGCGCTGGCCGGTCTGGTCAACGCCGCGGCCCCCGACCTCGGCCCGCACGCCGCCGCCTTCCGGGACGGACTGTCCGGCCTGCAGGGGGCGTTCCGCGAGTACTCGATCTTCCCGGATGCGCCGGGGCAGGGTCCGGGAGAGTCCGGCAAGTCCTCCCACCACCACTGACGCCCGCAGGGTGCATCCTCGCCACGTGATCGGACGACGATCAGGGGTGAGGGTGCACCTGCGAGGAGGTCTGAAGCCGGTTGCTCAGGCGGCGAGGAGCCGTGCGCGCGCGTCGGCCACCGCCGTGGGCGGGCCGGCCAGGTGGAACCGGTGACCCCGGTGCTGAAGCACCTGGGTGACGCCCCCCGCCGCCTCGACCAGTGCGGCCCCCGGGAACCAGTCCCAGTCGGGGGCGTCCACGGCGATCCACAGTCCGATGCGGCCGCCGGCGACAGCGGCGAGTTCCACCGAGCCCGATCCGATCATCCGCAGCGCCGCCGCGCCGGCGATCGCGCCCCACAGCGGTTCGCGGATCCCGGCATCGGCCATCCGCGGCGGATGCAGGTAGGTGGCGATGGAGATCTCGGCCAGCGGCCGGTCCACCAGGGGCGGCACCGGCACACCGTTCACCGTCGTCGGGCTGCCGACACCGCCGAGCCAGAGTTCGTCGGTCCGCGGCTGGTACACCGCACCCAGCAACACCCGATCGGCGTCGACCAGGGCGACGGCGCTGCACCAGGCCGGCAGCCCGGAGACGAAGTTGTAGGTGCCGTCGACGGGGTCGATGTACCAGGTGCGACGTCCCGGGGCGGCCGCACCCTCCTCGCCGACCATGCCGTCATCCGGCCGGGCCTCGGCGAGTCTGCCCGCGATGTAGGCCTCGGCGGCGGCGTCGGCATTGGAGACCACATCGGAGATGCTGGTCTTCTCCGCCACCGACAGGCCCTGCAGCAACAGCCGGTCGGCCAAGGCACCGGCCCGACGGACCAGGTCGGCGGCCAGCTCCAGGTCCGAACTCGCCTGCGCGCTGCTCAACTGCGCGATCCGGACCGCTTCTTGGTCTTCGGCCCACGGGCGAGCATCTCCTGGTCGATCCGCTCCAACCGGCCGAGCTCCCGGTAGGGCTCCGGCGCCAACGGCACCACGGCCTTGACCTTCGGCGGCGGGCCGTAGGAGGCCTGCAGGTCACGCACCTGCTTGAGGGAGACGACGGCGCGTTGTTTGTCCATCGCCTGGATGGCCATGACGGAGATGTACTCGTCATCGGCCAGGATCAGCTGGGCCCACGGCGAACTCTCCGGGAAGGCCACCCGCTCGATGATCTCCCACGGCACGAACTTCTCCGAGAACACGTTCCGCACCCGGACGCCCGTGGCGTCCACCCGGATACGCGGGCGGGCCAGGAGCAGGATCCCGCCGGCGGCCAGCAGCCCGAGCAGCACCATCGATACCGCATCGGCGGTACGGAAGTACACGCCGTCCTGACGCATGATCCCCTCGTCCCGGACGAGGGTCAGACCGACGAAGGTCATCGTGCTGACCACGGCGACCGCGGCGACGATCGCCATGATCGAGATCTTGCGCGGACGAATCTGCAACAGGTAACTAGCCGACATCTGAACCGAACCCCACTCTTGTACTCGGAGTCTTCAAATCCTTGAGGACCTTCGCCGTGGCGAGGGCTGCGGCCATGGCCTCGGCACCCTTGTCCTCCTTGGACCCCGGCCTGCCCGAACGATCCCAGGCCTGATCCATGGTCAGACAGGTGAGGACACCGTTGCCGACCGGGACACCGCTGTCCAAGGACACTCTGGTCAACCCGTAGGTGACCGCATCACAAACGTACTCGAAATGTGGGGTGCCCCCCTGAACCACCAGGCCAAGGGCCACGACGGCATCGTGGTTCGTGCTCAACTGCTGCGCGACGACCGGCAGCTCGACCGCGCCGGGCACCCGGACCACGGTGGGGGTGCGGGTCCCCGCCTCGGCGGCGACGGCGAGCGCCCGTTCCAGCAGGATCTCGGTGACCTCGGAGTTCCATTCGGTCAGCACGATCCCGACCCGCAGGTTCGGGGCCGGGGCGACCCGGAGCTCGGGACGTCCGTCGCCGCTCATCGCAGGTCCGCGCTGTCGGCCAGTCCCAGGACGTGACCCATCCGGTCCCGTTTGGTCTGCAGGTAGACCCGGTTCTCCGGGTTCTCGTGCACCGGCAGGGCTACCCGGCCGACGATCCGCAGACCGTAACCCTCCAGACCGGCCCGTTTGGCCGGGTTGTTGGTCAGCAGCCGCATCGACCGGATCCCGAGATCGGCCAGCACCTGGGCACCGGCCCCGTAGTTCCTGGCATCGGCGGGCAGCCCGAGGTTGAGGTTGGCATCCACCGTGTCCGCCCCCTGGTCCTGCAGCTCGTAGGCGCGCAGCTTCTGCAGCAGCCCGATCCCCCGGCCCTCGTGACCGCGGATGTAGAGCACCACTCCCCTGCCCTCGGCCACCACGGCATCCAGGGCGGCATGCAGCTGCGGTCCGCAGTCGCACCGCAGGGAGCCGAGCACGTCACCGGTGAGGCACTCGGAGTGCACCCGGACGAGAATGTTCTCCCCGTCGCCGATGTCGCCGTGGACCAGGGCGATCAGTTCCTTGCCGGTGATCTTGTGCAGGTAGCCGATGGCCCGGAACTCGCCGTTCGGCAGGGGGAGGCGCGCATCGGCCACCCGGTCGACCTGGATCTCGGTCCGCCCGCGGTAGGCGATGAGATCGGCGATGGTGATCAGGGCAAGTCCGTGCTCGGCGGCGAACACCCGCAGCTGGGGCAGCCGGGACATCGAGCCGTCGTCGTTGACGATCTCGCCGATGGCACCGGCCGGCCGCAGACCGGCCAGCTTGGCCAGGTCCACCGCGGCCTCGGTGTGCCCGGGACGGGTCAGCACCCCACCCTCGCGGGCACGCAGCGGGAAGACGTGTCCGGGGCGGGAGAAGTCGCCGGACTCGGTGTCCACCGCGGCAAGGGCACGGATGGTCATCGCCCGCTCCTTCGCGGAGATGCCGGTGGTGACACCCTCCTTGACGTCCACCGAGACGGTGTAGGCGGTGCCCTTGGGGTCGGTGTTGACGCGGACCATCGGCGGGAGGTCGAGGCGGTCGCAGTCCGCACCCTCCATCGGCACACAGATCACACCGGAGGAGTAGCGCACCATGAAGGCGACGAGCTCCGGGGTGGCCAGTTCGGCCGCGAAGATCAGGTCCCCTTCGTTCTCGCGGTCCTCGTCGTCGACGACCACCACGGCCTTGCCCGCGGCGATGTCGGCGATGGCCCGATCGATCGTGTCGAAGGTGAATTCAAGCTCGGTGCTCTGCTGCGTGGTCATCGCTGTTCCGCCTTCGTGGCTTCGGTTCCCTCGACATCGGTGGCCGCCGTACCGGTTCCGGCCGAACCGGGGTGCCCGGTCAACAGCCTCTCGACGTACTTGGCCATCACGTCGATCTCGATGTTGACCTGCGCGCCCACCGGCCGGTGGCCCAGGGTCGTGGCGGCCCGGGTCTCGGGGATGATCCCCAGCGAGAACTCCGCACCGGTGTCGGTGTCGTCGACGTCGATGACGGTCAGCGAGATTCCGTCCACCGCGATGGCGCCCTTGCCTGCCACGTACCTGCCCACCGTGGGGTCGACGGCGATCCGGACCTCGTCGTAGGCCTCGTGCTGGATCCGCGAGGTGATGGTGCCGACACCGTCCACGTGCCCCTGGACGACATGGCCGCCCAACCGGGTCGCGGGGGTGACCGACCGCTCGAGGTTCACCCGGTCGCCGGCCTGCAGGCCGCCCACGGTGGTGCGGAGCAGGGTCTCGGCCATCACGTCGGCCGCGAAGGTGCCGTCACCCTGTTCGATGACGGTCAGACAGACTCCGGAGACGCAGATCGAGTCGCCGTGCCCGGCGTCGGAGGTGACCTTCGGCCCGCGCACGGTGAGGCGGGCGTCGCTGCCTCCCGGGGTCAGGCTCAGTTCGACGACCTCGCCGAGTTCCTCCACGATTCCGGTGAACATCGTCCGTCCTTCCAGTGTGTTGCTCCGGTGCCCGCTGCCGGGCAGGTTCCTGCCCCCGGTCGGCGTCGCCGCTGTGGGACCGGGGATGGTGTTCACTTCCATACTCCCCCACGACAACAACGGCAGGGCCCCGGATCGTTCCCGGCGTCAGGCCCGGGCGGCCGCGGCCTTCGCGCGCAGGGCCGCGATGGCGGCTGCGGGATCGGCCGCGCCGAAGACGGCGGAGCCGGCGACGAAACAGTCCGCACCGGCCTCGGCGGCGGCCTCGATGGTGTCCGCGGCGATGCCGCCGTCGACCTCGATGAGGAGTTTCAGGTGTCCGGTGTCGACCAGACGGCGGGCACTGCGGATCTTGTCCAGCATGTCCGTGATGAAGGCCTGACCGCCGAATCCGGGCTCCACCGTCATGATCAACAGGGTGTCGAAATGCGGTAACACCTCCGACCAGTCGGCCAGATCGGTACCGGGCTTCAACGACAGACCCGCGAGGGAACCGGCCGCCCGCAGGTTCTTGGCGACCGTGATCGGGTCACGGACGGCCTCGGCGTGGACCGTGACGTTGTGGGCGCCGGCCTCGGCGTAGTCGATCGCCCAGCGGTCCGGGTCCTCGATCATCAGGTGCGCGTCGATGGGCAGATCGGTGACCGCGTGGACCGCTTTCATCACCGGCACCCCGAATGTGAGGTTGGGCACGAAGTGGTTGTCCATCACGTCGAAGTGCAGCCAGTCGGCATCTTTGATGAGCTCGGTGGCATCCGCCAGGCGGGCGAAGTCGGCGCTGAGGATGGACGGTGCGATAAGTGTGCTCACGATTGACCACCTTATCTACCCGCGAGTGGACCGCCACACCCCCGAAATTGGGGTGCGGCGGTCCACTCGCGGGGGGTCAGCGGCGCTGGAACAGGGCCAGGAACATGGCGTCGGTGCCCTGCCGGTGCGGCCACAGCTGCACCGTGGGTCCCTCACCCAGTTCCGGCACCCCGGGGAAGTACGGGCGCACGTCCACCAGATCCAGGTTCTTCGGCCGACGACGCACGATCCCCGCGGTCTCGTCCAGGTGCGGTGAGCAGGTGACGTAGCCGATCAGCCCACCGGGCCGGACCAGCCGGGCCGCGGACTCCAGCAGCTCCCGCTGCAGTTTCACCAGGGAGCCCACATCGTCCGGGGACCGCCGCCACCGGGCCTCGGGCCGACGACGCAAGGCCCCGAGACCCGTGCACGGGGCGTCCAGCAGCACCCGGTCGAAACTGCCCTCGGGCAGACCCGGGTCGCGTCCGTCGGCGGTGTGCACGGTGACCGGAAGGCCACGCACGGTGCCACGCACCAGTTCGGCCCGGTGCGGGGTGATCTCGACGGCGTCCAGTGTCGCCCCGCGCTGGGCGGCCAACGACCCGAGGATCGCCGCCTTGCCGCCGGGTCCGGCCGCGAGGTCGAGCCAACGGCTGTCCGAACCGGTCAGCGGCGCCCCGGCCAGGGCCAGGGTGACGAGCTGGGAGCCCTCGTCCTGAACGGCCGCCCGGCCGTCGGCGACGGCGGGCACCCGTGCCGGGTCCCCGTCGGTGAGGTAGACCCCGTACGGGGAGAAGTCGGCGGCCGTGCCGTCGGACTCGGCGATCAGCTCCGCCTGGGTCACCAGCCCGGGGCGGGCGATCAGGTGCACCCCCGGACGGCTGTCGTCGGCCTCGAGCGCGGCGGCGAGTTCGCCGTCACTGCCGTCGAGGGAGTCGGCCAAGGCCTCGGCGATCCAGCGCGGGTGGGCGGTCGACACGGCCAGGTACCCCACCGGGTCCTCGTCGAAGGACGGCGCGAGGAAGTCGATCCAGGCCTGTTCGTCCCGCTCGGACACCCGGCGCAGCACGGCGTTGACGAACCCGGCCGCCCCGGGACGGGGGCCTCCACGCACCAGGTCGACTGTGGTGTTGATCGCCGCGTGCGGGGGAATCCTGGTCCGCAGCAGCTGGTAGGCCCCCAGACGCAGGGCGTCGAGCACCTGGCCGTCCAGGTCGGCCAGCGGCCGGTCGGTGCCCTGGGAGATGACGGCGTCGAGCAGGCCCATCGCCCGGCAGGTGCCGTAGGCGAGTTCGGTGGCCAGGGCGGCGTCACGCCCGGACAGACCCTTCTGAGCCAGGATGCGGGGCAGCGCCAGGTTGGCGTAGGCCCCGTCCTGGCGGACGGCATTGAGGAGGTCGGCGGCCGCCTGCCTGGCCTGGTCGACCACCGGCGGCTGACGGGTGTCCGGACGGCGTGGCGGTCCCGACGGACCGCGGCGGGGGCTGCGGCCGGGCGGCTGGCTGGGAGGGGTCATGTCAGTCCTTCGTGTTCGTTCGGTCGGCTGCCTCGGGCCCAGTCGGCCGCGGCCATGGCCTGTTTGCCGGGCGGGCGGACGGTGCCCAGGCGCAACGGGGTGGTCCCGGTTCCGACCAGGACCTCCTTCTTCCCGATCTGCAGTTCACCGGGTGCCAGGACCCGGTCCGGCAGGGCCTCGACGGGTGCTGCCGGGCCGAGCCCGAGCCGTTCACCGCGGAAGGTGGTCCACGACCCGGGTTCGGGGGTGCACGAGCGGATGAGTCGATCGATCGCCATCGCCGGGTGGTCCCAGTGCACCTGGGCGTCGGCGACGGTGATCTTGCCGACGTGGCTCACCCCGTCGGCGGGCTGCGGGACCGGGGTCAGGGTGCCGGCCTCGATCCCGTCCAGGGTCGCCCGCAGCAGCGCGGCCCCCGAGACGGACAGCCGGTCGAGCAGATCGCCGGTGGTGTCGGTGGGCCGGATCGTCTCGGTGACCGTGCCGTAGACCGGCCCGGTGTCCAGACCCGCCTCCAGGGCGAAGGTGCTGGCACCGGTGATCTCGTCACCGGCCCGGATGGCGGCGGCGACCGGGGCCGCCCCGCGCCAGGCCGGGAGCAGCGAGAAGTGCAGGTTGATCCACCCGTGGGTCGGCACGTCGAGGACCGTCTGCGGCAGCAGGGCACCGTAGGCGACCACCGCGGCCGCGTCTGGGGCCAGGCCGGTGAGGGTGGCGAGGAACTCCGGGTCGCGGGCGCTCACCGGGGTGAGCACCGGGATCCCGGCCTGCTGGGCCAGCACCGAGACCTCGCTGTCGACGAGCTGACGCCCGCGGCCCGCACGGGCCGGCGGGCGCGTGATCACCGCGAGGATCTCGTGCCCGGAGTTCAGCAGGGCCTCCAGGGAGGGCAGCGCCGGGGCCGGGGTACCGGCGAATACGATGCGCAGGACGGTCACTTCCTCAGGATTTCGGCCGGGTTCGCTGCGACGCGCACGCGCCGCTCGACCCGGGGTTGACGTTGACAGAGTCTACGGACTTCACCGACCCCTCAGCACAGGTACGAACAGCAGCCACGAACTGCGGGGGAGGAACGGCGCCGCGACCCGCGGCCGGCACGAACAGCAGTCACGAAACGGCACGCAGAAGGAAGTCCATGGTCACCAAGGTTGTCACTCCCCCCACCGGCGAACCGCTGATCGGCGGGACCGTCCGGCTCGACCCCTCTGTCGAGTCGGATGCCCCTGGTCTCTTCGCCGCCCTCGACGACCCCCGCGTCTACACCAGCGGATTCGGCGGCGGCCCGGCCGGCCGGCCGGGGTCGGCCGAGCACTGGGCGCGGTCGATCAGGTCCTCGGCCGCGGCGACCGACCGGATGTCGTACACGGTGCGCCTGGTGGCCGACTCCGACCTCGGCGCTGCGGGGCAGATCATCGGCACCTCCAGCCTCGGCGACATCCTGCTCGAACACGGTCTGGTGCACCTGGGCTGGACCGGGTACTCCCCCGCGGTCTGGGGCACCTCGGTGAACGCCGAGTGCAAGTACCTGCTGCTGCGTCACGCCTTCGAGGACTGCGGGTTCGGCCGGGTGAAGATCCAGACCGACAGCATCAACGAGCGCTCCCAACGGGCCATCGCCAAACTCGGGGCCACCCGCGAGGGTGTGCTGCGGCGGCACCGGGTGCGGGCCGACGGCACCTTCCGCGACACCGTCGTCTTCTCGATCCTGGACACCGAATGGCCGCGGGTCCGGGACGGGCTGCTGGAGCGCCTCGGCCGGACCGGCTGACCTCTGCATCCTGCGGCGGGACATGCGCAGGTTTTCGGCCGAAATGCTGCGCATATCCCACCGCGGGATGGAGTTTCTAGAGCCCCACGATCCGGGCCAGGGCCTCGGTGTCCAGGTGCTCGGCGACCGCGTCGGCCAGGGTGTCGATCATCTGCTCTCGGCGCTGGGCGAAGCCGGGTGCCCCGGTCGCCGGCTGCCAACCCGAGCCGGCCGCCTGGGCGGCCTCGGTGAGCCAGGCCCGCCGGAAGCCGTCGTTCTCGAAGGCCCCGTGCCACATGGTCCCCCAGGTGCTCCCCCGGTTGACCCCGTCGAGGAAGGGGTGATCGGTGTCGTCCCCCAGATCCGCGGCCGCCAGGTCCACGGTGGCCCGGCCGTGGTGGATCTCATAGGCCCGCACCGGGTGGCCGCGCCAGCGCCCGTCCGGCCGACGCAGGGTCTTGTCCTGGTGAAAACGGACACCCACCGGGAGCAGACCCAGACCCGGCACCTGGCCGGCCCGGGACTCGATCTCGTCGGTGATGGTCCGGGCGAGCATCTGGTAACCGCCACAGATACCCAGCACAGTCCCGCCGACCGAGGCACGCGCCTGGATCGCCGCGGCCAACCCGTTGGCCCGTAACCACTCCAGATCCGAGATCGTCGCCCGGCTGCCCGGCAGGATCACCACATCGGCGGCCAGCACCGTTCCGGGGTCGGTGGTCATCACCACGTCGACCCCCGGCTCGGCGGCCAGTGCGTCGAGGTCGGTGACGTTGGACAGCCTGGGCAGGCGTACCGCCGCAATCCGCAGGGTGGACGCATCCGTTGCCGTGGAACTCCTCTCGGTCGACCAACGGCCCACCTCCAGGGTGTCCTCCCCGTCGATCCACACCCCCGCCAGCCACGGCAGCACCCCCAGGAAGGGCCGCCCGGTCAACTCGGTCAGCCGGTCCAGCCCCGGGGCGAGGATGCTCTCGTCCCCGCGGAACTTGTTGATGACAAAGGCTTTGATCAATGCGGCGTCCTGCTGATCCTGCAGCCCGAACGTGCCGTAGAGGGCGGCGAACACCCCGCCGCGGTCGATGTCACCGACCACCAGGGTGGGGATGCCGAATTCCCGGGCCAGGCCCATGTTCACGTAGTCGCCCGAGCGCAGGTTGATCTCGGCCGGGGAACCGGCCCCCTCGGAAACGATCAACCCGTGTCCGTCGGCGAGTTCCCGGTAGGCCTGGAAGGCGGCTGCGGCCAGGTGCTGTCGACCATGGGCGTACTCCCCGGCCTCGAGGGTCCCGGCCGGCCGGCCCCGCACGATGACGTGGGAACGGCGGTCCGAGCTGGGTTTGAGCAGGACCGGGTTCATCGCCGTCTCCGGCTCCACCCCGGCAGCGACGGCCTGCAACCATTGCGCGCGGCCGATCTCCCCGCCGTCGGCGCAGACCATCGAATTGTTCGACATGTTCTGCGATTTGAACGGGACGACGTCGATGCCCTGTCGCGCGAAGTAGCGGCACAGACCGGTGGTGACCAGGGACTTCCCGGCGTCGGAGGAGGTTCCGGTGATCAGCAGCCCGCGGGACGTCACGCCGACGGTTCTTCGTCAGCGGCGTCCTGGGCCGGTGCCTCCCCGGCAGGCCCGATCTGGGCCACTGCACGAGCGGCATCCGGGCCGTCGTGCAACAGCACCACGAATCCGGCCTCGTCCAGGATCGGCACCTTCAGCGAGACCGCCTTGTCGTACTTGGATCCGGGAGCCTCACCCACCACCACGAAGGAGGTCTTCCCCGACACCGAGGAGGCCGCCTTGCCGCCACGTTCCAGGATCGCCGACTTCGCCTCGTCCCGGTTGAAGTCGATCAGGCTGCCGGTGACCACGACGGACATTCCCGCCAGGGTGGGCTCCAACCGGTCGGTGACCTCATCGGCCATCCGTACCCCTGCCTCCGTCCACTTCTCGACGATCGAGACATGCCAGTCGATCTCGAACCAGGCGATGACCGCGGCGGCGATGGTCGGCCCGACCCCCTCGACCGCGGCCAGCTCCTCCTCGGAGGCGGCGCGGATCGCGTCCATGCTCCCGAAGTGGGCGGCCAACGCCCGGGCCGCGGTGGGGCCGACGTGCCGGATGGACAGGGCGACGATGACCCGCCACAGCGGCTGGGACTTCACCTTCTCCAGGTTGTCGAGCAGCTTGCGGCCGTTCGCCGACAGGACACCGGCCTTGGTGCGGAAGAGGTCGGCGGCGATCAGCTTCTCCTCGTCGAGGGTGAACACGTCCCCCTCGTCCACCACCGCGTCGGCGTCCAGCAGCGCCTGGGCGGCCTCGAATCCCAGGCCCTCGATGTCGAAGGCCCCCCGGGAGGCGACGTGGAAAATACGCTCCCGCAACTGGGCCGGGCAGGACCGGGAGTTGGGGCAGCGGATGTCGACGTCCCCCTCCTTCATCGGTCGCAGTTCCGTCCCGCAGACCGGGCAATCGGTGGGCATGACGAACTGGTAGGCATCGGCCGGACGCAGGTCCACCACCGGCCCGAGGACCTCGGGGATCACGTCACCGGCCTTGCGGATCACCACCATGTCGTTGATCCAGACACCTTTGCGGATCACCTCGGTGGCGTTGTGCAGGGTGGCCATACCCACGGTGGAGCCGGCCACCAGTACCGGTTCGAGGACGGCGAAGGGGGTGACGCGTCCCGTGCGACCGACGTTGACCTCGATGTTCACCAGTTTCGTCGTCGCCTCCTCGGGCGGGTACTTGTAGGCGATGGCCCAGCGTGGTGCCCGGGAGGTGATCCCGAGGCGCCGCTGCAGTGCGATCTCGTCGACCTTCACCACCAGGCCGTCGATGTCGTGTTCGACGTCGTGGCGGTGGTCGGCCCAGTACTGCACCCGTTCCAGCACCTCGGCGGCGCTGTCCACCACCAGGTTGTGGCTGGACACCGGCAACCCCCATCCGGCGAGGTTCTCGTACGCCTGGGACTGCCGTTCGATGTCGAAACCGACCCGGGCCCCGATGCCGTGGCACAGCATCGACAGCGGCCGAGCGGCCGTCCTGCGGGGGTCCTTCTGCCGCAGGGAGCCGGCGGCGGCGTTGCGCGGGTTGGCGAACGGGGCCTTGCCGGATTCGACCAGCTGGGCGTTCACCTCGGCGAAGGCGGCGAGCGGGAAGAACACCTCGCCGCGGATCTCCACCAGTTCGGGAACCCCGGAGCCGTCGTCGGTGAGCTGGTGCGGGATCGCCTCGATGGTGCGTACGTTCAGGGTCACGTCCTCCCCGACCCGCCCGTCCCCGCGGGTGGCGGCTTTGGTGAGACGACCCTTCTCGTAGGTCAGATTGATGGCCAGGCCGTCGATCTTGACCTCGGTCAGCCAGTGCAGCGGCGCGGCGGCGTCGCGCGCGGTCTTGTCCAACCAGCCGGCCATCTCGTCGGCGGAGAAGACGTTGTCCAGGCTGAGCAACCGTTCCCGGTGCTCCGCCGGCGCGAAGTCGGTGGAGTAGGAGCCGCCCACCCGCTGGGTCGGCGAGTCCGGGGTGAGCAGGGCGGGGTAGCTCTCCTCCAGCCCGATCAGCTCGCGGAGCAGGGTGTCGAACTCGGCGTCGGTCACCACCGGTGAATCCCGCACGTAGTAGCGGAACTGGTGGTCGGCGATCTCGGCGGACAGAACGGCGTGCCGCTCGGCCGCCTCTTCGGGGACCTGCAGCTGGGCAGCGGTGTCCAGCAGGCCGGATGCGGTGTGGGTCGCATCGGGTCGGACCGACGGAACCGGCTGGGCTGCGGACGCGCTCTTCTCACTCACCCACAGAGGATATCCGTGGGTACCGACACTAGGACCGGTGATCGTCCATCGGTTCGGCCAGCATCCTGGCCACGTCCCGGCACAGGGTCAGCACCCGCCGGGCCCGATCAGGGGCGACATCGGCCAGTGATCCCGAGGGTGTGACGACGATCTGCCGAGCCATCACCTCGGGGGCGAAGCCGAGTTTGGCCATCGGCTCGGTGATCGGTCGGGCCCGCTCGGCGGTGGTCGGACCCGAAACGCTGCCGGTTCGTCGCTGCTGACGATCCTGCGCCCGGTGTTCTTCCGCCCGAGATTCCCGGGCCGGGACGGTCCCGGCCAGCAGCACCAACCCGGACTCGATGCCTTCGCCGAGGAAGTCCAGGCTGCTGGTGCGGCTACCGAGGGTGGTGAAGTCCACCGCCACCGCGCTGCAGCCGGCCTCCCGCAGCAGGCCGAGGGCGTCCAGATCCGTCACCGGGCCGGTCGAGGTCCCCGGCTGCGGGTGCGCCGGGGTCGAGGTACCGATCAGGACGGTGTCGACAAAACGTTCGGTGAAGGTGCGCAGGAGTTCCCCGGCCCGTTGCCGGCCGATGGCCCGCACGGTTCCGAAACCGCTGGCGGTACGCAGGTTCCCCTCGATCACATCACGCAGGGCGGGTTCGTCGACCTGCAGGATCACCCGGGATCCGGGAAGTCGGCGGCGGACCTGGTCCAGATGGGCCGACAGTCCCTCGGCGAGGGATTCGGCGAGGTCACGGACGGCCCCTTGGTCGGTGATCATCCGGTTGCCGGTGGCCAGCTCGGTGCGCGCCGCCACCGTCCACGGCCCGCAGACCTGCACCTTCACCTGCGGGGCGCCGGCGTAGTGCTCCTCCAGCGCATCCAGGTCCCAGGCCAGGAAGTCCTTGGCCCGCCCCACTTCCCGGCCGGGTCCGGCGGTGATCCGCCAGCCCGACGGGACCACCTCGGCGTAGATGTCCACCAACATCCCGATGGCGCGGCCGACCGCGTCGGCACCGACCCCGCGGTCGGGCAGCTCGGCCAGGAAGGGCAGCTCGGGCAGCTCGCCGGCGACCATCAGGGCCGATTCGGCCGGATCGGCACCGGGCAGCGGGCCGAGGCCCGTCGCCGCGTCCCATTGCCAGGGTCGGGCGGGTACCGGGTCCGATTCAGCCGTACCGGTGGCGATCTCGATCGTCACCCTCAGCCTGCACGGATGATGGTGGCCGAGCCGATGACGTACTCGTTGCCGACGTCGTACAGCACCAGGGTCTGCCCCGGGGCGATCCCGCGCACGGGCTCGTCCAGGGTGACCCGGACCCGGCCGTCGACGAGATCGGCGCTGCCGCCGACGGTTCCACCGTGGGCCCGGACCTGGATGACGGTGCGCATCGGGAAGCTCGGTTCCACACCCGTGGAGAACACCGGGTTCTCGCCGGTGATCACCGAGATGTCCAGCCGCTCGGCCGATCCGACCGTCACCGTTCCGGACACCGGCTCGATGTCCAGAACGTACCGGGGCCGACCGTCGGCGGCGGGCCGTCCGAGGTTCAGACCCTTGCGCTGTCCGATGGTGTACCCGAAGGTGCCCTCGTGCTGGGCGAGCACCTCACCGGTCTCCACGTCGACGACGGAACCCGTTTTCACGCCGAGCTTCTCGGTCAGGTACCCGCGGGTGTCCCCGTCCGGGATGAAACAGATGTCGTAGGAGTCGGGCTTCTTCGCCACCGAGAACCCGCGGCGCTCGGCCTCGGCCCGCACCCAGTCCTTGTTCTGGCTGCCGAGCGGGAACATGCTGTGCGCCAACTGGTCCTTGGTCAGCACGGCGAGAACGTAGGACTGGTCCTTGGCCTCGTCGACCGACCGGTGCAGGACACCGTCGATGATCTTCACATGGTGGCCGGTGGCCACCGCGTCGAAACCGAGGGCGAGTGCGCGGTCGAGCAGGGCGGCGAACTTGATCTTCTCGTTGCAGCGCAGGCACGGGTTGGGGGTGCGGCCGGCCGAGTACTCGGAGAGGAAATCGGCCACCACGTCCTCGACGAACTCGGCCGAGAAGTCCCAGACGTAGAACGGGATCCCGAGCAGGTCGCAGACCCGGCGGGCGTCGAAGGCGTCCTCCACGGTGCAACACCCACGGGACCCGGTGCGCAGGGTTCCGGGCTGGCGGGACAGGGCCATGTGCACACCGGTGACGTCGTAGCCTGCCTCGACGGCCAGGGCGGCGGCGACGGCGGAATCCACCCCGCCGCTCATCGCGGCGAGGACCCGGAGCCTGGGGGTGGGCTCCTCGGCGACCGGAGCGCTGTCGGCACTCAGTTCAGGGGTGATCTCAGGGGTCATCTCAGCGCCTTCTGGTTCCGGCCATGGCGGCGCGACGGGCCCGGGCCACTACGGGCTCGATGGCTGCCAGCACCGCGGCCACATCGGCCGGGGTCGAGGTGTGTCCGAGGGAGAAACGCAAGGCCCCGCGGGCCTCGTCCTCCGGCACCCCCATCGCGAGCAGGACGTGGGAGGGCCGGGCCACACCGGCGGTGCAGGCCGATCCCGTCGAGCATTCGATCCCGCGTGCGTCCAGCAGCATCAACAGGGAGTCGCCCTCGCAGCCGGGGAAGCGGAGGTGGACGTTGCCCGGAAGCCGGCTGGGTCCGTCGTCCACCGCGGACTGGCCGGGGTCCCCGGACAGCACCGCATCCGGGATCAGCTCCACGATCCCGGCGATCAGCTCGTCACGGAGGCCGGTGAGGTAGGCGGCGTGCTCGGTGAGGCCGCTCACCGCGGTGTCCACGGCCACCGCCAGGCCGCGGATGCCGGCCACGTCGAAGGTGCCCGACCGGATGCCACGTTCCTGCCCCCCGCCGTACATCAGCGGTTGGACGGCGACATCGCGTCGCAGGAGCAGCACGCCCACCCCGGACGGCCCGCCGAGCTTGTGGCCGGTCAGCGTCAACGCATCCGCGCCGGAGGCGGCGAAGTCCACCGGCACCTGGCCGACCGCCTGGACCGCATCGGTGTGCAGGGGGATGCCGTGGTGGTGGGCCACCGCGGAGAGTTCACGGACCGGGTTGACCGTCCCGACCTCGTTGTTGGCCCACATCACGGTCGCGAGGGCCACATCGGCCGGGTTCTCGGCGATCGCGGCGGCCAAGGTATCGGCGTGGACGCGGCCGAAGTCGTCGACCTCGAGCCAGCTGATGGTGGCGCCCTCGTCGGAGGCGAGGTGCTCGACCACGTCAAGCACCGCGTGGTGCTCGGTGCCGCTGACCAGGATGCGGGTGCGGCGCGGGTCGGCGGCCCGTCGGGCCCGGAAGATCCCGGCCACCGCGAGGTTGTCCGATTCGGTGCCGCCGGAGGTGAACAGCACCTCGCTCGGGCGGGCACCGAGGGCAGCGGCGATGCGCTCCCGGGCCTCCTCGATCCGGCGGCGGGCGTCCCGGCCGGAGGTATGCAAGGAGGAGGCGTTGCCGGTGTACGACATCGCCTCCGTCATGGCGGCCACCACGGCAGGAAGAACCGGGGTGGTGGCGGCGTGATCCAGGTAGGTCATCGCCTTCCAGGATAGGCCAGTTCACAGACCTCGCCGTTCCGGTACCTCGTCACCCCTTATCGCTACCGACCGAACTCAACCAGTCACCACCGGTAGTCCTTTTGGCCCAACGGATCTGCCCCTCCCGGACTCGTCCGGCGGGGCCGCCGAAACGGTGGTAAAAATCGTGGATGACGGTCACCGGCAGCTGGTTCCACGCCCTGTCGGTGCTGCTCGTGCTGGCCGGACTGGCGAAGATCCGCAGTCCCCGGAGCATCGGACCGACCCTGACCGCCCTGGGTCTGCCCCGATCGCTGACCTCTCGTGCGGCCGCCCGGCTCATCGGGACCACCGAGACCGTGATCGGCCTGGTCGGCCTTGCGGTCGGGAACCGTCCGAGTGCTGCGGTGGTGCTCGCCGCCTACCTGACCCTGACCGTTGTCGCCGTTCACCTGGTGCGGGCCGACTCCGCCGCCGACTGCGGCTGTTTCGGTGCCGCCCGCAGCCCGATGAACCGGACCCATGTGGTCGTGGACCTCGGCTTCACGATCGCCGCCGCGACCGCCGTCGTCGCTCCACCCGGGAGCCTGGCCGAGGCCTGGGGCGAACAGAACACCGCCGGTCTCCCCTACCTGCTGCTGGTCGGCGCCCTGACCGTCGTCGGATACCTGCTGTTCACCGCCCTCCCCGCCCTGCACGAGGCCGGGCGGGGACAGGAGCGCGCCACCGGTGCACCCGCCTCCCTGACCAGGGGGACCTGACAGCGACGCACGACACAACGACCAAGGGGTGATCCGATGACAGCTCTGGTAGCGGGCCTGACAGTTCTGGTCCTGGTGATGGCAGTGCTGGTGGCCGGACTGCTGCGCAGCCACGCGTCGATCCTGCGCCGGTTGCACACACTCGACGGGGGTGAGCAGGAGAGCTCTGCAGTGTCCGCCGCGCCGGCGATCCGCACCTTTCCCGGTGTCCCGCAACCACTCGGCGACCCGGTCCCCGGTGCCCCGGCCCACGATCTCGTCGGACGCGGGTTGACGGAGGAGTCGGTGGTGATCCGCACCACGGGAGTGCCGCACAACACCGTGATCGCCTTCCTGACCTCCGGGTGCAGCACCTGCCAGAACTTCTGGCAGGCCTTCGCCGACCCGGTCGACATCCGTCTTCCCGGCGGCACCCGGCTGGTGATCGTCACGAAGGGACTGGACGCCGAGAGTCCGTCGGCGTTGCTGCCGCTGGCCCCGGACTGGGCGGAGGTGGTGATGTCGACCAAGGCGTGGACCGACTTCCGGGTTCCGGGGAGTCCGTACGTGGTCGCCGTCGACGGGCCGAGCGGTCGGGTCAAGGGCGAGGGCACCGGGATGAGCTGGGAGCAGGTGGCCAGGCTCCTCGCCCAGGCGACCGGGGACCTGTCCTACCTCTCCGACACCAGCGGCCGGTCGGTGAAACCCGTCGGGGACGCCGAGCGGGAAAGCCGGGTGGACCACGATCTGCTCGCCGCGGGGATCATGCCGGGTGACCCCAGTCTGTATCCCGGGGTCGAGGCACGGTCATGACGACGACCCTGGACGGCCATGGGATCAGCATCGACCTGCCCGCCGCCTGGGAAGGCCGGCTCGGGGTGCGCCGGAGCCCGGCAGACACCTTCGACCGGGAGACCGGGGTCCGGCCACGCAGTCTGGCCGGCGCTCTCGACCGGGTGGCTCCGGCAGGGAACCAGGGCTGGTCGGGCGAGCGGGCCCAGCCCCTGGTCCACCTGGCGAACTTCCCGCTGCCCGTCGATCGCGGCGACTTCGGCTCCGGGGCGGTGGATGTCATGGGATCCGGCGGCATCCTGGTGGCCCTGATCGAGTACGGGGCGGAGAGCGCCGGAACAGCCCTGTTCGCCGAACAGGGTCTGCCCCAACCACTTCCCGGACAGTTCGACCCGAACACCTTGCAGCGGAGGATCTCCGGCCAATACGGCTACCAGCGGTTCGTCACCGTCGCCGGTCGACCGTTCTGTGTGTACATCGTCATCGGCTCGGCGGCCGGGCTCGGCCCACGGACCGCACAGGCCCGAGAGGTGCTGGCGGGCACCCGGATCGAGTCACGATGACCACCCTGAGCGAACGGATCGTGGAGAAGATCGCCATCGGCTGGCGGGCCGGTTCCAGCCGGCGCTCCTTCCTGTCCGGGGCAGCGGTGGTGGGAACCGCCCTGGCCAGCAACCCCTGGCGGTACCTCACCCGGCCGATGACGGCCTATGCGAGTGTCTGCGGGGAGGGTGCTGCCTGCAACGAGGGGTGGTCGGCCTTCTGCTGCACGGTGACCGGGGCCAACCAGTGCCCGCCGGGTTCCTTCGTGGCGGGATGGTGGAAGGCCGACCAGTCCGGTTTCTGCTGCGGTTCGGCCCGGTACTACGTGGACTGCAACGCCGCCTGCGGGTCGGACTGGACCTGCCACTGCGCTTCCGGCAGCTGTGATCAACGCCGGGTGGCCTGCAACCAGTTCCGGTACGGGCAGTGCCACCAGGAGATCGCCTGTTACGGCCCGGTGGTCTGCCGGGTGGTGACCTGCACACCCCCATGGATCTTCGATGACTCCTGTACCGCAACCTCTTTGACCGACAACCGTACCGTCACCCACAGTGCGCCGTGTCTGCCGGGCAACTGTCCATCGACGATTACCCAGTACTACTACGACCACGGCGGACCCGGCGGGACGTTCGGGCCGGCGACCAGCGCCGAACGCGCCGGGGCGGACGGCGGCAGGTTCGCCGCCTTCAGCAGTGGCGTGCTCTACACGACCTCCGGCGGGGGCGTCCGAGCCCTGACCGGGACGGTGTTCACCCGGTACAAGGCGGCGGGTGGACCGACCGGCGCCCTCGGCTACCCCACCGGGGTGCCCACCGCGGTCACCGGAGGTCTGGCGGTGCCGTTCCAGCACGGCTCGATCTATCGTGGCGCCAACGGCAAGTCCTACTCGGTCAGTGGCGCGGTCGGCGAGAAATGGCGCGCCATCGGAAAACTGGGCAGTGGCCTTGGCCTGCCGATCGCCCAGTCGTTGAAGACCTCCGACGGCAACATCCGGCAGAAGTTCACCGGCGGCGCCATTTTCATCTCCCCGGCCCACGGCGCACATGTGGTGAAGGGCAGCATCTTCCGGAAATGGATCGACCTCGGCGGTTCCGGCGGGGTGCTCGGAGTTCCCATTGCCGACCAGGCCGTTCGCGCCGGGTTCCAGGCGACCAAATTCACCAAGGGCACCATCTACTCCGCCGAGGCCACCGGTACCCGGGCGGTGACCGGAACCCTGTACACCGCCTACCGTGCCGCCGGCGGAACCGGTGGGGCACTGGGGCTGCCGGTCGAGGACGAGGTCCGCACCCCCGGCGGGAGCCGCTCCCAGCGGTTCCAGCGCGGCGGACTGTTCTGGACGGCCCACAGCGGCTCCCACCCGCTGACCGGCGTCTACTGGGCGAAGTGGCGGGCGATCAAGGGGACCGTCAGCGGCCTGGGCTTCCCCACCTCCGGCCAGGTCAGCCCGCGGAAGGGGCAGACCCGGATCACCTTCACCCACGGCGCGATGTACCACTCCGCAGCCACCGGTGTGCACTACCTGACCGGACGACTGCACCAGGAGTACGCCCGGCTCGGCGGGTCCGTGGGATCCCTGGGTCTGCCGACAAGCGATCCGGTGACCTCCGGTTCGAAAATCACCGTCACCTTCGTGCACGGATCGCTCGTCCTGGACACCACCACCAACACGATCGTGAGGAAGTCATGACACCCGTGGTCTGGTTGGCTGCGGTGGTCGCCGTGGCGGCTGCCGTCAGATCCCTCTACTCCCCCTGCGGCCTGTCGATGGTCTCGGCGATCACCCCGTTCACCGAGAAATCCAGGGGGCACCGGTATCCGGTGACGGCAGCCTGGTTCGTCCTTGGTGGGGTGCTGGGCGGGCTGCTCCTCGGCGCGGTGTGCGCCGCCGGGGCCGCGCTGCTCCGGCTGGCCGCCCCGGGCGGGATCCCGACAGCGGCGGTGCTGACGATCGCAGCCACGCTGGCCGTCCTCTGCCTCTGTTCGGACACGCGGGTTTTCGGCATTTCACTCCCCCTGCATCCGCGTCAGGTCGACGAGACCTGGCTGACGACCTACCGCCGCTGGATCTACGCGTCCGGGTTCGGGGTGCAGATCGGGAGCGGGTTCGCCACCTACATCATGACGGCGGCGGTGTACCTGACGGCCGGCCTGGCGGTGCTGACCGGCGACCCGCTCGCGGCCCTGGCGATCGGGGGGCTGTTCGGCCTGTGCCGGGGGCTGCTGGTGCTGGTCGCCGCAACGGCTCGCACACCGGGCGAACTGCGCGGGCTGCACGGCAGGTTGGGCGCGCTGGCCCCGGTCTCCACCGCTCTGGCCCTGTGCGCCCAGGGGTGGGTGGTCGTCGCCGCCGGTGGGTGGCTGCTCGGCAGCGCACTCCCCGCCGGGATCGCCGGTGGCCTCGGACTGGTGTTTCTGCTGATTCGCAGCCGCCGGGCTATTGCCTCGACGCGGTCCACCGGTCAAGCTGGGGCCACTCGACGCAACGGGGTGCCGAGTAGGGAAGGGAGCAACGCATGGCAGTTTCTGTGAACCTGTCCAAGGGGCTGGACAAGGCCTGGGAGGACAAGAGCCTGACCGAGATCCTGGATGCGCCGCCGTCGGCGTTGGCCGGGCTGACCGAGAAACACGACGAGCTGCTCAAGGAGGCCTTGAACATCAAGACCATCCGCGAGCTCGGCAGCAACAAGTTCTTCGCCCTCGCAGGTGTGCTGGTCGCCCTGGACGGCAAGTCCGGCTGACGGCCCCTGTTCCCGCGCACCGTTCCGGGATCGGCGCACCCTATTGGGTGCGCGGACCCGTGAACGGTGCGCGGGAACAGATGGATGTCGGGCTCGACCATGCCTCTCGGGCTGGTGGCCAATGACTCTGGGTGACTACTCAACAACAGGGGGTTCAACAACGTCTTCTCTGGTGCGCGTCGATTCCGGTCGGCCAGCAGAAGTGCCGCAGGGCTGCGGTGCCGAAACCACCCGAGGAGACATCGATGAACAGCAGATCATTCGTGAGGACGGCCTTGTCGCTCTCGCTCTTGACGTTGTTGCTGGGACCGCGAGCTGTGATGGCAGCGTCGGGCCCCGACGCGACGCAGTGCAGTGATCCGTTGGACATCTCCTACCTACGGACGCTCACGTCGGACACCGACATCGAGTCGACGCAAAGAGAACTAGACAGAGTCGGTGAAGAACTCGGACCGTTGGAGTTCGAGGGCGCGCACCCTGGGCTTTTGTCGATCGACATGTTTCAACGAACGCAGACCTTGCGCGTGTGGTGGAACGGGCCGGAGACAGATCGGCTCCGCGGAATCGCTGCCCGCGCGTCCGGGCGAGGAATCACTGTTCTCATCTGTGCATCACCATATTCCGCCGCCCGACTACGAGAAGCAAGTCGGGTCATCAGCCACACGGTGACCGGATACCAGCTGACCGATGTCGGACCGACACCCAACGGGGCTGCAATTTCGATCTCTGGTCGGGACCTCTCGAAGGATCAGGTTCAGCAAGCCAGACTCCTGCATTTGCTCAGCAAGTACGATGACGGCATCCCTCTAATTATCGGGCGTGACGTTTCACCGCAAGCTTCGTACCGAAAGTCGGACACGCCCGGGTACTACGGAGGCGGACGCCTGTATGTCGATCAAACAAACGGTTGCAGTTCAGGATTTACATACAATGGCAACGGAGTTCCAGCCGGCGCGACTCTCATGCTAACCGCAGCACACTGCGCGGACTACGCCAACGACAAGACCTTCGAGCAGGGCGAACATTCTCGCATCGGGATCAGTCGATGGACCAATCGCCTGTGGTCCACTTGGGATCTGGACGCGACCATGATCAGATTCGACAAGAGTAAATATGGGAGTGCTCGAATCTTCGACGGAGGAGTGGAGGACGCGACAGAATTCTCCAAGCCGGTAAGCGGGCTGGGAACGATAGTGAACGGTGAGCTGATATTCAGCTCCGGGTCATACTCCGGAATTCGTGATCACATATACTTCACCGGCATGGATCACTCGGTTTACTACTTTTCTACTGGACATTGGCAATGGGTACGCAGCGTCGTCAACGACGGGGTGTTCTCACAGCATTCCGTGTGGGGGTACGGTGATAGCGGAGGTCCGCTATTCAAAATTGATCCCCAGATTCAATACAAGGTCTACGCGTTGGGTATCACATCAGGCCTAGATCCCTTTTATGACTATGCAACCTGCTACCGAGAAGCTACATCTTGTTCCGGAGAAGGCTGGGCAACCCGACTGGCAATGGTCAGTTATGCAGCCCCAGAGCTCAGTATCAAAACCTCGTGAGGGACACGGTCTCGTCGACCAAAGCATGGCGACTCGTCTCGGCCGCCGCAGTCCTGGCCGCACTGATCCCGCTCAGCGCCTGCGGGTGCGGAGGTGTCGCCGCGGCCGGTGGAACCCACATCAGGTTCGAGGACGTGCGACAGCTGTTCCAAGGTCAGCTGACCTTGACCACCTGCCTCGACACCCTGTGCAGCACGTCCTATTCCTCCGGCCAGGGCGACATCTCCTCGTACCGAGGTGACGATATCCGCGATGACACCACCGCGCACACGGTCTCGTTCAGCGTTGCCTTCGAGCACCGGATCGTGTTCAAGGGCAGCCGCACACTGACAGCGACACGGGTCGGCATCGGCTCGTGGCCCTGCCGCAGTGACAGCTACGTCATCGACCTGACCACTGCCGGCACCTCTGAGCTGCACTGACGGCCCCTGTTCCCGCGCACCGTTCCGGGATCGGCGCACCCTACTGGGTGCGCGGACCTGTGAACGGTGCGCGGGAACAGATGGAGGTCGAACTACGGGATGATGACCGCTGCCGGATCATCCTTCGGGTGGTCGGTGGGCAGGGCGCGCAGTTCCGCGACCCGCTTGGCGACCCGGGCGCCGTACTCGGGGTCGGCCGCCGCGAAGTGGGCCACCGACCGGTCGATGATGTACTGGTGCGAGACACCGGACAGGCTGCCGGCGATCGCGTTGACCAGCCGCTCCTTGGCGTCCTCGTCGATCAACCGGTACAGATCCCCGGCCTGGGCGAAGTCGTCGTTCTCGAACCGGTGCACGGCCGGGTAGGACTTGCCCTCACCGTCGACGGCCAGGGCCGTGTACAGGGCCTCGTTCGTCTGAGCCGGACCACCGAAGGAGTTCGGCTCGTAGTTGACGGTGCCGGCGCCGTTGGAACCGACCGTGGTGTAGCCGTCGCGCTGGTGGTTGTTGGCACCGGCGACACGGGGGGCGTTGACCGGGATCTGGAAGTGGTTGATCCCCACGCGGTAACGGTGCGCATCCCCGTAACCGAAAAGCCGCCCCTGGAGCATCTTGTCCGGGCTCGGGCCGATACCGGGCACGAAGTGCGCCGGGTTGAACGCCGCCTGCTCGGTGTTGGCGAAGAAGTTGTCCGGCCACTTGTTCAGGGTCAGCACCCCGACCTCGTGCAGCGGGTAGTCCTTCTGCGACCAGACCTTGGTCAGGTCGAACGGGTTCACCTTGTACCCGGCGGCGTCCTCGAAGGGCATGATCTGCACCTTCAGGGTCCACGACGGGAACTCGCCGCGGTCCAGGGCGTCACGCAGATCGTTGAGGTGGTATTCCGGGTTGCCGCCGGTGACCTCGAGCAGGTCGTCGTCATGCAGGTTCTGGATGCCCTGGTTGGTCTTGAAGTGGTACTTGACCCAGACACCCTGGCCCTGGGCGTTGATCCACTGGAAGGTGTGCGAGCCGAAGCCGTCCATGTGGCGCAGCGTCGCCGGGCGGCCGCGATCACCGAACAGCCAGGTGAACTGGTGCGTCAGCTCCGGGGACAGGGAAAAGAAGTCCCAGACGTTGTTGGGCTCCTGGACCTTGGTCCGCGGGTCCGGCTTCTGGGTGTGGATGAAGTCCGGGAACTTGAGGGGATCACGGATGAAGAACACCGGGGTGTTGTTGCCGACGAGGTCGTAGTTGCCCTCTTCGGTGTAGAACTTCAACGCGAAACCGCGCGGGTCACGGGCGGTGTCCGGGGCGCCCTGGGAGCCGGCGACGGTGGAGAACCGGGCGAAGACCTCGGTCTTCTTGCCGATCTCGGAGAGGAACGCGGCCCGGGTGAACTCGGTGACGTCGTGGGTGACCTCGAACTCACCGTAGGCACCACTGGCCACCGCGTGGACGATGCGCTCCGGGATGCGCTCCCGGTTGAAGTGGGCGAGCTTCTCGATCAGGTGGTGGTCCTGCAGCAGTACCGGACCGTTGGGGCCGGCGGTCTGGGAGTTCTGGTTGTCGGCCACCGGCGCACCGGCGGCGGTGGTGAGTCGAACCGGGGCGGCGTTCCCGGACGGGTCGACTTCAGGGTAATTTTCAGACACAGGCGTTCCTCAATCCTGATCGAGATTAGACACTGTCTAATGTAGCCCATCGACTTCCGATGCCGCGGGTGACCCCGAAGGGCGGTAATCTCACCCACATGGAGACCCTGGCCCAGCGGCTGGTACACCGCGGATGGCGGATGACGGCGCAACGACGTGT
This sequence comes from Nakamurella silvestris, assembly GCA_003576535.1. GTDB lineage: Bacteria > Actinomycetota > Actinomycetes > Mycobacteriales > Nakamurellaceae > Nakamurella > Nakamurella silvestris. The sequence goes on along the minus strand of QXCQ01000189.1, from coordinate 32,420 downwards.
CATCGCCGGCGTCTTCGACAACACCACCGGGCCCGGCGGCGACGACCATCAGGTGGACGGCCACGGAGCCGATCGGCACCACGACCACCACACCCATCTCACCGCCGACGAGGTCCACGAGCTCTCGGCCGCGGTCCTCCCGGAGATCAGCCGGGCGACGGTCTACAACGTGCTCGGCGAGATGGTCGACGCGGGTGAACTGCTCGCCGTCAACGTCGGCGACCGGATCACCCGGTACGACCCCAACGTGCACGAGTCACACGATCACATGGTCTGCAACGGCTGCGGTTCGATCTTCGACATCCCCGCCGGACCGCCGCCCGCCCCCACCGGTCACGCCGACTTCCTGGTCGAATCGGCCGATGTGATCTACCGGGGCCGTTGCGCCGACTGCCGCTGACCGTCGCCGCACCACCAGCGGAACCGCGAGCTTCCTGGCGATGTCCCGCTGGGCCATTGCGGCGACCCGACGCCGGTCCGTCGCGTCCAGACCGGTGACGGCAGCGCCGGGGATCACGCGCAGGCTCTGCACCTGCACCCGCAGCCCACGCATCCGCAGCACCGAGCGCAGGGACGAGACCAGTTCCCCGTCACCGACGAAGGCGGCCGCCGTCATCCGCCTCCCCGCGGAATCCCGGTAGGAGATCGCCATCGGCTGGACGACCACGGCGGCATTGATCGCCGCCTGAAAAGCCGCGCGGTGGAACGGATCCATCCCGGTGCCGCAGCGGGTGGTCGCCTCCGGGAACACCTGGATACGCTGGCCGCGGCGCAGCCCCGCTGTGATCTCCTCGACCACCTCCGGCAGGGACCTCAGGTCGGTCCGGCCGACGAAGATCGCACCGAACCGTCGGGCGAGCGGTCCGACGATCGGCCACCCGCCCACTTCCTCCTTGGCCACCGGACGCATCGGCCCGGTGGCTCCGAGCACCAGGATGTCCAACCACGAGACATGGTTGGCCACCAGCAGGCTCGCGCCGGTGCGCAGGTCGCCGCTGAGTTCCACCTGCACCCCGAGGGCCCGCAGTGTGGTCCGGCAGAGCAGGGTCAGCGACCTGCCGGACCGGCGCTGACGGCGGTGCCCACGGCCGACCGACATCAGCAGTGCCACCGGGATCACCACCAGCCCCACCAGAACCAGTCCGGCCACCCGCATCCCGGTGTTCAGGAGACCGACCCGGTCGAAGGGGGTTGCCGCGCAGGCGGTCACACACACCGGGCGGGCATGGCCGAGTTCGGTGCATCCCTTGGCAGTCAGGGCGTTCTCACCCCGGGCACTCACGCGCCCGCCCCGAGGAAGAACTTCAGGTACCGCTCGTTGGCGTCCTCCAGGTCCAACAGGATCAGCAGGTCGGCGGTGTTGAAACCCGGGTCGTGGCAGGGGGCCCCGACGATGGTCGCCCCCAGTCGCAGGTACCCCTTCATCAGTGCCGGAACCGCGGTGGGCTCGGCCTGCACGGCCGGGACGTGCCAGGGCTTGCGGGGTGAACACCAGTGCCGCACCGGACCCATGTTGTTGCGGCGCACCACGTCCCAGACGGCGGCCGCCTCCGCTCCCCCGTCGGCCAGCGAGACGGACCCGCAGCCGAGCAGGTACCGGTAGCCACCCAACTGCATGTACCGGGCGATACCACCCCACAACAGCGCCATCGTGGCACCGTTGCGGTGGTCCGGATGGACACAAGCCCGCCCCGCCTCGACGAGCGAATCCATCAGGTGTTCCAGGGGTTCCAGGTTGAACTCCCCGGACGAGTAGAGGCCGTGCGAGCGCGGGGTGGCATCGTTGGCGTTCGGGGGCAGCAGCCGGTAGGTGGCCACGGCCTGTTCGGTGCTCGTGGATGCATCCGGGGTCCCGTCGGCGTCGGGGTCGAGTACGCCCGGGGTGATCTGCCAGACGATCAGGTGGTCACACAGGTCGTCGAACGGATCCTCGTCGCGTCCCGGCCTTCCCGTGGTGACGGCTCCGAGTTCGGCACTGAACACCTCGTGCCGTAGGCGTTGGGCGGCCTCGACCTCGCTGCGCGAGTTCGCGAACCGCAATTGGTAGGTGGGGTTGACCGTGCTGGTGGTGGCCGACGGGGTCCGTGGGCTGCGGCGGGCGTTCTCGAGAGAGATGGTCACACTGAGGAAGTGTTTGCCCAGGACCTGGAATTCAGCCGACCCCGTTCCGTCGGGACGACAACGAGTTCGTGAACAATGCCTCGCCAGCGGCCGACGCGCCACCACCTGCGCGGCTCGTCATCGCTCGGTGGGATATGCGCAGCTGTGAACGCTCTCATCTGCGCATATCCCACCGCAGGAAGTGCCTGAACACGCGTCGGCCAACGACAAGCGCCCCCTGCTCACCGGAATGGGCAAGGGGCGCCGCGAGAAAGCCGCAGGTGCGCAGAAATCAGCCCTTGCGGGCCTGTACCGCCTGGGTCAGCTGCGGGGCGACGTCGAAGAGGTCACCGACGACACCGAAGTCGGAGATCTCGAAGATCGGTGCGTCGCTGTCCTTGTTGACGGCCACGATGGTCTTCGAGGTCTGCATACCGGCGCGGTGCTGGATCGCACCCGAGATCCCCAGGGCCACATAGACCTGCGGGGAGACCGTGGTCCCGGTCTGACCGACCTGGAACTGGTGCGGGTAGTACCCGGAGTCGACCGCGGCGCGGGAGGCGCCGACCGCACCACCGAGGGCGTCGGCCAGGGCCTCGACCACGGTGAAGTTCTCGGCGGAACCGACACCACGTCCACCGGAGACGACCACGGAGGCCGCGCCGAGGTCGGGACGGTCACCGGCCGGCTCGGTGTGCACGGCGACGATGGTGGCCGAGGCGGCCGCGTCGACCGAGAACTCCAGCGGGGTCACCGTTCCGGCCGCAGCCGGGGCGGAACCCTCGATCGAGTTGGCCCGGATGGAGATGATCGGGGTACCACGGGACACCTTGGAGCGCACGGTGTAGGAGCCACCGAAGACGGACTGGGTGGCCACGGCGTCGGCGTCGACATCCACCGCATCGGAGATCACACCCGAGTCCAGCCGGACCGCCAACCGGCCGGCGATCTCCCGGCCGTCGATGGTGGCGGCCAGCAGGATGGCGGCCGGGGAGGTGGCCGCTGCTGCCGCGGCAAGGGCCGCGACCTGGGGGGTGACGAGGTACTGGGTGGCCTCGGCCGACTCGGCGGCGTACACGGTGGCCGCGCCGGCCTCGGCCAGCGCGGGGGCCAGGGCCTCGGCGGTCCCCGGGGCACCGACGACCACGGCGACCGGGTTGCCGATCCGGGAGGCGGCAGCCAGCAGCTCGGGGGTCACCTTGCGGAGGGCACCGTCGAAGTGGTCGACGAGGACAAGAACATCAGACATGGTTTTTCCTTCTCTCTCGTCAGATCAGTCGGGCGGAGGCGAGGTACTCGGCGACCTTGGTGCCGGCGGACCCGTCGTCGTTGACCTTCTCGCCGGCCTCGCGGGGCGGGCGCGGGGCGGCGTCGAGGACGATGCTCCACGAGACGGCCCCGCCGGTGTCACCGGCGGCCAGGCCGAGGTCCTCGGCGGAGAAGGTGGTCACCGGCTTGGACTTCGCGGCCATGATGCCCTTGAAGTTCGGGTAGCGCGGCTCGTTGATCTTCTCGGTGACCGAGACGACGGCCGGGATCGGCGAGGTGACCTCGGTGTAGCCGCCGTCGACGGTGCGCTCGGCCTTCAACGTCGTGCCGTCGATCTCCAAGGCACGGACGAAGGTGACCTGCGGGATTCCGAGGCGCTCGGCCAGCATGGCCGGCACGGAGGCCGTACGGCCGTCGGTCGACTCGTTGCCGGCGATGATGAGGTCGAATTCGAGCTTCCCCAGTGCGGCGGCGAGGGCGGCCGAGGTCTGGAGGGCGTCGGAGCCGGCGAACGCGTCGTCGACGACGTGCACCGCCTTGTGCGCGCCCATGGCCAGGGCCTTGCGCAGCACCTCGGTGGCCCGGTCCGGGCCCAGGGTCAGAACAGTGACCTCTCCACCGTGGGCCTCGGTGAGCTGGAGACCAGCTTCCACCCCACGGGAGTCGATCTCGTCGATGACGTTGTCCGTGGCATCCCGATCGAGGATCCCATCGGATTCGCGAAGCTTCCGCTCGGAATATGTGTCCGGAACTTGCTTCACCAGAACGACAATGTTCATGGCGTTGTTCGACCTCCCAATATCGGTGACTACCACGCTGCGTGAGAAACCTTGACCTTGCCATGTTGGCACGTCCCGAGCACTGCCGGGGTATGACGGCCACCACATGTTACTCGCGGGTAACATGAATAGAGTGCCCTATTTGCCACTCCGTGGACAAGGTGCCGGGAAGCCTCGGTTCCCGCCCGGCTCGCCTGACACCCCGGGGGATGCCGATTCCGAGCAGGAAAGATAGCGTCACGGCCATGAACCCCTTGCCTGTGATCCTCGACGTCGACACCGGTATCGACGACGCCTTCGCCCTCATGCTCGCCGTCCGGGATCCGCGACTGGAACTGCGCGCCGTGACGTGCGTCTCGGGAAACGTCAACGTCGACCAGGTGGTGACCAACACCGAGTACGTCCTGGAGACGGCCGGCGCGGCCCATGTGCCGGTCGCCCGGGGCGCGACCCGTCCTCTGCTGGCCGAACCGCACCACGCCACCCATGTCCACGGGGCCGACGGCCTGGGCGGGTTCGCCCGCCCCTCCGACCGGCGTACCGAACACCTGCACGCCGTCGAACTGCTGCGGCGTGAGTTGATGGCCGCGATCGGCAACGGCGAGACCATCACCCTGATCCCGATGGCTCCTCAGACGAACATCGCGATGCTGCTGCGTACCTATCCGGAGGTGGCTCCGGGAATCGAGCGGATCGTCTTCATGGGTGGTTCGGCCTCCGTCGGCAACGCGACCGCCACCGCCGAGTTCAACGTCTTCGCCGACCCCGAGGCCGCTGCCATCGCGATCGCCGCCGCCGGTCAGCTCGACATCCCGATGACCATGTACGGTCTCGACGTCTTCAACGAGGTGCTGATCACCCGCGAGCAGGCGGTGTCCCTCCGCCGTTCCGGTGATCCGGCGGCCCAACTGGCCGGGGCCCTGCTGGAGCACCAGCTCGGGGTCTTCGGTCGGGAGGCCACCACCATCGGGGACGCCGGCGCGGTCTGCGCCGTCATCGAACCGGAGGGGTTGCGGACCCAGAAGTACGGCGTCCGGGTGGAGACCGGCGGGTCCTACTCCCGTGGGCAGACGATCGTCGACCGCCGGGACTGGGCCGGGGATCTCGACGACGACCCGCAGGGTGCGAACCTGACCACCATGGTCGACATCGGCCTGGAGGTGGATGCGGCCGGCTACGCGAAGCTGTGGCTCGCAGCCCTCGGTCAGACCCCCTGACCTGCAACGACCGGTGCCTTTTCTGACGTCGGAGCGGCGTGTCTCGTCAGAAAAGGCACCGGCGGTTCAGTCCTCCTCGCCGATGTCCTCGTTCCACAGGGACGGACTCGCCTCCATGAAATCGCGCATCAGCTGGATGCACTCCTCGTCGTCGACCACCACCACCTCCACCCCGCGGGAGCGCAGGTAGTCCTCGCCGCCGAAGAAGGTCTGGTTCTCCCCGATGATCACCCGCGGGATCTTGTAGAGCAGGATCGCCCCGGTGCACATGTCGCACGGGGACAGGGTCGTCACCATGGTGGAACGTTGGTACACCGTCGCCGGCTGCCGGCCGGCATTCTCCAGACAGTCGGTCTCGCCGTGCCTCGTCGGGCTGCCCAGTTGGATCCGTTTGTTGTGCCCGGTGGCCAGTACCTTCCCGTCGACGATCAGCGCTGCGCCGATCGGGATACCGCCCTCGGCAAGTCCGGCCCTCGCCTCGGCCACCGCCAGCGCGAGGTACTCCGCGACGGTGCCGGGCGAGAGCTCGGATCCTGGGTACTCGGACATGGTGGTCCTTTCCGGTGCGAACGCCGTTGACGGTGGCCGAATGCGCTACAGCGCCGAGAGGGCCTTCTCGATGTCGGCCCAGATGTCCTCGAGATCCTCGATCCCCACCGACAACCGGACCGTCCCGGTGGTGATCCCGGCGACGGCCAGGGCCTCCGGGGTGAAGGCGCGATGGGAGCTGGAGGCCGGGTGCATGGTCAAAGTCTCCACCCCGCCGAGAGAGGCCGCGAGCTGGATCAACGACACCGAGGAGGTGAAGGTCCGCGCCGCCTCTGCCCCGCCGGGGAGGTCGAAGGAGAGCATCGCGCCCGAGTCGGCCAGGGTGCGTGCGGCCAGGTCGAACTGCGGGTGGGTGGCGATCGAGGGGTGGTTGACCTTGGACACCGCCGGGTGGGCCTGGAGCCGCTCGGCGATACCGCGGGCGTTCGCCGCCGCCTGCCGCACCCGCAGGTTCAGGGTCTGGATGCCGCGCAGGGTCAGCCACGCCGCGTGCGGGTCGGTGGTGACACCGACGTTCACCGCGTAGGCCCAGGCCTTGCGGAACTGCTCCTCGGAGGCGAAACAGGCGATGCCGCCGGTGACGTCGGAGTGACCGGCGATGTACTTGGTGGTGGAGTGGACGACCACATCCGCGCCCAGCTCCAGCGGGCGGCACAGCACCGGGGAGGCGAAGGTGTTGTCGACCACCGTCAGCACACCGTGTTCCCGGGCGACGGCCGACATCGCAGCGATATCGGCGACCAGCGTCACCGGGTTCGAGATCGTCTCCAGGTACAGCAGTTTCGTGCCCGGTTCGATCGCGGCACGCAGGGCCTCGGGATCGTCACCGTCCACCTCGGTGATCCGGATGTTCCACCGGGCGACGAGATCGTTGAACAGGCCGGCCGTGCCGCCGTAGATCGAACGCTGGACCACGATGTGGTCGCCGGCGACCAGGGCGGAGCTGACGGCCACGGCGATCGCACCCATCCCGGAGGCGGTCGACACCGCGGCGTACGCCCCTTCCAGACCGGCCAGCGACTCCTCGAGGGAGCGGACGGTCGGGTTGCCGAACCGGGAGTAGCCGAACTCGCCGCGCGGGTCGTTCAGGGCCCCGGTGATCCCGTCCGTGTCGTCGAAGGCGAAGACCGTCGTCTGGTAGATCGGCACCGACACCGGTCGGCCCGTCACGTTGGCCGGGATGGGCACGTGTACGGCCCGGGTGGTGAGGGCCAGGCCGTCCGTGGCGGTCTGGTGCGGGGCCGAGGGGGTGTCCGAGGTAGTCATGGATCCATGGTTTCACGCGCCCCGGTGTGACCTGGCTCCGGTGGGCAGGTGATGTCCCTCGCCCACCGGAGCGCCTGGCCGTTACCCCTCGTCGAGCAGGGCCGACACCGCGGCGAGACCACCCAGACCGGACACCCCACCACCGCGGCGGGATCCGCTGCCCGCCAACAGGATCCTGCTCGTCCCGGGAACCGTCACCCCCTGACGGGCGGCCGCGGTTCCGGCCTCCTCGTCGTCCTCCAGCCACGGCCAGGTCAGGTCGCCGTGGAAGATGTGCCCGCCCGGCATACCGACCGAGGACTCCACGTCCAGCGGTGAGGCGATGTCGACACACAACCAGCCGTCCTTGTCCCGGGACAGACAGTCCTCGAGCGGTTCGGCCAGGTGCCGCTGCAGGGAGGCCAGGGCCGCGGCGGCCACCCGCGCCTTCGCTCCGGCGGGGTCCTCGGCGAACAGCCGGGCCGGGGCGTGCAGCCCGAACAGGGTCAGGGTGTGCCCACGGTGACCGTCCAGGATCGACGGGTCCGACAGCGAATGGCAGTAGACCTCCGCCGGCAGGAACTCACCGACCTCACCGGCGGCGGCGGCGCGGTAGGCGGCCTCGAGCTGCTCGTACCCCTCCTCCAGATGGGTGGTCCCGTCGAACACCGTGACCGGGTCGATCCCGGAGGCCAGTTTCGGCAACCGGTCCAGCAGCATGTTGATCTTCAGCTGGGCCCCTTCGGGTTTCGCGCCCGGCGACTCCCGACCCAGCCAGCCGTCGACGATCACCGGTGCCACCGCGGCGAGCAGGGAACCGGCCTCGACCTCGACGGCGCCCCCACCGGATCCGGTGCCTGCGATCGACACACCCTTCGCGGACTCGGCCACCTGATCGACCTGGACACCACAACGGATCTCGACCCCGAGGGCTCGGGCACGCGCCGTCAACGCATCGGCCAGCGCTCCCATCCCGCCCACCGGCACATGCCATTCACCGGTCCCCCGGCCGATGAGGTGGTAGAGGAAACACCGATTGGCCAGCAGACTCTCGTCGGCCAAGGAGGTGAAGGTGCCGATCAGCGCATCGGTGGCGACCACCCCACGGACCGTGTCGTCGGCGAACCGGCGCGTGATCATCTCCGAGATCGGCCGTTCGGCCAGGTCCTCCCAGATCTGGCCGCCGGCCCGGTCAATGACGGCGCGGCGGACCTCCGAACGTCGGCGGAGCGGTCCCAGCAGGGCCGGCGCGACCACCTGGGCCAGCTCCGACAGCTCCCCGTACAGCTGCTGCCAGGCCTGCCATTCGGTGTCCCCACCCGTCAGCGCACGGAAGGAATCCTCCGTGACGGAGGTCGGTCGGCGCTCGACCAGCAGCCCCGAGGGAACACCCTCGCGCAGGGTCGGGGTGTAGGAGGAGACGGCCCGGGAAGCCAACGGCAAGGTGATGCCCAGGCGTTGCACCAGCTCGTCCGGGAACAGACTGACCAGGTAGGAGTACCGGCTCAGCCGTGCGGCCTGCCCGCGGAACACCCGCTCCCCCACCGAGGCGCCACCGAGGTGATCGGCGCGTTCCAGCAGCAGCACCGATTTACCCGCCTGGGCCGCGAGAATGGCTGCCACCACACCGTTGTGACCCCCGCCCGCGACCACCACGTCGTACCTGCCCGAGCCGTTCGTCACCTGTGAACTCCCCATCATCTCCTCCATCGGTGTCCGACCGCCCGCGCCATGTCGGGTCCGGCCTCGTCGCCGGGTGGTCCCCGACCAGTTCACCATCCGCACCGTCCGGGCGTGGGGACCGGGTGAGGTCCGGCCCATCCCCAGCCGTACGTTCGGGGCCCGTAAGATCACCCGGACATCCCGGCCCGCCAGGGGCCCGACGATCAGCAGGGGGAAGCACGTGACCGAGGACAACCGATCCGGCTGGTACACCGGCCCGGACGGGCAGCAGTACCCCGTGTCGAACGGTTACCCCGATCAGCCCCAGGGCCCGGGCGGATACCCGGGTGCCGGGTACGGACAGCCCGGGTATCCGCCGCCCGGCTACCCACCGGCCGGCTACCCGGCCAACCCGTACATCGGTTACCCGCCCGCGGCGAACCCGCCGCAGAACGGCATGGGCACGGCCGGACTGGTGCTCGGCATCATCGCGGTGGTGTTGTCGTTCAGCGGGTGGGGTCCGATCGTCCTGGGCACGCTGGCGATCATCTTCGGCGGGATCGGGTTGAGCCGGGCGAACAACGGGCTGGCCACGAACCGCAGCTCGGCCATGGCCGGGTTGGTCCTTGGCATCATCTCCATCGCCTTGCTCGTCGTCTTCGGCATCGCTCTTTTCAGCGCATTCAGCACCGGCGGCTGGTAGCCGCGACGCCATGGCATGACGGGTGCAGGGGGTCCACGATCGCCCTGCACCCGTCACCGCGGTGTTACCGTCTGACCCATGACCCCGCAGGAGCTGGAGAACCTCGCCCACCTGCGGCGTGCCCGGGATCTGATGGATCGTGAGTACGCCCGGCCGCTGGACGTCCCCACGATGGCCGCGAAGGCCCTGATGTCCCCCGCCCACTTCTCCCGGCAGTTCCGAGCGGCCTACGGCGAGACCCCGTACGCCTACCTGATGACCCGCCGGATCGAGCGCGCCATGGCGCTGCTGCGGGCCGGGGTGAGTGTGACCGACGCCTGTATGGAAGTGGGCTGCACCTCCCTCGGATCGTTCAGCTCCCGGTTCACCGAGATCGTCGGTGTGACACCGTCGACGTACCGGAACCAGCCCCACGAGGCGGTCAACGCGATGCCCTCCTGTGTCGCCCGGACGACCACCCGGCCGGCCCGGCACCCATCGAGCAGGATCGAAGAAGCGTCGGCCGTGACCGCGGCTTAAAGTCCCGTTCATGACAATCTCACTGCAGTACAGCCACCTCACCGTCAACGACGTCGACGAGTCGATCGCCTTCTACCGCGATGCCCTCGGCCTGCAGGTCCGCAATGACGTGGCCTCGGGCGAGTACCGCTGGGTCACCCTCGGCGGCGACACCCCCGGTGGTGTCGAGCTCGTGATCTCGGTCCCCCACGCCGGTCGTTCCCAGGCCGACGGGGACGCTCTGCAGGAACTCCTCACCAAGGGTGTCCTGCCGATGCTCGTCTTCCGGTCCGACGACGTCGACAAGACCTTCGAGACCGCACGCGCCACCGGGGCGGAGGTCCTGCAGGAGCCGATGGACCAGCCGTGGGGACCGCGGGACTGCGCCTTCCGGGACCCGTCGGGCAACATGGTCCGGATCTCGCAGACCGCCACTTCCTAGAACCTCCCCGCGAGTGGACCTCCACCCCCCAATTTTGGGGGTGCCACGGTCCACTCGCGGGAGCGGCAGGCGGCCGCAGGACAGGGATGTCCGACCCGAGGGCAACAATGGACGACGTGTCCGCCACCGCCCAGCACGTGCCACCTCCGGCCGCCGAGACCGGGACCTCCGATCCGGCAGCGCCCCAGTCCGCCGCACCCGCCCACCAGGGATGGATCCGGCGGATCTGGTCGGCCTGCTGGAAACACCGCGGTGTCACCCTGCTGGCCGCGGTCGCCGCCCTCGGCGGGATCGGCCTCGGCGCCCTCACGCCGCTGCTGACGAAGATCGTCATCGACGACGCCACCAGCGGGAACACCGACGGCCTCGGCTGGGTCATCGGGGCATTGATCGCCCTGGCCGTGATCCGCTTCGGCTCCTCGTTCCTGCGCCGCTGGGCCGGCGGCAAACTCTCCCTGAACGTCCAGCACGACCTGCGGCAGGACCTGTTCGCCGCCATGCAACGGCTGGACGGCGCCTCCCAGGACAAACTGCGCACCGGCCAACTGATCTCCCGGGCGAACACCGACCTGCAGCTGGTCCAGGGTCTGCTGGCCATGGTTCCGCTGAGCGCCGGGCAGGCGATCCTGTTCGTCATCTCCCTGGGCATCATGCTGGTGCTCTCACCGTTGCTGACGCTGATCGCGCTGGCCGTCATCCCCCTGGTCATCGCGATCACTCGGGCCACCAGGACCAAGCTGTTCCCGGCCACCTGGGCGGCCCAGCAGTCCGCGGCCGAGGTGGCCGAGATCGTGGAGGAGGACGTCACCGGCGTCCGGGTGGTGAAGGGGTTCGGTCAGGAGGCCCGGGAGACCCGGCGGTTGGAGGTCGCCGCCCGCTCCCTGTACAGCCAGCGGCTGCGCGCTGTGCGGCTGACGGCAACCTTCACCCCGGCCCTGTCCGCGGTGACCGCCCTCGGCCAGGTCGGGGTGCTCGCCCTCGGCGGGTACCTGGCCTGGTCCGGTTCGATCTCGATCGGCACCTTCGTGGCCTTCTCCGCCTACCTGGCGCAGATCGTCGGCCCCACCCGGACCCTGGCGATGCTGCTCGTCATGGGCCAACAGGCCCGGGCCGGGGTGGAGCGGGTGTTCGAGGTGATCGACTCCCGGTCGGCCGTGGTGGACCCGGCGGATCCGCAACCGGTCCCGGACGGCCCGATCGGGGTGCGGCTCACCGGGGTCGACTTCGGCTACCTCGCCGAGGAGCCGGTGCTGCGCGGGTTCGACCTCGAGGTACGCCCGGGCGAGACGGTGGCCCTGGTCGGTCCCTCGGGATCGGGCAAGTCCACCATCTCCCTGCTGCTGCCCCGGTTCTACGACGTGCAGTCGGGTGCGGTCGAGGTCGGTGGGGTCGACGTCCGACAGCTGGGAATGAACGACCTGCGGCACACCATCGGGGTGGTCTTCGAGGAGGCCTTCCTCTTCTCGGACAGCATCTCGGCCAACATCGCCTACGGGCAGCCGGGTGCCTCCGCGGCCCAGATCCACGCCGCCGCCGTGGCCGCCGAGGCCGACACCTTCATCCGCAGGCTCCCCGACGGGTACGACACCGTCATCGGGGAACGCGGGCTCACCCTCTCCGGCGGCCAACGTCAGCGCATCGCCCTGGCCCGGGCCCTGCTGGCCGGTCCGCGGGTGCTGATCCTGGACGATGCGACGAGTGCGGTCGACCCGGCCACGGAGGCGGCGATCCACGACACCCTCGCGGCGGTGACGGCCGATCGCACCACCATCCTGATCGCTCACCGCCGGTCCACCCTCGACCTGGCCGACCGGATCGCGGTGGTCGACGGCGGCCGGGTGGTCGCCGTCGGCACCCACGAGGAACTCCTCGCCGGCAACGACCTCTACGCGGAACTGATCGATCAGGCGGCTGCCCGTCCGGTCGCCGAACCCGCCGCCGACGGGATCACTCCCGCCTTGTGGGAGCACGAGGACAGCACGCCGGTCGACCGCAGTGCCCGGATCGCCGCAGCTCGTTCCGAACAGATCGGCCCTCGTGGCGCGGGCGGGCGAGGAGGAGGTCACATGGGCGGCTTCCTCGGCGCGGTCTCGGCCACCCCGGAGCTGATGTCCCAGGTCGCCGCCCTGCCGCCGGCCACCGACCTCCCCCCTCCCGCCCGGGAGACCGAACCGGAGGACGAGGGTGCACCCTTCCGGTTCTGGAAGGTGATCCGATCGGTCCGACCGTTGATGGTCATCGCCCTGGCCCTGGTGGCGGTGGACGCCGGCCTGGGACTGGCCATGCCGCTGCTGGTGAAGGTCGGGGTGGACGGCGGTGTCCAGCAGGGAACCCTGTCGGTCATCTGGTGGACCTCCGGGGCGGCACTGGCCGTCGCGGCGGTGGACCTGATCGTGCAGAAGGTGCAGATGGTCGCCGCCGGACGGGCCGGGGAGACCGTGCTCTACACCTTGCGGGTGCGCTCCTTCGCCCATCTCCAGCGCCTGGGCCTGGACTACTACGAGGGGCAGATGACGGGTCGGATCATGACCCGGATGACCACCGATGTCGACGCCCTGTCCTCCTTCCTGCAGACCGGGCTGATCACCTCCGTCGTCTCCCTGTTCACCTTCGCCGGGATCGCGATCGTGCTGGTGGTGATGGATTTCTCGCTGGCCTTGCTGGCCCTGGCCACACTGCCGGTCCTCATCATCGCCACGGTGATCTTCCGGCGGTTCTCCTACCAGGCGTACAGCCAGGCCAGGGAGAAGGTGGCCATCGTCAACGCCGACCTGGCCGAGAACGTCGCCGGACTCCGGGTCACCCAGTCGGTCGGACGGGACAACGCCGGGGCCTTCGCCGCCCGCAGCGACGACTACCGGCGCTCCCGGATGCGCGCCCAGACCGCGATCTCCATCTACTTCCCGTTCGTGGCCCTGCTCTCGGAGCTGGCTGCGGCGCTGGTGCTGGGGGTCGGGGCCGGACGGGTGGTCGGCGGCACCCTGTCCGTCGGCACGCTGCTGGCCTTCGTCCTCTACCTCGACTCCTTCTTCTCCCCCATCCAGCAGCTCTCCCAGGCCTTCGACGGCTACCAGCAGGCCCGGATCGGTCTGACCAGGATCGGCCAGCTCCTGGCCACACCGGTGAGCACCCCCGAAGCCGTCGACCCGCTGCCGGTGGGCCGACTCACCGGCCGGGTGTCGGCCGAGCACGCGGTCTTCCGCTATCCCGACACCGAGATTCCCGCCGTCGACGACGTCTCGCTGACGATCGCCCCCGGCGAGACCGTCGCCGTCGTCGGGGCCACCGGTGCCGGCAAGTCCACCCTGGTCAAACTGATCGCCCGGTTCTACGACGTCTCCTCCGGGGCGATCGCCGTCGACGGACGCGACATCCGCACCCTGGATCTGCAGCAGTTCCGGCAGCGCCTCGGTGTCGTCCCCCAGGAGGCCCATCTGTTCGCGGGCTCGATCCGGGACAACATCGCCTACGGCCGCCCCGACGCCTCCCCGGCGGAGGTCGAACACGCCGCTCGATCGGTCGGCGCCCTGCCCGTCATCGCCCGATTCCCGGGCGGTTTCGGCCATCAGGTCTCCGATCGTGGCCGGAACCTCTCCGCCGGACAGCGGCAGCTGATCGCCCTGGCCCGGGCGGAGCTGGTGGACCCGGATCTGCTGCTGCTGGACGAGGCCACCGCTGCCCTGGACCCGGCGGCCGAGGCGGCGGTCCTGGATGCCACCGATCGGCTCGCGAAGGGGCGCACCACGGTGGTCGTCGCCCACCGGCTCACCACCGCCGCACGGGCCGACCGGATCATCGTGATGTCCGACGGACGCATCGCCGAGAGCGGACGTCACAAGGATTTAATCTCCGCGGGGGGTGCCTACGCCGCCCTCTACGGCTCGGCCGTAAGCCCTGCTTCCGGCAAGGATGGGCCGGTCACGGTGGCCGAGGGCCCTGCCGTACCGCTGTGACGGGCACCGGTTTCCTGACGCGCCGAGACCTGACTGTGACCAATCCCGTATCTGCTGCGTCGCTTCCCGCGTCCAGTGGGACTAGATTTGACATCGACTCTTTTCAACCCGCGATCGCAGAACAGGCGGAGAGCGACAGTGTCGTCAGCCACCGTGCCCGAATTTGGCCCCAACGATTGGTTCGTGGAGGAGAAGTACCAGCAGTTCCTCAACGATCCGGCAAGTGTCGACGCGAAGTGGCGTGAGTTCTTCGCCGATGGCGCGGGCTCCGAGGCAGGCAGTGGCTCCAATGGTGCAGCCACCCCCGCCGCCCCGGCAGCCGCCGCAGCCACCCCCGCACCACCCGCACCTGCCGCCGCCCAGCCTTCGGCCCCGGCCGCACCTCCGGCCGCCGCGAAGCCCGCTGCCGCAGCATCCGCTCCGGCCACACCGGCAGCACCCGCCGCGGCCAAACCCAAGCCCGATGCCACCGCGCCGGCCAACCCGAGCTCGCCGACCCCGGCCCGCCCGCGCTCGGCCACCCCGGCCCCGGCCTCCGACGGCTCCGGCCCGGCGAAGGAACCGAAGGTCGACGTGAGCACCCCGCTGCGCGGCATGGCGAACGCCGTCGTGAAGAACATGGTCGCCTCCCTGGAGATCCCGACCGCGACCTCCGTCCGCGCCGTCCCGGCGAAGCTCCTCTGGGACAACCGGATCGTCATCAACAACTTCCTCAAGCGGCACCGCCTCGGGAAGATCTCCTTCACCCACCTGATCGGGTACGCGATCGTTCGGGCGGTCAACGACTTCCCCAACATCAACTCCCACTTCGACGAGATCAACGGCAAGCCCGTCGTCGTCACCCCGGCGAGCACCAGCCTCGGACTGGCCATCGACCTGCCCGGCAAGGACGGCCAGCGCTCGCTGGTCGTGCTGCCGATCAAGCAGGCCGAGTCGATGAACTTCGTCGAGTTCTGGAAGGCCTACGAGGCCGTCGTCGCCAAGGCGCGCAGCGGCAAGCTGACCGCCGAGGACTACGCCGGGACCACCATCTCGCTGACCAACCCCGGCGGTATCGGCACCGTGCACTCCGTGCCGCGGCTGATGAAGGGCCAGGGCGCGATCATCGGTGTCGGGGCCATGGAGTACCCGGCCGAGTTCCAGGGGGCGAGCGAGAAGACCCTCGCCGAGCTCGGTGTCTCCAAGATCATGACGCTGACCTCGACCTACGACCACCGGATCATCCAGGGCGCGGAGTCGGGCGAGTTCCTCAAGCGCATCCACGGTTACCTGCTCGGCGAGAACGGTTTCTACGACGACGTTTTCAGCGCCCTGCGGCTGCCGTACGAGCCGATCCGCTGGACCGTCGACATCAACTCCGGGCCGGACAACAACGTCGACAAGGCCGCCCGCGTCCTGGAGATCATCGACGCCTTCCGCACCCGCGGACATCTGATGGCCGACATCGATCCGCTGAACTACCGGCAGAAGAAGCACCCCGACCTGGACGTCCGCTCGCACGGGCTGAGCCTGTGGGACCTTGACCGCGAGTTCCCGGTCGGCGGATTCAACGGCAAGCAGTACATGAAGCTGCGCGATGTCCTCGGTGTCCTGCGAGATGCCTACTGCCGCACCATGGGTGTGGAGTACATGCACATCATGGACCCGGTCAAGCGCCGCTGGATCCAGCAGCGGGTGGAAGAACGCCACGCCAAGCCCTCGCTGGAGGAGTCGAAGTACATCCTGGGTCGGCTGAACGCCGCCGAGGCCTTCGAGACCTTCCTGCAGACCAAGTACATCGGCCAGAAGCGGTTCAGCCTGGAGGGTGGCGAGACGGTCATCCCGCTGCTCGACGCCGTCCTGAACAAGGCTGCCGAGTACGAGATGGACGAGGTCGTCATCGGTATGGCCCACCGTGGCCGGCTGAACATCCTCGCCAACATCGTCGGCAAGCCGTACTCCAAGATCTTCAACGAGTTCGAGGGCAACCTCGATCCCGGCCAGGCCCACGGCTCCGGTGACGTCAAGTACCACCTGGGCGCCGAGGGCAAGTACATCCGCCCGTTCGGTGACGGACAGGTCGACGTCTCCCTGGTCGCCAACCCCTCCCACCTCGAGGTCGTCGACCCCGTCCTGGAAGGTGTGGTCCGGGCCAAGCAGGACCGCATCGACCGCGGCGAGAGTGGTTTCAGCGTGCTGCCTGTCGCCCTGCACGGTGATGCGGCCTTCGCCGGCCAGGGTGTGGTCGCCGAGACCCTCAACCTGTCCAAGCTCCGCGGCTACCGCACCGGTGGCACCGTGCACGTGATCATCAACAACCAGGTCGGTTTCACCACCGCCCCGGAGGCCTCGCGGTCCAGCGAGTACTGCACCGATGTCGCGAAGATGATCGAGTCCCCCGTCCTGCACGTCAACGGGGACGACCCGGAGGCTGCGGTCTGGGCCGCCCAACTGGCAGTCGAGTACCGGCAGACCTTCGGCAACGACGTCGTCATCGACATGGTCTGCTACCGCCGCCGCGGTCACAACGAGGGTGACGACCCCTCGATGACCAACCCGCTGATGTACCAGATCATCGACGCCAAGCGTTCGGTCCGCCGGATCTACACCGATGCCCTGATCGGCCGTGGGGACCTGTCCACCGAGGACGCCGAGGAAGCCCTGCGCGACTACCACCAGCAGTTGGAGCGGGTCTTCAACGAGGTGCGCGAGATGGAGAAGGGTGTGGCCGTGGCCTCCCCCTCCGTCGAGGAGAAGCAGCCGATCCCGCCGAAGGTCGAGACGGCGATCAGCCTTGAGACCCTGCACCGGATCGCCGACGCCCACGTCGAACTGCCGGCCGGTTTCGTCCCGCACCCGCGGGTCAAGATGGTGTTGGACCGTCGGGTCCAGATGTCCCGCGAGGGCGGGATCGACTGGGCCTTCGGCGAACTGCTGGCCTTCGGCTCCTCGGCCATGGACGGCCGTCTGGTGCGACTGGCCGGCCAGGACTCGCGCCGCGGCACCTTCGTGCAGCGTCACGCGGCTCTGATCGACCGGAACAACGGCTCGGAATATCTGCCGCTGCAACATCTCTCGGACGACCAGGCCCGCTTCCTCGCCTACGACTCCGCACTGAGCGAGTACGCGGCCCTCGGTTTCGAGTACGGCTACTCCGTGGCCAACCGGAACGCCCTCGTCCTGTGGGAGGCGCAGTTCGGCGATTTCGTCAACGGCGCCCAGTCCGTCATCGACGAGTACCTGTCCTCCGGTGAGGCCAAGTGGGGCCAGCAGTCGGGTGTCGTCCTGCTGCTGCCGCACGGCCACGAAGGCCAGGGTCCGGACCACACCTCCGGCCGGATCGAGCGTTTCCTGCTGCTGTGCGCGGAAGGGTCGATGTCGGTGGCGGTTCCGTCCACCCCGGCGAACTACTTCCACCTGCTGCGCCGTCACGTGCTCGACGGTGTGCACCGCCCGCTGATCGTGTTCACCCCGAAGTCGATGCTGCGCAACAAGGCAGCCGTCTCCGCGGTGGAGGACTTCACCAACGGCAAGTTCCAGTCGGTGATCAAGGATCCGAACATCGATCACGACAACGCCGCCGGCGTGAAGCGGGTGCTGCTGTGCACCGGCAAGATCTACTGGGAGCTCGAGGCCTACCGCGCCGCCCAGGGGATCACCGACACCGCCATCGTCCGGCTGGAGCAGCTCTACCCGCTGCCCAAGCGCAAGCTGCCGGCAGTGCTCGACCTGTACCCGAACGCGACGGACTTCCGTTGGGTCCAGGAGGAGCCGAAGAACCAGGGTGCCTGGCCGTTCCTGGTCGAGGCCCTGCCGGAGACCCTCCCCCGGCTGGTCGGCATCAAGCGGGTGTCGCGTCGTGCGATGGCCGCCCCGTCCGCCGGTTCGATCCGGGTGCACGAGGTCGAGCAGAAGCAGATCATCGAGAACGCCTTCAAGGACTGACGCCTCACCGTTTACCGCGCTCCTTCCCGACGTCCGCGCTGCCTGCAGCGAGCGCGATCGTCGGGGAGGAGCGCGGTTTGCGTTTCTCGAGGGGAATGGTTGACCTTCGCCACGGGTTGTACCCGGTATGCAGATCGAAATCTTCTCCGACGTCGTGTGTCCGTGGTGCTACATCGGCAAGCGCCACCTGGAAGAGGCGCTGGAATCCTTCCTACACGCCGACAAGGTCGATGTGGTCTACCGGTCCTTCCAGCTCGACCCGACCACCCCGGAAGACGTCGCCGAGACGATGACCGAGGCCCTGGGACGCAAGTACAACCAGGCCCCGGCCCAGATCGCCGAGATGCAGCAGCGGGTCATCGACACCGCCGCCGCCGCCGGGCTGGACTTCCAGCTGGAGCACACCCACCCGGAGAACACCTTCGACGCCCACCGCCTGCTGCACTGGGCCCTGGAACACGGCAAGCAGTCCGAACTGAAGGAGCGGCTGATGTCGGCCTACTTCACCGAGGGTGCCCGGGTCGGTCGGCACGAGGTGCTGGCGGACCTGGCGGCCGAGGTGGGTCTGGACCGGGCCGAGGCCGAGCGGGTGCTCGCCTCGACCGAATACAGCGGCGAGGTCGGGTCCGACCTGTCCCTGGCCAGGTCCTTCGGCGCGACGGGGGTGCCGTTCTTCGTCTTCGACCGCACTTACGCGGTCTCCGGTGGACAGCCGGCCACGGTCTTCACCGAGGTGCTGGAGAAGGCCTGGTCCGAGGGCAACCCGCTCACCACCGTCGGCGGGGACGGCCAGGCCTGCACGGACGACTCCTGCAGCATCTGAGGTCCCCCTCTCTCCCTGTTCCCGCGCACGGTGTTGGTTCTCGCGCACGTAATTACGTGCGCGAGGAACAAGATCGTGCGCGGGAACAGTTATTTCATCAACCGTTGACTTCTTGCCACCACGGGCCTACCGTCGACCGTAATTCACCACCTGATGAATTACGGGAGGCATCATGGCAACCCACAGTTCCGAGATCAACGGCCCCGACGTCAACGACCCCGCGATCAACGGCCCCGCGATCAACGGCCCCGCGATCGAGGTCGACCGACTGACGGTCCGCCGCGGCGGGCGCACCGTCCTGGACGGGATCGGCTTCAGCTGCCCGCCCGGCTCCATCACCGGCCTGCTCGGACCCTCCGGCTCCGGCAAGACCACCCTCATCCGCGCCCTGGTCGGGGTGCAGATCATCACCGACGGCACCGTGACGATGCTCGGCATGCCCGCAGGCTCTGCGGCCCTGCGGTCCCGGGTCGGCTACGTCACCCAGTCCCCCAGCGTCTACTCCGACCTCAGTGTCGCGGAGAACGTCCGTTACTTCGCGGCCGTGTTCGGGCTGGGGACGGCCGAGGCGGACCGCGCGATCGACGACGTCGGTCTGAGCACCGCCGCGCGACAGGTGACGGGCAGCCTCTCCGGCGGCCAACGATCCCGGGTCTCCCTGGCCTGCGCCCTGGTCGCCCGACCCGAGGTGCTGATCCTCGACGAACCCACGGTCGGCCAGGACCCCCTGCTCCGCGAGGATCTGTGGGACCGGTTCCACACCGAGGCCGCGGGAGGCACCACCGTGATCGTGTCCAGCCACGTCATGGACGAGGCCAACCGCTGTGATCGTCTGCTGCTGCTCCGGGAGGGGACGATCATCGCCGACGGCACCCCCGCCGACATTCTCTCCCGGGCCGGCACCGACTCGATGGACGAGGCTTTCCTCAGCCTGATCCGCCACTCGATGGCCGGCGGACGGTCCACGGACGAGGTGACGTCATGAGCGGGCCGATCCTGCTGGCGACCTCCGGGCGGATCCTGCGCCAGCTGCGGCGGGACCGGCGGACGATCGCGATGCTGATCGTGGTCCCGGTGCTGCTGTTGTTCCTGCTGTACTACATGTTCGACGGTGCCGGCCAACGCTTCGACGGGGTGGCGCTGGTGATGTTGGGGATCTTCCCGTTCGTCATCATGTTCCTGGTGACCTCCATCGCGATGTTGCGCGAGCGCACCTCGGGAACCCTGGAACGGCTGCTGACCACGCCTGCGGCCAAGCCGGACCTGCTGTTCGGTTACGGCCTGGCCTTCGGCGTCGCGGCCGACGTACAGGGGGCCGTTGCCTGCGCCGCGGCCTACTGGATCTTCGACCTGCGAACGGCCGGCCCGGCCTACCTGGTGATCGGGATCGCCGTGCTGAACGCCCTTCTCGGAGTGGCCCTCGGTCTGCTGTGCTCGGCCTTCGCCCGCACGGAGTTCCAGGCGGTGCAGTTCCTGCCGCTGGTGGTCATCCCGCAGATCCTGTTGTGCGGGTTGTTCGTGCCGCGCGAGGAGATGGCGGGCTGGCTCGGCGGACTGAGCCGGGTTCTGCCCCTCACCCACGCCGTGGAGGCCCTCCAACAGGTGGGGCTGCACCCCGAGCCCACCGCCGTCATGTGGCGCGGTGTCGGCATCGTCGGCGGCTGTGTGGTTCTGGCCCTGGGTCTGGCGGCGGCGACCCTGCGTCGGCGGACCCCGTGACTCCCGCGGCCGGTGCCGGTCGGCGGACGGGACGCCGCTCCGGGAACCCGCAGACCCGCGAGGCGATCCTGACCGCCGCCCGGGCCCTGTTCGCCCAGAAGGGTTTTCGGGCCACCTCGATCCGCAGCGTGGCCGCGGAGGCCGGGGTCGACCCGGCCCTGGTGCACCACTACTTCGGCACCAAGGAGCAGTTGTTCCTGGCCGGGGTGCAGGTGGCGGTGGACATCCCGACCACGGTGGCCGGTGTGCTGGAGGCCGAACAGGGCCGGATCGGTGAGGCCCTGGTCCGGGCCATCCTGCAGGCCTGGGATTCCGAGGCCCGACCGAGTCTGCTCGGTGCCTTCCGTCAGGCCCTGACGGATCCGTCGGCGAGCCGGATGATGTCGGAGTTCCTGGGCTCCCAGGTCCTGGCGCAGGTGGCCGCCACCCTGCCCTACCCGCCTGCCGAATCCACTCGGCGGGCCGGGTTGGCGGCGAGCCAGATCATCGGCATGGTGACGGCGAGGTATCTGCTGGTGCTGCCGCCGCTGGCGACGATGACGGCCGAGGAGGTCGTCAGCTCCATCGGGCCGGCCATCCAGCAGTACCTGACCGGCTAGCACCGCCCGTTCCCGCGCACCGTGTTGGTCCCCGCGCACCGAGTTACGTGCGCGAGAATGAACACCCCGCGCGAGAACCGTCCTCGATCCGCCTGGAGGCGATGTGCCCGATCATCACCCGACACCCACCGCGGACGATTTCGAGCGCCTGCGCCGCATGGTCGAAGTGCACCAACGACGCTTCCAGACCTTGGCCCGGAACGTGACCCACGGCTGGATCGTTGTCACCGTCGCCACCCTGTTAGGCGGCCTGCTGCTGCCGTTCATGGTCCCGCGCAACGGGGAGGGACGGTCGGCCAACCTCTGGCAGATGCTGTCCACCGATGCTCCTGAGGTGGTCCAGGACGCCGGCGGTTTCTGGTTCATCCCGCTCGGGGCCACCGTACTGATGATCGCGGTGGCCATGTCCTTCGGCTCGGGGGCGACCGACGGCTGGTGGCTAGGTCTGCGCCGGGTCCTGACGGTCGCCTATTTCGTCGGTTGCCTGCTCGGGTTCGCCGTCCTCGCCTCCTACGACGAGGCACCACGTCCGGTGAGCACACCTCCTGCCCTGGTGGTGCTGACCATCGGTGCCGCCATCGCGGTGGCGCTCAGTTTCGCGACCACGCTGAAGGATCTCCAGGCCGTTCCCAACGACTGATCCGCACCATAGGTCCCTGTTCCCGCGCACGATGTTGCTCCTCGCGCACGAAGTTACGTGCGCGAGGAGCAACACGGTGCGCGGGAACAACTGTCAGTAGCGGGTGCCGGCCTTCCAGACCGCATGGGTCAGCGGCACCCCCACCCGGTAGGCGAGGTAGTCCTCGGCCGGGGCGTCCAGCACGTGCAGGTCCGCCCTGGCACCCGCCACGATCCGTCCGACGTCGGTCCGGCCCAGAGCTGCCGCCCCGCCGGCCGTCGCCGACCACACCGCTTCGGCCACCGTCATCCGGCACTGCAGCACCGCCAGCGCCACCACCAGCGACATCGAGGTCGTGTAGGAGGACCCGGGGTTGCAATTCGCGGCCAGGGCCACGGTCGCCCCGGCATCCACCAGCGCCCGCCCCGGCGCGGCCGCCTGCCGGGTGGACAGGTCGCACGCCGGCAGCAGTGTGGCCACCGTCGTCGAGGCCGCCAGAGCGTCGATGTCCTGGGGGCTCAGGTACGTGCAGTGGTCCACCGAGGCCGCGCCGAGTTCGACGGCCAGCGCCACCCCCGGCCCCGTCCCGAGCTGGTTCCCATGCACGCGCAGACCCAGGCCGGCGGCCCGCCCGGCCTCGAGCACCCGTCGGGACTGGTCCTCGTCGAAGGCACCCGACTCGCAGAAGACGTCGATCCAGGACACCTCCGGCAGCACACCGGCGAGCATCCGACCGCAGACGAGGTCGATGTATCCGTCCGCGTCCCCGGCGAACTCCGGGGGGAGCAGGTGTGCCCCGAGGAAGGTGACCTCGTCCACCCCGGCCGCCCGCGCGATCCGGGCCGACCGGACCTCGGTCACCAGGTCGAGGCCGTAACCTGTTTTCGTTTCCACACAGGTGGTTCCACCCGCGATCATCTCGGCCAGCAGCCGTTGCACCCGGGCCAGCAGTTCCTCGTCGGTCGCCGCCCTGGTCGGCCCCACGGTGGCCATGATCCCACCGGCCGCATAGGGGGCACCCGCCATCCTGGCCCCGAACTCGGCCGACCGATCGCCGGCGAACACCAGGTGGGAGTGGGAGTCCACCCACCCCGGCAGCACACACCGGCCACCGAGATCAACCAACTGATCGGCCGGTCCGAGCTCCGACCGTGGCCCCACCCAGCTGACAGTGCTCCCCTCGATGACGACGGCCGCATCCTCCACGACGCCCAGCAGGCCGGCGCCACGGGTCGGGTCATTGGTGACCAGCCGGGAGATACCTTGCAGAGCAGTACTTGTCACAGGTTCGCATCCTTCCAGAGTTCGCCGAGGGCTCGGCCCAGCAACTCACCGGGATCCCCCAGGGCGAGGTGGACACCGTCCCGGGCTACCACCCGCCCTTTCGCCACCACCACTGCCACGTCGGCCGCCGACGCGGACATGATGAGCTGCTCCGACCGGGATCCGGCCGTTCGAGAACTGTTGGTACGCAGCGCCACCAGATCCGCCGGGGCACCGACAGCGAGGCGACCGCCGGCGGAGCCGATACAGCGGTGGGAGTCGACGGTGGCCGCACGCCAGAGTTCGTTCGGGGTGAACCGGCCCCGAATACCGGTGGCCAGCCGTTCCCCGTACTCCAGGCCCCGAGCCTGGGCGATCGGATCGGTGACGACATGTTGGTCCGACCCCAGCGAGATCCGCGCCCCTGCCGTCGCCAGTTCCCTGGCAGGTCCGATCCCGTCGGCGAGGTCGGCCTCGGTGGCCGGACACATCACGATGGAAGCTCCACCGGTACCGAGTATCTCGATGTCGGCAGCTGAGAGGTGGGTGGCGTGGACCGCCGCCGTCCGTGGGCCGATCGCGCCGGCCCGTTCGAGCACCTGGGTGGGGGTCAACCCGTAGGCGGCCAGGGTGGCATCGTTCTCGGCGGGCTGTTCGGAGAGGTGGACGTGCAGCCACCGGTCCCCCGCCGCGGCCACGATCGTAGGCATGTCCGCGGCCGGTACCGCCCGGACGGAGTGGATCGCCACCCCGGTACGGATCGTCGCCGGGATCGCAGCGACCCGGTCGGCCCAGGCCCCGATCGAACCGTCCCCGAATCGCTGCTGCACCCTGTTCAGGGCCAACGGTTCCCCGGAACTTCCGATACCGCCGGCCAGATAGGCCACGTCCAGGAGGGTCAGGTCCAGGGAGGCCGCACCGGCGGCCTCGGCCAGGGCCAGCCCCATCGCGTTCGGATCGGTGTACCGTCGGCCGTCCGGGCCGTGGTGCAGGTAGTGGAACTCCCCGACCGCCGTCACCCCCGCGCAGACCATCTCCGCGTAGGCTGCCTGGGACAATGCGAAAAGCCCTTCCGGGTCGAGCTTCTCGGCCGCCGAGTACATCACGTCACGCCAGGTCCAGAAATCACCGGGCCCGTCGGCGGACTCGTGGGTCCGTCCGCGCAACGCCCGGTGGAAGACGTGGGAATGGGCATCGGCGAAGGATGGTGTCACCAGGCCGTCCAGCACCTGGACCTGTGTCGACGACGGATCCACCGGCCCGATCGCAGTGATCACACCGTTGTCGCAGGTGATGTCCACCGGTCCGGCCAGGACGTACTCACCCCTGGGCCCGTCGAGCAGGGCCTGCTCGCACCGGAACACCACCATCAGGGTGTCACCGCCCGGGAATCCCCGTCCGCCTGGCCCGCCCGGCCGAGAACATCGGCCAGGGCACCGATCCCGGCCACACAATCGGCGATCTCGGCATGTTCGGCCGGCGAGTGGGAGACACCGGTGGGATTGCGCACGAAGATCATCGCGGTCGGCAGGAACGGGGCGAGCACACCCGCGTCGTGGCCGGCACCGGTCCCGATCATCGGCGCCTCCAGGATCTGGGCGCACTGCAGGCCCAGGTTCGGATCGAAGATGACCTGCTCGGAGAAGGACTCCCGGCGGAGCACCACGGTGCATTCCTCCGCCTCCGCCTCCAACCGGGCGGCGGCCGTGATGGCGTCCACCACCGCGATCGTCGCCTCGGAGGTGGCCACCCGGGCATCCAACCACAGGTCCACACTGCCGGCGATGACGTTGGTACCGCCGGGGTTCGGGACGATCCGGCCGACGGTCGCCACCGCGTCCGGGTGATCGACCAGGGCTCGACGCGCGGCGAGAACCGTTGCTGCAGCAGGAATCATCGGATCCCGGCGATCAGCGGGGCGGGTGGTCCCGGCATGGTTGCCTTCGCCGGTGAAGGTGAACCGCCACCGCCCGTGGGCATCGATCTGGGAGCCGACCGCCACCGCGGCCGACGGGTCGGCCGCGTGCAGCAGACGACCCTGTTCGACATGCAGTTCCACAAAGGCGTCGATCATCGCGACACGCTCCGGGTCCGGTCCGAATCGTTCCGGATCGATCCCGACCCGGCGCGCGGCATCGGCCACGTTGACCCCGTCCGGATCGTGCAGCCGACGGACCTGGTCGGCATCGGCCACCCCCGTCATCAGCCGAGATCCCAGGCATGGCAGCCCGAATCGGCCACCCTCCTCCTCGACGAAGCACACCAGCGCAATCGGCCGACTCGGCACGAATCCGCGGACCCGCAGCTCGTCGATGGCCAGCAGCGAGGAGACCACACCCAGCGGCCCGTCGAAGGCCCCGCCCCCGGGAACCGAATCCAGATGGGACCCGGTCACCAGCGCCCCCGGCCCGGGCGTCCCCCACCAGGCCCAGATGTTCGCATTGCGATCCACCTCGACCTGGAGTCCACGCCGCTCGGCCTGCTCGACGAACCAGGACCGCATCGCCATCTCGGCGTCGTCGAAGGCATGACGGGAGTAGCCGCCACGCTGCTGATCCCGGCCGACGGTGGCCAGGTCCGACCAGGCAGAGGCGAAGCGCGCACCGTCGGCGGGCCCGGGGGCGATCTTCATCGTGCGTCGCCCTCCCGCATCGGAATCCGGACACCACGTTCGGCGGCGACCTTCTCGGCCTCCGGGTATCCGGCGTCCACATGCCGGATGACCCCCATGGCCGGGTCGTTCGTCAGCACACGTTCCAGTTTCTGCGCGGCCAGTTCGGTCCCGTCGGCCACCGACACCTGGCCGGCGTGGATGGAGCGGCCCATGCCGACCCCGCCGCCGTGGTGGATGGACACCCAGGTCGCACCGGAGGCGGTGTTCACCAGGGCGTTGAGCAGCGGCCAGTCGGCGATGGCGTCGGAACCGTCTGCCATCGACTCGGTCTCGCGGTACGGGGAGGCCACCGAACCCGAGTCGAGGTGGTCCCGGCCGATCACCAGCGGTGCACTGATCTCACCGGAGGCGACCAGCTCGTTGAACCGCAGGCCGGCCAGGTGGCGTTCGCCGTAGCCGAGCCAGCAGATCCGGGCCGGCAGTCCCATGTGGGCGATCTTCTCCGGGGCCATCCGCATCCACCGCTGCAGTTTGTCGTTGTCGGGGAACAACTCCATCACCGCCTTGTCGGTGACGGCGATGTCCTTCGGGTCGCCGGAGAGCGCCGCCCAGCGGAACGGCCCCTTGCCCTCGGAGAACAGGGGCCGGATGTAGGCCGGGACGAATCCGGGGAAGTCGAAGGCCCGCTCGTACCCGGCAAGCTGTGCCTCGCCGCGGATCGAGTTGCCGTAGTCGAAGACCTCGGCCCCGCCGTCGGCGAACCCGACCATCGCCTCCACCTGCTTGGCCATCGAATCGCGGGCCCGGTCGGTGAACTCCTCGGGTTTCTTGGCCGCGAGATCGTGCCAGTCCTCCAGCTCGACACCGATCGGCAGGTAGGACAGCGGGTCGTGCGCGCTGGTCTGGTCGGTGACGATGTCGATGTCGACCCCACGGCGCAGCAGTTCCGGGAAGACCTCGGCGGCATTGCCGATGACGGCCACCGAGAGCGGCTGCCGGGCGGCCTTCGCCGCGAGGGCGAGTTCGATGCCGTGGTCGAGGGAGTCGGCCACCACGTCCAGGTAACGGGTTTCCAGCCGGCGCGCCGCCCGCCACGGGTCTACGTCGATGCACAGCGCCACACCGCCGTTCATGGTGACGGCCAACGGTTGGGCCCCACCCATGCCGCCGAGACCACCGGTGAGGGTGAGGGTTCCGGCCAGGGTGCCGCCGAACTTCTTGTCCGCCACCGCGGCGAAGGTTTCGTAGGTTCCCTGGACGATGCCCTGGGTGCCGATGTAGATCCAGGATCCCGCCGTCATCTGGCCGTACATGGTCAGGCCGAGGTGTTCCAGGCGACGGAACTCGGGCCAGTTCGCCCAGTCCCCCACCAGGTTCGAGTTCGCGATCAGCACCCGCGGCGCCCACTCGTGGGTCCGCATGACACCGACCGGTTTGCCGGACTGGACCAGCAGGGTCTCGTCCTCGCGCAGGTCGGTCAGGGTCCGACAGATGGCGTCGAAGGAGGGCCAGTCGCGTGCAGCCTTGCCGGTTCCGCCGTAGACGACCAACTCGTCGGGGTTCTCTGCCACATCGGGATCGAGGTTGTTCTGCAGCATCCGCAGCGGCGCCTCGGTGGACCAGGAGCGTGCGGTGAGGGTGGTGCCGCGGTTGGCGCGGACGGGCCGTGGACCGGAGGTCATCGAACTTCTCCTGACGAGGAAGGCGAATGGGTGAGGGAGAGCGTCTCGTTGGCGGTGCGGTGGATCGAGCCGGACTGGACGAGTTCGACCACGGCCTCGATCTCCGCGCCGAGATGACGGTCGGGACCGGGACCGGCGACCCTGGTGCGGACCAGATCTCGGACGGCCGCCGTCACCGGCCCGGCCTTGAGGGGTTCGCGCAGGTCCAGGGCCCGTGCAGCGGTGAGGATCTCGATCGCCAGGACCCGGCCGAGCCCGTCGACGGCGCGACGGAGCTTGCGGGCGGCGTGCCAGCCGAGGGACACGTGGTCCTCCTGCATCGCCGAGGAAGGGATCGAGTCGACCGAGGCCGGCACGGCCAGTCGTTTCATCTCGGCCACGATGCCCGCCTGGGTGTACTGCGCGATCATGTGGCCGGAGTCGACACCGACCTCGTAGGCCAGGAACGCCGGAAGTCCACGGCTGCGGGACTTGTCGAGCATCCGGTCGGTCCGTCGCTCGCTGATCGAGGCCACGTCGGCGGCCGCGATGGCCAGGAAGTCGAGCACGTAACCCACCGGCGCACCGTGGAAGTTGCCGTTCGATTCCACCCGCCCGTCCGGCAGGATCACCGGATTGTCGATGGCCGAACGCATCTCGCGACCGGCGACGACCATGGCGTGGTCGAGGGTGTCGCGGGCCGCACCGTGGACCGCCGGGGCGCAGCGCAGGGAGTAGGCGTCCTGGACCGCCATGTCCTCGGGGCCGGCGTGGGAGGCGACCATCGGGGAGTTCGCGAGGGCCTCGCGGATCCGGGCGGCCGAGGCCGCCTGACCCGGATGCGGCCGCAGGGCCTGGATGTCGGCGGCGAATACCCGGTCGGTGCCCAGCTGGGCCTCGACGCTCATGGCGGCAGCGATATCGGCGGTGTCCAAGAGCATCTGCAGGTCCTGGCCGGCCAGGCTCAGCATCCCGAGCATGCCGTCGGTGCCGTTGATGAGGGCGAGGCCCTCCTTCTCGTGCAGCACCACGGGCTCGATCCCGGCGGCGGCGAGCGCGGCGGCGGCCGGAACCCGGTTGCCGTCACGGTCGAAGACCTCCCCCTCACCGATCAGGGTCAGTGCCACCGCCGACAGCGGGGCGAGATCGCCCGAGCAGCCCAAGGATCCGTACTCCGACACCACCGGGGTGATCCCGGCGCTGATCACGGCGGCCAGGGTGTCGGCGGTGTCCGGGTGGACACCGGTGCGTCCGCTGCACAGGGTGGCCAGGCGCAGCAACATCATTGCCCGGACGACCTCGGTCTCCACCGCGGGGCCGTTGCCGGCCGCGTGGGAGCGGATCAGCGAGGTCTGCAGGGCGGCCCGGCGATCGGTCGGGATGTGGGTCGTGGCCAAGGCACCGAAGCCGGTGGAGATCCCGTAGTGCGGGTTGACGTCATCGGCAAGGTCCTCGACCACCCGGCGGGCGGCCTCCAGGGCCGCTCGGGACTGGGCACCGATGGACACCCCCGCGCCGCCCCGGGCCACCGCACGGATGTCGGCCGGGGTCGCCCCGGAGGTGCCGAGGATGACGGTGGGCGGGACGGTTGCTGCCCCGTCCACGGAGGAGGGCGCAGGGCTGAATGCTGATTCGACAGGGCTCACCCTCTCATTCCATGCCCTCCGGCCGCCGAACGCGAGGGGGCGAGACGAAGTGTTGTCCGGTATACCGGACACTATGACGATCAGACCGCTGCCCTCCGCGGACGGGCCGGCCCCGGCCCTGCGACGCGGCCTGGCGGTGCTGACCTTCCTCGCCTCGCGCACCAGCCCGCAGTCGGCCGGCACCATCGCCCGCGAGCTCGCACTCCCCCGTTCCAGCCTGTACGAACTGCTCACCGAACTGGCCGCGGCCGGTTTTGTGGTGCACCTGCCGAGCCAACGTCGTTGGGGCCTCGGCGTCACCGCCTTCGAGATCGGCACCGCCTACCTGCGCCAGGACTCCCTCGAGCGGATCGGCCGACCGGTGCTGACCCAGCTCGCCAAGGACACCGGGATGACCGCCCACCTCGGGGTGCTGCACGGCTCCGAGATCCTCTACGTGGTCAAGGAAAGGCCCGCGGCCCCGCGTCTGCCCACCCTGGTCACCGAGGTCGGCGTGCGCCTGCCCGCCCAGCTCACCGCGACCGGCCGGGCCGTCCTGGCCCATCTGCCCGCAGCCCAGGTCCGAGCACTGTTCCCCGAGGTGGGCTCCTTCGTCGACCGCACCGGACGCGGCGACCGCAACCTCCCTGCGCTGCGCACCAGGCTGTCGGCCGACCGGCAACGCGGCTGGTCGGTGGAGGACGGTCAGGTGAGCGCGGCCACGGCCTCCGTAGCCGCGCCCGTGTTCGACCATCACGGCCTGCCGACCGCCTCGATCGGTGTCACCTTCGCCCACCACTGCGAACAGGGCTGCGACCGGACCTGGCCCGAGATCGCCGCCCGGGTGCGGGTGGCAACAGCCGCGGTCAGCGCGGCGATCGGCGGTCAGGCGACCCCGGCCCGCTGACCGGATCGACCGGCGAGCAGCATGGTCGTCATGGACTACACGAAACTGGGCAGGACCGGACTGGACGTCTCACCGCTGGCCCTGGGATGCATGAGTTACGGCGAGAGCGGGCGTGGCACCCACGCCTGGACCCTGACGGAGGAGGAGAGCCGGCCGTTCATCCGCCGGGCCGTGGAACTGGGGATCAACTTCTTCGACACCGCGAACATGTACTCGGCCGGACACAGCGAGGAGATCCTCGGCCGGGCGCTGAAGGAGTACGCCAACCGGGAGTCCGTCGTCATCGCCACCAAGGTCTACATGCCGATGCGGGAGGAGCCCAACGGGCGCGGACTGTCCCGCAAGGCGATCATGACCGAGGTGGAGGCGAGTCTGCGTCGGCTCGGCACCGACTACATCGACCTCTACCAGATCCACCGGTGGGATCCCTCGACACCGGTCGAGGAGACCCTCGGCGCACTGAACCAGCTGGTCCACTCCGGCAAGGTGAGGTACCTCGGAGCCTCGTCCATGTTCGCCTGGCAGTTCTCCAAGGCCCTGTACACGGCGCAGATCCGCGGGTGGGAGCCGTTCGTCTCCATGCAGAACCACTACAACCTGCTCAACCGGGAGGAGGAGCGGGAGATGCTGCCGCTGTGCGCCGATCAGGGCATCGGCGTGATCCCGTGGAGCCCGCTGGCCCGCGGGGCGCTGACCCGGGATCCCGAGGTGACCAGCACCCGGGCCGAGACCGACCAGGTGAGCGCCGGGTTGTACGCCGCTACGGCGCAGGCCGACCGGGAGATCATCGGGCGGGTGGCGCGGGTGGCAGAGCAACGGGGCGTTCCGCGCGCGCAGATCGCGCTCGCGTGGGTGTCGAGCAAACCGGTGGTCACCGCGCCGATCGTCGGGGCCACCAAACCGCACCACCTGGAGGATGCGGTGGCCTCCCTCGACCTCACGCTGACGAAGGAGGAGATCAGCTACCTCGAGGAGGCCTACGTGCCCCACGCGGTGGTGGGTTTCAGCTGACCTGGTGATCGGTCGGCCGTTGCGGGTGGGTCGGCCGTTGCGGGTCGCCGGGACGTTGCGGGTGGGTGGGACGTAGCGGGTGGGTGGCGAGGAAGTCTGCTGACGGCAACAGGATCCACCCCTCGCGCCGGTAGATCTCACCGTCGGGTGCGGGGTCGGTGCGGCCGTTTCCGTGGGCGAGGGCGGTCAGCGCCGCCACCAATGCGTCGAAACAGTCCACCGATCCCTCGATGACGGTGCGGTGCGGGCCGACATCCAGCCAGGGTGCCGCAGCGAGAAGGCGATCGGCGGCAGCACCGAGGGCCGATCCGCCCTGGCGATATCCCTGCTGCCGGAGGCCCCACCGGCGCAAGGAGGCAGCCGGGTAGACCTCGATCACCCTGCCGGTGCGCCCGGAACGGTCCACCGGGACACCGGCGGCCACCAGCTGGGCCTGCAAGGACGCCGCCCGCATCGCGACATAGGCCAGGAAACCGGTCGAGACCGACAACGGGCGGCCCGCGCCAGTGGCCAGCACGGCCTCGTCCGTCCGGCGAAAGGCCAAGCGGGCCTTGGCATTCCGGTCCATCGGTTCCTCCGCCGAGAGATCACCGTCCTGTTGACGGCGCACGAAGTCGACAAACGCCTCCGGCCAGCCCAGCGGGGAGTCGATTCCGATGACCTGGGCCGTCGCCGACGCGGCCAGGATCTGCGCGTCACTGCAGCCGTTCAGGACCCTGGTCACCCGTACGGTCCCGTCACGCGGCTCGAGTTCTGTCGGCTCCAGCTCAGCCCGCGCCAGCTCGACCGGCTCCAGCTCAGCCCGCGCCAGCTCGACCAGTTCCAGCTCGACCAGCGCCGAGCGCGCGTCCTGGGAGGCCAGGTCCACCCCGACAACGCGCATGACCCTCCCTCGTCCGATCCGGCCCGCTGAAGGGTTGAGTTGATGGTGCCATTCGATCACCGGCTGTGGGCGGGCCCGCGCCGAGGGAGTGCCGGGCCGGGCTGTTGACCGCGCTCCGTGCCGACTATCGCGCCCGCTGCAACGCGCGCGGACGTTGGCAAGGAGCGCGGTCAGGGTTGGTGGGGCGAGTCCCAGACAGCAAGGCCGCCGAGGCATTCGGCAGTCCCTGATGGGCACGCGGCCCTGCCAGCTGCTGCTGCCTGCTGCCAGGTGCCTGCTGCCAGCATCCGCGCTCCGTGCCGACAATCGCGCTCGCTGCACGGAAGTTGTCAAGCTGTCTGAGACAGTTTGGTGT